>CAVULT010000027.1:0-284181 GCA_963742235.1 Candidatus Aminicenantota bacterium | reverse complement strand
GTGTCATCGCAGCTTCCACGAGAGATCGTGGTTGAAAAACCGGGTGAATTCAGGGAAGCCCGCCCTTCCGCTGAGGCGAAGAAGGGTAATCCTGAGCCAAGCCCCGTCCCGGTGGGACGGGGAAGGTGCAGAGACTAGAGCATCGCTCGTACCGCGGATCCGATCCGTGGGAAGCGCCCGGCACCCTCAGCCCTTCTCACGGGACGGGTGAAGAGATAGTCCAAGCCCAGAAGAAATTTTGGGCGCTTGTAACCACTAGGTTGCAGGTTCGAGTCCTGCCCGAGGAGCCATTCTGAACCTTTCCCTAATCCTATAGAATAGAGAGACCGGAAAGGTTCGCGCACCAGCGGAGAAACCTCTTTCCGCTGGACCTTCTCATTCAGCCACTTACAGGATACTAGGAAGAAGTCCCCGTTCTTTGTCGAAAATAATGTCATGTTCCAGCGGGCAGGTCCAGCACAACAGCTCACGCTTGAATCCAGAGGACATATCCCATTAAAATCGATATAAGAGAGGTGGGCCATGAAAAAGACAAGTTCTTTCTTTACAATCATTCTCATGTTGCTCTTTGGAGTCGGCGCTCTTATAGCAGCGGAACACAGGCCTTGAAAAGAACCTATCAGAGATTTACCAGACAGGCAAAGTTCGCTTTGTTCCTGAGGTCAAGATTACAGATGAGTCGATGGCTGGGAAGGCCTTTTTTGCTCAGGTTCTCGATATTACCCTCGACGATCAAGGCAATCTATACGTCTGCGATTATAGAGAAGGAAACATAAAGAAGTTCGATGCTTCCGGTATATTTCTTGCGACGATAGGTCGTCCTGGGCAAGGCCCCGGAGAATTCGGCAAGTCCCTGAGAAATCAGGTGGTCCAAGGGTCGATTGTACGTCTGGGAGTTAAGAAACATGCGCGTTTCTATTTTCGACGGCAACGACTACTTCGCGAACGTCGGTCCCCGTCGATATGAGCGGTGGGACGTGGTGGAAGATGCGGGCCCTTCCCGACGGACGGTTTCTAGTCCAGAAGGAGAAGATCAATCGTGAAGATATGAACGCCCCACAAGAAATGTTTATCGACCTCTATTCCTCAGACCTTGAGTTCATTAAGACCATTTATCGGCACGATGTCCGGAAAATAAATACATTACCGAGCCTCTCAACATCAATGTCCCCAACCATTCGCCGCCTCAGTCTTCTGGGAGGTCTTTCCGGCCGGAAAGGTCATAATCGGCTATTCAGGAAAGTATGAATTCGAAATACATGACCCGGATAAGGGCAAGACATCGTCGTTTTTCCACCCCTATAAGCCCGCCGAGGTCACAGCCAAAGACAAGGAATTGTATCTTGACATGGCAACCCCCGATAGCAGAGCCGGCGGTGTTGGAGCCCAGAAGCGAGGCGCTCCCGATTGGATAGTCAGGAACACCGAGTTCCCGCGATACAAACCCGCGTACTCTAACATCAAGTCGACGCCGAAGGGAATATCTGGGTCCAGCCCTATGACTTAATTGCCGATAGAGCTGAGCCGAGGATGGACGTCTTCGACAGCGCGGGCCGCTTCCTTAGTAGCGTCATGATCGTGGATGGTACGTTCCCCAATAAGATGGCTCCTCTGCCAGGAGGATTCTGGACGGCCACGGTCAATGAAGACGGCGAGTGGACCATCATCAAGTACCGGATTACTGAGTAGATTCCCCGTGCAGGGAGCCATTTTTCTCTCCCCCATTTCTCCGCTTGCATTCCCCGTCCGCTTTTCCGTAACATGAGCGAATACTGGCCGCGGCAAGGCCTTGATAACCGACCCGTTCGACCACGGGGGAGGTCCGTTATGAGATTGAAAGTCAGCGTTTTCCTCGTTATCTCTATGGCCTCGGCGATAGGGTTGCTGAGCCTCGCCGGCTGCGGAGCCAAGGGTACGACGACGACGAGACACGACGCCCAAACCCTTCACCTGCAGCGGGACGCCGGCGACCTGCCTGAGGATATCCAGCGGTTGGACTTTCGAGGGCGTCGTCTTGAGACAGGATCAGACGGGCAACGGCGGCCCCGATCCCTTCATTATCCGCCTGGACGACGGCCGCTTCCGTCTCTATTATGCCGTCGCGGATACCCCCGCCGAACCGGACTGGTGGGGCATGGTCAGCTGGATCTCGGACGACGGCTTGAGCTTCACAAAGGAAGCGGGCTATCGATTCGAGGGCTACACGCTCTTCGCGCACTGCATCGTCCGCAATCCCGACGGTTCCTTCCGGATGTACTGGCTCGATCAGAAACAGGGCCTGGTCAACAACAGAGGATACAAGGCCATCAAGAGCGCGCTCTCGACGGACGGCGGCTTGACGTTCGTCGGAGATCCCGGAGAGCGGCTGACGTATTCCGGCGCCGGGTACGAGACGAACGGGATCGGGGCGGGCCGGGTCATCCTGCTCGATGACGGCCGGTTCCGGATGTACTATGGGGCCACGAGCGACCACGGGCGGCTCTTGAGCGCCGTGTCGACCGACGGCCTGGATTTCGCCCGGGAAGACGGCGTCCGGCTCGATATTCTTTGCCCGCCCGAAGGCGGGGCTCCGGGCATCACGCCGGTCATCGACGCCTTGGGGACATTCCACACCTTCTCCCGGGCCGTCCGGTGTACGGGCGATTATGTCAACACCAAAGCGGGTCTTTTCGACGGGACGACGACGGACGGCCTGACCATCGCCCTCGCGGCATCGCCGTTCGTCGCGGGCTATTCCAAGGATGGGACCCTCACAAATCAGGTCGAGCCTGAGGACTTCACCGTCGTGCAGACGCCCCAGGGCCTCAGGATCTATTTCATCCTCTATAACGCCGGCCAGGTCATCCCCGAAACCGCCCTCTACAGCGTCATCAATACATCGATCAAGTGAGCTGGGACGATGTGGCTCCTCCGGATGGGCGCCGGTCCGCAGGCTTGATTCAAGGGTCCGAAAACGCTACACTGGCGGCACAATGATCTGATGCCCGTTCAGGCGGGCACGCTCCGGCCCATCGAGGAGGAAGGATGTCCAAGATAGAGCGACCGTTCGACGAGGAGCTCAAAAACCTCAAGGAAAAGCTCCTGGAGATGGCCGCCCGGGCCGAGGAGCAGATCGCCCTGGCCATCCGGGGCCTCAAGGACCGCGATGAGGGGCTGGCCTGCCAGGTCCTCGACCGGGAGGAGTCCGTCAACCTCCTCGATATCGAGATCGACGAGATGTGCATGCGCCTGCTGGCCCTGCGCCAGCCCATGGCCACGGACCTGCGGTTCATCACCTCGGCCATGAAGATCAGCAACGATCTCGAGCGCATCGGCGACCTGGCCGTCAACATCGCCGAGCGGACGATCGACCTCCTCAAGAGCCCCCAGCTCAAGCCGCTGATCGACATCCCGCGCATGGCCCAGATGTCCCAGGACATGGTCCGGGACGCCCTCGACGCCTTCGTCAACGGCGATGACAGCTCGCCCGCGACGTCTGCGAGCGGGACGACAAGGTCGACCAGCTCAACGACCAGGTTTTCCGGGAGCTGCTGACCTACATGATGCAGCGACCCGGGGACGATCTCGCGGGCCGTCGACCTCATCCTCGTCGGCCGCCACCTCGAGCGGATCGCCGATCACGCCACGAACATCGGCGAGGACGTCATCTACATGGTCAAGGGCAAGACGATCAAGCACCATATCGAGGAGACCGGCCGGGCCACCGGCCTCAAGGGCTGCTCCGGCGGCAAATAGTCGCCGTCAGCTGAGCTTGCGGATCCTGACCTCGATATCCTTTTCCCCCTGGAGAAGCTTCACCAGCTTGGCCGGGTCCGTATCCCCGTAATGATAGGGATAGAGGATCTTCGGCCGGAAGGCCCGGGCCGCGTCGGCCACCTGCTCCGGGGTCATCGTGTAGGGCAGGTTCATCGGCAGGAAGGCGACGTCGATCGACCGCAGGGCTTTCATCTCGGGCGTGTTTTCCGTGTCGCCGGCGATATAGACCTGTTTGTCGCCGAACGTGATCACATAGCCGTTGCCGCTGCCTTTAGGGTGGAAGGGAGCGCCGTCCGGCCGCTTGTGGACGATGTTGTAGGCCGGAACGGCCTTGATAGCCAGGCCCAGAACGGACCGCGTGTCGCCGTTGGCCATGATCAAGGCGCCTCCCGGAAGCTTCGGGGCGCAGGACTCGGAGCCGACGATCACCGTGTCCTTCGTGAGGATCGCCTTGAGCGCCTTGGGATCCAGATGGTCGGAATGGTCGTGGGTCACGAGGACGAGATCGGCCTTGGGGAGCGCGCCGTAATCGGCGACTTCGCCGTAGGGGTCGACGTGGATCGTCTTCCCCTCGAAAACCAGGATCAGCGAGGCGTGGCCGAGAAAGGTGATCTCGAGATCGCCCTTGGACGTCGGGATGATGTCCTTCTCGAACTTCTCCGGGGCGGCGGCGAATCCGACCAATCCCAGGGCCAGCAAACCTAGGGCCAAGGCGAGTTTTTCCATGGGGTCCCTCCAAACGCTTTTCTTCCATTATACTCCTGCCGCGACTGTCGGGGCAGGGGAACGCCGGGGCGCCGCAAAAAACGATGTCAAAGCGCGGCGATTTGTCTATAATATCCGTTCAGACGATGAAGAAGACGCTTTTCCTGCGGATCTTCCTGGGCTACGCGGCCGTCATCGTCCTCCTCGCCGCGGCGGTGACGTTGTTCGCGCCGCCGCTTATGCGGACGCACCACATCGAGGAGCGGTCGGCGAGCCTGGAGCATATGGCCCGGATTCTCGAAGGCCAGATCGTCCCCTATCTCACCGGCTCAGGGACCGGAAACCTGGCCGGGCTGGTCTCGTCATTCAGTCGCGCGACGGCGGCCAGGATCACGATCATCGATAGGACCGGGAACGTCCTTGCCGACTCCGAGAAAGAAGCCCGGGACATGGAGAACCACCTCTATAGGCCCGAGATCCAAGCCTCCCTGAGAGGCGAGACGAGGATGTCCATCAGGCCGAGCTCAACGCTCAAGGCGACCATGATGTACTTGAGCGTCCCTCTCAAGTCCGAAGGCCGGGTGGTCGGGGCCCTGCGCCTGAGCTCTTTCATGAAGGACTTCGAGGCCCTCATGGCCGCCCTCCGCGCCGATCTGATGAAGGTCGTCGGCGCTGTGACCCTGGTCGCGTTCATTCTGGCTTTCTTCCTGGCGAGGTCGGTGGCGGCTCCGGTTCGCGAGGTCGTCGACGCCTCGAAGCGGGTCGCGGCCGGCGATTTCGATGTCGCCGTTTCGACGCGCCGGAGCGGCAGAGTTCCGGGATTTCGCCCGCGGCTTCAACGCGATGACCGGCCGGCTCAAAGGCATGTTCGAGGAGACGAGGTTGCAGAACGAGGAGATCCGGCGCATCCTGGCCTCCGTCCGGGAGGGCCTTTGCGTGATCGACAAGGACGGGCGGATCTTGCTCTGCAACGAGAGCTTTCATCGCATCGCCGGCCACGAAGCCCCGGAGGGCCGGCATTTCTGGGAGGTCCTCCGCAGCTCTTCCGTGGCGGAGGCCGTACGGAAGGCCCGCGAAACGGGCGACGAAGCGGCGCGAGAGGCGGCGATCGGCGGTCACACGTTCATCGTGAAGGTCGAGCCCCTCGCCGAGGGCAGCCGCCTGGTCGTGAGCCTCCAGGAAGTCAGCTGATCTAGCGCGATCCGTCCGGGTAGCGCCAAGGGCAGGGGGACAGGGCCAGCTCCTCGGCCGGGACCCCGTCCGGGTGGTCGGCGACGCAGGTCTCCGGATCGCAGCACGTCTGGCAGACGCGCTTGAAGGCCCGGAAGCCGTGGAGCTTGATCCGGGGGCTCAGAAAGCCCTCCTTGACCGGTTCCTCGCGGAGCAGGTCCGTGCTCAGATATTTTTTGTTGTCGTCGGAGAAGACCGTCACGACCACGGCGTCGCGGCCGAGCTCGTTCTGGACCTCCAACGCGCCAAGGAAATTCGCCCCGGACGAGATGCCCACGGCCACGCCGATCTCGGCGGCGAGCTTCTGGGCCATGAGGATGGAATCGCCGTCGTCGACGGCCACGACCCGGTCGAGCTTCGACAGGTCGACGATGGGCGGGATGAACTCGTCGCTGATGCCCTGGATGCGATGTTTGCCGACCTTATGGCCGGTCGACATCGTCGGCGAGTTGGACGGCTCGAGGGGGTAGAGCTTGACCGAGGGGTTCTTCTCCCTCAGGAAACGGCCGGTGCCCATGATCGTCCCGCCCGTGCCCACGCCGGCGATGAACGCGTCGGGCCGCAGGCCCTGCCAGCGGAGCTGCCACCAGATCTCGGGCCCGGTCGTCCGGTAGTGGGCCTCGACGTTGTCCTCGTTGGAGAACTGCCGCGGCAGGAACGCGCTTTCGAGGGAAGCGGCGTACTCCTCGGCCAGGCGGATGCTGCCCAGGAACCCGCCTTCCTCCTTCGAGACCAGCCGCACGCGGGCCCCGAGGCTGCGGATCAGGTCCTTGCGCTCCTGGCTCATCCAGTCGGGCATGAAGATCGTCACCGGATGCCCGAGGGCCCGGCCGAAGGCGGCAGAAGGAGATGCCCGTGTTGCCGCTCGTCGCCTCGATGATCGGCGCGCCGGGCTTCAGAGTGCCGCGCTCATAGCCGCGCCGGATGACGTGACAGGCCATCCGGTCCTTGATGCTGCCGGTCATATTGAGGTTCTCGGCCTTGGCATAGAGGACGCGCCGCTGGCCGTCGAAGCTGAAATCGATGGCCAGGAGGGGCGTGTTGCCGGTCCAGTGCCCAAGCCCGTTCAAACGCGCCTTGAGGATCTCTTCGCTCGTCATGATCACTCCATTATAGTCGAACCGGGGGCCCCCGGCAACGGCGGCCGGTGGCCGGAGCCGCATTGCGCGCCGGCTCGAAATGGCTAGAATAGGCTGGACAGGACCGTCATGATCTATTACCTGAGCCTCGGCAGCAACCTCGGGCGGCGCCCGGCGAACCTGGCCCGGGCCCGCCGGCTTCTCGAACGGAACGGCGTCGAGGTGCTCGCGGCCTCCTCCGTCTACGAGACCGAGCCCGCGGATTATCGCGGACCAGCCCTGGTTCCTGAACCAGGTCCTCGAGGTCCGGTCGGAGCTCGATCCGCCGGCGCTCCTCCGCCTGGCGAAATCCGTCGAGGCCGAGATGAAGCGGCGGCCCACGGTCCTCAAAGGGCCGCGGACGATCGACATCGACATCCTGTTCGCCGGAAGGCTCGTCCTCGAGACGCCCGGACTCGTCATTCCGCATCCCCGGCTCGAGCGGAGGAATTTCGTTCTCGTTCCGCTGAAGGAGATCGCCCCCCGGCTCCGCCATCCTGTTTCGGGCAAGACCGTCGCCGAGCTGGCCAGGGCGAGTCCGCTGACCCGGGCCGGGTGAAAAAACTGGGCGAGCCGCGACCTCCGGCGGGCCGGAGCCTGACGGTCGGGAAGAATTCGTTCCCGCGGCGTGTCTAACTCATCTCGGAGGGATTTATGCGCAAAACCTTCTTCGCCGGCCTCCTCTCATTCTCACTCTCACTCTCACTCTCGCTCGCCGCGGCCGCCGCCCCGGCCGCCGAGATCCACGGCCAAGTCGTCGGAGCGTTGGATAATCCCATCGCCGCCGCGGTCGTCCTGCACCGGGCGAGCGGCGCCAGGACGGAAACGGACGCCGAGGGGCGTTTCATCCTCGCCGTCCCCGGCGCCGGGCGCTTCGTCCTCGAGGTCATCCATCCCGACTATTACGAGCGCGAATTCGAGATCGGGCCCAAGGAGCTGGCCAAGCCGGTCGTATTCGTCCTCGTCCCGCTCATCCAACAGAACGAGGAGGTCGTGGTCACGGCCATGCGCTACCCCGAGCCCTCGATCCAGGTCCCCGCGGCCAGCACGGTCATCTCGGGCGAGACCCTGTCCGAAGAGATGGTTCCGAACATCAACGAGGGCCTCCAGGACGTCCCCGGCGTCGGCGCACTCGGATCGGCGGGGTTCTCGCTCGTCCCGTCCGTGCGGGGTCTGGCCCGCCGCAGGGTCCTCTACCTCATCGACGGCGCCCGCCTCGAAAGCGACCGCCGGACCGGCCCCAACGCCTCGTTCGTGAGTCCCGACGATGTCGAGCGGATCGAGGTCCTGCGGAGCGCCTCGTCGGTCTTCTACGGCTCGGACGCGATCGGCGGCGTCATCCACATCCTGACCCGCGAACCCCGTTTCGAGCCCGGGCTCCATGGCCGGGTGCTGGCGGGCTACGGCACGGTCAACGGGGAGAACCGGATCGGCCTGGGCCTCGACGGCTCGACCGGGACGTGGGCCTTCTCGCTGTCCTTCCACCGGGATGACGCGGGTCTCTATCGCGCGCCGGGAGGGACGAAGATCCTGCAATCCCAGTTCACCCAGGGAAGTCTCCTGGCCAAGGCGGCCCATCGGACGGACAAGCGCGAGATCGACATCGGCCTCCTGGCCGCCCGGGGTACCGACATCGGCAAGCCGAGCGTCACGGCCTCGACCAAGCCGACCTGGTATCCGCGCGAGGACCAGAACCTCGTTCAGATCCACTGGAAAGAGAAGAACGTCGGCCGGGACGGGGAGATCCTCTTCCACGCCTTCGTCAATCCCAACTTCCTCGAGACGCTGACCGATACCTTACGACGGATTCCTGACCAAGGAGTCCTATGCCAAGACCGACAGCACCGAATTCGGCGCCCAGGCGTCCTATTCGAAGAAGCTCGCGCCGGCGCTCCGTCTGGAGGGCGGCCTCGATTATTTCGGCCGGGCCGGCGGCCCACGCCTACAATAAATACACCAGCTACGATGAGTCCGGGGCCGTGACGGACGTGCAGGAGGAGTACCCTTACCTCAGCGCCAGCCGGGGCGATTTCGGGGCCTTTCTCTCCGCGGATTATTCCGGGATCAAACGTCTCGACATCCTCGGCGGCGTTCGCTACGACCTGCTCCGGATGAAGGCCCAGTCTCCCAGCGGGGAGATCCCCCCCGGTGTTCTTCCGCCGCCGACCGTGACCACGGACAGCCAGCCGACGGGCTTCGTGGCCGTATCCTACAAGCTGGCCAGGGAGCTCACCGCGTTCGTCAACGTGTCCCGGGCCTACCGCCTGGCCAGCATCAACGAGCGCTTCTACACGGGCATCAGCGGCCGCGGCTTCATCATCGGGCAGCCCGACCTGAAGCCGGAGAGCAGCTTCAACCTCGACGGCGGGCTCAAGCTCCCCGGCAAACGCTACTTCCTCGGCCTGTACGCGTTCCGCTACCTCATCGACGACATGATCGAGCGCTTCCGGCTCGACCCCAGCACGTACACCTACGGGAATATCGAGCGGGGCCTCCTCCGGGGTCTCGAGTTCGAGGCCGAGGCGTTCGTCCTCGCCGGCTGGAAGGTTTTCGGCAATTTCGCCGTGATCCGGGGGCGAAGCCTGGCCACCGGCGACCCGCTGAACGACGTCCCGCCGTTCCGTATCTATGCCGGAACGAGATATTGGAAGGACCGCTTCTCGGCCGAGCTCAACGCGACCTTCAGCGCGGCCAAGAGCGACCCCGGGCCGGCGGAGATCGCCGTCGCCTCATCCGAGCTGGTCAATCTCAGGGTCGGCTACATGTGGCGGGGACTCGATCTCTTCGTCACGCTGGCCAACGTGTTCAACGCCACCTACATCGCCAGGGCCGACCCCGACGCCATGGTCGAGCCCGGCCGGAACCTCCGGGCCGGGTTCTCCTATGCCTTTTAGGCCCGGTCCGGCCGGTCGGGATCGCTTCAAAACGCGTCGATGAAGTGTTCGAGCCGGCAGTCGTCCGGCCCGCGAAAGAGGATGGCGATGACGTCGAAGCGGCAAGCGACGCCGGGGGAGGGGTGCTCGAGGAGATAGCCCTGGGCGATCTTCCGGATCTGCCGCTGCTTGCCGGGGGTCACGGATTCCTCGGGCCGCCCGTGGGATTCGTCGGCCCGGGCCTTGACCTCGACGAAGACGAGCGTCTCTCCGTCCCGGGCGATGATGTCGATCTCGCCGCGGAACATGCGGAAGCCGCGGGCGATGATCTCGTAGTTCTTTCCCAGAAGATGACGGCAGGCGATCTCTTCGCCCGAGCGCCCCAGCGCCTGGGTCGCTTTTCCCGGGATTGTCACCGACGATCCTCCGGCCTTCGCGTCGTCAGGCCTTGGGCGGCCCGACTTTCTTCCAGCGGACCCCGTCCTTGGTGTCTTCGAGGACGATGCCCATGGCCAGGAGCTTCGCGGCGGATTGCGTCCGCCTTGGCGAAGTCCTTGGCGGCTCTCGCTTTCTGCCGTTCCGCGATCTTCGCCAGGATCTCGGCTTCGAGTCGATTCGTCCGGAGAATCCGAGGAGCTCGGCGGGCATGACGCCGAGCGTTCCCCGGACGTGACTGATTCGCTTCGATCTTCCCTGAGGCCGCGATCGCCGGGGCCGGCTTGATGGCCAGGACCGTGTCGATCTCCGCGAAGAAGGAGGCGAGCTTCGCCGGCCCCCTCTTTCGAGACCCCGCCCTGAACGAGCAGGGGATTGATGTCCTTGATCAGGGTGAACACCGCGGCCAGAGCCTCGGCGATGTTGAGGTCGTCGTCGAGGCTGGCGACGAACCCGGAACGCGCGGCCTCGATGAGCGGATCGATCGGAGCTCCTTCCCCCGCGCTTCCGGAAACATCCTTGAGCTCGCCCAGGAAGTTCCCTATCCTCTGGCGAGCGGTCCGGGCCTGGTCCAGGCCCTCGAAGGTGAAATTCAGCATCTTCCGGTAGTGGGTGGAGAGGAGGAGATAGCGGACGTCCAGGGGGTCATAGCCCTTGGCCAGGATGTCGCCCAGCCGGTAGAAATTGCCCTTGGACTTGGACATCTTCTGGCCGTCGACGACGAGGTGGTGGCAGTGCAGCCAGTAATTGACGAACTTGACCCCGTTGGCCGCCTCCGACTGGGCGATCTCGTTCTCGTGGTGGGGGAAGATGTTGTCGACGCCGCCGCAATGGATGTCGAACGTCTTTCCGAGATACTTGGCGCTCATGGCCGAGCATTCGATGTGCCAGCCCGGCCGGCCCGGGCCGATCTCGGTCTCCCAGAAGGGCTCGCCCTCCTTGGGCGCCTTCCAGAGGGCGAAGTCGTGGACGCTCTCCTTCTCGTATTCGTCGGCGTCGCCGCGGGCCCCCGGCCGGCGGTCCTCGAGATTGATCTTGGACAGGCGCCCGTAGGCGGGGAACTTGTCGATGGCGAAGTAGATCGATCCGTCTTTCCTGTAAGCGAAGCCTTTTTCGAGGAGCGTCTTGACGAGCGCGACCATCTCCGGGATATGCTGCGTCGCCCGGGGGTAATGGTCGGCCGGCAGGATATTGAGGGTGTCGCGGTCCCGGCCGAAGGCCTCGATGAACGGCCGGGTGTATTCGTCGAGGCCCACCCCTTTGGCCCGGGCCCCTTGGATCGTCTTGTCGTCGACGTCGGTGATGTTCATGACGTGGACGACCTTGAAGCCGCGGAAGACGAGGAAGCGCTTGAGCAGGTCCTCGAAGATGTAAGCCCGCCAGTTCCCGATATGGGGAAAATCGTAGACCGTCGGGCCGCACGTATAGAGCTTGACCTGCCCGGGCCCGATCGGGACGAAGTCCTCGACCTGCCCTCCCAGCGTGTTATGGAACCGGATCATCCCGCCCATCTTAGCCGTTCCGCCCCTTATCCGTCAACTTCGATATGCCCTTCCCGGCGGAGTTGAACGCCCGGGGCGAATGTGCCATAATTGACCTCTAACTATATCGTCCCCTAAGGCATTCGCAATGAACACCAAGTTCGGCATCCGCAGAGAAGATATCAACAAGTGGGAAAAGCGGGTCCCCCTGATCCCCTCCCACGCCCGGGAGCTCGCCGACAAGTACCCCGTCGAGTTCCGGATCCAGCCGTCGGAGATCCGGATCTTCAACGACGCCGACTACCGCCTGGCCGGCATCCCGGTCGAAGAAACGCTCTCGCCCTGCCCGATCATCCTGGCCCTCAAAGAGATCCCCATGGACCTCATCGAAAAGGGCAAAACCTACCTCTTTTTCTCCCATACGGCCAAAGGCCAGGCCCAGAACATGCCCATGCTCAAGAAGATGATGGACTTCGGGTGCACCATCATCGACTACGAGAAGCTGGTCGACGAAAAGGGCCGGCGGGTGCTCTATTTCGGCAATTATGCCGGGCACGCCGGCATGATCGACACGCTCTGGACCCTGGGCAAGCGCCTCGAGGCCGAGGGCCTGGCGAATCCCTTCACCATCCTCCAACCGACCCACCGCTACCAGAGCCTCGTCGACGCCAAGGAGGCTGTCGGCAAGCTGGCCTGGAAGCTCGTCAAGCAGGGTCCTCCGCAGGAGCTGGGCCCGATCGTCTTCGGGTTCTTCGGATACGGCCACGTTTCCGAGGGGGCCCAGGAGATCTTCGATATTCTGCCGGTCGAGTCCATCCGCCCGGCCGACCTGCCGTTGCTCTTCCAGCGCGGGGAGAAGACCCACCGGAATCTCTACAAGGCCGTGTTCCACGAAGAGGACATGGTCAGGCCCATCGACCCCGGAAAGCCCTTCGACCTCCAGGATTATTACCGGAATCCCCAAGGCTACAGGCCGATCACGGAAGACCTGGTACCCTACCTCACGGCCGTGGTCAACGGGATCTACTGGACGCCGAAATTCCCCAAGTACATCACCAAGCCTTTCCTCAAGAAGCTCTACTCCGGCGATGCCCCGCCCCGGCTCCGCGTCGTCGGCGACATCACCTGCGACATCAACGGGTCGATCGAGTGCACCGTCCAGGCCACGGACTCGGAGAACCCGGTCTATGTCTATGACCCCTTCGAGGACAAGGCCGTTCCCGGATTCTCGGGCCGGGGGCCGGCGGTGCTGGCCGTCTACAACCTCCCGGCCGAGCTGCCCCTCGAATCCTCGACCTACTTCAGCGGCAAGCTGAGAGAATACATCCCGTCCCTCGCGGCGGCCCGCTTCGACCGGCCCTTCGCCGAGAGCGGCCTGCCCGACGTGCTGCGCCGGGCCGTCATTCTCTATCGCGGCGAGCTCACGCCCGCCTACGCCTATCTCGCCGAATACGTCGGCTGACACACGCTTCTTTGGGGAGTCGCTCATGAAAAAAGTGCTCGTCCTCGGCGCGGGCCTGGTGGCCCGGCCGCTCGTGAACTACCTTCTCGGCCAGCCGGACTTTTCCGTGACGGTCGCCGATGTCGAAGCCGGCCGGGCGGCCAAGCTCGTGGCCGGCCATCCCCGCGGCACGTCCGAGGTCCTCGACATCGCCGACAGGGCCGCCCTGGCCGCGGCCATCGGCCGGGCCGACCTCGTCGTCAGCATGGTGCCTTACACGTTCCACCCGGTCGTTGCGGAGCTGGCCATCGAGCAGGGCCGGCCCATGATCACCGCCTCCTATGTCAGTCCGGCGATGCGGGCGCTCGACGCCCGGGCCAAGGAGCGGGGCGTCGTCCTCCTCAACGAGCTGGGTCTCGATCCCGGCATCGATCACATGGAGGCCATGCGCGTCATCCACGAGGTCCACGACGCCGGGGGCAAGGTCGTCGGCTTCAAGTCCTGGTGCGGCGGCCTTCCGGCGCCCGAGGCCAACACCAATCCGTTCGGCTACAAGTTCTCCTGGAGTCCGCGCGGCGTTCTGCTGGCCTCCAAGAACTCGGCCAAGTTCCTCAAGGACGGCCGGATCGTGACCATCCCGGCCGCGGACCTGTTCGCCCGGCCCGAGACGATCGGCATCCCCGGGCTCGGAGAATTCGAAGGCTATCCCAACCGGGATTCCGTCGCCTACAGGGAAGCCTACGGCATCCCCGAGGCCCTCTCCGTCTTCCGCGGAACGCTCCGCTATCCCGGCTGGTGCGAGACCCTCAGGAAGATGGTCGAGCTCGGGCTCCTCGACGACGCCCCCAAGGACCGCGCGGGCGTCACCTTCGACGGCCTCATGCGGGAGCTGGCCCAAGCCCCTCCGGGCGCCGATGCGAAGGGCGCCGTGGCCTCCAGGCTCGGACTCGAGGCGGGATCGGCCATCATCTCCCGCCTCGAATGGCTGGGGCTTTTCGAGGCCAGGCCGCTTCCGGCGGCCAAAGGCTCGGCCCTCGACAATCTGACCGCCCTCATGATCGACAGGCTCCGCTACGAGGAGGGGGAGAGGGACATGGTCGTCCTCCAGCATGAGTTCCTGGTCCGGACGGAGTCCGGGCAAGACCCAGAGGATCGTCTCGACCCTGATCGATTACGGCGTTCCCGGCGGCGACTCCTCCATGTCGCGGACGGTCGGACTGCCCGCGGCCATCGGCGCCCGCCTCGTCCTCGAGGGCAAGTTCGCCTCGCCGGGAGTCCACGTTCCCGTCGAGCCCGAGATCTACGGACCGATCCTCGAAGAGCTCGAGAAGCTGGGCGTCCGTTTCGAAGAGAAGCGGCAGGCCCTCTGACCGTCACGTCCACCCGGCCTCCGTGCCCGTTTGACATCGCCGACCTCCGCGCCTATGTTGGTAAAGGCCTGAAAAGGGAGGTGGAGGTCATGAAAAGAAAGCCTTTTGTCGCCGGTCAATTCTATCCCGCCGGACGGGAAAAGCTGCGCCAGACGATCGCCGGGATGATCGACCCGGCCGCCGCCCCGAAGACGTCCATCGCCCTCGTCGCGCCCCACGCCGGCTACGTCTATTCCGGACCGGTCGCCGGGGCCGTCTTTTCCTCCGCCAGGATCCCGGGGATCTGCGTCATTCTCGGGCCTGCCCACCGGGAGATCGATCCCCTGTTCGCCATCCAGGTCCGGGGGAGTTGGGGCACGCCTCTCGGGGACAGCCCGGTCGACGAGTCCCTGGCCTCGCGGATCCTCGCCGGCTGCCCGCTCGTCGAAGAGAGCGAGGAGGCCCATCTCGGCGAGCATTCGCTCGAGGTCGAGCTGCCCTTTATCCAGTATTTTCGCGGCGATGCCGCCATCGTCCCCATCTCCGTCTCGCACCTGGCGCGCTATGCCGACCTCGAGGCGCTCGGCCGGGCCCTGGCCCGAGCCATCCGGGATGACGGCCGCGAAACGCTCATCGTGGCCAGCACGGACATGAGTCATTATGTCAGCCAGAAGACGGCCGAAACGAAGGACATGACGGCCATCCGCAAAGTGCTCGACCTCGACCCGGCCGGGCTCTTCGAAACCGTCACCGCGGAGAGGATCTCGATGTGCGGCTTCCAGCCGACCGCCGCGGCCCTCGTCGCGTCGCTCGCCCTGGGCGCGTCGAAGGCCGAGCTCGTGCGCTACCAAACATCCGGCGAGGCCTCGGGGGACTACTCGCAAGTGGTTGGATACGCTGGAATTAGAATTTTTGAAGGACGACCCTCTGACTGTCAGTCATTTGACACCCCTCGCCTTTAATGCTATAAAAATCTCCAAGGGAAGAGTATGGCCAAATCGGCGCTTCGCGACAAAGACAAGAAGGTCCTGAACCTGGTCGTCGAGAGCTTTGTCCGCCAGGGCCGGCCGGTGAGCTCCGGGGCGATCTCCGAGACACGGCGGATCACGGCCTCGCCGGCGACGCTGCGCAACATCATGGCCAAGCTCGAGGCGATGGGCTACCTGTCCCAGCCGCACACTTCGTCGGGACGGGTCCCGACCGACAAGGGCCTGCGCTATTATGTCGGCCGGCTCCTTTCGGAGAAGGCCCTTCCGGAGGAGAGGGTCCCGGTCATCCAGGAGGAATTTCCCCAGCGAACGGCCGACCTCGACGCCCTCCTCCTTCAGGCCTGCCGCATCCTGGCCGATTCCTCCGATGCCCTGGGCTTTGTCATCTCGCCGCGCATCTTCCGGCTGCCGTTCGAGCACCTGCGGTTCGTCAAGATCTCGGACCGCCGCGTCCTGGTCATTCTGGTGACCCCGTTCCACATGGTCCTGACGGAGACGCTCGAATCCCCGGCGCCGCTGACCCAGGCCGAGCTCGACCGGGTCTCCCAATACGTCAACCAGAATTTCCGCGGCAAGACGATCCTGGCGATCCGCGAAGCCCTGGTGCGGGAGCTGCCCAAGCACCGGACCAAGTACGAGGACATCCTGAACAAGCTCCTCGACCTCCTCAAGACGTCGATCGACAAGGAAGGGGAGGAGCGCATCTTCCTCGAAGGCACGTCGAGCCTGCTCGGGAAGGGCGGGCTGTCCGACCTGGTCAAGCTCCGCTCCCTCTTTCGCAGCTTCGAAGAGAAGGCCGCTCTGGTCCGTCTGCTCTCGGATTTCATCAGCCTGGACCGGGTCAAGGTCCTGATCGGCTCGGAGGCCAACTTCCCCAATGTCGAGGACTGCTCCCTCGTCCTGTCGCATTACGGCTACAGCAACCAGGTCCTCGGGACCCTGGGCGTCATCGGGCCCAAGCGCATTCCCTACGAGAGGATCATCCCGCTCGTCGACCGGATGGCCAAACGGGTCAGCCTGGCCATCACGGTCTTCGGCAGAGAGGTCAGCTTATGACGGACGAAAAAGACAAGGCCGGCGACGAGATCGAGTTCATCCCCGCATCTCCGCCCGCCGCCGGAGACGAAGCGCAGGCGCCGCCGGCTCCCGAAAAGAAGGAGCCGGACGAGAAGGCCGGCGAAATCGGCCGGCACCTCAAGGACAAGCTCAAGAAGAAGGACGCCGAGATCAAACATCTCAAGAAGGAGCTCGACGATCTCAAGGAGGCGCATCTCCGGCGGCTGGCCGACATGGAGAATCTGCGCAAGCGCTTCGAGCGGGAGAAAGCCGATTTCCAGCAGTACGCCCTGAGTGACGTCATGCTCGAGCTCCTGGCCATCGGCGACAACTTCGAGCGGGCCCTCCGGAGCGAGCCGCCGGACGGCCGAGGGCAAGGTCCTCCGCGAGGGCATCGAGCTCATCCTCAGGATGTTCCAGAGCCTGCTGACCAAGCACGGGGTTCGGCCGATCGTCATCGAAAACAAGGCCTTCGATCCGGCCTTCCACCACGCCATGATGGTGGAGGAATCCGACCAGGTCGAGGAGCCGACGGTCGCCGAGGAGCTGCAGAAGGGCTACCTGCTCCACGACCGCCTTCTGCGCCCGACCCTGGTCAAGGTGCTCGTACCGAAGAAAGGACAATAGCTCATGGGCCATGTCATCGGCATCGACCTCGGCACGACCTACTCCTGCGTCGCCTACCTCGAAGGCGGCAAGCCGGTCGTCATCCCCAATCTCGAAGGCCTGCCGACGACGCCGTCGGTCGTGTCGTTCACCGGCTCGGGGGAGCGCCTCGTCGGGACGCTGGCCTGGAGGCAGGCCGCCACCAACCCGGCCAACACCTTCTACGCGGTCAAGCGCCTGATCGGCCAGAAGTTCGCTTCGGCCCAGATCCAGGAGACCATGACGCGGCTGCCTTACGGGCTGAAGGAGGCCCCCAACGGCGACGTCGCCGTCGTCCTGGGCGACAAGACCCTGAGCCCGCCCGAGATCTCGGCGATGGTCCTGGGCTACCTCAAGAGCTGCGCCGAATCCTTCTTCGGCGAGCCGGTGACGCAGGCGGTCATCACCGTGCCGGCCCATTTCAACGACGCCCAGCGCCAGGCCACCAAGGACGCGGCCACGATCTGCGGCCTCGAGGTCGAGCGCGTCATCAACGAGCCGACGGCCGCCGGCCTGGCCTACGGGCTCGACGCCAAGACGAACGGCCTGGCCGCCGTCTACGATCTCGGCGGCGGGACGTTCGATATCACCGTCCTCGAGGCGAGCGACGGCGTCTTCAACGTTCTGGCCACCAACGGCGATTCCTACCTCGGCGGCGAGGACTTCGACAACCGCATCCTCGAATGGCTGGTGACGAGCTTCCGGGCCGAGACGGGCATCGATCTCAGCGCGGACAAGCTGGCCCTCCAGCGACTGAAGGAAGCGGCCGAGAAAGCCAAGAGGGAGCTGTCGTTCACCGCCGAGACCGAGATCAACCTGCCTTTCATCATCTCGGACGAGGCCAAATCGAATCACATCCGCAAGACGCTCAGCCGGCCGACGTTCGAGGCGATGACGTCCGACCTCGTCGAACGGACCTTGCCTCACATCGAACGGGCGCTGGCCGACGCGAAGGTGCCCGTCGAACGGATCGACCATGTCATCCTCGTCGGCGGCCAGACCCGGATGCCCCTCGTCAAGGAGCGGGTGACGCGGTTCTTCGGCCGCAAGCCGGAGGAGAAGGTCGACCCCGACCAGATCGTCGCCATGGGCGCGGCCATCCAGTCGGGGATCCTCGACGGCCAGGTCCGCGACCTCGTCCTCCTGCTCGACGTGACGCCGTTCGCCCTGGGCATCGAGACCGAGGGCGACGGCTACGAAGTGATCATCGAGAGGAACACGACCATCCCGACCCGAAAGGTCAAGGCCTTCACGACCGTCGAGCACAACCAGAGGCGGGTCCGCATCCACGTCCTCCAGGGCGAGGGCTTTCTGGCCTCGATGAACAAATCCCTGGCGGTCTTCGAGCTCGTCGGCATCGAGCCGGCCCCGGCCGGCGTGCCTCAGATCGACGTCACCTTCGAGATCAACGCCGACGGCCTCGTCCGCGTCTCGGCCAAGGACAAGGAAACGGGGCTGGGGCAGAAGGTGGAGGTCCGTCCGTCCTCGGGGCTTTCGCCGGAGGAAGTGAAGGAGCTCAGGCGCAAGCAGGCCGGTCGTGGCGACCGCCGCGAAGGCCGCGAATGTCTCATAAGGACTATTACCGCGTCCTCGGCGTGCCGCGGGACGCGCCGCCCGAGGACATCAAGAAAGCCTATCGGCAGATGGCCCTCAAGCACCATCCCGACCGCAATCCCGGCAGCAAAGAGGACGAGGAGAAGTTCAAGGAGGCGGCCGAAGCCTACAGCGTCCTGGCCGACCCCGAAAAGAGGTCCGTTTACGACCGCTTCGGGAGCGACGGCTTGCGGGGCCAGGGATTTTCCGGCTTCGACTCGTCCGTTTTCGAGGATTTCGAGGACATCCTGGGCAATTTCTTCGGGTTCAGCATCGGCGATATTTTCGGAGGCAGGGAGCGCGGCCGGGGCGGGACCCGGCGCAGCCGAGGTCGGGACCTGGCGCTCGAGGTCGAGATCGGACTCGAGGAGGCCGCGGCCGGGGTCGAGAAGGAGATCAAGCTCAACCGCGCCGAGACCTGTCCTGTCTGCCATGGTTCGAGGCGGAAGCCGGGGACCCAGTCGACGGCCTGCCCGGCGTGCGGCGGGCGAGGGCAGGTCCGCTTCCAGCAGGGCTTTTTCACCATGGCCAGGACATGCCCCCGATGCCAGGGCGCCGGCGAGGTCATCGCCTCGCCCTGCGAATCCTGCCAGGGCAAGGGCCATGTCAGGGAGAAGCGGGCCCTCAAGGTCCGCATTCCGGCCGGCGTCGAGGACGGCTCGCGCCTGAGGCTCGTCGGGGAGGGCGAGGCCGGCGATGAGGGCATGCCCGCCGGGGACCTCTACGTCGTCACCCGCGTCCGCAAGCACCCCTTCTTCGAGCGCGCGGCGAACGACCTCGCCTGCGAGATCACCGTATCCTTCACTCAGGCCACCCTCGGCGCCCGGGTGGAGATCCCGACTCTCGAGGGCAACGAGATCCTCAAGATCCCAGCCGGGACGCAGCCGGGCGAGACGATCCGCCTCAAGGGCAAGGGCGTCCAGGACGTCTCCGGGCGGCGCAAGGGCGATCTCTTCGTCAAGGTGCTCGTCCGGACGCCGGGGAATCTGTCCAAGGAACAAAAGGCGCTGCTCACCAAGCTGGCCGAGCTCCGCGGAGAGGACATCGAATCGGTCGACAAGTCCGTGCTCCACGAGCTGAAGAACATCCTGCAATGAGACGTCGAGACGCGTGACCGCCAACCAGTTCTACGTCCCCCTGATCGCCGAAGGCGCGGAGCGGATCGTCCTCCAGGGCGATGAGCACCGCCACCTGGCCCGGGCGGCCAGGGTCCGCCCCGGCGAGGAGATCTGGCTCTTCGACGGGCGCGGCCGCCGCTGCCGGGCCCGGGTCGAGAAGGTGACCCGGGACCGGACCGAGGTCGTCGTGCTGAAGACCGAAGAGCCGGAGAGCCCGCGGGCGAGGATCGCTCTGGCCGTCTGCCTCGTCGAATCGAAGAAGCTCGAGACGATCCTCGAAAAAGCCGTCGAGCTCGGCTGCGCGGATTTCATCCCCGTGGTCAGCGCGCGCTCCCTCCGGCCCTCGAGCGAGAGGACCGACCGGAAGCTCGAGCGCTGGCACAGGATCGCCCGGGAGGCCGCCAAGCAGTGCAAGGCGCGCCTGCTGACGGAAGTCCATCCGCCGCGCCCGCTCAAGGAGGTCCTTGGCGATCCCGGCGTGGAGAGGCGGCTCTTCCTGAGTGAGCACGGCGGTCGCCCTCTCAAGGACGTCCTGACCGCCGCGCCCCCGCGGCCGGAGGGGCCGCCGGTCCGGGTCCTGCTCCTCGTCGGGCCCAAGGGCGGCTGGACGGCGGGGGAGGAGCGGGAGATCCGGCAGGCCGGGTTCGAAGCCGTGTCCCTCGGCCGCCGCATCCTCAGGGCCGAGACGGCCGCGCTGGCCGGGGCCGCCATGATCGCCCATTTCTGGAACGAGTGACATGTTCCTTCAAGGACAGAAGGTCGGGAAATACGAGATCATCCGCTCGCTGGGGAGCGGCGGCTTCGGCTCGGTCTACCTGGCCAAGGACACGTGGCTCGACATCAAGGTGGCCATCAAGGTCCCGCACAAGCAGTCGGCCGAGCTCTACAAGCTTCTCAAGGAGCCGCGCCTGCAGGCGGCCCTCAGCCACCCGAACATCGTCCGCATGCTGGCCGCGGAAAAGGAAAAGAACATCTTTTTCATGGTCATGGAATACATCAAGGGCCCGACCCTGGAGAAGATCCTGGAGAAGGAGCGCATCCTGGGGACGGAGCAGGCCATCGATTTCATCAAGCAGATCTCCTACGGTGTCGATCACGCCCATAAGGCCAAGATCATCCACCGCGATCTCCGGCCCTCGAACATCATCGTCTCCGAGGACGGCACGGCCAAGATCACGGACTTCGGGACGTCGGCCTGGCTCAACGCCGTGCCCTACGCGTCGACGCGGATCGGCTCGCCCCCGTACATGGCCCCCGAGCAGTTCATGGGCAAGGCCTCCTACGCGGCGGATCTGTACTCGCTCGGCTGCATCTTCTACGAGATGATCATCGGCCGGCCGCCGATCTTCGACCCCGACCCGTTCAAGATCCTGGAGAAGGCCCAGCAGGGCAAGATCACGCCGCCGCGGATCAAGAACGGCCGCATCCCCAAGGAAGTCGACGCGATCGTCATGCGGGCCCTGGCGCCCAAGGTCGAGGACCGCTACCAGAGCGCCTCGGAGATCATCCGCGACCTGTCTCTCTACAAGGGCAAGGTTCCCAAAACCTCGGAGATCGACGATATCATGCTCCGCATCAAGGCCCGGGAGCAGAAGACGACGGCCCTCTGCTGGAACTGCCGCCGGCCTCTTCCGCCCAAGTCGCGCGCCTGTCCGCACTGCGGCGAATCGGTCTGATTCCCCCCTGGAGGCGATTGACTTCCCCGCCGGGGATGATATACGATGGGCCACGAGAACCACGCCTCCATACACGGATCAAGGAGCGCCCATGAGCCCATTCTCGGAAACGAGCCTCGTCTGGAAGAACGGCCGGCTCATCCCCTGGAAGGACGCGACCATCCATCTGGCCTCGCACGTCGTCCATTACGGCAGCTGCCTCTTCGAGGGCCTGCGGGCCTACGAAACGCCCCAGGGGACGGCCATCTTCCGGCTCAAGGACCACACCCGGCGGCTGTACAATTCGTGCAAGATCTACCGGATGGAGGTTCCCTATACCCAGGACGAGTTCAACCAGGGCATCGTCGACTGCGTCCGGGCCAACAAGCTCCCGGCCTGCTACATCCGGCCCATCATCTACCGCGGCTATGGCATGCTCGGCGTCAATCCCTTCCCCAACCCCGTCGACTGCGCCGTCATGGTCTGGGAGTGGGGCAAGTACCTCGGCCCCGAGGCCATCGAGAACGGCGTCGACGTCTGCGTCTCCTCCTGGTCGCGCATGGCTCCGAACACCTTCCCCGCCCTGGCCAAGGCCGGGGCCAATTACATGAACTCCCAGCTCATCAAGATGGAGGCCCTGCTCGACGGCTACGAGGAGGGCATCGCCCTCAATATCCGCGGCCACGTCAGCGAGGGGAGCGGCGAGAACCTCTTCCTGGTCATCGACGGCTCCGTTCTGACGCCGCCGCTGTCCTCCTCGGTCCTGCCGGGCATCACCCGGGAATCGGTCATGACCCTCTTTCGCGACCTGGGCGTCCGCGTCGTCGAGGAGACCATACCCCGGGAGATGCTCTACATCGCCGACGAGGTCTTTTTCACCGGCTCCGCCGCCGAGGTCACCCCCATCCGGTCGATCGACAAGATCAGCATCGGCTCCGGCAAGCGCGGCCCCCTGACCGAAAAGGTCCAGAAGGCCTTTTTCGAGGTCATCGACGGCAAGCGGCAAGACACGCACGGCTGGCTGACGTTCGTTTGAGACTGTCAGCGAGGAGGTTCTCATGGTCATGGATGAATTCCTGAAGATCGCCATCGAACGGGACGCCTCGGACCTTCACTTCAAGGCCGGCAACAATCCCATGATCCGCGTCCACGGGACGCTCACGCCGCTGACGGGCTACCCGCGGCTGACCTCGGTCGACTGCGAGGAGCTGGCCAACCAGATGATGACCGAGTTCCAGCGCAAACGACTGACCGAGGACCTCGACATCGACCTGGCCTACAGCCTGCCGGGCTTCGGCCGTTTCCGCGGCAGCATCTACCATCAGCGCGGCTCCCTGGCCATCGCCCTGCGCATCATCCCGCTCGAGGTCAAGAGCATTCGGCAGCTGCTGCTGCCCGAGGTCCTGGAGAAGATCGCCTTCTATCAGCGCGGCCTGGTCCTGGTCACCGGAACGACGGGCAGCGGCAAGACGACGAGCCTGGCGGCCATGGTCGACTACATCAACACCTTCCGCCGCGAGAACATCATCACCGTCGAGGACCCGATCGAATACCTCCACAAGGACAAGAAGAGCACGATCAGCCAGCGCGAGGTCGGCATGGACGTCACCAGCTTCGCCCGCGGCCTGCGCGGCTGCCTCCGCGAAGACCCCGACGTCATCCTCGTCGGCGAAATGCGCGACCTGGATACGATCGACACGGCCCTCCTCGCCGCCGAGACGGGGCACCTCGTCCTGAGCACGCTCCACACCCTCGACGCCCCCGAGAGCATCAACCGCATCATCTCCGTCTTCGCCCCGCACCACCAGCGCCAGGTCCGCCTCCAGCTGGCCTCGATCCTCAAGGCCATCATCTCCATGCGCCTCATCCCGCGGATGGACGGCCAGGGCCGCGTCCCGGCCGTCGAGGTCATGATCGCGACGCCCTACATCCAGGAGTGCATCGCCGAGAAGGACAAGACCGGGCTCATCCGCGATGCCATCACCGCGGGCGTTTCCCAGTACGGCATGCAGACGTTCGACCAGTCCATCTACCAGCTCTACCGCGACGGCTACATCTCCTTCGAGCAGGGGATGAAGTACTCCTCCAACCCCGACAATTTCAAGCTTCGCATCATGGGCATCCAGTCGACCCTCGACATCGCCACGGAGGAGATGGAGAAGGGCATGAGCAAGGTCGAGCGGGCCGAGGGGGGGCCTGAAGAAGAAGAGTCTCGATGAGGGCCCAGCAAGTCCGGGAGACCTTCCTCAACTTCTTCGCCGAGCGGGGTCACAGGATCGTCCGGAGCTCGCCGCTCCTGCCCAAGGACGACCCGACCATCCTGTTCACCAACGCCGGGATGAACCAGTTCAAGAACGTCTTCCTGGGGCTCGAGAAGCGGGGCTATTCGCGGGCGGCGACGGTCCAGAAGTGCATGCGTGTCAGCGGCAAGCACAACGACCTCGAGACCGTCGGCCGGACGGCCAAGCATCACACCTTCTTCGAGATGCTCGGCAATTTCTCCTTCGGGGACTATTTCAAGAGGGAGGCCATCGCCTACGCCTGGGAGCTCATCACGGGCGTTTTCGGACTGCCCAAGGACCGCCTCTACGCCACCGTCTACCTCGACGACGACGAGGCCTTCCGCCTCTGGGCCGACGAGATCGGCGTCCCGAAGGCGCGCATCTTCCGCTACGGGAAAAAGGACAACTTCTGGGCCATGGGCGACACCGGCCCGTGCGGGCCCTGTTCCGAGATCCACTACGACCTCGGCCGGGACATCGAGCCCGGCGATCCCTATGCCCTGATCGAAAAGGGCAGCGACCGCTTCGTCGAGCTCTGGAACCTCGTCTTCATGGAGTTCGACCAGGGCGCGGACGGGGTGCTTCGGCCGCTGCCCTCGCCGTCGATCGACACCGGCATGGGCCTCGAGCGCATCACCGCGGTCGTCCAGGGCAAGCGGAGCAACTTCGATACCGACCTGTTCATGCCGCTCATCGAGAGCGTCTGCGCCATGGCCCGGCGCGAGTACCCGGCCGGCGACAACGGCGATATCTCGGTCCGGATCATCGCCGACCACGTCCGGGCCGTGACCTTCCTCATCGGCGACGGCGTCTCGCCGGCCAACGACGGCCGGGGCTACGTCCTGCGGCGGATCATCCGGCGCGCCTTCCGTCAGGGCAACCTCATCGGCATCGACCGGGCGTTCCTGTTCGAGCTCGTCGGGCGCGTCGCGGACGTCATGAAGGACGCCTATCCCGAGCTCCTCGGCTCGGTCGAATACATCTCCAGGGTCTGCCTGGCCGAGGAGGAGCGCTTCGCCCATACGCTCTCCTCCGGTCTCCGGTTTTTCGACCAGGTCGTCCGCGAGACCCGGGAGGAAGGCGCCGCGGTCCTGCCCGGGGACAAGGTCTTCAAGCTCTACGACACCTTCGGGTTCCCGCTCGACCTGTCGCAGGAGCTGGCCGGGGAAAAGGCGCTGGCCGTCGACGAGGCCGGCTTCGCCCGCGAGCTCGAGGAGCAGAAGCGGCGGGCCCGTCTCTCCTGGAAAGGCGAGGCCAAGCGGCGGGAGAAGCAGATCTACGCGGAGTTCAGGGACCTCAAGGTCCGCTCCTGCGTCCACGAGACGGCCGAGCTTCCGGACGTGCGCGTCATCGGTCTGGTCAAGGACGGCCGCAGGGCCGATATCCTGCGGGAGGGTGAGGCCGGCGAGGTCATTCTCGAGGAGACGCCTTTCTACGCCGAAGCCGGGGGCCAGGTCGGCGACACGGGCGCGCTCAAGGGAGCCGGCGTCTCGGCCCTGGTCGAACAGGCGTCCTTCGCGACGCCCGACCTCATCGTCCACGGCGTCAGGGTCCTCTCCGGCGCGCTCCGCGAGGGCGACCGCGTCGATGCCGTGCCCGACCTCGTCCGGCGGCAGGCCATCTCGAACAACCACACGGCGACGCATCTCCTCCACGCCGCCCTGAGACAGATCCTCGGCGACCACGTCAAGCAGGCCGGCTCGCTCGTCTCCCCGGAGCGGCTGCGCTTCGATTTCACGCATTTCTCCGCGATGACGCGCGAGGAGGTCCGGCGGGTCGAGGAGATCGTCAACGCCCGGATCCGGGACGACATCGCCCTCGAGACCCGCGTGACTTCCCTCGACGAGGGCATCCGCGAAGGGGCCATGGCCATCTTCGAGGAAAAGTACGGCGAATCGGTCCGGGTCGTCGGCATCGGCGACTTCAGCAAGGAGCTCTGCGGCGGCGTCCACGTCCGGGCCACGGGCCAGATCGGGCTGTTCAAGATCGTCTCCGAAACGAGCGTCGCCGCCGGCATGCGGCGGATCGAAGCGGTGACGGGAGAGTCGGCCTATCGCTACGTCCGGGAGCTCGAGGACGCGCTGGTCGGAATGGAGCGGAGTCTGGGCGTCGGGCGCAAGGACCTGCCGGCCAGGCTCGAGAAGCTCCAGGCCCGCGTCGACGAGCTCGAGAAAGAAGCGAAGGGCCTGCGCAAAAAGGTCGTCACGGGCGCGGGGGCCCTCGACGCGCAATCGTTGATCGAAGGGAAAAGGTCCGTCGTCAAATTGATCCAGGGGATCTCCGTCGAGGTCCGGAGGATGGACGGGCTGAGCATGGCCGAGCTTCGGGACGCGGCCGATGCCCTGAAGAACAAGCTCAAGAGCGGCGTCGTCGTCCTCGGGTCCGTCAGCGCCGATAAGGCCTTTATCGTCGCCTCGGTGACGAAGGACCTCACCGGCCGCATCCAGGCCGGGGCCCTCATCAAGGAGCTCGCCCCCGCTATCGGGGGCGGGGGAGGGGGCCGTCCCGATTTCGCCCAGTCCGGCGGTCCCGGCACGGGCGAGCTCGACCGGGCTTTGGGACTCGTCCCCGGCCTCATCGAGCGTCTGGCGGCCTGACCCCGGAATTCACCCCCGGCGGGGATTGCCAACGGGAGCGCTTTTTGTCAAGATAAAGCCGAGATGCGATGAAGACCATCACAAGGATGTTCGCGGCCGTCCTGCTCCTGGCGCTGGCGCCGAGCCTCGTCGCGGCCGGCGCGGCCGACCTGCGCAAGCTCTACAACCCCATCGTCAGGCAGATCGCCGGAAGACACCGCATCGATCCCGAGCTCGTCCACATCGTCATCCGGGCCGAATCCAATTACGACGTCTTCGCCGTCTCGCCGGCCGGGGCCATGGGGCTGATGCAGCTCATGCCGGCGACGGCCTACCAGTACGGCGTCAAGAACGTCTTCGACGCGGCCCAGAACATCGAGGGCGGCGTCCGCTACCTCAAAGACCTGGTCGCGCTCTATAAAAACCAGAAAGATCAGACCAAGCTCGTCCTCGCCGCCTACAACGCCGGACAGGAGGCCGTCCGCAAATACAAGGGTGTTCCGCCTTACCCGGAGACAAGGTCCTATATCGCCGGCATCATGCGGACTTACAAAAAGACCACGGTCACGACCGGGGCCCCGCTCTACCGGGGATACGATGCGTCCGGCAAATACCTGCTGACCACGGATCCGAGCTTGATCGTCATCAAGAAGGATTAGCGCCCCGGCCCGGGGCCCCGTCAGCGCACGGGCTGCAGGAACCCTTTGATGAGCAGGTCGCGCGGGAAGATATCGAAGGTCGCGGGAAGCCGTCCCAGCTGATCGCCGTCGAGCTCGAGCAGGACCTCTTCACCCCCCCCGGGCCAGGCTTCGACCCTCCGGCCCTTGACCACGGTGACCTTCGGGTGGGTGACGTGGCTGCCGTTCATCAGCTTCCAGCCGTGACGGCAGAACTCGAAGAAGCGAAAGCCCCGGATGAGGACCGCGTCGAACAGCCCGTCGTCGAGCTCGGCGCCGGGCGCGACCTTCATGCCCTTGCCGAAGATCTTGCCGTTGGCCACGGCGCCGATGAGGTACTCGCCGTCGGGCAGGTCCCGGCCGTCGATGCGGATCCGGACGGACTTGCTCCGATAGCGAGCCATGGTCGAAATGAGGCACCGGACGTAGGACGTGGCCTTCCGCCGCAGACGGCGCTCCGTGACCTCGCGAACCACCTCTCCGCCCAGGCCGAAATCGGCGATGTTCAGGAAAAAGCGCTCTTCTTCGCCCCCGCTGTTCGCGGTGTAGCGGACCCGGCCGACATCCATGCGCACGGACGTCGCGCCGGTGATGACCTGCAGAGCCCCCCTGAGCCCCGGCGGGATGTTCAAACTCTTGATGAGGTCGCAGCCCGTGCCCGATGGGACGACGCCCAGCGTGGCCTCGGGATTGATGATCCGGCGGTCCTCGTAGAAGCCGTTGGCGATCTCGTTCATCGTCCCGTCGCCGCCGACGCCGATGACGAGCTCGGCGCCGTCTTTGATGGCCTCGCGGGCGATGTCGGTGGCGTGCTGGGGCTTTTCCGTGAACTCGAACTTGAACTCGCGGACGAAGTGTCTCAGGCCCTCGCGGATCTCGCCCCAGCGCTTGCGCGTCCGCCCGCGATTCGATTCGGGGTTGACGATGACCTTGGTCTTAAGTCGCATCGGTGGGTCCAGGCGGGGGAGGAGGCGGCGCGGCCGGAGCGGGCGGCGATGAAACAGGGGGAAGGCCCTTCTTCCCGAATAGGGACACGCCGATGATCCCGCCGAGCGCGCCCACGAGGGCGAACACGGCCGCCGAGACGAACAGGCCCAGCAGGAACCATCCCGGCGTCAGAACGCCCGAGCTGCCGTTGAGGATCCCGCCGAGGCTCGACGGCATCTCGCCGCCGAGCTCGGCGGCCTTGTCGAGCAGACGCCGGGCCAGCCCCAGGTTGAAAGACCTCAAGGGGATGGAGACGATGGCATCGACGACGGCGGCCGCGATGCCCGTCAGGGCGCCGACGATGGCGCCGTCGCCCGCGGTGAGAAGAGTCGGCGTGGCCGCGGCGAGCATCTTGGCGGCCATGGCGGCGCCGCCGACGATCCAGAGGCAGCAGACGCAGTTGCCGGCGCCGATGAACGGCAGCCCCGAAAGGATCCCGGCGACGGCCCCGGCGACGAGAGCGGGCCGGAGGTATTCGGGTCTCTGCGGGTTCATGGGTCCTCCTTGACGGCCGGGCCTATTCTAGTTTTTCGGAATGTCAATTTCAAGTGTCCGGGGGCGCCGGCGCTCCTTCCTCATCCGGAAGAAGTCGACGGCGCCGGTGACGAAATAGAAGGGCAGGATAGTCCCCCAGGCGAAACCCGTGGCGAAACGGAGCCCGATCGGGCTCTTCCAAGCCCCGAGGATGCCGCCCGCGGCGTCCAGAGCCATCGGCAGGGTCAGGAGGACGAACATCCGGACCGGCGGGAGGGATATCCGTGAAAAGCCTCGCACCAACGGATAGAGGACGATCCCGGCCGCGAAGCCGCCATAGATGCCCAGGCAGCGGCCGCAGACGGCCAGGGGATGTCCGTTCAGGACGAAGCAGCGGCCAGGGATCTGATGGCACAGAGGAGCGAACACGGCATAGATGAATCGGGCCGGCCCGGAAGCCCCCCGGCCGGCGAGCCAGGGAGCCAGGAAGATGGCGGCCAGCCAAACGATCGCGCCGACCAGCGTCGCGAACCAGATCCGGCGGACCGAACGGGGACTCACGGAGGCAGGCACGGTCGTATTCTAGCCGTTCCGCCGGGGGATGTCACCCCGAAGCCGCCCCGGGAATTCCGGAAGCGATTGACAGGGACGGACCGACTTCGGTAAATTAGTGTCGGCGCCTCATGCGCAGCCGCCGATCTCCGGTGGACAGGAGGACGCGATGACCCTATTTCGCAAAGCCTGCTTTTTCCTGATGGGCTCCCTGGTCCTGGGCTCGCCCTGGGCCGCCGCCCAGACCGAGGAGGCGAACAACATCCTCGGTCAGGCGGGCCCGAGCGTCCTGGCCCTTGTCAGCTACGGCTCCGATAAGGCCGAGATCCTCAAAGGGTCGGCCTTCGCCCTGGGCGAGGACGTCGTCGTCACGGTCTATCACGTCGTCTCCCAGGCCTTCGACGTGGAGGGCCTCAATATCAAAGGCAAGAAGGTCAAGCTCGAAGGCATCCTTGGCGTCGATAAAGACCACGACATCGCCATTCTCAAGCTGAAAGGCAAGATCCCGGCTCTGTCCGTCGGCTCCGTCGACTCCTTGGCCGCGGGCGCCCGGCTCTTCGCCTTGGGCTCAGATAGGTCGGGCAAGGTCTTGATCTCCGAGGGGACCTTCCGCAAGGTCGTCGATCTCGGCCCCGCGGGCAAGATCATCGAGGTGACAATGCCCTCCGTGCCCGACGAGTTCCGCGGCGGGCCTCTCGTCGACATCAACGGTCAGCTCATCGGCATGCTCTTCGTCGGAGACGGAGGTCTCAAGTTCGGCCTGCCGATCGGGAGCCTCGCCAGCGTCTCCCGCGGGGGGAATATCACCGAGTTCAAATCCCGGACCCAGGAGAGTTATTTCGAAACCGTCGAAGGGAACAACTTCGCCGGCCGGGCGGCCATTGGGCTGGACATGCAGATGACGGCCCGGCTCCACCTCGAAAAGGCGGTCAAGATCAACCCGTCCGACGTCACGGGCCAGCTGCTCCTGGCCGAGATCTACGCCAAGCAGAGGGACTATGCCGAGGCCGTCAAGGCCTACAGGAAGGTGACCCAGCTCGATCCGAACCGGGCCGACGCCTTCTATGGCCTGGGCGCCATCTTGCTCAAGCAGACCCAGTACAAGGACGCCGCCGAGGCCCTGGAAAAAGCGGCGGCCCTGGGCTATCCCGGCAAGGAGCTCCAGCTCGAGCTCGGCAGCGCCTACGAGGCCATTCCGGACTTCGCCAAGGCCGCGGCGGCCTACGAGAAATATATCAGCTTCGGGCCGGCCGACGCCTGGGAGGGCTACAAGCGTCTCGGCATCTGCCGGACGAAGCTCGGCGAGTATGACGCGGCCATCGCCGCCCTCCTCGAGGCCGAGAAGGCCCAGCCCAGGGACCTCAAGATCCGCGACGCCCTGGCCGAGGCCTACTCCAAGGCCGGCCGGTTGGAGGACGCCGAAGCTGTCTACACGGCCATGGCCGAGATCAATCCCCCCGAGGCCAAAACGTACTTCCGCCAGGCCTTCCAGATGTACGACGGCGCGGAAAAATTCGACAAAGCCGTCGGGCCGCTGAAGAAGATCATCGAGCTCGACCCCAAGAACGAGACGAACTTCTACTACCTCGGGATGACCTATTTCAAGGGCCAGCAGTATGACCAGGCCGTGGCCGCGTTCCAGCAGAGCCTGGCGGTCAAGCCCGATTTCCCCCATGCCTGGTATCAGATCGGGTCCTCTTATTTCAACGCCAAGAAGTACAAGGAAGCGGCCGAGGCCTATAAGAAATACGCCGAGCTCGCCCCCGAGGATGCCTCCGGCTGGTTGAACATCGGCGTGGCTTACAACCAAGCCAAAAATTATGAAGCGGCCCTCGAGCCGCTGAAGAAGTGCGTCGAGCTCAAGCCCGACAACGCCGTGGCCCTGGCCAATCTGGCCATCGTCTATATCAATCTCAAGGACAATTACAGCGCCAAGGAGATCTACAACAAGCTGGTGACTCTCGACCCGGCCATGGCCGAGAAGCTGAAGAAGTACATCCGTTGACCGGAGAGTTGAGCCGAACCTCCGCGACATGAAAGGGCAGATGGCGGAATTGGCAGACGCGCTAGGCTTAGGACCTAGTTCCTGATGAAGGAGTGCGGGTTCGAGTCCCGCTCTGCCTACTGACGTCCGGCCCCGCCCGGACCGCAGCCCCGGGCCGCAGACGATCCTCGAGAACGAAAGAGAAATGCCGATGAACGCACCAGGACGACAAAGCCGCCTGACCGATCTCAGCGCCAGCCGCAAAGAGATCGAGCTCGAGATCCCCGACGCGGAGTTCCGCGGGGAATACGAGAAGATCCTCGGCGAGTACGTGGCCAAGGCCAAGCTCGACGGGTTCCGCAAGGGCCACGCCCCCCGCGAGCGGGTCAAGGCGCTCTTCGACCACGAGATCACCCACGACGTCTACGACGCCCTCATCCCGCGGGTCCTCGAGGAGGAGCTGCGGGCGCTGCGCTTGAACCCGGTCAACGTGCCGGAGCTCAAGGACCTGAAGCACGAGGCGGGCCAGGTCCTGCGGGCCACGGCCGTTTTCGAGGTGCTGCCCGAGTTCGAGCTGCCCGATTACCGGGCGGTCCAGGTCAAAAAGAAGCCGGTCGAGGTGTCGGACGTCGACCTGGACAAGGCGCTCGAGGACCTCCGGGCCCGGGCGGCCGAATACATCCCGGTCGAAGGCCGGGGTGTCGCCGAGGGGGATTATACCGTCGTCGAGATGCAGGGCCGGGACGCCCGGACGAAGCGGCTCATGCCGATCGAGAAGGCCGTCGTCCTGGCGGGCCACGCCGAGAACGAGCCGGCGTTGAACGAGAAGATCACGGGCATGACCCCGGGGGAGGAGCGTTCCTTCGAAGTCGTTTACCCCAAGGAGCACGCCAATAAGCGCGTGGCCGGCAAGGACATCGTCTACGGCCTCAAGGTCCGCGAGATCAAGGAAAAGCGGCTCCCCGCGTTGGACGATGAATTCGCCAAGAGCCTGGGGGCGGCCGAGGGCCTCCCGAGCCTCAGGGACAAGGTCCGGCAGGAGCTGTTGGCCGCGCGGGAGAGGGCCAGCCAGAACGAGGCGGCCTCGGAGGTCCTGACGACGATCACCGGCCAGGTGGCGCTCGAGCTGCCCGAATCGGCGATCGAGCAGGAATCGCTGGCCATCCTGAGGCGGCTCCTGTCCGCTTACCGGGACCGGGGCATCGCCCCGGAGGCCCTGGAGATCCTGAAAGGGGAGGCCCGCCGCCAGGCCGTCGAACATCTCAAGAACCATCTCGTCCTCGAGAGGATCGCCCAAAAGGAGGGCTTCCAGGTGACCGACGAAGAGGTCCAGGCCGAGATCCGCAGCCTGGCCCGGGCCAACAACATCCAGGAGGCCGCCCTGGCGGACATGATCCGGCGTGACGAGCACCGCCGGGAGGAAATGGTCGAGAATCTGCTCTTCCGCAAGACAGTTGACTTTCTGATGAAAAACGCTATAATGAGTTGACCAAGGCTTCAAAACCCCGCGGCTCTCCTGATGAGCGTACCAGATCGAGGGTCAAACGATAAATCTCCCGAAGACAATTGAGCCGCATGCCTGAACCGGTGCGGGGCCCCCGCGGGCTCGGAGCTTAAGAATGCAGGATTCCAACGAACACACCGAGGTCCTCAGGAACATCCCCCTCATTCCCCTGAGGGACCTGGTCGTGTTCCCGGCGACGCTCGTCCCCTTCATCGTCGGGCGGTCGTCGTCCATCCAGGCGCTGGAGAAGGCCGCCGAGAAGGACAAGATGATCTTCCTGGCCGCCCAGATGGACGCCTCGGTCGACAACCCGACCCCGAAGGACATCTACTCGGTGGGGGTGACGGCCAAGATCATCCGGACGATCAAGAGCGACGACCGCAACATGAAGGTCATCGTCGAGGGCAAGAGCCGGGCCCGCATCGTCGAATACCTGAGCACCTACCCCTTTTATCAGATCCTGGCCAAAGGCATCAAAGAGATCGACGATCATCTGCCCGAATCCCGGGAGCTCCTGAAAAGGGTCCTGGCCCTGTTCGAGGATTACCTCAAGCTCAATCAGAACACCAACCTGGATTCGATCATCCCGGCCCTCCGGGAGAACACCCCGGAGCGGATCACCGACATCATCGCTTCCCACGTCTACATGCCCCTCGAGGAGAAGCAGAACCTTCTCGAAACCGTCAACAGCTTCGAGCGCCTCAGGCGCCTCAATTACGTCCTGGAGAACGAGATCCTGAAGATCCATTCCGCCTACCAGAAGGACCCCAACCGGGGGACCAGGCGGCGGGGCTCGTTCAAGGACCAGCCGGCCGGCCAGAAGCCCTTCCCGCCGGGAACGCCGGGCGGGCGCAAGGAAGACCAGCCCAACGAGATCGAGGAGCTGCGCCAGAAGGTGGCCAAGGCCAAGATGCCCGCCGACGCCGAGGAGAAGTCCTACAAGGAGATCGAGCGGCTCGAGTCCATGCCCCCGATGTCCGCGGAAGCCACGGTCAGCCGGAACTACCTCGACTGGCTCATCTCGCTGCCCTGGGTCAAGAAGACGCGGGAGAAACGGGAGCTCAAGGAGGCCGAGCGGATCCTCAACGAGGACCATCACGGCCTCGACAAGGTCAAGGAGCGCATCCTCGAGTACCTGTCCATCCGCCAGCTCGTCAAGAACCCCCGGGGGGTCATCCTCGGGCTGATCGGGCCGCCGGGCGTGGGCAAGAGCTCGCTCGGCAAGTCCATCGCCCGGGCCACCGGCCGTAAGTTCGTCCGGCTGTCCCTCGGCGGCGTCCGCGACGAGGCCGAGATCCGCGGCCACCGGCGGACCTACATCGGCGCCTACCCCGGCCGCATCATCCAGATGATCAAGCGCGCCGGGACGAAGAACCCCGTCTTCCTGCTCGACGAGGTCGACAAGATGAGCATGGATTTCCGGGGCGATCCGGCCTCGGCCCTGATGGAAGTCCTCGACCCCGAACAGAACAGCACCTTCCTCGACCACTATATCGACACCGATTTCGACCTGTCCCAGGTCATGTTCATCGTCACGGCCAACATGGTCGACCCCATCCCCAAGCCCCTGGTCGACCGGATGGAGATCATCCGCATCCCGGGCTACACGGAGGACGAGAAGCTCGAGATCGCCAAGCGCTTCCTCCTGCCCAAGCAGATGGAGGCCCACGGCCTGACCGAGGCCAACATCAAGTTCAGCGACCACGCCCTGATGAAGCTCATCCGCAGCTACACCCGCGAGGCCGGCGTCCGGAACCTCGAGCGGGAGATCACGTCGGTCTGCCGCAAGGTCGTGAAGAGGGTCGTCGAGCAGGGCAAGGACCACAAGGAGCACATCACTCCGAAGAACCTGGAGAGCTACCTCGGCATTCCCAAGTTCCGGCGGTCCGAGTTCGACAAGCGCGACGAGATCGGCGTCAGCACGGGCATGGCCTGGACGGAGTTCGGCGGCGAGCTGCTGCGGTTCGAGGCGACGAAGATCCACGGCAAGGGCAACTTCACCCTGACCGGCCAGCTCGGGGAGATCATGCAGGAATCGGCCCAGGCGGCCTTCTCGTTCGTCCGGGGCAAGATCTACGAGCTCGACATCGCCCGGGACCTGCACCGCAACTCCGACATCCACATCCACGTTCCCGAGGGGTCGACGCCCAAAGAAGGGCCCTCGGCCGGCATCACCATCGCCACGGCCATCATTTCGCTCCTGACCGAGATCCCGGTCAGCAAGAAGGTGGCCATGACCGGCGAGATCACGCTGAAAGGCAAGGTCCTGCCCGTCGGCGGGATCAAGGAGAAGCTCCTGGCCGCCTACCGGGAGGGCATCCGCGAGGCCATCCTGCCCCGCGACAACGAGCCCGACCTCAAGGACCTGCCCAAGGCCCTCAAGTCGGGCATGACCATCCACCTCGTCGAGACGATGGACGACGTCCTGAAGTATTCCTTGACCCGCGAGCTGCCGAAGAAGCCCTCCGAGAGCCGCGACAAGAAGGCGCCCGAGGCCGAGCGGACGGCCGCCCGGACGGCGGAGGACGAAGCGGCCAAAGAGCCGCCCCTGACCAACTGACAACCGTTTTTTGACTGCATAATCGAGACCGCATTCCACGTTGGGAGAAGGACCACACATGGTGACTAAGAAGAACGAAAACGCCAGCAGCACCGCCGGCAACACGGCCAACGCCGTCGAGACGCCGCCCCTCAACAGGGACTACAATCTCATCGACCTCGAGGCCAAGGACCTCGCCGGCCTGGGCAAGGTGGCCACGGCGATGGGCCTGCCCGACGACGAGATCGAGGGGTCGAGCAAGCACCACCTCGTCTTCAAGATCCTGGAAGCCCAGGCCAAGAAGCAGGGCCTGCTCTTCTCGGAAGGCGTTCTCGAGTGCCTCGAGGACGGCTTCGGCTTCCTGCGGGCCCCCGAATTCAGCTACCTGCCGAGCCAGGACGATATCTACGTCTCGCCCTCCCAGATCCGCAAGTTCCAGCTGAGGACGGGCGACACCATCTCCGGCGTCGTCCGGGCCCCCAAGAACGGCGAGAAGTACTTCGCCCTGATCAAGATCGAGGCCGTCAACTTCATGCACCCCGACGTCATCATCGAGGAGCGCCGGAACATCCACTTCGAGAGCCTGACGCCGCTCTATCCGTTCGAGATGATCAAGCTCCAGGACGGCAATCCCAAGAACATGAACGCCCGGGTCATGGAGCTCCTGACGCCCGTCGGCAAGGGCCAGCGCGGCCTCATCGTCTCCCCGCCGCGGGCCGGCAAGACGACCATCCTCAAGACGATCGCCAAGTCGATCGAGAAGAACCACCCCGAGATCTTCCTCATCGTCCTGCTCATCGCCGAGCGGCCGGAGGAGGTCACCGACTTCAAGCGCAGCGTCAACGGCGAGGTCGTGGCCTCGACCTTCGACGAGCCGCCGACCCGCAACGCCCAGGTCGCCAACATCGTCCTGGAAAAGGCCAAGCGCCTGGTCGAGATCAAGCGCGATGTCGTCATCCTGCTCGACTCGATCACCCGGCTGGCCCGGGCCCACAACGCCATCGTCCCGCCCTCGGGCAAGGTCCTGTCGGGCGGCATCGACGCCAACGCCCTGCACAAGCCCAAGAAGTTCTTCGGCTCGGCCCGCAAGATCGAAGAGGGCGGCAGCCTGACCATCCTGGCCACGGCCCTGGTCGACACCGGGAGCCGGATGGACGAGGTCATCTTCGAGGAATTCAAGGGCACCGGCAACATGGAGATCAACCTCGACCGGCGCCTGGTCGACAAGCGGGTCTTCCCGGCCATCGACATCAGCCGGTCCGGGACCCGGAAAGAGGAGCTCCTCATCGAGGAGAACGACCTCAACCGGATCTGGGTCCTGCGCAAGGTCCTCAGCCAGATGAACGAGGTCGAGGCCGTCGAGCTCCTCATCGACAAGCTCGGCAAGACCAAGACCAACCAGGACTTCCTCAACCAGATGACCAAGGGCATGTAGGAGGCCCGCTGTGCGGACCCTGGGCCTCATCGGCGGCATGACCTGGCATTCGACGGTCGACTACTACAAGCTCATCAACCAGGGCGTGCAGGACAGGCTGGGCGGCACCCACTCGGCAAAGATCGTCCTCTTCTCGGTCGATTTCAGCCCGGTCGAGCACATGCAGAACAGGGGAGAGTGGGGGGCGCTCGGCCAGATCATGGCCGGCGCCGCCCGGAGCCTCGAAGGCGGCCGGGGCCGAGGCCATCGTCATCTGCGCCAATACCATGCACCGTCTGGCCGACGACATCACCGCGGCCGTGCAAAATCCCGCTCATCCACATCGCCGACGCGGCGGCCGCCGAGGTCAAGACGGCAGGCCTCAAGACCGTCGGCCTCCTCGGCACCCGCTACACGATGGAGATGGACTTTTATCGGGGGCGGCTCGCGGACAAGCACGGCCTGAAGGTGCTCATCCCCGGCGAGCCGGGACGGACGATCGTCCACGACGTCATCTACAAGGAGCTGGCGCACGGCCTCGTGAGGCCGGAGGCGCGGCAGGCCTATGTCGAGGTGATCGAGGACCTGATGAAGCGCGGCGCCGAGGGCGTCATCCTGGGATGCACGGAGATCCCGATGCTCATCGGGGCCAAGGACAGCCCGGTCCCGGTCTTCGACACGACCGCCATCCACGCCGCCGCCGCGGTCGACTTCGCCCTCGCGGCCTAGGCCCGCGCCCCGTGGGTCCGAATGGCCTTCAGGGACTCGATCAGGTGTGAGGCCTCTTTCCGGGTCAGGACATCCAGGCCGTCCCGCCGGTAATACTTGTGGACGAAATTCCTCAGATGGGTTTCCTCCCAACCGAGCTGGCTCGGCCAGGGACTTGATGAACAGCTTCTGCTTCAGGGTCATGCCGAAGGCGTTGACCCGGTAATAGTCGCTGCGAACGAAGAAGCGCATCATCTTCCGGAACCCGGCCTCGTCGAGGTCCTTGGAGCTCTCGACGCCCGCGATCCTCTTGAGGAGGCAGCGGTAATCCGCGTCGCTGATCCCGAGCTCCTTCTTGACGATGTGGATGAGGGCCAGCTTCTTCCTGTCGAGCCGGGCCCGGGCCGGGCCCCGGGCCCGGGACTTGAGAGGCCGGCCGGTTCAACTCGACTTCCGGTTCTTTTGCCATCGCTCGAACCTGGCCAGGGCCGCGTTGAGGTCCAGCCGTTTCTTGAACAGGTCGCGCCAGGCATCGCCCTTCCGGGCCATCCGCTCCGGGACCGTGCGGATGTTGAAATCGAGGGGATCGAGCCGGGCCGTGACCTCCTTCCATTCGAGAGGCGTCGATACGGGCGCCCCAGCCCGAGGCCGTCACGGCATAAGGGGCGGCCATGGTCGCGCCGCTGCGGTTCTGAAGATAATCCAGGTAGACCCGGCCTTTGCGCTTGGCCGGCGTCCGCTCCAGGCTCGTCAGGTCGGGGTTGCGGCGATTGACGACCAGACACACCAGGTGGGCCAGCTCCCTGGCCTGCTCGTAGCTGAAGCGGGGCGCCAGGGGGATGTAGATGTGCAGGCCCGTGGCCCCCGACGTCTTGCAGAAGGCCGGGATGGCCATCTCGTCGAGGAAGGCCTTGGCCGCCAGGACGGCCTCGACCACGCTCGGGAACGAGGTCTCGAGCGGATCGAAATCGAGCACGATGTAATCCGGCGAATCCACATGCGGCAGCGACGAGCTCCAGACGTTGAGCTCGATGCAGCCCAGATTGGCCTCGTAGATCAGGGTGTCCCTGTTCTGGCAGACGAGATAGCGGATGTCTCTTGCCCTCGCTTTCCGTCGTGAGCTTCACGGTCTTCACCCACGGGGGAGGCGCCTGGACCAGGTTCTTCTGGAAGAAGCTCTCGCCCGTGATGCCGTCGGGATGCCGGTTCAGCGCCTGCGGCCGGTCCTTGAGATAGGGGAGGACCCACTCCGCCATCCGCCAGTAGTAATCGATCAGGTCGCCCTTGGTGTATCCCTCCCGCGGCCAAAAGACCTTGTCGAGATGGGTCAGCTCGGCGCGGGTCCGGAGCTTCGCTTTCGGGAAAACGGATTCCCGGGGCTCGGCCGCCTCGGGCTCGACCTCCCGGGCGCTCTTGTCCTCCCGGAGGCCCAGGAAGACGGGGTGCCGCATGATCCCTTCGGCGGTCCATTCGCTGAACTTGACCTCGCAGATCAGGCGAGGCGCGACCCAAGTCACGGGCATGTTGGTCTTCGGCGCCTCCGCGAAAGGGGAGCGGGGCGTCGCGAGCGGCGTCAGCTTGGCGTAGATGTCTTTCAGCGTGCGCTCGGTGAAGCCTGTGCCGACGTGGCCGATATACGTGAGCTTGCCCTTCTTGAAGGCGCCCAGGATCAGGGCCCCGAAGTACTTGCGGGAGGCGCGCGGCCGGGTGAAGCCGCAGATGACCGCCTCCTGCCCTTTTTGGGCCTTGATCTTGAGCCACTCCCTGGTCCGCGCGCCCGAGCGATAGGGGCTGTCCAGGTCTTTGGCCATGACGCCTTCGAGGCCGTTCTTTTGCGCGGCCCGGAAGAAGGCCCGGCCCGTCCTTTCGATGGCCTCGCTCAGCCGCACCGTCCCGCTGACGGGCAGGAGCTTCTCCAGGATGGCCCGGCGCCGTCTGAGCGGGAGCGCCCGGAGGTCGTATCCCGCGGCGTACAGGACGTCGAAGACGTAGTAGAGGATGCGGCCTTCGCCGCCGCGCATCGAGTTTTGCAGGTCTTGAAAGTGCGGCCGGCCCTTCGCGTCCACGGCCACGATCTCGCCGTCGAAGACGGCATTGACGGGAAAGCCGTTCAAGGCCGCGGCGACGGTCGGAAAGCGGGTGTTCTGGGTCTTGCCGTTGCGGGAGAGCAGGCGGACCTTGCCGCCTTTGATCTCGGCGAGCGACCGGAAGCCGTCCCATTTGACCTCGAAGGCCCAGCCGTCCCGATCGAACGGGCCGTCGATGAGGGTGGCCAGCATGGGACTGACCTCCGCGGGAAACGGCTTTTTGACCGCCCCCTCGAGGTCCCGCTCTTCGAGCGAACCGGCGCGCGGCGGCGGATCGGCCTTGGCCCCGCGGCCCCGGCCGGCCGGCTTGGGCGCGGCAGCCGGCATCGGCTCGCTCCTCTTCATCAGGAGCCATTGGTTGTTTTTGCCGTCTCCACGCGGCTTCAGGCGGACGAGCGTGAACAGGCCGCGGAGCTTCTTCCCGTCGAGACGGAAATCGACGTGGCCCTTGAGGAGACCTGCGGCCATGGCCTTGGCCGGGTCCTCGCCCGCGGAGCCGCTCATGGCGTAGGTGCCTTTGTCCCAGATCTCGACCAGTCCCGCGCCGTATTCGCCTTCGGGGATGCGGCCCGCGAAGTGCTGGTATTCCACGGGATGGTCCTCGACCATGATGGCCAGCCGCTTGTCGTGGGGGTCCATCGAAGGCCCCTTGGGCACGGCCCAGCTCTTCAAGACGCCGGCGTGCTCCAGGCGGAGGTCGTAGTGGAGGTGTGAGGCCTGGTGCTTCTGGACGACGAAGTGAAGGCCTTGGCCCGACGGGGCCCGCGCGGGAGCCGGTTCGGGCGTCTTTCCGAACGTCCTCTTGCGGCGATACTCCTTGAGCGCCATATCGCCCCCCGCCCCCTAATGCCGCGTCGCGGACAGGCTTTCCTTGAGCCTGGACATGATATCTTCGACCTCTGTGGCGCGCGGCGCCTCCTCCTCGGGCACGTGCACTGTCTTGCCCTTGGCCTTGGCCGCGATGATCGCCCGCAGGCGCGCGGCGTAAGTGTCCTTGAAGGCCTCGGGCTTGAACGGACCCTCGAACTTCTTGATCAGCTCGAGGGCCAGCTCCATCTGGTTCCTGGGGACATCGGCTTTTTCCGGCAGATCGAGCTCGCCGGGGTCCCTGAGCGTCGCGGCGAAGCGGAGCAGGGTCAGCAGAATGACCTTGCCCTCGGGCTTGAGCATGACCAGATGCTCGCGGTCCCTGAGGACGAACGTCCCGACGGCCACCTTCTGCGCCTTGGCCATGGCCTCGCGGAACAGGGCGTAGGGCTTATGGGCCTTTTTCTGCGGTTCGAGATAGTAAGGCTTCTCCAGGTACTTGGGGTCGACGTCCTTTTCATCGACGAAGACCTCGACCTCGATGGCCGAGCTCCTCTTGACGTCGGCCTTCTCGAAATCCGAGTCGCTCAGGACGACGAAATCCCCGTCCCTGTATTCGTAGCCCTTGACGATGTCCTTGAAGGGGACCTCCTCTCCGGTCAGGCGGCAGACTTTCTTGTACGAGATGGGGCAGAGGTCATCCTTGCGCAGGTAGTTCATCGCGTGGATCTCGGGCTTGACCGCGGTGTAGAGATTGACCGGCACGTTGACCAGGCCGAAGCTGATCATGCCCGTCCAGGTCGGGCGCGCCCCGGTCGCGTTGTCTTCGTCGGGCGAATGGGCCGATTTGGCGGCTTTTGTTTTCGTGGCCATGGGTGTGAGCCTCCGTCCTCAACGAACGATCTTGAAGTTGAAATCCGACGTCCCGAGCGCCTCGTAGAGCTTGACCCAGGCCATGATCATCATCTCCATGGCCCGGGCGGCGGTCAGGTCGCCGAGGTCGATCACGGTCCTCCAGCCGAACTCTTCACGGAGGAAGCGGACGACCCGGTCGCGCGCTTCGGGGTCGTTCCCGGCGACGAAGACGTCGTGGTCCCCGCCGGCCAGGCCCGCCGGATTGGCCTGGAGATACGCGGTCACCGTGTTGAGGGCCTTGACCACGCGGAGCCCCGGGTGGGCCCGCTGGATCCTCTCGGCCAGCGAGTCCGTGTTGACTACGAACATCTTCAGCGGCCCTTCGCCCCAAGGCGCGAGGGCGTTGGCGATATCGACGAGGATCTTCTCCTTGACATCGGCCGGCTTCACCTTGGACAGGGCCTCGATCGAGGCGTGTCCGGCGGTGGCATTCATGAGCAGCTCGCCGTGGGCGGCGGCCTCGGGGAAGGATCCGAGGCGGATCTTCTTGTTCTTGGATAACCAATCGCGGAAGGTCAGGGGTTCGGACTCCGACGACTTTTCTTCCATTTTGCGCCGGACGTCACGGGTCCCGAGCATCACGTCATGACCCCGCCGAGCCAAGGCCGAGCCCAGGGTTTTCCCGACGTCCCCGGTGCCGAGGATACCGATCTTCATTGACGACCTCCTCCGGCGGGCGGATAGACGCTTCGCCTAAGACTTTCCCTATATAAATCAAGCAAGATTCATGCCACTGAAAGGGTCTGTCTCGCCAGGCATTGGGCCTTACCGGCGTCGCCCAGTCTTGACGATCTCGGGTCGGCGGCAGGGCGGCGGAGACAAAGGCCATTCACCCGACAAGCGGGCACAGCGAAAGGGGCCACCCGTAATCCTGACCGGCGGGAGCCGACCATGAATCGAGGCGGAGAATCAAAGAAGAACTGAGGACCGTTCTGAATCATAATGTACTCATAATAAATAAGATGGGCGCTGTGTTTTGGCAACTATATTATAATCAGTAAGATATGCCGGTCCGGTCAGGGGCGACAGGGAGACATGCCGCTCGACAGTTCAAGGCCTCAGATACAACCGCAAGGGCCCGGCCCGGCCTGGCACGACTAGAACGAACGCTGAGGCGGCCTCGTGATCGCCGCCAATAGGACAAGGGGACACGGCCGGGGATCTCGGGCCAGCTTCGCAGAGACGCCCAGGCTGGTCGCCGATCAGCCGTGACCGCGCCATGAGCCAAGCGGAACTCAGTGCCATCGGACGAGGCGCGGAAGAAATGTGCGGGAGCGGCTTGAGTACGTACGGGAGCCGGTAAAAGCCGGAAAAAATTACGCTTCGGGGAAGGGCCCAAACCTGGTTCCTTGTGAGCGATCCGACCAATAGACAAAGGTCGAGGCGTGCGGCCGAGCCCGGGATAAGGGAGAGGCCTGGGAGATTTCAACAAATGCCCATGGGTTGTGCAGGGGACATATCCACAGCCTGAGGGAAAATATAACGGATAGATAAGAAACGAGATGTAGAATCCCGGTAGAATGAGTCGCATAACGTTTATTATGTAAACTAATATCGGGAGGCGAAAGCGGCCTCGCACGGGAGACCTTTGAGAAGCCTGGAGGCTACCCTTTGAGGGCCGGAGATTCTTCCTTATTCCGGATCTGCTCGATGATCTCCTGCAGCACGGCGATGATCTCCTGCTTGGAGATCGTCTGTTTCTTGAATTCGAGCCGCAGCCGGAACCGGTCGGTATCTTCCGGAACGAAATTATAGACATAATATTTGAGTTTTTTTGTTTTGCCCTTGAGGTACTTGGCCAGGTCGCGGGTATCTTCGCGGGTCAGGCGCCTTTCCGCGATGTCGTGGGCGAATTTGATCATATCGTCTTCGGTCTTGAGTTTGGCGATCTCGACGATCGTCGACCGGCTGAAGCCTCCGGCCTCGCCAATGATCTCACGGGCTTTATGCGGAATGCGGGAGATCGACAGGATCTCGGTGATCGTCGAGCGGGCCTTGCCGATCTTGGCGGAGATCTGCTCGTGATTGTAGCTATGGATGTCGGCCAGGGCCTGCAGTCCGTCGGCTTCTTCGAAGATGTCCAAGTCTTTGCGCTGGAGGTTCTCGATCAGGGCGATCTCCATGGCCTCGTTGTCCTCGACGTCCATGTCGATGCAGGGCAATTCCTTGAGACCGAGGTTCCGCGAGGCCATGAATCGCCGCTCGCCGGCAATGATCTCGAACCGGCTGCCTTTGGCCCGGACGAGGATGGGCTCGAGGATGCCCTTGCTCCGGATCGATTCCTGAAGCTCCTCGATGTTGCCCAGCTCGCAGCGGGCTTGGTGGGGATTCGGGTCGATCTTATCGAGTGGGATCATGCGGATCCGCGGTCCGAGTGACCGCGACGAGATGAGATCGACAAAGTGGCCGTCGTGTTTCATGGCGACCGATACGGGAAGGCCAGATTTTTTAGCTTTTTGCACGGCTCATCAGCTCCTCGGCGACTTTCCGATATTGCTCCGCCCCGATCGAACTGGGGGCGTAAGTGAAGATCGATTCCTTATAGGCCGGGCTCTCCTCGAGCTTGACGCTCTTGGAGATGAAGGTCTTGAAGAGCTTATTGCCGAAGACGGCGCGGATCCGCTGGACCACGTCGCGGGCCAGGTTCGTCCGCTTGTCATAGAGTGTAATGACCACGCCCATGACCTTGAGATGCGGGTTGGCGATCCTCTTGACCTTTTCGATCGTTTCCAGAAGGTCGTCGGTGCCCTCGAGGCAGAGATAAGAGGACTGAATGGGAATGAGTACGAAATTCGCGGCCACAAGGGCGTTGAGGGTGATCAGGCCCAGGGTGGGCGGTGTGTCGATGAAGACATAGTTGTAACGGCCCCGGATCTGCTCGAGAGCGTCCTTGAGCCGGAAATGGGCGTCAAATTCGCCGCTCAGGGAAGGCTCGAGCTTGGCCATGGAGATCTTGGTGATGGCCACATCGAGCCCAGGGATATTCGAATGGGCGATGATGTCCTCGAGCTTTTCGTTCTTGTCCATGAGGACATCAAAAAGCGATTTGTCGTATTTTTCAGGATTCGCGACCGTCGAGATCGTGCTATGGGCCTGCGGGTCCATATCGAGGAGCAGGACTTTCTTACCCATCAACGCGACCGCCGCGGAGACGTTGATCGACGTCGTCGTTTTACCGACGCCGCCTTTCTGATTCGTGATGGCGATGATCAAGAGCCTCTCTCCCTCCTGGACCGAGTCAGCAGCCTTAGAGGTCCTTATAGCTCATGCCGGGGGAAAAAGCAACACAATTTCGAAGGTGAACAGCGAAATATATTCATTGGTTTAGGGGCCTACTAAAGGCCAATGTCGGCGTGCCGACATTCTTAGCAACTAACTTATTTATAATGAGTTAAGAGAAAAAATCCAGAGGGATTGCGGAATCCTCAAAGTGCTCGATAGCAGCGGTCCTCGATGCCCGGCGAGAGCGAAGATCCAGCGCAATGGAGGAACTTCAGCAATGTCTCGATCTCTTGCATGCTGACGACTCCCCCACCGAAAGATCTTAGTTAGGATCGCCGCTGTAACTACTTAGGCCGGTCGATTTCTGGTGAAAGAAAAGTATTCCAAGTGTGAGGCAAAAAGCATCCATGTAACTATAAGAAAACAATAGAGATGCTGTCATTCATGTATATTATTTATAATAAACAAAATAGACGAATGGACGAGCCGGGTTGGAGGCGGCCATCGGAAAATAATATCATTTGTCCATCGAGGCGGATTTCGCATAGAATGATGCAGCGATCCATGTGTCCTCAGAGCCCGACGGAGCCGGGATTCCTGCGGAGGCTCGGCCTCATCGACACGACCTTTCTGGTCATCGGGGCGGTCGTGGGTTCGGGCATCTACATGACCCCGGGCATCATTGCCGCCGGACTCCCCTCCCCCGGCCTTCTCCTGACGGTCTGGCTTGCCGGAGGGCTGATCACGCTCTGCGGGGCCCTGTCGTTCGCCGAGCTCGGGGCCATGTATCCCCAGGCCGGAGGGCAGTACATCTATCTGCGCGAGGCCTATGGGTCGGCCGCGGCGTTCCTCTTCGGCTGGGCCTTTTTCGGGTTTATCATGTGCGGAGGCCTGGCCGCCCTGGCCGTCGCCTTCGCCGAGTTCGTGGGCTCTTTCGTTCCGGTCCTGTCGACGGGACATGTCCTGTTGCGGCTCGACGTCGCGGGCTTGCCCTACAGTCTCTCCGCCGGCCAGATCGTCGCCGCGGTCTCGATCCTGCTCCTGACCTTCCTCAATTCCTTCGGCATCCGATCGGGTGCGGTCGTACAGAATCTCCTGACCGTCTTCCGCCTCGGCACGGTCGCCGCCCTCGTCGGGCTGGGCGTCTTCTTCGGCGCCAAGGCTGGCGGGGCCAACTTCCACCCCCTGTTCCCGGCCGGCCCCGCCTTCCCCGGCGTCCTCAAGCCCATGGGGCTGGCCCTCGTTGCGGTCTTCTGGACCTACGACGGCTGGTATTCGGTCAACTGCACGGCCGAAGAGATCCGCGATCCGGAGAGGACGATCCCGCGCGGCCTGACCCTCGGCGTCCTGACCGTCACCGCGATCTACGTCCTCGTGAACCTGACCTATCTCCTGGCCCTGCCGTTTGACAAGCTGAAGGGTGTCGTTCGTGTCGGCGAGCTGGCCGCCTCGGCCCTGTTCGGCGGCGGCGGCGCGGCCCTGTTTTCGGCCTTGGTCACGGTTTCGATCTTCGGCTGCCTCAACGCCAATCTCCTCTTCGGTCCGAGGGTGTTCTACGCCATGGCCCGCGACGGCCATTTCTTCCGGGCCATGGGCCGGCTGGGGCCGCGGAGCCATGTGCCCACCGGGGCGCTCTGGGGACAGGCGGCCTGGTCGGCCGTCCTGTGCCTCTCGGGGACCTACGAATCGCTCTACGAATACATGGTCTTCGCGCTGCTCCTCTTTTTCGCCGCGACCGGCCTCGCGGTCTTCGTCCTCAGGCGGCGCGTGCCCGGCGCGGTCCGGCCTTACAGGACCTGGGGCTATCCCGTCGTGCCGCTCGTCTTCATCGCCATGTCTCTCGCCGTCTTCGCCAGCATCGTCGCCAGCCAGCCTTCGAAATCGCTGGCCGGGGCCGGACTCCTGGCCGCCGGAGTCCCCGTCTACCTGATCTGGAAGGGCCGCGGCCGCCGGGCTGATTTTCCCGCGATAAAAAAGGATTTCCCCTGAGCTGTTTTTCGATTAAGATGGAGTCTCTGAGGTCGAAGAGCCGCTGATGAACGAAAAATCACTCTCCGTCGAGATCCTGCCCGAAGGGACCAAGGTTCGGGCCAGGGCCGGAGAGGTTCTGGCCGATGTCCTCGTCCGGGCCGGCGTCCCGATAAGCCTTTACTGTCACAAGCGGGGGGTCTGCGGCAAGTGCGCCGTCCGCATTCTCAACGGCCCCCTCCCCTTCCCCGCGGCTCTCGAGGCCTCCCTCCTCGAAGGCCGCGGCCTGGGGCCGGACCATCGGCTCGCCTGCCTCTATGTCGTGCGCGGCGATGTCACCGTCGAGACCCTGCCCGGGTCCCGGCTCGAGAGGATCGCCGTCCTCGACACCGGGCTCCCGTCGGCCGCTTATGTCGATCCGGCCGTCAAGAAGCTCGCTCTCGTCCTGGAGAAGCCGTCGCTCTATGTCCCGACGGCCGTGGCCGATTCGCTCCGGGCCCAGCTCAAATCGCCCGGACTCCTCCTGTCCCTGGCCTCCTTATCCAAGCTGGGCGGCGCGGCCGCCGGCCCGTCGCGGCCGGTGACGGCCGTCATCTACGACGACCGCGAGGTCCTCGACATCGAGCCCGAAGAGGCCGGCCGGGAAGCCTTCGGGCTGGCCGTCGATCTGGGCACGACCGCGGTCGCGGCCGAGCTCGTCGATCTGCGGACGGGCCGGATCGCCGACCGGGAATCGGCCGTCAACGCCCAGAGCGCCTACGGCGCCGACGTCGTCTCCCGCATCACCTTCGCCTTCGAGAACCCCGACAACCTCCGCCGCCTGAGAAACGCGGCCGTTCAGCTCATCAACGACCTCGTCGGGACGATGTGCCGGCGGAGCGGCGTGCCGCGGCACCGGATCTACGACGCCGTCGTCGCCGGCAACTCGGCCATGAACCACATCCTCTGCGGCGTCGCCGTGGATTCGCTGGCCCTGGCCCCGTTCCACGCCGTCTTTTCGGTCCTGCCGCCGCTCGCCGCGGGCGAGATCGGCTTGGCCCTTCATCCGCAGGCCCGCGTCTACGTCTCGCCCAACGTCAAGAGCTTCGTCGGCGGCGACATCACCGCCGGACTCGTGGCCTCGGGCTTCGCCGCGGAGCCGGGCTCGGGACTGTTCATCGACCTCGGGACCAACGGCGAGATCGTCCTCAAAAAGGGCTCCGAATTCGTCGCCACCTCGACGGCGGCCGGGCCGGCCTTCGAGGGCATGACCATCAGCTGCGGCATGCTCGCCGTCCCCGGCGCCATCCACCGGGCCGCCTGGGATGACGGCTTCAAGTTCCGGACGATTGAAGACCTGCCGCCGCAGGGGGTCTGCGGGTCGGGGCTCATCGATATCCTGGCCGGCGCCGTGGCCCGCGGGCTCCTCGGTCGCGACGGCCGCATCGTCGGGCAGGAGAAGCGCCTCCGGCTGACGGATCGGCTGGCCCTGACCCAGCAGGACGTCCGGGACATCCAGCTGGCGGTGGCCGCGTTCCGCAGCGGGATCAAGCTCATGCTTCGCGAATTCCGGCTGAAGGCCGCCGACCTCGATCGCGTCCTCGTCGCCGGGGCCTTCGGCAGCTCGCTCGACATCGGCAACGCCGTTTCCCTGGGGCTCCTGCCGGACGTGCCCGTCGAAAAGATCGCCTTCATCGGCAACGCGTCGCTCGCCGGGGCCCGTCTCCTGCTCGTCTCCCGGCCGGCCCGGACGGCGGCCGAAACACTCGCGGCGAAGATCGCCCACGTGTCCCTGGCCACCCGGCCGGATTTCCAGGACGAGTTCGTCCAGGCCCTCGAATTCGACAGCTATCCGAAGGTCGAAGAATGACCCCTTCACTCCTCGACCTCGTCAGGACAAGGACGGTCCTTTTCGACGGCGCCCTGGGCACCGAGCTCATGGCCCGCGGCCTCGGCCCCGGCGTGCCGCCGGAGCTCTGGAACGCCGAAAGGCCCGAAGCCGTGAGAGAGGTCCACGCCGCCTATTTCGAAGCCGGCGCGGACGTCGTCTCGACGAACAGCTTCGGCGGGACAGCCCTCAAGCTCGCCGCCCACGGCCTCGAGGGCCGGGCCTTCGAGCTCAACCGGGCCGCCGCCCGCCTGGCCCGGGAGGCCGCCCCGGCCGGCCGCTTTGTCGCGGGCAGCATGGGTCCGACCGGGAAGTTCCTGAAGCCCCAGGGCCCCGCGACCGAAGCGGACCTCGTCGCCGCCTACGCCGAGCAAGCCCGCGCTCTGGCGGACGGGGGGATCGACGTCTTCCTCATCGAGACGCAATACGACCTGCGCGAAGCCCTCGCGGCCGTCCGCGGCGCGCAGAGCGTTTCGCCGCTTCCGGTCTTCGTCACCATGACGTTCAACTCCTTCCCCAGGGGGTATTTCACGCTCATGGGGGACTCGGCGGCCAAGTCGGCCGCCGGGTTGGAGAAGGCCGGCGCCGCCGCCGTGGGAGCCAACTGCACCCTGACCAGCGAGCAGATGGTCGGCTGCGTGAGCGCCCTGCGGGCGGCGACGTCCCTGCCCGTCATCGCCCAGGCCAACGCCGGCCGGCCGGTCGCCCGGGCCGACGGGACGATCGGCTATTCCCAGACCCTCGAAGATTACGTCCGGTTCGTTCCGGGGATCGTCGGCGCCGGCGCCGGATTCGTCGGCGGCTGCTGCGGCACGAACCCAGCCTATATTCGGGCGATGGCCCGGGCCATCGGCGGGAGGATCAGGAACCATGACGAAGAACGAGATCTATCCCAAGATGAGCGAGGCCATCGTCGCCGGCGACCGGGACGCGCGCCCGGGCGCTCGCCGAGGAGGCGGTGCGGTCGGGTCTCGACCTCCTCGAGGTCGTGGAGCAGGGCTATGTCCCCGGCATCCAGAAGGTCGGCGAGCTCTGGGAGCGCGGGCGACTATTTCCTGCCCGAGCTCATCTTCGAGCGCGGAGGCCATGAAAGCGGCCATGGCCGTCCTCGATCCCGAGCTCAACCGCAGGACATCGGGACGCCGGCATGGGCGGCAAGGTGGTCATCGGCACGGTCGAGGGCGATATCCACGACATCGGCAAGAACCTGGTCGCCTCGATGCTCCAGGCCGGCGGGTTCGAGGTCTTCGACCTCGGGGCCGACGTCAAGCTGGAGCGGTTCATCGAAAAGGCCGAAGAGGTCGGCGGCCGGGATCATCTGCCTCTCGGCCCTTCTGACGACGACCATGATGGCCCAGCGCCGGTTCATCGCCCTCCTCCGCGACAAGGGCCTCCGCGGCAAGTACAAGGTCCTGGTCGGCGGCGCCCCGGCCAACCGGAAGTGGGCCGAGGAGATCGGCGCGGACGGCTATGCCGAGAACGCCGTGGCCGCCGTCAAGGTGGCCAAGTCCCTGGCCGGGCGGTCTTGAGCCGCGCCGGCGGGACGGGTCCATCAAGGATCGGAAAAGAGGTGCGAGCATGATCGAGACAAGAAAGCCAAAGCTGGAGCTGCTGTCGAAGGCTCTCGTCGAACAGATCGTTGACGAGGGGCTGACCCTGCTTGAACGCCACGGCGTCCTGGTCGAGAACGCCGAGGCCCTGGACCTCCTCGCCTGCGCCGGAGCCGGCGTCGACCGCGAGACGGGGCGGGTCCGGATGGGCCGGAAGCTCGTCCTGCGACTCTCTGGCGACGACACCCTCCGTCATCACGCTCTATGACCGGGCGGGAAGCCGGGCCTTCACCGTCGGCGGGGACGAGGTCCACTTCGATCCGGGTTCGGCCGCCGTGACCCTCCTCGACCATGATACCGGGACAGAGCGCAAGGCCTCGACGGCCGACCTCGTCGCCTTCATCAAGCTCGTCGAGACGCTGGACCACATCCATTTCCAGAGCACGGGCCTCATCGCCTACGACGTCCCGTCGCCGGTGGCCGACTGCTTCCGGCTCTACGCCGGCCTCTGCCTGTCCGAGAAGCCGTTCGTCACCGGAACGTTCCGCGTCGAGGGCTTCCGGCCGATGAGGGACCTCCTCGCGGCCGTCCGCGGGGGGGAGAAGGGGCTCCGGGACAAGCCCCTGGCCATCTTCGACGCCTGCCCCTCCCCTCCCCTCAAGTGGAGCAACCTGACCACCCAGAGCCTCATCGACGCGGCCCGGGCGGGCATTCCGTCCGAGCTCATCTCGATGGGCATGACCGGCGCGACCTCGCCGACGACGATCGCCGGGACCCTCGTCCAGCACGTCGCCGAGAGTCTCTCCGGCGTCGTCATCTGCCAGCTCGCGGGCCGGGGCGCGCCGGTCATCTTCGGCGGCTCGCCGTCGAGCTTCGACATGCGCAAAGGGACGACCCCGATGGGCGCGATCGAGACCATGATGATCGACGCCGCCTACACCCAGATCGGCAAGTTCCTGAAGATGCCGACGCACGCCTACATGGCCCTGAGCGACGCCAAGATCAACGATCCCCAGGCCGGTTTCGAAACGGCCCTGGGCGCCGTCCTCGGAGCCCTGGCGGGTGTCAACGTCATCTCCGGCCCGGGCATGCTCGACTTCGAGAGCTCCATGAGCCTGGAGAAGCTCGTCATCGACGACGGCATCTGCGCCATGGTCTATCGCCTTCTCGACGGAATTGTCCAGCGGGACGACCCGATCGCCTTGGGCGTCTTCGAGGGCTTCACGCCGGGGATGTCCTTCCTCACCCACCCGCACACGCGGCGGTGGTACAGGACCGAGCACATCCCGGCCGGTCTCGTCGACCGTGACCCCTATGAAGCCTGGGTGGCGGCGGGACGGACGTCGATCGTCGACAAGGCCCACACGGATGTCGCCCGGCGACTGACGGCCTACGCGGCGCCTCCGCTGGACAAGGCCGTGCGCCGGGAATTGGACGGGATCATGGCCGCCTACGCCCGGTCGTCGGGCGTCGATCTGCGTCCTTCTAGGGAGTTCTGAAAGGGGGCCGCCGCTCCGCAGGACTATTCGAGGTCCCAGACCTCGCGGTATTCCGGGAGCTCCACGGTCCAATGCCGCTCCTGCCGGACCCGTTCGGCCGTTTTCGCGGCCACGTCCGCATCGCCGTGGGTGACGAACAGCCGGCGCGGCGGCGTCTTGAAGCCGTCGAGCCAGCGGGCCAGGCCCTTCCGGTCGGCATGGGCTGAGAATCCGTTGATCTTGGCCACCCGGGCCCTGACCGGAAGGGTCCGTCCGAGAATGCGGATCTCCGGGGCCCCCTCGAGGATTTGCCGGCCCAGCGTTTCGCGCGCCTGGTAGCCGACAAAAAGGATCGTCGATTCCGGCCGGCCGATGTTCATGGCGATGTGGTGCTTGATGCGGCCGCCGGTGACCATCCCCGACCCGGCCATGATGACGGCCGGGCCGCGGTCCGAGTTGATGGCCTTGGATTCCTCGGGCGTGCGGACGATGGTCAGCCCCGGGAACCTGAACGGGCTCCGGCCCGAGGCGAAGAGCCGGCGCGACTCCTCGTCGAGGAATTCGTCGTGGCGCTCGAAGGCCTGGGTCACTTCCCGGGCCATCGGGCTATCGAGATAGACGGGCAGCGCCGGGATGGCCTTGGCATGGACGAGACGGCTGAGGTGGAACATCAGGTCCTGGGCCCTCTCGATGGCGAACGTCGGGATGACGACGTTGCCGCCGGCCGCGGCCGTTTCGACGATCGTCCGGGCCAGGAGCTCGTCGATGCGGCCCGGGTCCTCGTGGTCCCGGTCGCCGTAGGTCGATTCCATGACGACGTAGTCGGCCTTCTCGAAGACGGTCGGGTCGCAGACGAAGGGCATGTCCCACTGGCCGATGTCCCCGGAGAAAACGGCAATCCGGGTTGCCGCGCCGACGCGGACCGTGAGCTCGATCATGGCCGAGCCGAGGATGTGCCCGGCGTCCCGGAAGCGGACCGAGACGGCATCGCTGAGCCGGACGGACTCGTCGTAATCGGCCTCCTCGACCATGGGCATGGTCGCCTGGACGTCCTCGGTGGTGTAGAGCGGGACGATCGGATGATCGACCGTCCGGCCTTCGCGCTGATGTCGCCGGATCTTGGCGGCCGCGTCCTCTTCCTGGATGTCCGCCGAATCCATGAGGGCGATCGACATGAGGTCGGCCGTCGCGGCCGTCGTCAGGATCGTCCCCGCAAACCCGTCCTTGACGACGCGGGGAATGAGCCCGCTATGGTCGAGATGGGCATGGGTGAGGAGGATGAAATCGAGCTCGTCCGGCGGGACCGGGAAAGGGTCCCAGTTGCGGTCGAGGAACGGCCTCTCCTGGTAGAGACCGCAATCGACGAGGCCGCGAAGTCCGTCCGCCTCGAAGTAGTACGAAGAGCCCGTGACCTGCCGTGCGGCGCCCAAGAAAGCCAGCTTCATGATACCTCTCGATCTCAGTAAGGGTGGGACCTGTAGAATTCCGCCTGTGCGGCGACGAACAGGGTCCTGATCCAGATCCTGAAGACGACGTAGAGCTGCATCCAGACCAAGGCGGCGACGATCTGGACGACGGCGGGGGCGCCGAGAGCGCCGAAGACCGCGTAAAAGGCGACGCTGCCGGCCACGGTCGCGGCGACGATGAGCAGGTAGATGGCCCAGGCCCGGAAGAACCGCTTCCTGAGGAAGGTCAGGGCCTGGCGCAGGGCCTTGAGGACTCTCCGCTCTTCGTCGGCGACGACGGCGATGCGGGCATAATCGATGATCATGTGGACGATCGAAAGCAGGAGCAGGGCCATGAGGAGATGGAGATTCGAAAGGATGAGCGGCAGCCACTCCGTGAGCGCGGATTCGGCGAGCGGCGTCAACAGGGCCGAGACGAGCCGCATGACGATCCCCAGGGTCAGGCCGACGAAAAGCAGGGAAACGAGGAACAGGCGGACGAACCGCCAGAAATAGCGGCCGCTGTCGCCCGCGAACGCGGCCAGGTTCGCCGGACCCTCCCGGTCGAGGAGGCGGCCGACGACGCCGCCGTTGAGCAAGACCTGAAGCGCCAGGTAGGCGAAGCCGCAGGCGACGGCGCCGGCGACGATGGCCGTCAGGGCGTCCTGGTGCTTGAGAACGGCCTCCCCGATCCACATCAGGTCGACCGGCCGGATGCTCGCCCCGAGAAGGGACTGACCGAGCTCCGCTTGCACGAGGGCCAGGAACGGGAAGGCGACGACCAGGGCGAAGAGGACATTGACGGCATAGAGGATGATCAGGACGCGAGGCTTGCGGAACGTCGTCCCCATCCCGATGACGATGGCTTTGAAGGCGCCCATGGGTCCCTCCTCAGCTCCAGGATCCGAAGAAGTGGAGGATCAACTGAACGGTGAACAGGAGCTGGGTCATCAGCTTGGAGGTGTTGCGGCGGAGCCCGTCGGTCACCCGGCTGTTGTTGGCCAGGTTCTCGTCGATGAGCCAGATGCCCCGGGGATCGACCTGGACGCTCTCGGCCTCGACGGGCTTGACGATCTCGAACCGGGCCCAGCGCGCCTGGCCGTCCCACGTCCGTGTTTCCGTCGTCCCGTCCTTGAACCGGACGAGGGCCTCGACCTGGATGTTCCCGCCGACGCGGGCCTCTCCGTACCGTCTCAGGACGAAGGTCGTCCGGTAGGCGGTCTCGGGCGCTGCGCCCTCGGCCGGCTTGGCCTCCGCCGCCTCGGCCTCTTTGATCTTCTTGTCGGTCCATTCTTCGCGCGCGCCGCCGGTATCGAAGACGCCCCGGAGATGGAGGGGGACCTTGACCGACGAAAGACCGGCCACTCCGTAATCGAACGGCCGGGTCGCGTCGAGGAGCTCGTCGAAGAACCAGGTCATGTCCTGGCCGGAGATCTCGTTGACGACGCCGAGGAAGTCGGCCTTGGTCGGATGCCCGAAACGATAGCGCATGTGATAAGTCCGCATGATCCGCGGCCAGGCCGGCTCGCCGAGGAGTCCTTCGAGCGTGCCGAGGAGTGTCGCCGCGCGCATGTAGACGTTGGCGGCGTAGCTGTCGCGGTTGTAGAACTTCCAGGACCAGGCGGTGACCGGGTCGAAGCGCACGGTCTGGATGGCCGCGACGCGGTTGGTCTCGAAATCGAAGACCTTGGGGACGCGCAAGAACAAGCTGAGGGGAACGCCCTTGAACGCGAACGGGATCGCGCCCGGCCCGTAAGCCCGGGCCAGGACGAGGCCCGTCGAATAGGTGTTGAAACCCTCGTCGAGCCAGGCGGCCTCGAACTCGTTCGTGGCCGTGAGGCCGTACCAATAGCCGTGTCCGAACTCGTGGACGATGACGCCTTCCGGGGAGAGCTCGTGCCGGCTCGTCAGGACCTGCGTTCCCGCGGTGAACAGGGTCGGGTATTCCATGCCGCCGCTCCCCGTCCGGAAGGGAGGGTCGACCATGGTCACCGTCTCATAGGGATAGGGGCCGTACCAGAGGCCGTAGTATTTGATGGCCGCGCGCAAGGCGCGGAAATGGCGCTCGATCTGGCCCTTGTGTTCGGGGGCGATGAGCAGGATCATCTTGACGTCGGGCAGCCGGACGTCGTCGAGCGACAGGCCCAGGAGCTTGGCCGTGTCTTCGTATTCCCTGGGAGTCACTTCCCGCGAGGCGACGAAGTCCCGCTCGACCTTCAGATAGCGGGGGTCGGTCATCCAGGCGAAGTCGTGGACCATGGCCTGGCGGAATGTCGTGGTCGTGGTGCCGGCCGATTCGTCGGTCCTCGTGTCGGCGGCCTTGCCCGAGGATCCGATGACGTACCCCCGCGGCACGGTGATGTGAACGACGAAATCGGCGAAGTCGGCGAAGAACTCGGAATTCTGATGGTAGGCGTGACAGTTCCAGCCCCGGCCCTCCTCGTAAACGCCGGGCTTGGGATACCACTGGCCGATGAAAAATGAATTCTTATAGTATCCCGACCGGGCCACCGTCCGGGGGATCTTGCTCCGGAATTCGAGCCGCAGGTGGACGCTCTCGCCAGGCTCGACCGGGACGGGGAACAGGACCCGGGCGACGGTTTCGTCCCCGGCCGTCTCCGGGCCGTCGGGGGTGACGTAGGCGAAAGAGGGCTTGAGGTCCGACCCGTCCGCGAGACGGATGTCGGTGATGTCGATCGAGCCCCATTCGCCGTCCTTCGGGGCCTCGCCGCCGCGGAACATGGTCTCCTCCGCGGCCTCGCGCAGATAGACGCTGGCCTCGTTCTTGAACGCGTTCCAATAGAGGTGAAGGAGCATGTCGGGGACGGTGTCCTTCGTCGGATTGGTCCAGACGATCTCCTCCTTGCCGACGAGGACTTTCCCGGCCGCGTCGAGCTCGACCCAGATCTCGTAGCGCAGGCCCGGCGAGCCGGCGGCCGGCGAGGCCGGCGCCTGCCCGGGCATCGACGGGGCCGGCAGAAGAACGAGCGCCGCGCCCGCGATCAGGCAGGCCCTTAGGATGGGTTTTCTCATGGCGGTCCCCCCCCGGTGAGGCTGGTTCAACCCTTCAGCCACTCCTCCCAGGCGGTCCGCCTGGGAAAATTGATGAAGGTCAGGACGAGAGAAGCGAATAGGAATTTGTAGAAGTCGGCGGCGTTGCCGCCGATGAGGAACAGGGCGAGGCCCAGGACGGCCGGGATCTCCCCCAGGACCAGGATCACCAGGGAAGCAGTCTGGAGCCGGCGGAAGGCGGCCGCGGAATCCTCCCTGGTGTCTCTGCGGAACAAGCGCGGCCGGAGGAGGAGAATGACGAGAATGACCGCGGCGGCCGCGCCGAACACGGCCAGCCGGATAGGTTGCATCCCGGCCTCGGCTGCGAAGCCGCGGAAAGGCTTGAGGACGGCCCGGAGGACCTCGACGAGGCCGAGGTAGATGACCAGGCTCACCAGGATGGCCGAGCCGACCAGCGCCGCGGGCCTGAGATGCGTCCGGAGCTCGTCTCGAGGGTCCATGTCGACCTCCTCACGGGCGGCTTCCTCGGCCGCTTGGCCGGAATTATATGAGAATGCCCGCCGCCAGGCAATCGGAGAATGGCCGCCGGGTTCGCGGCCCGGTTCAATCGACGTAAAGGAGGAAGCCCTTCAGGTAAACCGTCTCGGGATGATAGACGTTGACCGGATGGTCGAACGCCTGGCGGTGCTTCTGAAGAATGCGCACCCTCCGGCCGGCCTCGCGGGCCGCCTGAAAGACGACCTGTTGGAAGAGCACCTCGTCGACGAAGTGGGAGCAGGAAAAGGTTAGGACGAGGCCGGGGGCCCGGACGCGCTGCATGGCCAGCCGGTTGATGTCCTTGTAGCCCCGGCAGGCGGCGACGACATCCGTCCGCTTCTTGGCGAAGGCAGGCGGATCGAGGATGATGAAATCGTGGTCGAGGGCCGGCTCGCGGAGGAACTCAAAAACGTCGGCCGTGTAGAACACGCCGGAGCCGGAGGCGAGACCGTTGAGCTCGAAGTTCTCCTGGGCCAGCGCCATGGCCGCCGCCGAGGTGTCGACCGAGTCGGCCCTGACGGCCCCGCCGAGGAGCGCGCAGACCGAGAACGAGCCGGAATAGGCGAATGTGTTGAGGACGCGTCGCCCGGCCGCGCATCTCCGGACAAGCTGGCGCGACTCGCGCTGGTCGAGATAGAACCCCGTCTTCTGGCCTTCGGCCAGGCTGACCCAAAAAGGGATGCCGTTCTCGAGGATGCGCACCTTGTCGGCCGGCTCCCCCGCCAGAAGGCCCTCGAAATCCTCGAGGCCCTCGTCGCGCCGGGCCGGCAGGTCGGATTTTTCGAGGATCGTCCGCGGCCGGAGGGAACCGGCCAGGAGATCGACGATGAGCGGCTTGAGCTTGTCCATGCCCAGGGTCGCGACCTGGAGCACCAGGACATCGTCGTAGAGGTCGGCGATGAGTCCGGGCAGTCCGTCCCCCTCGGCGTTGACGAGACGGCGGGCGTTGGTGACCGCGGGATCGAAGAACCGGGCCCTCAGGGCGAGCGCCCGTTCGACGCTGCGGCGGACGGCCGTCTCGGGCGGCTCGTCCCCGAAGCTGAGCATGCGGCCCGTGATCGAGCTCTTGCGGTTGAAATAGCCGTGGCCGAGGAGCTCCCCCGCGGCGTTGCGGACGGCGAGGATCTCCCCGTCCTCGAAATCGGGCAGGTCGCGGATGGCGCCCGAGAAGATCCAGTGGTGACGGTTGCGGACGGCCTTGTCCCGGCCGGGCTTGAGAACGACGGCCTTCACGCTGGCCCCTCCCCCGTCGATCCGCCGGGAGGACACTGGCGGCTGACGAGCAGACGCACGACCGGCCGGTCCGGCTTCGAGAAGACTCTCTCGTCCATCTCCGCCGGCTCGAGCCAGAGGATCCGGTCGTGATCGGTGAGCCGGAAATCGCGGGACAGGATCTCGGTGCGGAAGACGACGAGCTCGAAGCTCGCGACCGGACCTTCGAACGGGACCGAGCAGAGGAGCTCCCCCGCCACGGCGCGGACGCCCAGCTCCTCTTCGAGCTCGCGCTCCAGGCCCCGGCGGGGTTCCTCCCCTTCCTCGAGCTTCCCGCCCGGGAACTCCCACAGCCCCTCCGCGACGAGCCCCGCTTTGCGCCGGGCGACGAGCACCTTCCCGTCCCGCTCAATGACCGCCGCCGTCACGACCTTCGTCTTCTCTTCTTGCGTCTTCATGGCCCGGCTATTCCGCACGCCCTTATTCTACGATAGGTCTATCAACGCTGTACAGGAGGCCAGTCAGATCGAACGTGATTCGTTATCGGGAGGGGCGCCAGGATGAGGCGAGAAGGGCAGTCGAGCCCGATTTGGAAAAGTTTAGCCGGACCGCGCGGCGGACGAGGGCAGTTTCAGGGGAAACCGCCAAAACGTGTTTGAGCGAGGCGTAGCGCACGCCGAGCGAGTTGTTTTGGCGCCGAGTCCGGCACACGGGCCGGCGTCTTCAAACTTTTCCCATGAGGGCGAGGCTGTCCCTCGAGCCGCTCAGCGCCCCGAAAGAGCCGAGACTCCGGATGACCGCTGGGAGCACTTATGCTAGAATAGGCGGACCATGAAAGTCGCATTCCTCGCATCCGAAGCCATGCCCTACGCCAAGACAGGCGGCCTGGCCGACGTGGCCGGGGCCCTGCCCAAGTTCCTCGCCCGGCTGGGCGCCGAGGTCCGGGTGTTCATGCCCCTCTACCGGGAAGTCAGGAAGAAGAACCTGCCGCTCGAGCGCGTCATCGTCAGCGCCTCCGTCGAAATGGGCGGCGAGAAGCTCGCCTACAGCGTCTTCGCCCATCGGGACGACGGCGTCATCGTGTTCTTCATCGACCGGCCCGACGACTTTGACCGGGACTGCCTGTACGGCACCTCGGCCGGCGACTATCCCGACAACGGCGAGCGCTTCGCCTTCTTCTCCCGGGCCGCCCTGGAAACGATGCGGGCCATCGGGTTCTCGCCCGATATTCTCCACGGCCACGATTGGCAGTCGGCCCTCGTTTTCGCCTATCTCCGTCACGTTTATGCCGGCGATCCCTTTTTCGCCCGGACACGGACGATCTTCACCATCCACAACCTCGCCTACCAGGGCCTGTTCAAAGCCGAGATTCTCGGCCGCATCGGGCTCCCCGCCTCTCTCTTCAACATGAACGATCTCGAGTTCTACGGCAAGGTTAACGCCCTCAAGGCCGGCATCCTCTATTCGACCGCCGTGACGACCGTCAGCCCCCGCTACAGCCGCGAGATCCAAACTCCGGCCTTCGGCTGCGGCCTCGACGGACTCCTTCGCTCCCGGTCCGCCGTCCTCCACGGCATCCTCAACGGCGTCGATTACCGCGATTGGGATCCGGCGACCGACCGGCTCATTCCCCGCAATTACGGACCCGGGGACCTGTCGGGGAAGATGATCTGCCGCAACGGGCTGGCCGCCCTCTTCGGCCTGGCCGCGCCGGCCGACCTCCCCGTCGCGGGCATGGTCACCCGCCTGGCCGGGCAAAAGGGGCTCGATATCGTCTGTGACGCCCTCGACGACCTCCTCGGCCTCGGGGTGAGACTGGTCATCCTCGGCACCGGGGACCAGAAGATCCAGGACTTCCTCCTGGCCGCCCAGAAGAAGTGTCCGGACAGGGTCGGGGTCAAGATCGCCTTCGACGAGCGGATCGCCCACACGATCTATGCCGGGAGCGATATCTTCCTCATCCCCTCGCGCTATGAGCCCTGCGGGCTGACCCAGATGTACGCCATGAAGTACGGCGCCATTCCGGTCGTCCGGGCTACGGGAGGCCTGGATGACAGCGTCCAGGAGTTCGACCCGAGGGCCGGGACGGGCAATGGCTTCAAGTTCGTCGAGGCCGAGCCCGGCCCGCTCGTCGAAACGGCGGGGCGCGCCGCGGCCTCTTTCAAGAAGTCCGCCGAATGGCGGAGGCTGGTTGCGAACGCGATGGCCGCGGACTTCTCCTGGGAGCGATCCGCGTCCGCTTATCTCGATCTCTACAAGAAGCTGGCCGCGGCCTGAATCAGGACTGCCGCAGGTACTGGGCTCCCGTCTCGGGAGGAACCGGGTTGATGTAGAATCCCGTCGCCCATTCAAACCCCGCGACCTTGGTCAGAATGGGAATGATCTCCACGTGCCAGTGCGATTTCAGGTCGATCTCCGGCCATTTCTTGAGCGATGAAGACGGGTTCGGGGCCTGGTGGAGGACCAGGTTGAACGGCGGGTCGCCGACCGTTTCCTTCAGCCGGGTCAGAACGTGCTTCAGGATCTCGGCCAGCGTCACCAGCTCGTCCTCCCGGATGTCGGTAAAGAAGGCCGAGTGCCGCTTCGGATAGATCGTCATTTCGAACGGGAAACGGGAGGCGTACGGCGCGAAGGCGGTGAACTGGGCGTTCCCGGCGATGAGGCGCGACCCCGCGGCCTCCTCCTCCCGCAGGATGCGGCAGAAGGCGCACTCCTTGAAGGTCCGGAAGAGCCGGTCCGCGCCGTAGATCTCTTCCTTGACCCGCTTGGGGACGATGGGCGTGGCCACGATCTGGGAGTGCGGGTGGCTCAGCGAGGCCCCGGCCTCCCGGCCTTTGTTCTTGAAGACCTGGACGTACTGATAGTGGAGGTCCGTTTCGATCGCCAGGATCCTCTGCCGGAAGACCCTGAGCACGTCACGGATGTGAGCGACAGGCAGATCGGCGAGCTCGAGGGCGTGGTCGGGATTCTCGATGACCACCTCGTGGACGCCCCGCCCCTCCATGCATTGGTAAACCCCCCGGGTCGCCCGCGGCGGAGGCGGCCCCGGGGTGAGAGCCGGGAACTTGTTCGGGACCACCCGGACCGTCCAGCCCGGCGTATCCGGGGCCGTTCCGGCGGCCCGCAGGGCGAAGACTTCCGGCGGCGTCTTCCCTTCGTTGCCTTCGCAGAACGGGCAGAAGCCCACGGCCTCCGGCGCCGGCGCGGCCGCGCCGTGGGGCCGGAAGTCGTCCGGCCGCTTGCTCCGCTCCGTGGCGATGATGACCCAGCGTCCGCTGATGAGGTCCTTTCTCAGTTCCGACATCAGTCCCCCAGCAGCTGCTTGATCTTGGATTTGAGCTCGTCGAGCGAGGAGGACTTGACGACATAGGCGTCGGCCGCCCAGGTCATGAAGTCCTCCTTGTAGCTTTGGTAGGCCGAGTTGATGATGATCGGGATATCCTTGCGCAGGCCCATGATCTGGGTGATGAGCTCGATCCCGTTCTTGCCCGGCATGCGGATGTCGGTGATGATGAGGTCGAAGCTCCGCTCGTTCAGCTTGACCAGGGCGGCCTCGGCATCCGTCACGGCGGTGATGTCGTAGCCCTCCTTGCCCAGCTCCTCTTCATAGAGGAGACAGAGCGTCTTCTCGTCCTCGACGACCAGGATCTTCTTTTTCATGGCGTCAACTCCCTTTCGCGGCAGAGAAAAATGAGTTTGAAGAGGGCCCCTTTCCCGACCCGGCTCTGGACCTCGACCTTGCCGCCGCAGGTGTCCATGACCCTTTTGATGAAGGGCAGGCCCAGGCCCATCCCGTTCTCCTTGGTCGTGAAGAAGGGCCTGAAGAGGTGCTCCTTGTCCGGATTCGTCAGTCCCCGTCCGGTGTCGCGGATGGAGAGCACGAACGCGGCCGCATTCTTGCGGTAGCCGCGGACGGAGATCGTTCCGCCCGCGGGCGTCGCGTCGAAGGCGTTGTCGAGGAGGTTGCGGAGGACCTCGCCGAAGGAGGTCGGATCGCAGAGGATCTCGGGCAGGCAGGGCTCCATCTTGACGTTCAAGGCGTATCCCCGGGCCTTGGTCTGGACCTCCGGGCTCTCGAGGACTCCGGAGATGGCCTGGCCGGGGTCGAAGTAGATCGGTTCCTTGAGGCTGACCTTGAGGAAGTGGCCCATCTGGTAGATGATGTTCTCGAGACGGCGGATCTCGTCCCGGATGATGGTCAGATTGCGGAGCCTCTTGGCTTCCGGGACATCCGGCTTGAGGAGCTGTTCGGTGAACCCGCCGATGGCCACGATGGGATTGCGCAGCTGATGGGTGACGAACATGGCCATCTCGCCCATGGCCGCCATCTTCTCGACGTCGAGGAGCTTGCGGTGGAGAGTCGCGGAATAGATGTAGTTGCCGGCCATCAAGCCGCAGATGCCGGCCAGCTTGATGTCGGCCTGCGTGATCGGCGTTCGGGTGATGGCGTTGTCGAGGATGATCTCGCCGACGACGTCGTCGCGGGCGAGGAGCGGGATGCACAGGAACTGCTCGACCCCGATGACGTTGAGAAAGCGCCGGTCGACCAGAGGCTCGGTCGAGGCCTGGGAGACCAGGAGGATCTCTTTGCGGCAGGCGGCGTAGGCCGGGATGAGGGCGTTCTCGTCGTCGGAGGCGTAGACGAGGCCCTTGAGGCGCGCGCTCAGGGTGTCCTCGTTCTTGCTGACCAGGGCCCGGTTGTGCTCGACGATCTCGACGTAGCCGATGCCGGGGGTCGACAGGACCTCCCAGATCAACCCGGCCTCTTCGGCCGACCGCGGGCCGAGCCACATCTCCCCCCGCAGACGGTCCCCCTGCTTGAGGAAGAGCATGGCCCGGTTGAACCCGACGCCCGACCCCGAGGTCAGGGCCGTCAGGATGACGAGCAGGTTGTCCTCGAGGGAGAAGGGCTGGAAGAAGCTCTGCGAGATGATCGACAGCAACATCAGCTCGCGGGGCGCGTCGCGCTCGAAGTCCGGCGACAGGATGCTGTACTTCTCGATCATGCTCAGGTCCAGCCCTTGGGCACGACGCGGATCCCGGTCCGGCTGATCTTGAAGTTCCGTCCGTCCTTGTCGGCGTCGAAGCCGATATCGAGGCCCTCGGGGATCGCCGAGGACTTGTCGATGATGACCTTGCGCAGGCGGGCCCCGCGGCAAACCGTGGTGTCCTGGAAGAGGATCGAATCGATGACCTCGGCCCCCGGCCTCGACACGGACCCCCGGAGCGATGATCGAGTTGGCGATGCGGCAATCGACGAAGGAGCAGCCGGGGCCGATGATCGAGGCCTGCAGGTCGCAGCCGGAGACGAACGTCGGCGGATATTGGGGCCTGTAGGAGCGGACCGGCCAGGCCGGGTCCTTGAGGATGCCCGGCGGGGACGGCGACACGAAGGCCATGTTGGCCTCCCAGTAGGCGTCGATCGTCCCGATGTCCTCCCAGTAGTCGTCGAAGGTGTAGGCGAAGACGCGCTGACTGTCGATGAGCGAAGGGATGATGTCCCGGCCGAAATCGTGGCTGCTGTGCGGTCTTGCGGGCGTCGCGGATGAGGGCCTTGATCAGGACGGGCGTCTTGAACAGATAGACCCCCATGGAGATCAGGCTCTTGGTCGGGTCCCAGGGCGCGGCGAACGGCTTCTTCGGCTTCTCCATGAACTGGACGATGCGGCTCTCGCCGTCGACGCCGATGACGCCGAAGCGCGAGGCCTCCTCGATGGGGATCGTCCGGGTCATGATCAGGGCGTCGGCCCCGGTCTGGCCGAAGAAGAGCAGGAGCTTGCGGTAATCGGCGTTGTAGATGTGGTCGCCCGAAAGCACGAGGACGGCCTCCGGGTTTTCCTGCTGGATGGTGTAGATATTCTGGAACACCGCGTCGGCCGTGCCCTCGTACCAGTGGTCGCCGACCCGGCCCTGGGCGGGCAGGGAGATGATGAAGTCGCCGCTCTCGGCGTGGAAGATGTTCCAGCCGTTGAGGATGTGGCGCTCGAGGGACAGGGACTTGTACTGGGTCAGAAGGGCGATCCGGCGCAGGCCGGAGTTGAGGGCGTTGGACAGGCTGAAATCGATGATCCGATAGGCGCCGAGAAAGGGCACGGACGGCTTGGCCCGATCGCGGGTCAGGGGATAGAGCCTCTCCCCTTTGCCCCCGCAGAGGACCATGGTCAGGGTCTTCTCAGATAACAGTTCCATCGGGCAGAACGACCTCTTCAAAGAGATGATCTTCGGACTCGAAGGATGCGGAGGAGCGCCTCTTCGGCGGCGCTCGAGGACCCGGCCTTCCTTGAGCCAGCCGGCCAGGGTCAGGGCCCGCTCGAAGTGCTCGGCGGCCCGGAGCTCGGCATAGTCGCGGGCCGACCAGGTCGAGATGAGAAAGGGCCAATCGGAGCTTTCGAGGAGGAACTTCTCCCGGAAGAACTGCTTGAGGAGCCGCCGGTCGAGACGCGCCAGGCGCGGCGCGAGCGCCGCGGCGGCCTCCTCGATGCGGTAGATCTTCTTCCAGATCCAGGAGGTGTCGTCGTTGAGCCAGATCCAGTGGAAGCCGCCCTTGCCCCACGAGCCCTCGGGCAGAGAGATCGATCGTTCGGGGCGGCAGGCGCTCGAGCACATCGCCCGCCGTCGCCGGCCGGACCGGCCCGGTCGACAGCTTTCGGATGACGTGATAGAGCCACTCCGGGCCCTCGAACCACCAGTGGCCGAAAAGCTCCGTGTCGTAGAGGGCCGCGACCGACGCCCGAGGAGCGGCCGGCGAGCGTCGATTCGAGGACCGACGCGAAGTGTCCGGCGTGTTCCTCGAGCCGGGCCTGGACGGCGGCCGGATCGTACGGCTCCTTGAGGCCCAGGTCCGCGTCGCTCGACGTGATCCGCCAGTAGCGCAGGCCGCCGGGGAAGTGCTTCTTGTGGAATTCGAGGTATCCCCCGTCGCCGGGGTAGCCCATCGAGCGGCTCCAGACCTGCGAGCCGGAGACCTCGTCCCGGGCGAAGAACGGGACGTGCGAGGGATGGGCCAGATAGGCCGAATAGGGCGTCGTTCGGCCGCTCGTCGGCCGGCCTGTAGGCCTCCCGGAACTTTTCCCAGAGGAGCTTCAGGCCCGGGAAACGATCGATGTAGACGCCCTTGGCCTCGCCGCCCTTGAGGAGGTGCGAATCGACGAAGAAACAGCCCGAGCCCTTCCTGCCCCAGGATCTCGTCCACGCCCGAGCCGGTCGTACGGCTCGCCGTCCCCGAAAGGGTTCTTCCAGGCGTATCCCGGCCGGTAAGCGCACTCGGGGATCCAGAAGCCGCGGGGGTCGCGGCCGAAATGCTGTCCGATACGTGTGGCATCCCTGGCGGACCTGCTGGCGGATGCTCTCGTCGCGGGAGAGAAGCGGGAAATAGCCGTGAGTCGCGCCCGACGTCAGGACCTCGATCAGGCCGCGGTCCTGGAGAGACCGGTAGGCGTCGATGATGTCGCGGTCGGTAGCGGCCGTGGAAGTCCTCGAGGAGCCTGCGGTACCAGGCCTCCCAGAAGTCGGTCAGGGGGCGGAGAGCGGCATTCCCGGTCTGGCCGAAGTGGGCCCGGTCGCGAACGGCGGCCTCGATCTTCATCTTGAGGTACTCGTCGAAGCCGCTGACGAAACCGGGGTCCTTGAGCTGTTCCATCAGCACGGGCGTGAAGCTGACGTTGGTCCGGGCCGGAATGCCCTCGCCGGCCAGGCGCTCGAAGACGTCCAGGAGGGGCATGTAGCTCTCGGCCGCCGCCTCGTACAGCCAGTCCATCCCGTGCGGCCAGCTGCCGTGGGCGAGGACATAGGGGATATGGCTGTGGAGCACGAGGGAGAAGTACTTATCGGCCATCGCGCTCCTTCAAGACGACGGACAGGCGCTTCGTTCCATTCCCCGTCCATCCCAACGACCACACACGGGCAGAAGACAATATCCTTGATGGATTATATCAAATCCCTCCTCGGATTGGGAGAGCGTGCGCAGGGCGAACGCCCAGACCGCGTCGGCTCCCGCGGGTTCGAACTCGAACGTCCCCGCCGTAGAGCGCCGCGCCGTTCGCGCCGAGAAGCTCGATCTCGTGCGGGAAAGGCGAGGAGGTTCCATTCGGACCCGTAGGTCACGATCGAGCGGCTTTCCGGAGAGGTTCTCGACCTCGATGTCGACGCGGACCTCGCCGTCGGAGCAGGCGCACCGTCTTGCGGACGGCCAGCGGGACCCTCTCCTCCCCCGCCCAGACGGCTCCCCGGCGCTCGAGCCGGAGCGCTCGCCCCGGAGGCCTCGAACGAGTATTCGCCGTCGACGAAGTCGCCCTGCTCGCCGAAATCGATCCTGCGGAAATCGTCGGGGGTCGTCCCGGGGCGGAAGAAATGGTCGATCAGCGAGTAACGCGGATACCAATCGTAGCGCATGAGCTCGGCCGTCTCCGGCGGCAGCTTCTTGGCGAGCTCGTGGATGCTCTTGCCGCTCCCCGATCCGTCCCCCGCCGGCTCCGCCGCGCGGTGGTAGGCTTCCGGCCGCCGGCTGAGGACATCGGACAGATTCCGCGACCGCGGCCGGTGGTCGATCTCGACGAGCGTCCCGCCGGCCGAGGGCTTGGCCAGGAGCCCGAACGTCGGGTCGCGGAAGGCGAGCTCGTCCCGTCCGTCGCAATCGTAGTCCAGGACCTTCCAGCCCGACGGATCGGGCGCTGTCTTTTCGGCGTCGAGCAGGTGGCTATAAGCGGCCTCGCGGAGATGGGGCAGGTACAGGCCCCCGAAGACGCCGTGCCAGTAGGGGTCGTTGCACTGACCCCTGTAGAGCTGGCGGAGGCCGGCGGCCGGAGCCTCCGGCGGCGCGCACCTCCCGGGAGACCATGAGCATCCGCTTATGGAGGTGATTGGCCTCCTTGTACTTGCGGCAGAAATCACGGAAGAAGCCGCCGCGGAGGAAGCGGCGCGCTTCAGGGCCGGCGCCCTCCTTGAGCCTTCGAAAAGCCGCCTGCTCGTCCGGCTCGAGGACCCACTCCATCATCTCTTCATAGGAGGCCGGAGGGAGATAGACCCGCCCCGAAGGAGGATGGCTGTCCAGGTATTCGGCGAAGGACATCATCCGGATCTTCTTCTCCTCGATGAAGACCAGGAACTTCTCGAGCCAGCCGTCCTCGTAAACCAACTTGTGCGTTCCGGGCCAGACCCCGAACTTCTCTCCGTCGTCGCCGAGAATGGCCGTCCCGCCCGCTTCGCGGATCGTGCCGAGATAGGCCCCGACGTCCTCGAGGGAATGGAACGGGATGTCATAGCGCAGGGTTTTGTCGATCGGGAAGACGCGCAGGCTCCGGCCTTCGCTCTCGGTGATGTAGGTCGTGGCCAGGTTGCGGACGCCCGCATAGTGAAAGTGCTCTTCATCGAGGAGGGTGAACTCGATCGCCGCCGCCGCCAGGGTTCGCGGCAGGTCCGGTTCCCAGACGCGCTCCGTCAGCCACAGGCCGCGAGGCCGCTGACCGAAATTCTCACTGAGAAAGTCGTTCATCATGAGGATCTGCCCGATGCGGTCCTCCTCGGGGATGATGGACAGGACCGGCTCATAGAATCCGCCGCTGAGCAGCTCGACCTGGCCCCGGCCGGAAAGCTCCCGGACGAGGTCCCAACAGGCCCGTTCTCTCTTCTCCATGTATTCCCAGAGGGGGCCGGAGAAATGAAGGGCGAAGCGGAAGCCCGGATGGCCGGCCAGGGATTCGAGGAGCGGCCGGTAGCAATCCTTGAAGGCCGCCTTGAAGATCTCCGGGAAGTTCCCGACGGGCTGATGGTTGTGGACGGCGAAAAGAAACGTGAGATCGTTCATGCGGTCTCCTGCGCTCAGAGGCCTTCCTGGGCCAGGATGTAGGCCAGGACGGCGAGGACGACGGCCTGGAGCTCGAGCTCCCGCGGCTCGACGCTCGCTACGCTATCGAGAGCGGAATGGTGGACGTCGAAATAGGTCTGGGAATTGACCAGGACGGCGGCCGGGACCGCCCCGCCTGCGATGAGAGGCGCGACGTCCACGCCTCCTCCGCCCGGGACGATGAACGAGACCCCGAACGGCCTGAGGAGTTCCGCGTACGGCGAGATCCGCTCGAGGACTTTCCGGTCCTGTCCGGCCGCCAGGCCGATCGGGACAAAGCCGCCCCGGTCCGATTCGGCGGCGAGCAGGTGCTTCTCGCCCTTCCTCTGCGGCGACGCGGCGTAGGCCCGGCCGCCCGTGCCGCCGAACTCCTCGTCCATGAACAGAACGGCCCGGATGGTCCGGCGCGGCCGCAGGCCGAGGTCGCGGAGCAGAGCCAGCGCTTCGAGCGCCTCGGCGCAGCCCGCGGCGTCGTCGTGGGCGCCGACGCTGAGGTCCCAGCTGTCGAGGTGCCCGCCGAGGAGGACGATCTCGGAGGGAAGCTCCGAACCCGTGATCTCGCCGACGACGTTGGCCGACAGGACCTTCCCCTCGTCGCGGCAGTCCATCCGCAGAGAGACGGTCAGGCCGTTCTCTTTTTTGAGGAGCGAGCTGAGGAGATCGGCGTCCGCCGTGCCGACCGCGGCGGCGGGAACGGCCGGCGCGTCGGGGTCGTAGCGCAACATGCCCGTATGGGGGTTGCGGTCCTCGCGGAACGTGAGCGACCGGACCAGGACGGCCGCCGCGCCGCACCGGGCCGCGGCCGAAGCCCCCCCGACGCGCTGGTCGGCGGCCGCGCCGTAGGCCGCGAACGGGTCCGCCGCGCGCCGGTCCATCGGCCTGTTGAAGAACACGATCCTGCCCTTGGCTGACGCGCCGAGCGAGGCGGCTTCGGCCAGAGAGCGGACTTCGACGACCGGGGCGGTGATCCCCCGGTCCGGCGTGCCGACGCTTCCGCCGAGGGCGCAGACGGCCAGAGGGATGGCGGCGCGCGTCGCCGATGCGGCGATCGGAGGCCTCGGCGGGATGCCCCCGGGTCCAATGACCGACCTCGACCGGCTCGGTATGGACGCGCGCCAGGCCGAGCTCCTCCATAAGGCCCCGCGTGAGATCGACCGCGGCCGCGGCCTGGGGAGAGCCGGTCAGCCTCGGGCCGACCGAGGTGATCCTCTCGAGAAGGGCGAAGGCCCGCTCGGCGGACGAGGCCTGATTCTCGGAGCCTGTCGGCGATCGCCCGGTAGTCCTGAGCGTCCCCGCGACCGGCGGCCGCGGCGGCTCCGGCGGCCACGAGGGCGAGGGTCAGGGCGCACAGGCTCCGGGAGATCTTCTCGCCCATGGCAGCACCCGTCCGGGTGACGGGGTGTCCGGGCCCGCGGCGGCATCGGGGTCCGCTCTTCCTCACCGGTGGAGGAAGCAGCGCTCCGAATCGAGCTCGCCCGGCTTCCGGGTGATGATCATGGCCAGCCCGAGCTCGTTGGCCTTGTCGATGACCTCCTGGTCCTTGACCGAGCCAAGGGGATAGATGACGGCCGTGATGCCGTGCTTTCCGGCGAGCTCGACGACGTCGGGGAAGGGCATGAACGCGTCGGAGGCCATGACGCAGCCCTCCGGGCCGTAGCCGCGGCGCGAGAGCCGGATGGCATCTTCGGCGGAATCGATCCGGCTTCGCTGGCCGGAGCCGATGCCGTGGGTCTTGTCGGAGGTGCCGATGATGACGGCGTTGGACCGGGTAAAGCAGGCCACCGTCCAGGTGAAGAGCGCCGCCCGGACCTCCTCGGGGGTCGGCTTGCGCACCGAGACCACATCCACCGACTCGGGCGAGACGATCCTGGAATCGAACCTCTTCTGGAGAAGCAGGCCGCCGGCCACCCTCTTGATCTCGAGTCCGTTGTCGACGGACGGCGCTTCGAGGGGCGCGCCCATCCGGACCACCCGGAGGACCTTGCGCGTCGCCAGCACCTCGAGCGCCGCCGGCTCGAAATCGGGAGCGTAGACGACCTCGACGTTGCGCGGGCTTTCGACGAGGAGGCGGGCCAGGGGCGCCGTGACGCGGTAGCTGAAGACGTCGACGCCGCCGAAGTTGGAAAGCGAGTCGCACTTCCAGGCTTTTTCGAACGTCCCGACCGGATCGTCGCCGAGGGCGACGCCGCTCGGCATCTCGTGCTTGATGATGACGCAGACGTGGCGGCCGGGGAAGACCTGGGTGAGCTTGCGCGCCAGACGCTGCCCGAGGTCCATGTCCCCGACGTTGATGTAGCTCAGGCCTTTCGTTCCTTCCTGAAGGATATCGAGCCTGGCCATGTTCGGTCCCGACGCGCCGGCTTCCTGATAAAAGGCGGCCGGGTAGCCGGGATTCTCGCCGTAGCGCATGGGGAACTTCTTGACGAACGTGTCCTCGCCCACTTGGAGCGTGTCCGGAAAGTCCTCCCGGACCTTGGTCAGGTACTGGCTGCGCGCGGTGCGCTCGGGCTTGCTCATCGGGTCATGTCCTTTCGTGCCTGTTGATGATGCGGATGTCGGCCTTGTCGGGCTCGCCGGGCGAAGCGAAGACGCAGGCTACGGCGACCCGGAAGTCCCTCCCCGACGGCTCCGGGCCCAGGTCCCGGTAAGCCGATTCCGCGGTTTCCGCGGCCGTGGAGCCGGCGAGGTCGACGAATCGAGGCTCGCCGCGAAAGACGGGCAGAGGATCGTCGTTCGGTCCCTCGTAGGTGGACACGAGCCGCCCTTCTCCCGGGAGCAGGCCGGCCTCGAAGTAGCTGCGCAGGGTTTCCCCCGAAGGCCCGCGCCGGAGGACGCTCAAGCCGGCGGCGCCGCCGACGAGACAGCCGCTGATCCGCGGGGTGAAGATCGGGGCGTCGGGCTCGAAGTCCCATGAGGCCAGGGCCGCCGCGAGCGCCGGAACGGGCTCGGCGCCTGAAGCGAGCCGGTCGCGGATGTCGGTCGTCTGCTTGCCGTTCGAAACGGCCAGGCCCGCCCGGCCGAACAGGACGGCCGGATAGACGAGGAGATCGACATTCCCCTGTTTCAAGGTGGCCTCGTCGGTCGGCTCGACCCAGATCCCGCCGTCGCGCAGGACCAGCCTGCGGGCCTGGCTCGAGGGCGAGCGCCCGGTGATGGCGTAGATGATCGCGGCCTGGCCGCCCTCGGGAGCCGCGCCGATGACGATGAGCCGTCCCGGGTATTCGAGCGATTCGAGCTTCGTCCGAACGTTATCCATCAGGCCGTCCTTTCGCGACTATTGATAACATACGCCTTTCTCCAAGTCAAAACGTCGAGCCCGGCCTCGTTCTTTTACTCGTCCCCATTTTCCTGAAGCTCGGACGCCGCTCTTGGGGAAAGCGAAGGAATTTGCTAGAATCCGTTCGAGCCCGTACAAGGAGGCCGATCCGACCATGAAGAAAACCGAGCGCCCCGAGGAATCCTTCCGCGATCCCGAGTTCCTGGAGTCCCTGGAGGGACGGACCCTCCGCATCCTCAGCGAGTATCTCAGCCCGATGACCCGGCTGGACAAGGCCAGGATCAACAGCACGATCCTCTTCCTGGGATCGGCCAAGGCCGACCCGACCAACGCCGACTCGGCCTTCTATCGCTATTACTGGGAAGCCGAAGAGCTGGCCTACCTCCTGGCCAAGTGGGCCATCGGCCTCAAGACGCCGAAGGGCAAGGATTTCGTCGTCTGCACCGGGGCCGGGCCGGGCATCATGGAAGCGGCCAACCGCGGCGCGATGCGGGCCGGCGGCAAAACGATCGGCATGAACATCTCGCTCCCCCAGCCGCAGAACCCGAACGCGTACATCACGCCCGACCTGTCCTTCTCCTTCTATTATTTCTTCATGCGGAAGTTCTGGCTGACCTACAAGGCCAAGGCGGTCATCGCCTTTCCCGGCGGCTACGGCACCCTCGACGAGTTCTTCGAGATCCTCACCCTTCTTCAGACAAGCAAGATCTCGAAGAAGGAGATGGCCCTGGTCCTCTATGGCGGCGACTACTGGCGGGACCTGATCAAGTTCGATTCCATGGTCAAGAAGGGCGCGATCTGCGCCGACGATCTGAGCCTCTTCCGCATCGTGTCGACGCCGCGCGAGGCCTTCACCTATCTCAAAAGAAGGCTCACGGAGTCCCTTGGCTGAGCCTCGCGGCGCCGGACCGGCCGGGCCGAAGAAAGCCTCGCGGCGGACCCCGGCGGCAGCCGCCCTGATCGCGGCGGTCCTGGCCCTGGGCGTCGCCGCCTGTTCCCGCCTGCCGCGGGGACCGAGGCCCGGCGTCGAAGCCGGCATCGAAACCGGCGTCGCTTCTTGGTACGGACAGGAATTCCACGGCCGGCCGACCTCGAGCCGGGAAGTCTTCGACATGAACGACCTGACCGCCGCCCACAGGAGCCTGCCGTTCGGGACCTACGTCATGGTCACGAACCTGGCCAACGACCGTTCGGCCGTCGTCCGGATCAACGATCGGGGGCCGTTCGTCCGGGGCAGGATCATCGACCTGTCCTACGCGGCGGCCAGGGTTCTGGGGATCGTCGGTCCGGGGACGGCCCGCGTCCGGCTGGAGACCCTGCGCGGCTTCAAGGCGCCTGATGACTCCGGAAATTCGACGGTCTGGATCCAGGTCGGCGCCTTCTCGGTCCAAGAGAATGCTTATGCCATCAAGCGCCGCCTCGACGGCGCCTACCCGGGCGTCGCGGTCACCCGCCTGCAGACCGACCGCGGCGCATATTTCCGGGTTCGTGTCAGGACGAGCGAAGGCGAAGCCATTGGATTGGCCCGGCGCCTGGCGGGCGAGGGCTATCCCGTCATCATCGTCCGCGAGTGACGCCCTGGGCGGCGCGCGGCGTCAGCGGCCGCTCTCCCGCTTGTAGAGATAGGCGATGTCGCGGAGCTTGTTCTCGACGCCGTCATGGACCGCGGACTTCCCGCCCTGGTAGAGGCCGGCCGCGCCGAATTCGCCCTTTTTGTTGAGGGCGTAGAAATCGAGCCCGAAGTTCGGACGGCCCTGGTCGTCGCACAGCCGGGGCACGAGCTTGGTCTTGGCGACGACCGCCTGGCAGGCCTCGAGGCAGGCCTGCTCCGGACTTTTCCCCCGGCCCATGGCGTCGACGATGCGGAAGCTGGCGCAGGTCTGGAGGTTGGCCTCACCCCGTCCGGTCGAGCCGGCGGCCCCGATCTCGTTGTCGACATAGAGCCCCGCCCCGATGATGGGCGAATCCCCGACCCGTCCGGCGATCTTCCAGGACAGGCCGCTCGTCGTCGTCACACCGGCCAGACGCCCGGCGGCGTCGATGGCGATGCAGTTGATCGTGCCGTGGGTGCTCATCACCGAGCGCAGGTCCTCGGGCAGGCTCTCGGTCTTCGGAGGGAACCAGTTGTCCCGGTCCGACATCGTCTCCTTCCAGCGGAGCCAGGCCGCCCGCGACTTCTCGGTCAGGAGGTCCTCCTCCTTGAAGCCGTGGGCCTTGGCGAACCGGAGCGCCCCTTCGCCGACGATGAGGACGTGGTCCGTCCGCTCCATGACCAGCCGGGCCACTTTGGACGGATTCTTGATGTTCCGGAGCGCGGCCACGGCGCCGGCGGAATGGGTCGGGCCGTACATGACCGACGAATCGAGCTCGACCACGCCGTCCTCGTTGGGCAGGCCGCCGTAGCCGACGGACATGTCGTCCGGGTCGTCCTCGACGATATTGACCCCGGCGATGACGGCGTCGAGAGGGTCGCCTCCGGCCCGGAGCACGTCCATGGCCCTGGCCGTGGCCCGGATGCCGTTGCCGCTCGACACGACCCGAGGCGTCCCCGGGGCGGCGGCCGGAGATCGTTCGACGGCGGCCCCCGGCGCCAGCCGTCCCGCAAAGAGCGCCGCCGCGCCGGCCCCGGCGCCCGTCTTCAGGAAATTCCGTCTCGAATAACGCGTCATGATGAACTCTCCTCTTTCAAGGGGACGTCGGGCTCCCGTTCTGCTTCTCGAGGTCCTCGAGGAGCTGGACGAGGATCGTATGATCGCCCTCGGGCACCTCGAACTTGCTCCCGCTGGACGAAAAAACGTCCACTTCGCGGCCGTCGACGAGCAGCTGGTATTTCCCTTTTTTCAGGAAGCGCAGCCGGACCTCGCGCCGCTTCAGGCTCTTGATGGCGAATGACACTTCCGACTCGTTGTAAAGGAAGCGGCGGACGACCGCGCCGCCGTCGACGGACAGGAGCGTCTCCCCCTCTTCGCGCAGGATGGTCGACGAGTTCGAGACCTCGACCTCGTAGTGGCGGCCCTGGACAAGGACCCTCGACAGCCTGCCCTTGGCGTCCGGCTTGAGCATGCCGAAGCGGAAGCCTTCGTGAGGGGTGAAGTCGAGATATTCCTCGACCGCCATGAGAGCGGCCAGAGGTCCGCCGCTCTGGTACCGGTCGCCCCCCGCCTCTCCGGTCAGGCAATCGAAATTCTCCGGGGAGAGGCCGAAGCTCCGCCAGCTTCTCAGGAACATCTCGGCGCTTTTGCGGGCGAACTCGGAGGCCACGGCGTCGAAGCCGTAGGCCTTGAGCCCCTGATAAACGAGATAGCTCGTCGCCGGCCGGACCGCGCCGCGCCAGGACTGCTGGCTTTCGGGCCGAAAGGCCGGGTCGTCCCGGGAGATCGAGGGGATGATGAAGTCGCCCCAGAACTGCCTGGCGTCGAGGAGGTGCTTGAGCATCCGCTGTGCCCGGGCGTCATCCGGGATCCGGGCGAGGAGGGGGAAGAATCCCGACGCGGGCTTGTGGGTCGAGAACCGGCCGTCCCAGTAGCGGTCGTAATAGAAGCCCTCCTTCTCGTTCCAGAGCCTGTCATTGATGAGCGATTTCATCGTCTCGTACTCGTTCCGGTAGCGCTCGACGTCGACCGGACGGGCGAGCACACCGGCGATCTCGCCGAGGCACCACGCGTCCAGGGCGTAAAGCGAGTTCAGATCGACGCAGTTCATCGCCAGCGTGCCCGAAGCCTGATCGAACGGAGCGTCGTCCCAGTCCGGCAGGTCGTCCTGGCCGGATTCCCACCCGGCCCTCATCCGCCCCGAGGCGTTCTTTTCCCACGAAGGGACGTTCTTGCCGACGAGGGCGGCGTCCGATCCCCATTCGAGCAGGCCGTCGCCGTTGCCGTCCCGCCGGGGGGAGCCGTTCGGCCGCGGCGCCGTCCAGAAATCGTGCCAGCGCTGGAGGTACGGATAGGCCTGACGCAGCATCTCCATATCGCCCAGCCGTTCGAAAAGCTTCAAGACGACAAAGGATCCGATCGGAGGCTGAGACCTGTCGCCGGACCCGCTCGATCCGCTGCGCCAGTTCGGGATGTTGCCGTTCGGATACTGGGTTTCGAGGACGGCCCGGAGGGCGTCGATGGCCAGCTTTTGGCTTTCGAGCGCGAGCGCGAGCGGCGTCAGGAAGGCGCCGCCGGAGTAGACCGTCCAATCCTCCGGTCGGCCGTCGGGGCGGGGAAAGATCCAGCTCCGTCCCGCGGGAATGTAGAGGCGGTGGCTTCCCGGCTGGTAGAGGACCGTCCAGTGAAGGCTGTTCGTGATCGCCTCGGGAACGCCGGCGTAGAGGCCGCGGATCTTGACCCGTTTCTCCTCGTAGACCTGGGCCTCCTCGTCGATGAGCGCTCCGATCGCGTCGGCGTTCCGATAGCGATAAAGATGGGCGGCCACGAGATCTTCGTTGTCCCCGACGCCGGCCGCGAACGCCAGGGTGCGGTCGTCGCCCGGAACATAGGTCCGGGCGAGGCGTCCGGGCGATGCGGCCGCGGCCTCGCCGGGCCGGCTGGTCCAGATGAGGTAGGCCGGGCTCGCCGCGACCGCGGAGCGGCCGCGGACCTGGCCGTCGGTCAGGAGCCTGAACTCGCCCTTGCCGCCCCAGGGAAAATAATGGACCAGGGTGACACGGACGTCTTCGGGGCAGACGATGCGGCCGATGACCGTCTTTTCATCCCGTCGGGACCACTCGACGGTCAGGGCCTGGCGGCGCGGCGATGGCTTCATCAGGATGGGCGTCGCCCGGCCCAGCTTGAACGGCAGCCCGAGGTCGAATCGCATCCGGGCGTAGAGCCCGTCGGGAGAATGGGCGCCGACCTCCGAGACGAGATAGTAGAAATCCCCGCCCTCCGCGGCCTCCCCTTCCCGTTCGACTCTCAAGACGAACGCGAAGGCCGCGTCCCCGGTCGGCGCGATGACCAGACCGGGCCATCCGGACGCGTCCAGAGCCCCGACGTAGGTCTCCTTCCAGGGATAGAAGATCTCCGTGGATAACGGCAGCGCGAGGGCGACGAGAAGGCCCCCGACAAGAACCATTCTCTTCGTCATGCCGGGAAATCCCGCAAGCGGCCTCCTCGCGTTCTACTCTAGGGGAAAGAAACCCCTAAATCAAGACAAAGGAAGTGCTTTTCCCTCGTGAGTATGATAAAGTGAAACTTCCCCATCCGGATGGAGGGACGAATGGATTTCCGGCTCTATTTCCGCTCCCGCCAAGGCGAGCTGGTCCATCTGTTGAAGCAGATCGTCGCGCTCGAATCCCCGACCGATGACAAGAAGGCCGTGGACGCCTGCGTCGCCTTCACGGCCCAAGAGCTCAAGAAGGTCGGCTGCAGCGTCACGACCAACCCCCAGAAAGACACCGGCGACCTGGTCGTCGCCGAGTTCGCGCCGGGCCGGGTCAAAGAGGCCGATGACGAGATCCTCGTCCTCACCCACCTCGATACCGTCTGGCCCGTCGGCAAGATCGCCAAGATGCCGTTTTATGTCCAAGGCCACAGGCTCTACGGGCCGGGCGCCCTCGACATGAAAGCCGGCCTGGTCATGCTCCTCGCCTCGCTGCGGGCCCTCCATGGTCTCAACGTCAAGCCGCAAAAGAAGATCGTGGTCTTCGTCAACTCGGCCGAAGAAACCGGGAGCGCGGCCTCGACCGATCTCATCCGCAAGCTGGCTCGCCGGGCCTCTCTCGTCCTCTGTCTCGAACCGGCGCTGCCGGGCGGGGCCCTGAAGCTCGAGCGCAAGGGCCGTCTCGTCATCCGCATGGACGTCCACGGACGGTCGGCCCATGGCGGCACGCCCGAGAAGGGCGTCAGCGCCGTCGAGGAGCTGGCGGCCCAGATCGCCAGGTTCAAGCGCCTGCGGACGGGAGAAACCACGGTCAACGTCGGGCTTATCGGCGGCGGCGAGAAAGCGAACGTCGTGGCCGAGAGCGCCTGGGCCGTCCTGGACGTCCGCTTCTGGAAGGCCGCCGATCGCGACCGGGTCCTCCGCATCCTGCGTGAATCCGCCCCGGTGTTCCGGGGAGCGCGGCTCAAGATCACGGTCGAAAGCGCGACGCCGCCGATGGAAAAGACCAAAGCCTCCGAAAGGCTGTTCGCCCAGGCCCAGGAGATCGCGGCGGGCATGGGCCTGTCCCCCCTCAAAGCCGGCAAGACCGGCGGAGGCTCGGATGCTTCGATCGCGGCCGGACTGGGCGTCCCGACCCTCGACGGCCTCGGGCCGGACGGCGACGGCCTGCACGCCGAGCACGAGCACCTGCTCATCCCGTCGTTCCTCGAACGGACGGCCCTGCTGACCCAGCTTCTCAAAACGCTATGACCCAACTCGCCATCATAAAAACAACCCAAAGGAGCGCCTGATGATCAAAAAATACTACCTTCTCTCCCCCGGCCCCACGCCGGTCCCCGAGCGGGCCCTGTCGGCGGCGGCCGAACCTATCATTCACCACCGGACCGCCGAATTCTCGGCCATCTTCATGGAGGTCACCGAAGGCATCAAGCTGGTCTTCGGCACCAAGGAAGACGCCTACATCCTGACCTCTTCCGGGACCGGGGCCATGGAAACCGCCGTGGTCAACCTGCTCAGCCCCGGCGACAAGGTCCTGACGATCAACGGCGGCAAATTCGGCGAACGCTGGGGCAACATCCTCAAGGCCTACGGCGTCGCCTACAAAGAGATCATCCTCGACCCGTGGGGCAAGGACTTCACCAAGGAGGAGCTCGAGGCCGAGCTCAAGGCCATGCCCGACTGCAAGGCCGTCTTCGCCACCTTGTCGGAAACCTCCTCCGGGGCCATGTTCGACATCCAGGGCTTCGGCGAGGTCGTGGCCAAGACCCCGGCCCTGCTTGTCGTCGACGGCATCTCCGGGGCGGGCGTCACGCCCTGCCCCATGGACGATTGGAAGCTCGACGTTTTCCTGTCCGGCTCGCAGAAATCGTTCATGATCCCGCCCGGTCTGGCCTTCATCGCCCTGAGCCAGAAGGCCTGGGCGGCGGCCGCCAACGCCAAGCTGCCGAAGTTCTATTTCGACCTCAAGAAGGCCAAGAAGAACCTGGCCGACAAGACGACGCCCTGGACCCCCGGCGTCTCGCTCATCATCCAGCAGAAGCACGCCCTGGACATCATCAAGAAGATGGGCCTGGACGGCCTGTTCGTCCACCATCGCATCCTGGCCGACGCCACTCGGGCCGGGGTCAAGGCCCTCGGCCTGGAACTGCTGGCCAAGCGGCCGGGCAACGTCCTGACCTGCTGCAAAGTGCCGGAAGGCATCGAGGGCGGCAAGCTGGTCAAGACGATGCAGGGCAAGTACATGGCCTACATCGCCGGCGGGCAGGACCCTTACAAAGGGAAGATCTTCCGCATCGCCCACCTCGGCTACATGGGCGGCTTCGACATCATCACCGCCCTGTCGGCCCTCGAGATGACCCTCATGGACCTCGGCTACAAGTTCCAGGCCGGGGCCGGCATCACGGCCGCCCAGGCCGTCCTCAAGGAGAACTGGCAATGACCAAGATCCTCATCGCCGACGGCATGGACAAGGCGGCCCTGGACCTGCTCAAGGCCGTCCCCGGATTCGAAGTCACCGTCCAAAAAGGCATGAGCGAGGCCGAGCTCATCCAGACCGTTCCCGGCTTCAGCGCCGTGGTCGTGCGCAGCGCCTCGCGCATCACCCGGCCGGTGATCGAGGCGGGCCAAGACCTCAAGGTCCTCGTCCGGGCCGGCATCGGTCTCGACAATATCGACCGTGACGCGGCCAAGGAAAAGGGCATCTTCGTCGCCAACACCCCCGCGGCCACGTCCATCACCGTGGCCGAGCACACTTTCGGGCTGATGCTCGGCGCGGTCCGCAATCACTGGAAGGCGGTCCTGTCGATGAAGGCCCACAAGTGGGACAAGAAAGCGCTCGAGGGCACGGAGCTCTTCGGCAAGACCCTGGGCATCATCGGCTTCGGCCGGATCGGGACGGAAGTGGCCAAGCGGGCCCTGGCCTTCGGCATGACCGTCGTGGCTTACGACGTCATCCCGATCAAGACCGGCCTTCCGGTCAAGCAGGTCCCCCTCGACGAGCTCCTGGCCGCGGCCGACGTCATCACTCTTCACGTCCCCAAGCAGGCCAAGCCCATCCTGGGCGAAGCCGAGTTCGCCAGGATGAAGACCGGCGTCATCATCGTCAATGTCGCCCGCGGCGGGGTCGTCGACGAGAAGGGCCTGCTGGGCGCGCTCAACTCCGGCAAGGTCCGGGCGGCGGCGCTCGACGTCTTCGACAAGGAGCCCCCCGAGGACTTCTCGCTGGTCGACCATCCGAACGTCATCCCGATCCCCCATCTCGGCGCCGCGTCGGCCGAGGGCCAGCAGAGGGCCGGTCTGGAGGTCGTCCGCATCCTCAAAGAGAAGCTGGCCTAGATTCTGAAGGTCAAGAGGGCCGGCCGCCGCGATCATCCGGCGAGGCGGCCCTCTTATTTTTGCCGGCGTTCTGTTAAAATACGAACATGATCTACCTCGACCACAACGCCACGACGCCGGTCGATCCGGCCGTCGCCGACAAGATGGCCTGGTTCCTGCGGGAGCACTTTGGCAACCCCTCGTCCCTTTACCCGATCGGCCGGAGGGTCAAGGAGCTGATGAACGAGGCCCGCGAGCGCCTGGCCGCGGCCCTCGGCGTCGACCGGGGCGAGATCTTCTTCACCGGCTCGGGGACTGAAGCCGACAACTTCGCCGTCTTCGGGACCTTCGATGCCGCTCCGGAGCGGAACGAATTTGTCACCTCGGCGATCGAGCATCCGGCCGTGATCGAGGCGGCCAAGACGCTGGAGCGGCGGGGGGTCAAGGTCACTTATGTGCCCGTCGACGAGTACGGCACCGTCAGCCTCGATCATCTCCGCTCGGCCCTGACCCCGAAGACAGGCCTCGTCTCGGTCATGCACGCCAACAACGAGATCGGCACGATCGAGCCCGTCGCCGAGATCGTTCGGATCGCCCACGAGCGCGGCATCCCCGTGCACACGGACGCCGTCCAGAGCTTCGGCAAGATCGACGTCGACGCCCGCAAGCTCGGGGTCGATCTCCTGACCGTTTCGGCTCACAAGATCTACGGCCCCAAGGGGATCGGCGCCCTCTACGTCCGCCGCGGGGCGACGATCCGCCCCTTTGTCCACGGCGGGCGCCAGGAGCGCGGGCTTCGGGCCGGGACCGAGAACACGGCCGGCATCATCGGTTTCGGCGAGGCCGTCCGCGTCCTCGAAGAAAAGGGACGCAAGGAGCGGGCCCGGGTCGAGAAGCTGGCCGAGACGCTCAAGCGGGGCATCGAGCAGAAGATCCCGGCGGCCCGATTCAACGGCCACCCCGAGAACCGGGTCAAGAGCACCCTCAATTTCGCCTTCCCCGGTCTCGAGGCCGAGGCCATCCTCCTGGCTTTGGCGACCAAGGAGATCTACGTTTCGACCGGATCCGCCTGCAGCGAGGAATCCGAGGAGGTCTCCCACGTCCTCCAGGCCATCGGACTGCGGCCGGAGATCGCCCGTTCTTCGATCCGGATGTCCCTCGGCCGCTCGAACACCGAGGCGGACATCGAGGTCGTGCTGAAAGAGCTGCCGGAGATCATCGCCAAGCTCCGCTCCATCTCCGCCTTCCACCCCGAAGGCTGAGCCCGGGCGTCAATCCGGCCGTTCGCGGATCCCCCGAAGAAGGATCTCCCTGACCGACCGGAGATAAGCCTGCGGAGGCTCGCGCCTCAGATCGGGATACGTCCACTCGAGCGTCTTGACGCCTGTCTTGGTGAACAGGAATTCGAGGTGAGCGTAGATACCCAGCCCGAGCGGCACGCGGTGGGCGAAATCCTTGGCCGTGGCCATGATGAGCGCCGAAGCGGTGAGGTAGCCGGGGTCGATGTTGACCTGGCGGCCCGGAGCCCCATGCTCCCGCCGGAGCGACTCCTCGATCTCGATCGACCTGAGCTTTTTCTCCGGAAGGGATTCCGGCGCGATGAGGGTTCCGAAGCTCATGAACCGCCGAAAGAGTCCCGGACCCATCTCGGCTTCATAATAGTCGGTCAGGTCGAACGGAAAGGGTTCGCTCTCGCTGTCGGCCCTCCCCCACTCCGCCTCGAGCCGGCGCCTGACCTCCTCGTAAAGCGCATCCTCTTTATAGATCACGCCGCAAATCAGCTTGACCGGTGCGAACTCTTTCGGCTGAGCCATCGACCTGGCCTCAGTATAACGCACAAAGGATCTTCCGGGTAGTCGTCTAAGCTACTACGCTCGGGGTATTCCCAGCCGTCGGCCGCTCGCCGGTCCGGCGAGCCGTCTCGCTCCGTATCCGGGCCGGCGGGAAGCGAAGTCCTCGGAGCGACCTGCAGAATTGCGGCTGAGTGCTCGAAGCCGCAATTCTGATAAGTATCTTAAACGAGTGTCTTTACAAAGATGCTTCCCAAAAGCGCTCCCCGTCTGCCATCCGTGCCCGCGAAGCCCTCCCACGGCCTCCTCTGGGAACACCCCTGCGCGGCTTACACGACTACCCGGCCGAATGCTCTTATAACGCATCTTCAGGCCGATTGCACAACGGCGTGATTTTCCTTATAATGAGCGCATTATGGATTGGGTTTACATCGAGGACATCGCCTCCCATGACGGCCAGGACGTCGAGATCCGCGGCTGGGTCTACAACAAGCGCTCTTCGGGCAAGGTTCGGTTCCTGCTCGTCCGCGACGGCACGGGCATCATCCAGGCGACGGCCTTCAGCGCCGACAAGGACTCGCTTCTCTTCCAGCAGTTCGACCGCCTGACCCAGGAATCCTCGCTCATCGTCCGGGGCCGGGTCCGTGCCGATACGCGCGCTCCGGGCGGCTATGAGCTGTCGATGGCCGAGCTCGAGATCGTCCAGGTGGCCGAGGAATATCCCATCACCCTCAAGGAGCACAGCACCCCGTTCCTGATGGAGCACCGCCACCTCTGGCTCCGGTCTTCCAAGCAGCACGCCGTCCTGCGCGTCCGGGCCGAGGTCATCAAGGCCATCCGCGACTTCTTCGACGGCCGGGGCTTCCGGCTGATGGACACGCCGATCCTGACGCCGAGCGCCTGCGAGGGCACGACGACCCTCTTCGAAACCGAATACTTCGACCAGAAGGCCTACCTCAGCCAGAGCGGCCAGCTCTACAACGAGGCGACGGCCATGGCCTTCGGCAAGGTCTACTGTTTCGGGCCGACGTTCCGGGCCGAGAAATCGAAGACGCGCCGCCACCTCATCGAGTTCTGGATGGTCGAACCCGAAGTCGCCTTCGCCACACTCCAGGACATCATCGGGCTCGGCGAGGACCTCATCCTGTTTATCATGGAGCGGGTCCTGGCCAAGCGGCGGATCGAGCTCGAGACGCTCGAGCGCGACCCCAAGCCGCTCGAGGCCATCCGGAAGCCCTTCCCCCGCCTGACCTACGACGAGGCCGTGCCGGTCCTGCGCGAGAAAGGGTCGAAGATCGAGTGGGGCGGAGATTTCGGCGCCCCCGAAGAGACGATCATCTCCGAGCTCTACACTTCGCCGGTCTGCGTCACGCACTTCCCCACGGCCATCAAGGCCTTTTACATGCAGCCGGCCCCGGAGAATCCGGACGTCGTCCTCGGCGTCGATTTCCTGGCCTCGGAAGGGTACGGCGAGGTCATCGGCGGCGGCCAGCGCATCCATGACCTGGCCCTGCTCGAGAAGCGTCTCGAAGAGCACAAGCTGCCGCGCGAGGCCTACGAGTGGTACCTCGACCTCCGCAAGTACGGCAGCGTCCCCCACTCGGGCTTCGGCATGGGCATCGAGCGCATGGTCTCCTGGATCTGCGGCATCAAGCACATCCGCGAAACGATCCCCTTCCCCCGGCTCCTCTACAGGATCTATCCTTGACCCGGCCGACGCACGGCGCCCCGGGCGTCCGGCGGGCCAAAAAGAAAGTCGCCCTCGTCAGCCTCGGCTGCGCCAAGAATCTCGTCGACAGCGAAGTGATGCTCGGCGCGCTCAAAGAGGCCGGCTACGGGTTCGTTCCGAGGCCCGAGGACGCCGACGTCGTCATCGTCAACACCTGCGGTTTCATCGGGCCGGCCCGCGACGAAGCCGAGGAAACGCTCGCCTCGGTCGTCAGGCTCAAGCGTTCGGACCCGCGCAAGAAGGTGGTCGCCGCCGGCTGCTATGTGGAGAGGGACCGGGCGGGCCTCGAGGCCAAGTTCCCCGAGGTCGACGCCTGGACCGGCGTCCGGAGCTTCGATGAGATCGCCGCGATCGTCGAGGGCCGGCCGGCAAGCGTTCCCGGCCGGACGTTCCTCTATTCGGACCTCTCGCCACGCCTCGTGTCCACGCCGGGGGCCTGGGCCTACGTCAAGATCTCGGAGGGTTGTTCGCACCGCTGCGGCTTCTGCGCCATCCCCCTGATCAAAGGCCCTTACGTTTCCCGGAGCGCCGCTTCCGTCGTCCGCGAGGCGAGCGCCCTGGCGGGTCTCGGCGTCAAGGAGATCGATCTCATCTCGCACGATACGACTTTGTTCGGGCGGGACCGCGGCGTCCGGAACGGACTGGCCGGCCTGCTCGAGCGGCTGGCCCGCGTCCCGGGCGTTGCGTGGATCCGGTTTCTTTACGGCTACCCCGAGGAGATCACGGGACCGCTCCTCGAGGTCATGGCCGGGCCGAAGATCTGCCGTTACCTCGATATCCCATTCCAACATGCCGACCCCGTCCTCCTCAAGGCCATGAAAAGGGGCCTTGACGGCCGCCGGGCCCTCCGTCTCATCGAGCGCATCAGGAAGCAACTCCCGGACGCTACCCTCCGGACCTCACTCATCGTCGGCTTCCCCGGCGAGGGGCGGAAGGAGTTCGCGGCTCTCCGCCGGTTCGTCAAAGAGGCTCGCTTTGACCATCTGGGCGTCTTCGCCTACTCGGCCGAAAAAGGCACCGCCGCGTGCAGCCTGCCCGATACGGTTTCCCCGGAAGACAAAGAAGAGCGCCGCCGCGGGATCATGGCCATCCAGGCCGGGATCTCGCGCGCGCATAACGAAAGCCGCTTGGGGCGGACGATCGATGTGATCGTCGAGGGTCCCGACACCGGCACGCCCGGGCGCTGGACCGGCCGGGGCCGGTTCCAGGCGCCCGAGGTCGACGGCGTCGTCAGATTCATGCTGCCGCCGGGGACCGCCGAGCCGCCATCTTCCATCGTCCGGGTTCGGGTTCTTTCGGTCGACGATTACGATCTCTACGGGAGTCTCGTCCCGTGAAATCCCTCAGCGGGATTTTGGCCACCTTCTTCGGGATCGGCTTCGTGCCTCTGGCGCCCGGGACCGCGGCCAGCGTTGTCACCGCCCTCCTTTATGGGCTTGTCCTTCATGACCTGGTCCGGCCGCTCTACGTGATCCTGGTCGTCCTTCTCTTCTTCGCCGGGACCGCCGCCGCCGGCCGCTACGCCGCGGAGCTCGGGCGTCCCGACCCCGGCCGCATCGTCGTCGACGAAGTCTGCGGCCAGCTCATCGCCCTCGCTTTCCTCCCAGGCGGCTGGCTCCCTGTCGGCATCGCCTTCGCGCTGTTCCGTTTTTTTGATATCATCAAGCCCTGGCCGATCCGGAAGCTCGAAGGCCTGCCGGGCGGCTGGGGCATCATGGCCGACGACGCCGCCGCCGGGCTCGCGGCGGCCGCCCTCGCGCGCCTGGCCCTGATTTTCGTTTGAGCCTGGAGAACCATGAAGGTCGAGATCATCGCCGTCGGCTCGGAGCTCCTGACGCCGGATTTCGAGGACACGAATTCGCTGGGCCTGACGGCCGGTCTGAATTCGATAGGCCTCGAGGTTGCCTTCAAAACGATCGTCGGCGACGACGAGCGCGACCTCGCCCGGGCGCTCCGGACCGCTTTCGGCCGCTCGCGTCTCGTCCTCTGCATGGGAGGGCTCGGCCCGACCGAGGACGACCGGACGCGCGAGACCGCCGCCAAGGTGCTGAGGCGGAGGCTCATCTTCCACGAGGAGATCCGGGCGGCGATCCGCGAGAGGTTCAGGCGCCGGGGCTGGCCCATGTCCGCTTCAAACCTCAAGCAGTGCTATGTCCCCCAAGGGGCCGTGATCCTGGATAATCCCAACGGCACGGCCCCCGGCCTGTGGCTGGAGACCGGACACAACGCGATCGCGCTTCTTCCCGGCCCTCCCCACGAGATCCTGCCCATGTTCGAGAACCTGGTCATGCCCCGTCTCATCCGCTTCGGAAAGGGGCTGACCGTCCGGCGGGTCATCCGGCTGACGGGCCTGGGCGAATCGTCCATGGAAACGCGGCTCAAGGACGTCTACGCCGCCAGACCTGACGGCGTGACCATAACCACTCTGGCCGGCCCGGGTGATCTCTCGATCCGTCTGACCTGTTCCGGCAAGATCAGCCGCGCCGAGGCCGACGCACGGCTCGACGGGCTCGAGCGGATGATCGGCCGAGCGCTCGGACCGTGGATCTATTCCCGGAACGGCGAAAGCCTCGAGGAGGTCGTCGGAGCCATGCTCAGAGAGCGGTCATTGACCGTCGCCTGCGCCGAATCCTGCACGGGCGGCCTCATCGGGCACCGGCTGACCGAGGTCCCGGGGAGCTCGGATTATTTCCTGGAATCCGCGGTCGTCTACAGCAACCGGGCCAAGATCAGGCGCTTGGGCGTCCCGGCAGCTCTCATCGAGAAGCACGGCGCCGTCAGCGCTCCCGTCGCCAGGGCCATGGCCCTCGGCATACGCAAGACGTCCGGAGCCGATATCGGCATCGCCGTCACCGGCGTCGCGGGTCCCGGCGGCGGGACCGCCCGCAAGCCCGTTGGGCTCGTCTATGTCGCCATCGCCCGAAGCCGCGGAACGAAGATCCTGCGGAACCTCTTTTCCAGCGGCCGGACGCAAGTCAAGTTCCAGTCCTCGCAGAAAGCCCTCGACCTGCTGAGGAAAACGCTCGCCCTGACGTCGGGAAAGGCCTTATAATGGATGGCGAGTGATCCCGTGAGAGCCTTCATCGCCATCGACCTCGAACCCCGGATCAAGGAGTCCCTCTCTCTCTCGTCCGGGAGCTTCGGGCCACGCGGGCGGATATTCGCTGGGTGAGCGGCGGAGGGATGCACTTGACGCTCAAGTTCCTCGGTCCGATCGACGAAAGCCAGGGCCTCCGCGTCGGCGAGATCCTGAAAGGCGTCGCCGGCCGTCATCACTCCTTCCCCCTCCGCCTCGAGGGCACGGGGGCCTTTCCGGGCGAGACGAGCCCGCGCGTCCTGTGGGTCGGCTTCGCCGCCGAACCGGGGCTGCTGGCCCTTCAGGACGACATCGAAACCGCGCTCGAGGCTGAGGGCTTCGAGCGGGAGAAACGGGGCTTTACGCCTCATCTGACCCTCGGCCGGGTCAAAGGTCCGGAACGTGTCGCCAAGGCGATGAGCATGCTGGCCGAGCACCGCCAGGAGTCTTTCGGGGCCATGACCGTCGGCAAGGTCGCCCTTTTCGAGAGTCTTCTCGGCCCGGAGGGCGCCGAGTACCGGATCGTCTTCGAGGCGGAGCTCGCATGAAGATCCTCATGGCGGTCGCCTCCTATCTCCTGGGCTCGGTCCCGACCGGATATCTCCTCTCCCGATGGTCCGGAACCAGGGACGTCCGCGAATTCGGAAGCGGAAGCACGGGGGCGACCAATGTCCTGCGGGTCAAAGGCTGGAAGGTCGCCCTCCCGGTCGTCGCCTTCGATATCCTGAAGGGCGCCCTGCCCGTCTTTCTCGCCTGGCGATGGTTCGGCGACCCGGCCTTCTCCGCTCTCTGCGGGTTGCTGGCCGTGGTCGGGCACTGCTTCCCGTTCTCGATCGGCTTCCGAGGCGGAAAAGGTGTGGCCACGGCGCTCGGCGCCTTCGCGGCCATCGCCTGGGCTCCCTGCCTGGCCGCCATCGGCCTGTTCTTGATCGTCGTCGGGCTGACGCGCTTCGTTTCTCTCGGCTCGATCCTGGGGGCCCTCGCCTTTCCCCTGATCGTTCTCGCCGGAGGCGGATCCGTGGCTGTCACGGCGATCGCCCTGGCCATCGCCGCCCTGATCGTCGTCAGGCATCGGGGAAACATCAGGCGGCTCGTCCAGGGCGCCGAACGAAAGCTCGGGGAGAGATCGTCATGAACGCATCCGTTATCGGCGGAGGAAGCTGGGGTTCGGCCTTCGCCAGCTACCTCGGAGCGATCGGCCTGCCCACCCTCCTGTGGATCCGCGAAGAGGACATCCTGAGGGAGGCCCTCGAGACCCGGGAAAACGCGGCTTTCCTCCCCGGCTTCCGCTTTTCGGACGCCGTTCGATTCACCGACGACCTCCGCGAATCGGCGGCCTTCGGCGACGTCGTTTTCATCGCCGTTCCGTCCCAGTTCTGCCGGGCCGTCTACACCCGGATCGCCCCCATTCTGAGGCACGGCCAGATCGTCGTCAGCCTGACCAAAGGATTCGACAAGAAGACCCTGATGCGCATGAGCCAGGTCATGGAGGAGGTCTTCAGGCCCCATGTCCGGCCCCGGGTGGCCGTCCTGTCCGGGCCCAGCTTCGCCAAGGAGGTCGCCGCCGGCCATCCCACGGCTCTGGTCGTCGCCTCGCGCGACCCCTCGGCCGCCCGGGAGGTCCAGCACCTCATTTCCAGCGTGACCCTCCGCGCCTACACTTCGACCGACGTGACCGGCGTCGAAGTGGCCGGGGCGCTGAAGAACGTCGTGGCCATCGCCGCCGGGATCGCCGATGCCCTGAAGTTCGGCCTGAATACGCGGGCCGCGCTCATCACCCGCGGCAACGTCGAGATCACCAACCTCGGGCTGGCGCTCGGCGCCCGGAAGGAGACTTTCTCCGGGCTGGCCGGTTTCGGCGATCTCGTCCTGACGTGCACGGGCGAGCTGAGCCGCAACCATCGCGTCGGACACGAGCTCGGCAAAGGCCGGACGCTCCGCGAGATCCTGGCCGGGATGAGGATGGTGGCCGAGGGCGTCCATACGACGGTCGCCGCCCGCCGCATCTCCCGGGCCCTCGGCGTGGAGATGCCCATATCGGAAGAGATCTACCAGGTCCTTTACCGCGGCAAGTCTCCCAAAAAGGCCGTGGAAGAGCTGATGTCCCGGGCGCTCAAGGCGGAGTGACGGCAGGGGATCTCGAGTCAAGGAGGAGACGGATGAAAGCCAAAGCCATTGCCGTCGTGACGATCTGCGCCGGCCTCGCCTTCTGCGCGTCTTCGCAGGCCAAGGGTCAGAGAGCGCGGGAGAAAGACCCCCAGTACCAGTACAACCTCGGGTTGTTCTATCTCAACCAGAACGACGTCGAAGGCGCGACGAAGTATTTCGTCAAGGCCCTGTCGCTCGACACGAAATATTATCTCGCTTGGAACGGCCTCGGGCTGGCCCACTCGATGGGGGGCCGCCTGGACGAATCCGCCAAGGCCTATCAGAAATGCCTGGAGGTCAATCCCCGCTTCACCGAGGCCCACAACAATCTGGGCACGGTCTACCAGGAGATGAACCAGCTCGATAAGGCCGAGGGGGAATTCCGCACGGCTTTGGCCGACCTCACCTACCAGAACCGGGAACTCCCCTATTTCAATCTGGCCCGGCTCTACGTTTTCCAGAACAGGCTCGATGAAGCCCTCGACAACGTCCAGAAAGCGATTCAGATCAAGCCCCGCCTGGCCATGGCCCACAATCTCGAGGGACTCATCTACGAGAAAAAGAACGATCTCGGCGAGGCGATATCCGCCTACGAAGCCGCCGTCAAGATCGTGCCCGAGGATGTCCTTTTCAACTACAACCTGGCCGTCGCCTATTTCAAGAACGAGGATTATGCCCGGTCGAAACAGGCCTTCCTCAAGATCCGGGGGAAGGTCACGGACCCGGCCACGAAAGACGCCATCGCCCGCTATCTTCGGCTGATCGGAGACCGGGGCTAGCGCTCCCGGAGATCCCGGGCGCCGCTCAGGTGCCCTCGCGCCAGTCGGCCAGGTACTTCTTCTGGGCCGGCGTCAGCTTGTCGATCGTCGTGCCCATGGAAGCGAGCTTCAGGGCGGCGATCTCCTCGTCGATCTCCAGAGGCACGGGGAAGACCGCCTTGGCCAAGCCTTGGGCCTGGCCGAGGAGCCAGCGCACGCTCAGGGCCTGATTGGCGAAGCTCATGTCCATGACCATGGCCGGATGCCCTTCGGCCGCGGCCAGATTGATGAGCCGGCCTTCGCCGAGCAGGTTGATCCGCCGCCCGTTTTGAAGGGTGTATTCGTCCACGAACTCGCGCACTCGTCTCTTCCCGCTGGACACGGATTCGAGGGCCGGGATGTCGAGCTCGACGTTGAAGTGCCCGGCGTTGGCTACGATGGCCCCGTCCTTCATGCGGAGGAAGTGCTCCTTTCGAACGACGGCCTTGTTGCCGGTGACGGTCAGGAAGACGTCCCCGAGCGGCGCGGCCTCGGCCATGGTCATGACCTCGTAGCCGTCCATGACCGCTTCGATGGCCCGGACGGGATTGATCTCGGTGACGATGACGTGGGAGCCGGCCCCGCGGGCCCGCATGGCCACGCCCTTGCCGCACATGCCGTACCCGGCCACGACGAACCTGAGGCCGGCCAGGAGGACGTTGGTGGCCCGGAGGATGCCGTCGAGCGTGCTCTGACCGGTGCCGTAGCGGTTGTCGAAGAGGTGCTTGGTCTGGGCGTCGTTGACGGCGACGATGGGATAGCGGAGGACGCCGTCCCTGGCCATGCTCTTCAGACGAATGACGCCCGTCGTCGTCTCCTCGGTGCCCGCGACGATCCCGCCCAGGAGGTCCTTTCTCTTGGAATGGGTCACCGAGACGAGATCGGCCCCGTCGTCCATGGTGATCGACGGGCCGCGGCCCAGGGCCTGGAGGATGTGGCGGTAGTAGGTGTCGTGATCCTCGCCCTTGATGGCAAAAACGGGGATCTTGTGATACTTGACCAGGGCGGCGGGGATATCGTCCTGGGTGCTGAGGGGGTTCGAGGCGCAGAGCCGGACGTCGGCGCCGCCCAGCTTGAGGGCCTCCATGAGGTTGGCGGTCTCCGAGGTCACGTGGAGGCAGGCCGCGATGCGCACCCCCGACAGAGGCTTGTCCTTGGCGAAGGTCTTCTTGATCCGCTCCAGGACCGGCATGGACCGGGAGGCCCATTCCATCCTCAGGCGCCCCTTGGCGGCCAGGCCGGGATCCTTGATGTCGTAATCCATGAGAGCCTCCCTTCCGGCCGGTGTCCCCGGCGTCTTTTCCGGGCCAAAATAGCACATCCCAGAGGGGATTTGCAAGGGCCGGGCTTTGTGCTATTGTTAAGCGTTGTCCGGATCCAAGGCTCTCTCGAGAGAAATGAACAGAACGGCGCGGGCGCTCGTCATTTTGGCCTCCCTTATCCTCCCCACCCTTCAGGCGGTCGGGTCGCAGGACACCGCCGCTCCCGAATCCCTGCCCTTGGCCTTCCAGGAGTACCGGCTGAGGAACGGCCTGCGCGTCATCCTGTCCGAGGATGCCCGCCTTCCCCTCGTGACGGTGGCCGTCGGGTACGGCGCCGGGACCCTTCGGGAGAAGCCCGGCCAGGAGGGCCTGGCCTATCTCCTCGAGAACCTGATGTTCCAGGGGTCGGATAATGTCAGCCCTCTCCAGCATATCACCTTCGTCCAGAAAGTCGGCGGGGAGCTCAACGCGACGACCACCCCGGACAAGGCTTTGTTCTATGAGACGCTCCCCTCGAATCAGCTCGCCCTGGCCCTTTGGCTCGAGTCCGACCGGATGAAGTCCCTGGTCATCACCCCGGCCGCCATCGAGCGGACGCTCTACGATCTTCTCAAGGAGTTCGGGGAGAGGGTGGCCGCCGATCCCTACCTCGAAACTTTCTCGGAATTCGATTCGATCCTTTTCTCCGACCCTCTCTATGGCCATCCCCTGATCGGGGCGGGCATGGCGGACCTTATCGAAGCCGAGATCCTCGAGTTCCACCGGACTTATTACGTCCCGAACAACGCCGTCCTCTGCATCGTCGGCAACATCGACGCCGTCAGGACGCGCGAGCTCATCGCCAGGTACTTCGACTCGATCCCCCCGGGCATGGATATCCCCTTCCCTCCCCGTCCCGTGATAAGACGGGAAAGCGACGCCGTCGTGCGGAAGGCCCGGATACCTTCGGGAAGCGCCGGCTTTCACATGGGCTTCAGGTTCTTTCCGCTCCAGCCGGGCGAGTCGGAATGCCTGCGCATCCTCGAATATGTCCTCCTCGAGGGCGAGACGTCGCGTCTGAGGGCCCGCCTGCTCCGACGCGACCTGACGGCCCGTTACGTCACTGGGGCGGTGGACGAGCGGCCGAGTATCGCCACCCTGAAGCTGTTCTGCCTGGCGACGAACGCCATCATGATCGCCCGCTCCGAGAAAGGCATTCTGGCGGAGATCGACAAGCTCAGGTCGAACATCGTCTCCCAGGACGAGCTCAACAAAGCCCGACGCCGATTCGAGACGGACTACTTCGACCGCCTGTCGACCAGCCTGGGAAAGGCCCGTTTCTTCGTCGACGCCGTCTTCGCCGGGAAAAGCCTCGACGGGCTCGGCGGCGATCTGGCCGCGGTCCTGAGCGTCAGCCCTCAGGCCTTGCAGGGTTTCGCCAGCAAGTACTTTATGCCCCAGAACCGTGTCGTCCTGGAGTTCGGACCGCAATGAAGCTCCAGGCTCTCTCGCTCCGCACGGCGGGTCCGGTCCCACGGGCCGTCCTGGCTCCGGCTCTTGCCGCCCTCCTCCTTTCCCTTCCCGCGTCGGCCCAGGAGAGGTTCCGGCGGACGCCTCCCCTGCCCGATGCGCAGCGCCTGGAGCTCAAGCTGCCGCCCATCGAGACCTTCTCGTTGCCGAACGGACTCACGGTGGCCACCGCCAGGCGGACCGGAACTCCGGTGATCACGCTCCAGCTGGTCATTCGCGCCGGGGAGGCGGACTCGCCGCCGAACCGGCCGGGGCTGGCCGCGGTGACGGCCCGCATGATCGGCAAGGGCACCAAGATGCTCTCGGCCGATTACCTCGAGAACATGATCGAATCCATCGGGGCCGAGCTCTCGGTGGCCGTCTTCATGGACTATACGGTCCTGAGCCTGAACGTTCTCGACGAATTCCTCGACCGGGCCATCTACATCCTCCGTCTCATCGTCCTCGAGGCGTCGTTCAGCGAGCGCGAGCTTGGGGCGGTGCGGCGCACGGCGTTCTGGCAGCTCTTTGAAAGCAAGAAGGACCCCGAGGTCCTCGGGTGGAGGCAGCTCCTCAGCGTCCTGTTCGCGGACCATCCCTATCGAGTCGCGACGTACAGCGAGGAGCTCATCAAGTTCATCACGACGCGCGACGTCGCTGAATTCTACGGCACATTCTACCGGCCCGGGAACGCGACCGTTCTCGTGTCGGGCGATATCGACGGCGCGGCCGTCGCTCAGAAGGTGGGCAGCCACTTCGTCGGCTGGACCGGCCCCGCCCCCGCGCGGCAGTCCCCTCCTCCTCCGCCGCCGAACGACCGGGAGAGGATCTGCTATATCGAGGCCCCCGGATCCGCCGCCGCCACGGTCTTCGCCGGGAACGTGATCATGGGCTCCTCAGGCCGGGATTTCTTCCCCTTTCTGGTGGTCAAGCAGATCCTGGGCGGGACGACCCGCAGCCGGCTGTTCATGAACCTGCGCGAAACCAAAGACTATGCCACGTATGCCTTCACCGAGATGGAGGTCTTCGGCTCCTGCGGGATCTATTGGGCCAGGGCCCTGGTCAAGCCCGAGTCCATCGTCCCGGCGGTCCGCGAGATCGTCGGCGAGATCGACGCCCTGGCCTCGGGCCCGGCCGTCCCCTTCGAGATCGAGGAAGCCAAGTCTTATCTCGTCGGAAGCCTGCCCCTGCGGTTCGAGTCGTCCGCGGGATTCGCCGAATGGATGGCCCGCTATGTCGCCCTCGGCCTCGACCAAAGCCAGTGGGACAAGGGGCCCGAAGAGCTCAAGCTCGTCGACGTCGAGCGGGTCCGGGAAGCCGCCAGGAAATACCTCTCGGCGACGCCCGTCGTGGTCATTGTCGGCCGTCCGGAGTGGCTCGGTCCGTATCTCGGCGGTCTCGCCGCGGTCGAGGTCTATGACACCGGCGGGCAGCTCAAGCACATTCTGCGCAGAGGAGATGGACGATGAAGCTCGTCGAATGCGTCCCCAATTTCAGCGAAGGCCGGGACCTGGATAAGATCCGGAGCATCACCCGCGAGATCGAAACGGTTCCGGGGGTCAAGCTGCTCGACGTCGACCCCGGGGCCTCGACGAACCGGACCGTCGTGACTTTTATCGGGCCGCCCGAGGCGGTCGAGGAGGCGGCCTTCCGGGCCATCGCCAAAGCCGCCGAGGTCATCGACATGCGGGCCCACAGGGGCGCGCATCCCCGCATGGGCGCGACGGACGTCTGCCCCTTCGTCCCTGTCTCGGGTGTGACCATGGAGGATTGCATCCGGCTGGCCGCCGACCTCGCCCGGCGGGTCGCCGAGGAGCTGGCCATCCCGGTCTATCTCTACGAAGCCGCGGCCCGCAGGCCCGAGCGGCGGAACCTGGCCACGGTCAGGTCCGGCGAATATGAAGGCCTTCCCGAGAAGCTCAAGGACCCGCGTTGGCTCCCGGATTTCGGCGCGGCCGTCTTCAATCCCAGGTCCGGGGCGACGACGATCGGCGCCCGCGAGTTTCTCATCGCCTACAACATCAACCTCAATACCCGTGATCGCAAGCTGGCCCACGAGATCGCCCTGAGCCTCCGGGAGAGCGGCCGGGCCAAGCGCGACAGGGACGGCAACCTGATCAAGGACGCCCGTGGCAACGCCGTCACGATCCCGGGGAAGTTCAAGGACGTCAAGTCCGTCGGCTGGTACGTCGAGGATTACGGAGTGGCCCAGATCTCGGTCAATTTCACCAACTACAGGAGGACGCCGGTCCACGTCGTCTTTGACGAGGCCGGCCGGCTCGCGGGAAAGCTCGGCCTGCGCGTCACCGGCAGCGAGCTCGTCGGCCTCATTCCCAAGGAGGCGCTCCTCATGGCCGGCCGCTATTATCTCGAAAAGCAGGGCAAAAGCCCCGGTGTCCCCGAGAAAGAGCTGATCCGGATGGCCATCCGCTCCCTCGGCCTGGGCGATGTCGTGCCGTTCGAGCCGGACAAGAAGATCATCGAATACCAGGTCCAGGAGCCGGGGTCCGCCCTTGTCGACATGACCCTTCGCGCTTTCCTCGACGAGCTGTCGATGGATTCCCCGACACCGGGCGGAGGGAGCGTCGCGGCGCTCTGCGGCGCCCTGTCCGCGGGCCTGTCGGCCATGGTCGCCAACCTGACCGTCGGCAAAAAGGGCTATGAGGACGTCTGGGGCGAGATGAGCTCCTTGGCCGTCGAGGCGCAGGCGCTCAAGGACTTTCTCCTCGAAGCGGTCGACCGCGATACCAGGGCCTTCAACAAGGTCATGGAGGCCTTCCGCCTGCCCAAGACGACTCCCGAACAGGCCCAGGAAAAGGACAGGGCGATCGAAGAGGCGAACAAGGAGGCGACCCTGGTGCCTCTCGAAGTCCTCGAAAAGGCCGTCGACGCGGTCGGCCTGGCCCGGATCGCGGCGGCCAAAGGGAACAAGAATTCCCTGAGCGACGCCGGCGTCGCCGGCCTGGCGGCCCAGATGGCCGGCGAGGGAGCCTATGACAACGTTCTGATCAATCTCGGCGGGATCAAAGACACGAAATTCGTGGCCCAAGTCAGGCGCCGGGCCGCGGCCTCCCGCAAAACCCTCGACAAGGAAGGCCGGGCCGTCCGCGAGATCGTCGCCAAGGCCCTGGCCGGGCCGAACAGGCATTAGGATCAGTCCGACGCCGAAGGAAGCCCCCGCCCCTTCTTCAGCACGAAGAGCGCCGCGAAGGCGACGAAACACAGGATGACGATGGCCGCCGAGGCGGGAATGTTGACGCCGATCGACAGGGCCAGCCCGCCCGTCACGGCGGCGACCGCGATCACGGCCGAGGCCCGCACGGCCGTGCGGAAGCTTCGCGCGACCTGAAGCCCGGCGGCCGCGGGAATGACGATCAGGGCGGCCACGAGCAGGATCCCGGCGACCTTCATCCCCAGGACGATCGTGACGGCCGTGAGCACCATCAGCAGGGTGTCCAGGCGCCCGACCTTGATCCCGGCCGCCCGAGCCGATTCGCGGTCGAAGGTCATGAACAGGAGCTTGTCGTAATTCAGCCGGACGGTCACGAGGACGGCCGCGGCCAATCCGATCGACAGCCAGACCTCGAGGGGCTCGATGGCCAGGATATCCCCGAAAAGATAGGACATCAGCTCGACATTGAAGCTCCGGGCCAGGGAGGCCAGAAGGATGCCGACGGCCATGCCCAGGCTGCTGAAGATGCCGATGGCCGTATCGCCGTGGAGTCCGGCGCGGCCCTTGAGCTTGACGATCGCCAGAGCGCCCGCGACCCCGACGACCAGGGCCGCCGCGAGAGGCAGGACGTTCAGGAAGAGCCCCAGCGCGACCCCGGCAAAGGCGATGTGGGACAGGCCGTGGCCGATCATCGCGTCCTTGCGCAGGATGAGGAAGACGCCCAGAACGGCGCAGGCGACGGCGATCAAGACGCCCGCGAGAAAGGCCCGCTGGAGAAAGCCGTAAGCGAAGAGCGCGTGCATCGCTTGGTCTCAGTGTTCGTGCGAGACGAGATGGTCGCCGTGGCCGATCATGTCCCGGAACGCGTCGGACCGGCAGAAGCCGGCGTGATCGCCGTGGTAGATCAGCTTCTGGTTGAGACAGGCGACGCGGTTGACGTGCTTGTTGACGATGCCGATGTCGTGCGTGACCAGGACGATGGTCAGGCCTTCGCTCCGGTTCAGGCGGTCGAGCATATCATAGAACGCGGTCTGGGTTTCGGCGTCGACCCCGGTCGTCGGCTCGTCCAGGAAGAGCACCCGGGGGGAGGTGACGAGCGCCCGGGCGATGAAGACGCGCTGCTGTTGGCCGCCCGAAAGCCGGCCGATCGGCTCCCTGCCGAACTCGGCCATGCCGACGACTTCGAGGGCCCGGCGGACCCTGGCCCGGGCCTCCCGGCCCTTGGCGCTCCCCTGCCGGCGGCTGGACATGAGGGCCATGCCGACGACCTCGTCGACCGAGGCCGGGAAGAACGGGTCGATGTGAGTCGCTTTCTGAGGGACGTAGCCCACCTTGTCCCAATCGGAGAATTGACCGGGGGGCTTGCCGAAGATCTCGATCCGGCCCGTGGCGGGCCGGAGGAGGCCGAGGATGAGCTTGACCAGGGTCGTTTTGCCCGACCCGTTGGGCCCGATGATGGCCAGGAAATCGCCTTCTTCGATGACCAGATCGATGTCGACCAGGACGGGCGTCCCGTCATAGGCGAAGGAAACATCCCGGAGAACGACAAGGCTCATGATCTCACCGGCAGCCCAACCCGTCTTTGAGGGCGGCCAGGTCCCCCTCCATGAGCTCGAAAAAGCCGACTCCTTTCGCCTGCTGGGCGCGGGTGAGATTGTGGCCCGCCTGAAGCAGGAGGACGCGTCCTCCGATCTCCCGGGCCAAAGTCTCGGAAAGGTCGGGCGGCACGGAATTCTCGAAGAAGATCGTCTTGATGCCTTTCGCGCGGCAGAAGTCGACGGCTTTCATGAGGTCCCTCGGCTTCGGCTGGGCGTCGGGGCTGAGCCCGTACAGCGCGGTCTGGACGAGACCGTAGCGCCGGGCGAGATAGCCGAAGGCGGCATGGCCGGCCAGGACGATGTTCTTGCCGCGACAGCCGGACAGGCCGGCCTCGAACTCGGCGTCGAGCTTTTTCAGACGGTCTTTCAGCCGTTCAGCGTTCGCTCCGAACTCGGGACCGCCGGCGGGATCGAGCCGGGCAAGCTCGGCCGCGATCCGGTCGACGATGCGCCGGTCGAGGGAGAAATCGAGCCAGACGTGGGGATCGAGCGCGAGGCGCTCGTGAGCCGCGCCGGGCGCCTCGTCTTCATCGGCGCCGGGGACGGCCAGGCCGGCGGCCGCTTCGAGGGTCCGGACGCGCCCCGGGGGAAAAGCCTTGAGCATGTCGGGCAGCCATGGCTCCAGGCCGGAACCGATATAGAGAAGCAGATCGCACGAAGCGAGCCGGGCGATGTCTTCGGGCCGGGGCTGCCAGGTGTGGACCCCGGCGCCCGGCGGAAGGAGCAGAGTCGTTTCTCCCCGCTCCCCGGCCACCGCCGCGGCGAACTCCCGGAGCGGAAAGACCGTGGCCATGATCCGGATCTTCGCCGGCGCGGCCGCCTCCGCGAGCGAGGCCGCGGCGACCAGGCCAAGGACGAGGGCGCAAAGGCGACGCGAGAGGGCTCTCATCGTCACGATTATACCCCGGGGACCGGCTTGAATCCATCGGATATTTGTGGCATCATGCGGATTCGGCAACCCATCACAAAGGAGAATCCCATGGCTTCGTCTCTCAACGAGCTCAATCCCCGGCTTCTCTGGAAGCATTTCGCCAAGATCCTGACCATCCCCCACTGCTCGGGCAACGAAAAGGCCCTCGGGGACTACGTCCTTTCGGTCGCCGCCTCGCTCGGTCTCCCCGGCAAGCGCGACAGGGTCGGCAACGTCCTCGTCAGCAAGCCGGCCACCGCCGGCCGCGAAGCCGCCGTGGGCGCCATTCTCCAGGGCCACCTGGACATGGTCTGCGAAAAGAACTCGGATAAAGTCCACGATTTCTGCAAAGACCCGATCCAGGCGGAGATCAAGGGCGAGTGGGTCTATGCCCAGGGCACGACCCTCGGGGCCGACAACGGCATCGGCCTGGCCTCGGCCTTGGCCGTCATGGAGGACAAGACGCTCGTCCATGGCCCGCTCGAGTTCCTGTTCACGGTCGACGAAGAGACCGGCCTGACCGGGGCCAACAAGATCCAGAAGGGCTTCCTCACGGGCAAGATGCTCCTCAACCTCGACAGCGAGGATGAGGGCACCTTCACCATCGGCTGCGCCGGCGGGGCCGATTCGACCCTGGTCCTGCCGATCGAGCGGAAGAAGGCGGCCTCGAAGAATCTCTACAAGCTCCACGTCCACGGTCTCCGCGGCGGCCATTCCGGCCTCGACATCAACCAGGGCCGCGGCAATGCCATCAAGCTGCTGGCCCGCACGCTCGGCCAGGCCCAGGCGACGGCCAAATTCGAGATCATCAGCATCGAAGGCGGGAGCAAACACAACGCCATCCCGCGCGAAGCCGTCGCCCTGCTGGCCTGCCCGCCCGTCCAGGTGCGGACGCTGACCACGGCGATCAAGAAGGCCTTCGACAAGATCAAGGTCGAGTACAAGGCCGTCGAGCCCGGCGCGACCTTCACGTTGGAGGCGGCGGCCGGCAGGGACTTCGCCATGACCCAGGACTGCCAGCGCACGTTGATCGATTTCGTCATGGCCGTCCCGCACGGCGTCATCGCCATGCACCCCGAGATCGCCGGGCTGACCGAGACCTCGACCAACCTGGCCATCGTCAAGACGGGCCAGACGTCCTTCGAGGTCCTGTGCAGCAGCCGGAGCTCGGTCGCCTCGGCCCTCGAGGCCACCCGCGACGTGATCAAGTCCGTGTGCGCGCTGGCCGGCGCCAAGGCCGAGCTCGAGGACGGCTACCCCGGCTGGATGCCCAACCTCGACTCGCCTCTCCTCAAGAAGCTGAAGGAGCTCTACGTCAAGACCTTCGGCAAGGAGGCCGAGGTCGTGGCCGTCCACGCCGGCCTCGAGTGCGGCATCATCGGCGAGAAGTTCCCCGGGATGGACATGATCTCGTTCGGGCCGACCATGAAGAACCCCCACTCGCCCGAGGAGCACGTTCACATCGGCTCGGTCGAGAAGTTCTGGACGTTCCTCACGGCGGCCATCGACGGCCTGTCGTCCTGAAAAAATGGGGACGTTTCTATTTTTCGGGGACATGTCCTTTTTGGACGTGGCCCCGAAATAAGAACGTTCTCGGCTTGTTGTCGGAGCAGCGATCGTGAACAGACGAAAATTTCTGGCCGCCGCGGGTCTCGTGAGCGCCTTTGCCTCGCGCACCTTCGCCGGCCGCGGAAGGAGCAAGACCATGAAGAAGCAGGTCCAGACCGACAAGGCGCCCAAGGCCATCGGCCCCTATTCCCAGGGCATCATCGCCAACGGCTTCGTCTTCTGCTCGGGGCAGATCCCCATTGACCCGGCCACGGGCGAGCTCAACACGGGCTCGATTGAAGACCAAGCCCGCCAGGTCCTCAAGAACGTCGGGGCCGTCCTCGAAGCGGCCGGCTCGTCCTATGACGACGTCGTCAAGACGACCGTCTTCCTTCAAGACATGAACGACTTCGGCAAGATGAACGCGGTTTACGCCGAGTTCTTCAAGGCCCCGAACCCGGCCCGGGCCGCGGTCCAGGTGGCCCGGCTGCCGCGAGATGTCAAGGTGGAGATCGAGGCGATCGCGCTCGTCAAATAGCTACAAGTCTCGATTTCTGTGCCCTTCGGCCGCCGAGGGGCTTCGGGGATCGTCTCCGTTCGCTGCGGTGCGGCGGGAAGCGAAGTCTTCGGAGCGACCAGCAGAATTAGGGCGGAGTGCTCGGAGCCATAATTCTGGTGAATATCTTAGGAGAATGCCAGATAATATTGATATCCGGCGCTTTATGCTCTCCCCGACGATACCCCTCACCCCCACTTTCGGCGGCCTCGCGCAGCCCAGTCGCGTATAGACCCAGGCGCCGGCATGCTGTAAAATGGCTATGCGATGCCGTTATATGAATTCGCGTGTAAGAAGTGCGGCAAAAGGTTCGAGTGCCTCGTCGCCGCAGGCAAAGAGAAGGACGTCGTCTGCGCCGAGTGCGGGTCGGGCGACGTCCAGAAGATGATATCCTGCTTCGGAATCGGCGGCGGCTCCAGCCGCATCAAGGTCGCCTCCTCATCTGGTTGCTCCAGCTGCTCGAGCAAGTCCTGCAGCACCTGCCATTAATTCCCCTTCTTTCCCAAGAACGTATCCGTGTTCGATCTAATTTGCTCAGATTGTCAAGGCCTGGACTCTTCAATAGAAAAGCACGAAATCAGCCAAATTCCGGCGATATCATTTCTTGACTTCTGAGATGCGTTGACGCTTAAATAGGCGTCCGCCCATGGAACACAGCCAAAAGCCGGCCACGGTCCGCGTCGGGGTGGATACCGGCGGGACGTTCACCGATTTTGTCATCTGGCAGGACGGCCGGCTGGCCAACCGGAAGGTCCTTTCGACCCCGCAAGATCCGTCGCTGGCGATCATTGAAGGCGTCGGCGATATTTTGGAGGACTCCGCCGCCCCTTTCATCGTTCACGGCACGACCGTGGCCACCAATGCCCTGCTCCAGCGGAAAGGCGGTCGCATCGCGCTGATCACCACGGCCGGCTTCGAGGACGTCCTGGCCATCGGCCGGCAGACCCGCCGTAATCTCTATGCGCTCCAGCCGGAAAGCCGGTTCGAGCTCATTCCGGCCGCACTCAGGTTCGGGCTGAAGGAAAGGACGCTCGCCTCCGGGCGCATTGAGCGGCCGGTCGACCGGGCCGAAGTCCGCCGGATCGTCCGAAAGATCAGGAAGACGGGTGCCGGCGCCGTTGCCGTCTGTCTTCTTCATTCCTACGCCAACCCTGGAAACGAGGAGATCGTCGGCCGGGAGCTCGAGCGGTCAGGCCTTCTTTTTACCCTGTCGAGCCGGCTCCTGCCCGAGCATCGCGAGTTCGAACGGACCTCGACCACGGCCGTCAATGCCTACCTCATGCCGGTCATGGACCGCTACCTCGGCGAGCTCGACCGCCGCATCGGCCGGGCCGACCTGCGCATCATGCAATCGAACGAAGGCTACATCTCGCCGCCCAGGGCGAGGGTCGAGCCGATCAGGACCGCCCTTTCAGGCCCGGCCGGAGGAGTCGTCGGGGCTTGCATTCTGGCCAAGGCGGCCGGCTTCCCCAATGTGGTCAGCTTCGACATGGGCGGCACCTCGACGGACGTGTCCCTCATCGAAGGCGGCATCCGGCGAACGCACGAGAGCCGTGTCGGCGACTTCCCCATCCGCCTGCCCATCATCGACATCCACTCCGTCGGGGCCGGCGGCGGCTCCATCGCTTCGGCCGATCGCGGCGGCTCGCTCCGGGTCGGTCCGCAGAGCGCGGGCGCCGATCCGGGCCCGGCCTGCTACGGCAAGGGCGATCTCCCGACGGTGACCGACGCCAACCTCTGCCTCGGCCGCCTCGATCCGGATTTTTTCCTCGGCGGACGGATGAAGATCTTTTCGGAGCGGAGCGCGACGGCCGTCTCGCGGTTGGGACGCGCGATCGGGAAGTCGATGGTCGAGACGGCCCTCGGGATCGTAGCCATCGCCAACGCCAACATGGAGAAGGCCATCCGCGTCATCTCCGTCGAACGCGGCATCGACCCTCGCGCCTTCGCCCTCTTCTCCTTCGGCGGAGCGGGCGGCATGCACGCGGCCGAAATGGCCGCCGACCTGGGCATGTCCACGGTCCTCGTGCCGCGCAACGCCGGAGTGCTTTCGGCCTTCGGCCTTCTCATGTCGGACCCGGTCAAGGACTACAGCAGGTCCCTCATGAAAACGGACGCCCAGATCAGTCTGCCCCAGCTCGAAACGGAATTCCGGAAGCTCGAAAGGAGAGCCTGCCGGGACATGGCCGAGGACGGCTTGGCCGCGGCGACGATCGTTCTCGGGCGCTCGCTCGACTGCCGCTATGTCGGCCAGTCTTACGAGATCGATGTTCCGTACCGGAAAGCGCGGACTTCAGGGCAGGCCTTCCTCGAGAGCTTCCATCACAGGCACAAGCGCCTCTATTCCTACCGTCACGACCGCCGGCCGGTCGAGATCGTCAACCTCCGCGTCAGGGCCGTGGCCGTAACCCCGAAGATCCCGCTCGAGCGCGAGCCGAAAGCCAAGTCATTGGATCCCCGGGCGCTCGTCAAGAGGCAGCCGATCCATTCCGGCCGGGCCTTGCGCCAAGGTTCGGTCTATGACAGGTCGAGGCTCGGCCCGGGCAATGTCCTCGCCGGTCCGGCGCTTATCATCGACCCGGAGTCGACGACCTTCTCCCCCCGGGCTGTCAAGGCCGCCGTCGACCCATTCCTCAACCTCGTCATTCGCAAGGCGGGCCCCCGATGAAGAAGGTCGATCCGATCGAGCTCGAGCTCTTCAAGAACGTCTTCGTGGCCATATCCGAGGAGATGGCCGCCGTCCTCGGCCGGACCGCCCTCTCCCCCAACATCAAGGAGCGCAAGGACTTTTCCTGCGCCCTGTTCAACCGGGACGGCGGGACCCTGGCCCAGGGCTCGCACATTCCCGTCCACCTCGGGGCTATGCCGCTCTCGGTTCAGGCCGCGCTCGGGGCCATGACTTTCGAGAAAGGCGATCTCGTCATCCTCAACGATCCTTATCGGGGCGGGACCCACCTGCCCGACATCACCTGCATCTCCCCCGTCTTCCTCGGCCGCCGGCTGGCCTTCTTCGTGGCCAACCGGGCCCATCACTCCGACGTCGGCGGCATGACCCCGGGATCCATGCCTCTTGCGACCGAGCTCTTCCAGGAGGGCCTGATCATCCCGCCCCTCAAGCTCTACTCGCGCGGCCGGCTGAACAAAGGCGTTTTCGACCTTCTGCTGGCCAACGTCAGGACGCCCGACGAGCGCCGCGGCGATCTGCTGGCCCAGGTGGCGGCCAACGAGATCGGCCGGGCCAGGCTCGAGGAAGCCGTCGGCCGGTTCGGCGCCGGAAGAGTCCGTCTCTATGCCGGTCTCATCCAGGATTATTCGGAGAAGTTCCTGCGGCAGACGCTCCGCGAGGTCCCCGACGGCGAATATGAGTTCGCCGACCACCTCGACGACGACGGCATCTCGACCCGGCCGATCCGGATCGCGGTCCGGATCACGGTTCGGGGCGACCACGCGATCGTCGACTTCGGCGGCTCCGCGCCGCAGACTTCGGGCGGGGTCAACGCCAACTTCGCCATCACCTGTTCGGCCGTGCTCTACGTCTTCCGCTCTCTCGTCGAAGAGGACATCCCCTTCAACACCGGGCTGATGCGCCCGCTCGAGATCGTCGCGCCCAAGGGCTCTATCGTCAATGCCGAGTTCCCGGCGGCCTGCGCCGGAGGCAACGTCGAGACCTCCCAGCGCATCGTCGATGTCCTGCTCGGCGCCCTGGCCAAAGCCCTCCCCGGCCGCATCCCCGCGGCCAGCCAGGGGACGATGAACAATGTCGCTTTCGGCGGCTACGACCCCGAAAGGAAGCGGCGTTTCGCCTATTACGAGACGATCGGCGGGGGTATGGGCGCGGGCTCGGACGCGGCGGGCCTCGACGGCGTCCACACCCACATGACCAACTCCCTCAATACGCCGGTCGAGGCCCTCGAGAACTACCTGCCCTTGAAGATCCGATCCTACCGTCTGAGAAAGGGCTCGGGCGGCTGCGGAGCTCGGCGGGGCGGCGAGGGCATCGTCCGCGAATACGAGTTCGGCGTGCCCGTCGACCTGACGGTCATCTCCGAGCGGCGGCGGTTCGCCCCCTACGGCGCGAGCGGCGGTGGACCCGGGGCGAAGGGCCGGAACTCGATCCTCTCCCGCGGCCGGACGACGATCGTCGGCTCCAAGATCAATGTCAAGCTCGGGCCCGGCGATGTCCTCAGAGTCGAGACTCCGGGCGGCGGCGGCTATGGCAAGCCCCGCGTAATCAGGACCGGGTTCGGTTGTGAAACAAGCGAGGCTCGACGATACCAGGAGGGGGAATAATGAAGAAGCCGACGCTTATCATCCTCGTTCTTTCTCTTTTTCTCTGCTGCGGACGCGGCCCGGAGCAAGTGCGGAAGATCGTCACCGACGGCGTCGATACCGTGCTCAATGGCATCGATCCCTATGTTCTCAAGGGCGAACCCGGCCGGCTCCGACTGGAAAAGATGTTTTCGATCGATACCGAGTACGAGAACCAGCTCCAAGCTGAGGCCGCCGGACCTCGACGCTTTGACTCGACCGGCATCATTTGTCTATATCAGTGGACTGACCAAGGGAAATTATATCTACAAGTACGACAAGCGACGGAAAGCTGCTTACCTCGTTCTGCCGGAATGGTCAAGGCCCCGGAGAGATCGAGTACGGCGGGACCGTCATGGCAGGCGCTTCCGGGGAACTGATAGCCAAGGACCCGTCGCAGCCGAAGTTCCTGGTCTCCGGCGACGACGGCTTCTTGCGCGAATCCGCTGCCAAGGAGGCCTTCGATTAGATCCGAATCTTCACGCTGGATCCTGTCCTTTGTCTTCGTGGCAGACAACGACAGCAAGCTCGAAAACTACGTCGATCATGTGGCCGTCTGCACCTCCGGCTTCAACGATATGAACGAGCTCGGCCACGTATCAATTCCCGATTATGGAGCATGGCCAAGACGATCCTCGTCGGGCAGGGGGCTTTCATTTTCGGCGCGTCAAAGGACAACATCTTCATCGGGAACTCGTCCTGGGGCTATGAAGTCCGCGTCTTCAGCCGGGACGGCAAGCTGCTGCGCAAGATCCGAAAAGAGTATCGGCCCGTCCCTATCGACGGGGAATTCCGGAAAGCCTATTTGGCCAGCGTCGCGCGGTCGCCTTGGAAGGATAAATATCGATTCGCGGACAACTGGCCTCCCTTCCGGTACCTTTTCGCGGACGACGAAGGCCGCCTTTATGTCATGACCAGGGAGACGGGGCCGAACACCGGGGAATTCCGGTATGACATCTTCAACGCCCAAGGAGCGTTTATCGGCCGGATGAGCCTCGGCAATTCCAGCCTGTCTTACCCGAAAACCGCCCGGGCGAAAAAAGGCCATGATGTATTCTCTCAATGAAAAGCCAAACGGATACAAGGAACTGGCCGTCTATCGGATGATCTGGGAGGAATAATGATCAAAAAAGCTCTGGCGCTCATCCTCGTTCTTGGCGGCCTGCGCCGCCGGCCCCTCGGCTCATTCGGCGCAGCCGAAGCATCGCTGACCATGCCGGTGCGCGGCGTCTGGATGCATCCCGGCTTCTTCGGCCCGGACAAGGCGGCGGCCGTCGAAAAGATGCGGACGACGCTCGACGAGTACGCCGCGGCCGGCATCAACACCCTGATCATGCTGGTCAAGAACACTTCGGGCCATGTCTATTACGCGAGCGACATCGGCGTCGCCGACAAGGCCTGGAACTGGGATTTCTTCGAGGCCTTCCTGGCCGAGGCGAAAAAAAGGAAGATGGAGGTCCATCCCTGGTTCTGTGTCTTCCCCGAGTCGGCCATTCTCGGCCAGGTCCGGGAGCATCCCGAATGGCTGATCGCGTCCCCGCAAAAGGAGATGGTCGCCGCCGTCAATCCCGCCCTGCCGGCCGTCCGGGCCTATGAGATCAGCCTGATGCTCGAGGTCGTCCGCAAGTACGGCGTGGGCTGGGTCCATCTCGATTATATCCGCTATCCCTGCGAGCCGACCGAGCCGTTCTTCGGCTTCGACGCGGAGACGCTCAAGCTGTTCCAAGCGGACACGGGCATCGACCTGGCCGCGGTCAAGGCCCGCGACACGGGCAACCCGGCCTGGAATGTCTGGCTCCGCTGGAACACCGACCGGGTGACGATCTTCGTCCGGGAGCTCAAGGACGCCCTCAAGGCGACGGGCCGGAAGGTCAAGATCAGCGCGGCCGTCTTCCCGGACGCCGTCAACGCCCGGGTCATGATCGGCCAGGACTGGGCCGAGTGGGGCCGCGAGGGGCTGGTCGACATGCTCAATCCGATGATCTACACGAACGACGCCAAGCTCTACGAGAAGCTCACGCGCGAAGCCGTCGGCTACGGCAAGGGGCGGACGCTCGTCTGCCCGGGGATCGGCATCGGCACGTCGCACAACCAGAACACGCCCGAGGGGATGATCGAAGAGATGCGGCTGAGCAAGGCCCTCAAGGCCGACGGAGTGGTCTATTTTTCCTCGAACAGCCTCAAGCAGCCCTTTCTCGACGCGCTGAAGGGCCGGAAATAGGCCCCCTAGATCTTCTTGAGCTTGTTCTTTTCGATGAGCAGCATGCCCTGGTAGGAGACGTAGTTCAGGAGGATCATCACTCGCTCGCTGTCGCCGACCTCTTTGCGGAAGATGCCTTTGAGGCCCTTGAGCGGGCCCTCGACGACTTCGATCTCATCCCCGATCGCCGGCTCCTGGCCGTATCTCTCGAAGACGATGAGCCCGTCCCGCTCCCGGCACTTGATGCTTTCGACGATCTCCGTCGGGATGGGCGTGGGGCCGGCGTCGTTGCCGACGACGCGCTTGACGCCGCGGGTGTACTTGACCATCTGGAACTGGTCCGGGAATTCGAACTGGAGAAAGGAGTAGCCCGGGAAGAATGGGGTGATCCGTTTCTCTCGGACGTACTTCGGGCAGTAGATGGTGAATCCCCCCTCGATGAACAGGCGCTCGACCTGGCTTTCCTTCTTCGGCCTGGTATTGATGACGTACCAGCGCGGCATCAGCGTTCCTTCTTCGGACCGGAGTCCGCGATCTCCCATCGCCCCGTAGACCTCGGGCCGGCGGTCCCCGAGAAAGTGACGCGCGGCGTGCGAGGCCGCGTTCTTGGCGAAATCGCAATCGGCGTAGAGGACGCGATCCAGGCCCCCCGGGGCCCGGGCGATGACCAGGCCGTCGGGGTCGACGACGAAGGACTCGCCGGCGAACTCGAGGCCCTCCTCGCGCCCGACCCGGTTGACCAGAGCGGCGTAATAGCCGTTCTGGAAGGCGGCCACCTGAAGCTCGGCTTCGAAGATCCCTTCGGTCCACTCCCCCGCCGTCCCGGCCTGGGGCACGATGACGAGCTCGGCCCCGCCCAGGCGCAGGCCCCTCATGTATTCGGGGAAATGACGATCGTAGCAGATGGCGATACCGATCCGCCCGGCCGCCGTGGAAAAGACGAATCTCTCCCGGTCGCCGGGCGTGTAGTAGCCGCGCTCGTGGAATCCGGGTCCTTCCATGATGTGGACCATGCGCGCGACCCCGACGATGCGGCCGTCCGCGTCGATAACGGGCGAGGAATCGTAGGTCCGGTCCCCGTCGCGCTCGAACAGGTTCAGGACCGCGACCGTGCCTGTTTCGCGGGCCAGGGCGCAAAAGAGATCGGTCGTCGGGCCGGGGATCGTTTCCGCGAGGGCCGGGCTTGCGGCGGTCGCCGGGGCCTGCGGATAGAAGCGGGTGAAGGCCAGCTCGGCGAAGGCAACGAGGTTGGCCCCGTTCCGGGCCGCCTCGAGGAAGGCGGCTTCGCCCCTGGCCCTGTTCCCGGCGGGGTCGCCGGTGGCCTGCTGTTGGACGAGCGCGATCCTCAAGCCCGGCAGGCCTTTTCGACGTCGGCGACCGTCTTGGGGATGGCCGGCCCGAGGACCTTGCGCCCCTTCTCCGTGACCAGGACGTCGTCCTCGATCCGGGCCCCGCCGAAATCGAGGAATTTCTCGACGGCGTCGTAAACGATGAAGTCGCGGTGCTTCTTCTCCTTCCGCCACAACGCGAACAGGGCGGGGATGAAGTAGATCCCCGGCTCGACGGTCATGACGTGGCCGGGCCGGAGCACCCGGGCCATGCGCAGGTAGGCCAGCCCGAACTGGGAGCTGCGCTCGACCTTCTCGCCGTAGCCGACGTTGTTCTCGCCGTAATCCTCCATGTCGTGGACGTCGAGGCCGAGGTTGTGGCCGAGGCCGTGGGGGAAGAAGAGGGCGTGGGCGCCGGCGGCGACGGCCTCGGCCGTGTCGCCCTTCATCAGGCCCAGGCCCTTCAGCCCGTCGGTCATGACCCGGGCCGTCTGGAGATGGATGTCCTTGAAGTTGACGCCGGGCTTGACGGCCTTGATGGCCGACTCCTGTCCGGCCAGGACGATCTCGTAGATGTCTTTTTGCCTGGCGTTGAAGCGGCCGCCGACGGGCACGCTCCGGGTGATGTCGGAGGCGTAGCCGCTCGAGGCTTCCGCGCCGCAGTCACAGACCAGGAGCCGGCCCCGGGCCAGGAGGTTATCGTGGGAATGCATGTGGAAGCGTCTGGCCGTTGATCGGTGACGATGGGCGGGAAGGCCAGATGCATGCCGTAGGCGAGGGCGATCCCTTCCATGGCCCCGGAGATCTGGTACTCGTAGCGTCCGGGCTTGGCCAGCTTCATGGCGGCCAGGTACATCTCCCGGCTGATGGTCACCGCGGACTCGATCTCCCGGATCTCCTCTTTGGATTTGATGATGCGCTGGTCGACTGAGGCCTTGATGAGGCGCGGCCGAGGCCTTGGCCTTGAGGTCCTTGACGGGGATGCCGAGAAGCTCGCTCAAGACGATGGCGTTGTCGGGCCGGTACGGCGGAAGATAATGGACGGGCCGGCCGGCGGCCGAGGGCCTTGCGGACCGTCTCGTCGAAGGCGGCGCGCGGAGCGGTGCGGCGGACGCCGACTTCGAGGGCCCGGTCCTTGATAGTGGGCAGTTCGCCCATCCAGATGATGTCCTCGATGCCGATGTCGTCGCCGTAGAGGGTGTCGTTGTTCTCGTCAGCGTCGATGATCGCGGCCAGCCCGGGCGAAGAGAGGCCGAAGAAATACAGGAAGGAGCTGTCCTGACGATAGTGGAAGGTGTTGGCCGTGTAGTTCATCGGGCTCTCTTCGTTGGCCAGGAAGATGAGCAGACCCGATCCCACGGACTTTCTCAGGAGCTTCCGTCTTTCGATGTACGTCGCGGCTTTGAACATGTCGTCCTCCTCGATATCTCTTCCGGGATTTTATCACAGTTGACGACTCTCCACTAATCCGGATTGAAACGCGAGGGGCGCCGGTGTTATGATGCCCGAATATTCCGACAGGAGGACGGCCATGGGCGGTTTCTTCGGAGTCATCGGCCAGGACGATATCGTCGAGGACCTGTTCTACGGCACGGACTACCACTCTCATCTGGGCACCAAGCGCGGCGGCCTGGCCGCCGGCGACGGCGCGGGCATCGTCCGCTACATCCATAACATCGAGAACGCCCAGTTCCGCTCGAAATTCGGCGACGACGTCGGCAAGCTCCACGGCTCGCGGGGCATCGGCGTCATCAGCGACTACGAGGACCAGCCGCTCCTCATCCGGTCCCACCTCGGGAACTACGCCATCGCCACGGTCGGCGTCATCAAGAACATCGACGACCTCGTCGACCGGGCCTTCCGGGGCAAATGCCTCCACTTCTCGGAGATGCGCGGCGGCGAGATCAACCCGACCGAGCTCGTCGCGGCCATGATCAACCGGGAGGACACCTTCGAGGACGGCATCCGGGCCGTCTGGGAATTCATCCAGGGCTCCTGCTCCATCCTCATCCTGACCGACGGCGCGATCCTGGCCGCCCGGGACAAGCTCGGGCGAACGCCCCTCGTCCTGGGGAAGAAGCTGGGGTCTTTCGCCGCCTCCATGGAAACGTGCGCCTTTCCCAATCTCGGCTACGAGATCGACCGCTATCTCGGTCCGGGCGAGATCGTCCGCATCACGCCCGGAGGGATCCGAGACGCTCGTCCCCGCCGGCCCGAAGCTCCAGATCTGTTCCTTCCTCTGGGTCTACTACGGCTATCCCGCCTCGAGCTACGAAGGGATCAATGTGGAGACCGTGCGGAACCGCTGCGGGGCCTTCCTGGCCCGGAACGACGACGTCAAGGTCGATCTCGTCGCCGGCATCCCCGATTCCGGCATCGGCCACGGCCTGGGCTACTCCGCCGAGGCGGGCATCCCCTTCCGGCGTCCCTTCGTCAAGTACACGCCGACCTGGGCCCGAAGCTTCATGCCCCAGCACCAGGACATCCGCGACCAGGTGGCCCGGATGAAGCTCATCCCCATCCGCGAGATCATCCAGGGCCGCAAGCTCCTGTTCTGCGAGGATTCGATCGTCCGCGGCACCCAGCTCAAGGACACGATCCAGCGCCTCTACGAATCGGGCGCGGTCGAGGTCCATATGCGGCCGGCCTGCCCGCCCCTCGCTTTCGGCTGCAAGTACCTGAACTTCTCCCGGTCGCGCTCCGAGCTCGACCTCGCCGCGCGCAGGGCCATCGCCGCGCTCGAAGGGCCGGAATTCCGCGACTTCGGGGACTACGTGAGCGCCGGCTCGGCGAAATACGAGGCCATGGTCGACTGGATCTCCCACACGCTCGGACTGACCTCGCTCCGCTATCAACGGCTCGAGGACCTGGTCGCCGCGATCGGCCTGCCCAAAGAGAAGCTCTGCACCTACTGCTGGGACGGAGTGGGAACGGACTAGCCCGGCAGACTTCCGGCCGCGGCGGGAAGGGGCTAATTGATGACTTTCAAGAAGCGGCCCCAGCGGGCCTTGGGGATGAACCTGATCAGCTTCTTCAGCCAATCGCGCAGGCTCGTTTTCTGATAGGCGTTCGTCTCGGCTTGATACGAGAAATAGATCAGCCAGGGTCTCCCCTTGACGTTGGCCAGAGGGACAAATCCCCAGGTCCGGCTGTCCGCGCTGTCGTCGCGGTTGTCTCCCATGGCGAAGAGGCTCCCCTCCGGAACGACGATGGGCCCATAGTTTTCATCCGTTGAATAGGCCGGGTTGTCTTTATAGATCGTATAGGGTTCATCGACGGCTCTGTCGTTGACGTAAAGCCGCTTATCTCGGATTTCGACCTTTTCTCCCCCCAGGCCGATCACGCGCTTGACATAGTCCTTCGTCAGGTCCCCGGGCCACTTGAAAACGATAATGTCCTTTCTTTCGATCGTTTTATGCGGCAAAAGAAAGCTCTCGAGAGGAAGAACGGGCCGGGCGTAGGCCATCTTGTTGACCAGGACAAAATCGCCGACGAGAAGCTTCGGGATCATCGACCCCGTGGGGATCTGAAAATGCTGCACGACGAAGGTCAAGACGAAGAATACAAAGACCGCCGTCTCGGCAATGAGCTCGAAATATTCCCGAAAGACGTTTTTTTCGCTTTTTCTGCATGATTGGACCCTGACCATCATAGGCAATTCGCCCGATCAAATGCAACCGTGCGCGCACAAACGCTTGAGGCGGGGTGACCTTCCGGGTTCGAGGGCAAAAGAAGCGGAACGGGGCCAAGGCCTCGTTCATATGGGAAAAACATTGAATTCGGATGGTAGCGGGGGTTGGATTTGAACCAACGACCTCCGGGTTATGAGCCCGACGAGCTACCAGGCTGCTCTACCCCGCGGTACAGGCGTCATTATATCAAATCGGCTTCGGTTGTCAACGCTTCTTGAATCGCCGCGCCGGATTCGGTATAATCTCATCTTGTTTTCTTCGTCCGGTCAATCTCCCGAAGGAAAGCGAAAGTGAAGATCTGCATCGTCGGTCTGCCTCAGTCAGGGAAAAGCTCGCTTTTTTCCGCCCTGACCGGCGCCTCCACCGAGACGGCCGCGTCCAAGGGAGCCGATCCCATCGCCGTCGTCAGAGTGCCGGATCCGCGCCTGGAGAAGCTGGCCGCGATCTTCGAGCCCAAGAAGAAGACGGCCGCGTCCATCGAGTTCGTCGAGCTCCAGGGGATCTCCGACCGGGGACCCGAAGTCAACGACCTTCAGCGAGCAGTTCCTGGGCAAGCTCAGGACGGCCGACGCCCTCCTCGCGGTCGTCCGGTCGTTCCGCGACCCGGCCGTGCCGCACCCTCTCGACACGATCGATCCGCGGCGTGACCTGGCCGCGCTCGAAACGGAATTCCTCCTGAGCGACCTGGCCATCGTCGAGAGCCGGATCGACCGGCTTCGGAAGCAGATCGCGGCCAAGAAAAGCGACCGCGATGTCCGGGAGCTGGCCGCCCTCGAGACGTGCAAGGCGGCGCTCGATTCGGAGACGCCGCTCCGCCGCATCGACCTCACGGAGGACGAAGAGACGCTCCTCCGCGGCTTCCGTTTCCTGACCCTCAAGCCTCTCATCGCCGTGGTCAACCTCGACGAGGACGAGATCCGCCGCGAGTCCGAGATCCTCGCGCCCTTCGTCGATCGGACCTCGGAAGCCCGGTCGGCGGTCGGCCTCTGCGCCCGGCTCGAGAGCGAGATCCGCCAGCTCCCCGATCAGGACGCGCCGCAGTTCAGGTCCGATTTCGGCATCGGGAGGTCGGCCCTCGATCGCCTCATCGCCACGGCCTACCGGATGATGGGCCTCATCTCCTTCTTCACCGTCGGCAGCGACGAGGTCAAGGCCTGGACCGTGAGCGACGGGACCGTGGCCACCCGCGCCGCCGGGGTCATCCACTCCGACATCGAACGCGGCTTCATCCGGGCCGAGGTCGTCTCGTACGAGCATTTCGTCGCCCGGGGCGACATCGCCGGCTGCCGCGCCGACGGGACCCTCCGCCTGGAGGGCAAGGCCTATCCCGTCCGGGACGGCGACATCATCAACTTCCGCTTCGCCGTCTGACCGGTCCGTCATCCTCCAATTTCCGGCTTGACTTCGACCGCCGGGACAACTGAAAATAGGGCCAAATTCCATGGCCCTGATCATCTTCATCGTCCTCTCCGCGATGTGCCTCGGCGCCGTCGCCGCCATGATCGTCTCGCGCAATCAGGCCCACAACGCCCTGTTCCTGGTCCTGGCGTTCGCCAGCCTGGGCGGGATCTTCGGGCTCCTCGAGGCCCCCTTTGCCGCGGTCGCCCAGGTGCTGGTCTATGCCGGGGCCATCATGGTTCTCTTCCTTTTCGCCATCATGATGTTCAATCTGCGCCGGCCCGAGCCTCCCGAACGAAAACGGCTCCGGGTTGTTTTGGGGGCCGGCCTGGCGATGATGCTCCTGGCCGAGCTCGTTCTCGCCGGAAGCCGGGCCCTGAAGGGTCTCGGCGCCGGGGCCTTTCCGCCGGGACGCGATATCGCCCATCTCGGCCGGCTCCTCTTCTCGGACTATCTCTACGCCTTCGAGATCACCTCCCTCTTGATCCTGGCGGCCCTGGTCGGCGCGCTGGCCCTGGCCGGCAAGAAGGAGGGGGATTGATCCCTGCCGCGGCGTTTTTTGTCCTGGCCGCCGTTCTCTTCGCCCTCGGCACCATCGCCTTTTTCGTCAAGAAAGACCTCCTGACCCAATTCATGGCCGTCGAAGTCATGCTCAACGCCGGCAACCTCGCTCTTCTCGCTCTGAGCAAGGCCTCGGGCCAGGCCGACGGCCAGGCCGTCGTGCTCTTCGTCATCACCGTGGCCGCGGCCGAAGCCGTGATCGGGCTGGCCATCATCGTCCTCGTCTTCCGCCAGAGGAAGTCGATCCGGAGCGACGACCTCAAGGACCTGAGGGGATAGAATGGCCGGACTTTTCTGGCTCATCCCGCTCATTCCCGCGGCGAGCGCTTTGGTCCTCCTGCTCTTCGGCCGCAGGTTCTCCCGGGCTTGGGTCGCATTCCAGGCCTCGGCGGCCGTCTTCGCCTCCCTGGCCATCTCGACGGCGGGTCTCCTCCTCCTGGCCCGGCCTGGCCCAGGAGCCCCGGCCCTCGCCAAGACGCTGCTCCCCTGGATCGCGAGCGGGTCGTTCTCGTCCTCGATCTCGTTCCGGCTCGACGAGCTCTCGGCGGTCATGGCCCTCGTCGTCACCGGGGTCGGCTTCCTCATCCACGTTTATTCCTCCGGGTACATGGCCGGCGACAAGAGCTTTTCCCGGTATTTCGCGTTCCTGAACCTGTTCACCTTCTTCATGCTCGTGCTCGTCCTCGCTTCGGACATCGTCCTGATGTTCGTCGGCTGGGAGGGCGTCGGGCTCTGCTCCTATCTTCTGATCGGCTTCTGGTTCGACCGGACGGCGGCCTCCCGGGCTGGCCTGAAGGCCTTCATCGTCAACAGGATCGGCGACGCGGCCTTCATCATCGCCATCCTGTTCCTGCTCGCGACCGTCGGCCGGGCCGATATCGCGGCCATCAACGCGGCTCCCGGCGCGGGGCTCCTCTCTCCCGCCCTAATCACCTCGATCGCCGTCCTCCTGTTCGTCGGCGCCACTGGGAAATCGGCCCAGATCCCGCTCTACGTCTGGCTTCCGGACGCCATGGAGGGGCCGACCCCGGTTTCGGCCCTCATCCATGCCGCGACCATGGTCACGGCCGGCGTCTACATGGTCTGCCGCCTGAGCGGACTGTACGCGGCCTCCGTCACGGCGTCCTCGGTCGTGGCCTGGGTCGGCGCGATCACGGCCGTTTTCGCGGCGACCATGGCCCTTGTCCAGAACGACATCAAGCGGGTCCTGGCCTATTCGACGATCTCCCAGATCGGCTACATGTTCATCGGCTGCGGCGTCGGGGCCTATGCCGCCGGGATGTTCCACCTGGTGACCCACGCCTTTTTCAAGAGCCTGCTCTTTCTCGCCGCGGGAAGCGTCATCCATGCCCTCGGCGGCGAGCAGGACATGCGGCGCATGGGCGGGCTGCGGAAGTTCCTGCCCGTGACTTTCCCCGTATTCCTCGTCGGAGCCCTGGCCATCTCGGGTGTCCCCTTCCTGTCCGGATTCTTCTCCAAGGAGGCCATCCTGACGAGCGCGTTCGCCGGCGGGCGGTATGTTCTCTACGCGCTGGGTTTGGCCGGGGCCGTGCTCACGGCCTTCTACATGTTCCGGCTGATCTATATGACGTTCTACGGCGAAGGAAGGGCCTCGCTCGCGCCCGGGCCGCACATCCACGAGGCGCCCCGGACGATGACCGTCCCTCTGATCATTCTGGCCGTCTTTTCGGCCCTGGCGGGATTTATCGGGCTGCCCGTCTTTTTCGGCAAGCGCGCCGACGTCTTCGGCCGCTTCCTCGAGACCGTCCTCGGAGGGGCGCCGCATCATCTCGCGTCCTCGACGGAGGCCGTTCTCGCCCTGGCGGCGACTTTCGCGGCCCTGCTGGGCATCGGGCTGGCCTTCATCTTCTATCGGAGATCCCCGCGGATACCAGCGGACCTGGCCCATCGCTTCCCGAGAGTCTATCGTCTGCTTTTGGGCAAGTACTATGTCGACGAGGCCTATGACACGTTGCTTGTCCGGCCCCTCGTCCGCGGCGCCGATTGGACCTATCGGCATTTTGACCTCGAGGTCATCGACGGCGTTCTCAACGGTTCCGCGGCCGGCGCGGGCCTGGCCGGCAAGGGCTTGAGCATCCTCCAGAGCGGCCTTGTCCGCGATTATGCCCTGGCCTTTCTCTTGGGAGCGATCCTTTTCCTGGGGTTCCTGCTGATATGAACGCTTTCACCGCGGGATTCCCCATCGTCTCCGTGGTCACCTTTCTGCCGCTCGCGGGAGCCGTCCTTCTCGTCTTCTTCCGCGGCGGCGCGGTCAAGATGGTGCGGGCGGTGGCCCTGGCCGTGTCGCTCCTGACCTTCGGCCTGACGTTAGCGCTTTATTTCGGCTTCGGTGGCGAATCGGGCCTGCCCGAATTCGTCGAGCGGGCCTCCTGGCTCGGACGCGGCCTCGACTATCACGTCGGCGTCGACGGCATCAGCCTGTTCCTCGTCCTTCTGGCCGCCTTCCTGACGCCTCTGGCCCTGCTCTCCTCCTGGCAGGCCATCTCCGACAGGGTCAAAGAGTTCTCCGTCTTCATGCTCCTGCTCGAGACCGGCATGATCGGCGTCTTCGTCTCGCTGAACCTGTTCCTCTTTTATGTCTTCTGGGAGGCCATGCTCATCCCGATGTACTTCCTCATCGGCATCTGGGGCGGCCGCCGGCGCGTCTACGCGACGATGAAGTTCGTCCTCTTCACCATGTTCGGCAGCCTGCTCATGCTGGTCGCGATCTTCGTCCTCCACGCCGCCTATTACCGGGCCACGGGAAGCTACTCGCTGACGATCGCCGACCTGGCCGCGACGCCCTTTGCTCCGGGCCTGCAGACCTGGCTCTTCCTCGCCTTCGGCCTGGCCTTCGCCATCAAGATCCCCCTCTTTCCTCTCCACACCTGGCTTCCGGACGCCCACGTCGAGGCGCCCACCGCCGGCTCCGTTCTTCTGGCGGCGATCCTGCTGAAGATGGGGGCCTACGGCTTCGTGCGGCTGGGCATTCCTCTTTTCCCTCAGGCCGCGGGTTCCTTTGCCCCGGCCCTATCGATCCTGGCCGTTGTCGGCGTCATCTACGGCGGCCTGATGGCCCTCGTCCAGAAGGACATGAAATCCCTCGTCGCCTATTCGAGCGTCAGCCACATGGGTCTGATCATGCTGGCCATTTTCTCGCTAAACTTCGAGGCGACCGAGGGCGCCCTCTACCAGATGCTCAATCACGGCCTGAGCACCGGGGCCCTCTTCCTCTGCGTCGGCATCCTCTACGAGCGGACCCAGACCCGGCTGATCACGGATTACGGCGGCACGGCGGCCCGCATGCCCGTCTTCGCCGGGCTCTTCCTTGTCTCGATGCTCTCGTCGGCCGGCCTGCCCGGGCTCAACGGCTTCGTCGGGGAGATCCTGTGCTTCTTCGGCATCTTCGGATCGAACAGAGTCCTGGCCATCCTCGGCGCATCGACGGTGATCCTTTCCGCCGCCTACCTCCTCTGGCTCTACCGGCGGGTCATGCAAGGCCCGCTCAAGGATCCTCAGGACACGAGACTGCGCGATCTCGACGGGCACGAGCTCGCCTATCTTGTTCCGATCATCGTCCTCATGGTCTTCATGGGCCTTTTCCCGGGGACGATCCTGAGAAAGATGGACGCCTCTGTCTCCCGGTACATCGATTCCGCCAAGGCCAGGCCAGCGGTCACCTCAACCCTGACGCCCTCCATTCCGTCCGCCGCGAACGAGGCGGGCGTCGCGGAACCGGAGCGCTAGCATGTCGCTCATGGCCCTGGCTCCCCTTCTCGCCGTGGTCGCGGGCGCTCTGGTCGCCCTGCTCTTCGAGGCGTTCCTGAAGCGCAAGGACCACGAAGTCTCCGCGACGGCGGCGATCGTTTCCCTCTTCGTCGCCGGGTTCCTGATCGTCCGTTCCTGGGGACTCGAGCTGGCCTTCTTCGGGGGGCGGCTCGTTCTCGACCCGCTCGCCCTCCTCCTCATGGCTGTTTTCGTTCTGATCGCGGCCTTTGTCCTGCTGATGAGCCTCGAGTACGCCCCCCGCCGGGACATCAACCTCGGCCAGCTCTGCGGCCTGCTGCTCCTGGCCGTATCCGGCCTGATGATCATGGTCTCCTCGACAGACTGGCTGGTCGTCTTCCTCGGGCTCGAGGTCCTCTCGGTGGCCTCCTACGCGCTCACCGGCCTCAGGCGGAATGACCGGGCCTCGTCCGAAGCGGCGGCGAAGTACTTCCTCATGGGCAGCTTCGCCGGGGCGTTCTTCGTCTTTGGCCTGGCCATCCTCTTCGGGACTTCGGGCGCGCTGAGCTTCACGGCCAGCCTTTCCCGGGGTGGCGGCCCGGCCGGTTCGTCATCCGTCGCCGCCGTGTTCGGCCTGGGCCTCATCGTGGCCGCCCTGTTCTTCAAGATCGCCATCGTCCCCTTCCATATGTGGGCGCCTGACGTCTATCAAGGCGCGCCGACGCCCGTCACCGCCTTCCTGACCATCGCCCCCAAGGCCGCGGGGCTGGTCGTTCTCTTTCGCGTCCTGGCCCCTCTCCCCGGCCGCGGCGGGCCGGCTTCGGTCCTCGTGCCGGCTGTGGCCGTTGCCGCCGTCCTGACGATGTTCGTGGGGAATCTGGCCGCGTTGAGACAGAAGGATGTCAAGAGACTCCTGGCTTATTCGGCCATCGCCCATTCGGGCTATCTCCTGGTCGCGGTCGTTTCAGACGACGGGGCGGGGCTCGTTTTCTACCTCATTGCCTATACCTTCATGAACGCCGGGGCGTTCGGCGTCCTGGCCGCACTGTCAGGGAGAGGCGATGATCACACCTCGTTCGCCGACCTGGCCGGCCTGGGGCGCAGGCATCCCTGGCTCGCCGCGAGCATGACGGTCTTTCTCCTGTCGCTGGCCGGCATCCCCCCCACGGCCGGTTTCCTGGGCAAATTCTATATCTTCGGCGCCGCCGTCGCGCGGGGTCAGGTGCTCCTGGCCGTGGCGGCCGTCCTGGCCAGCCTCATCGGGGTCGCTTATTACCTGAAGGTCATCGTCGCGATGTTCATGCGGGACGCCGAGTCCGAACCGGACCTCGACCGCGAGAACCCGGCCCTCTACCTGGTCATCTTCCTGTGTCTTTTAGGGGTCGTCCAGCTCGGCGTGTGGCCGGGGAATCTCCTGACTCTGATCCGCCAAGCCTTTTCGGTCGTCTTTTAGCCTCGACCCGCCCCCTGGTTCAAGCGTCGGTCATTCAAGTCGCGGTCCTGACCGGAGGTCAAAAATGTCCGCTCAAACAGGAATCGTACTGGCGGACAGAATGGCCTCTGAATCCAGGATGGCGGCTCGATTCTATCTGACTAGAGCCTTCAAGTCGCCGGCCGTCTGGAATTCCGCCTTTTTCCCGAGATGATGGCGATTTTCCGTCTTTCTGATCATATGGAAATATCCTGGCATGAAAACGGCTTGACGATAAGTGGCTTCTCCAGGCTCTGGCTTGCCGTCCGGTAGCGGCTGGAAGCAGGGCAGCGAGGGGTTAATTTAAGAATGGAGGTTGGCATGCTTGAGACAATCATCATCATCCTGGTCATCCTGTGGGCTTTGGGGTTTTTCGCTTTCCACATCGGCGGAGGCCTGATCCACCTTCTTCTGGTCATCGCCGTGGTCGTTCTGATCATACGATTGCTGCAGGGCCGCAGAGTTCTTTAGCGTTAGAAACGCAGCCTGATCAGTCAAGAGGAGGAGTCGAAGTGAAGAGAGACTATCGGGAAACGTTGATTTTGGGAGCGCTGGTGTCGTTGATGATGACCGTCTCTCTCGTCGCTCAAGACGTCGACAGACGCATCGAATCCACCTTTAGATCATCGTATGTCTTCAAGACCTATCTCCAAGGCGATGATATCCGGATTCACTCCCAGGATGGGGTCGTCACCCTGACGGGAACCGTTTCAGAGGAATCCCATCTATCGTTGGCGGCTGATACGGTCGCCGATCTGCCCGGAGTGAAGAGCGTCGACAACAAGCTGGAGGTCAAGGGGGGAATTCCGGCCGAGGGCTCGGACGCCTGGATCCATATGAAGGTCAAAGCTATGCTCATGCTGCATCGCAACCTGGACGGCGCCGTTACCGAGGTTACCGTGGAAGATGGCCGGGTGACCCTTCGCGGGGAAGCCGACAGCCGCGCCCAAAAAGGGCTGGCCACCGAATATGTCAAAGATATCGAAGGGGTGAAGGCTGTCGACAATGAGCTGACCGTGGCCAAGACGCCCCATGGGGATCGCAGGTCGGTCGGGGAATTCATCGATGACGCATCCATCAAGTCGCAGATCAAAATGGCGCTGCTTTTCCACCGCGGCACGAACGTCTTTAGAGCCGATATTTCCGTCGAAAAAGGCGTGGTCACAGTGAGCGGCAAGGCCAAGAGCGCTGCGGAAAAGGAATTGGTCACCAAACGCATTGAAGATATCCCCGGCGTCAAAAAGATCGACAACCGAATGATCATCGAGTGAAAAGGCGAGACATTGCGGTGAGACCGCGTGCGGGCTTGCCGCTTTGGCTACGGGAGTGAATAATGGGCGAGATCATCGACAGGAGCAAAGGCAAGCTCAAACAGGCGGTCGGGGATTTGACCGGCAACAGGAAGCTTCGGCGAGAGGGCGAGAGGGATGAGCTCAGGGGCCGGGTCAAGGGCGTGGTCAAGGATGTGAAGCGCACGGTCAAAAAAGCCGTGAACTGACGACGGCCCGGCCTTCTCTCGACGAACGATGAAGATCCTGGTCATCCTCAATTCCCTTTCGGGCAACGACTCTTCCCGTGAGGGAGAAAGCCGAGCCGAAGGCATCGCCGACGCGTTCCGGACCGTCGGCATCGAGGCCCGGGTCGAATCCCCCGAAATCCGTGACTTCAGCGCGCTTATGAAGCAGGTCGAATTGTCCCATTTCGACGCCGTGGTCGCAGCGGGCGGGGACGGCACCATCGGCACGGTGGCCGGGGTGCTGGCCGGCACGTCCACCCCTTTGGGCATTCTGCCGCTGGGCACGTTGAACCACCTCGCCAAGGACCTGAAGATCCCGTTCGACTTGAAAGAGGCGGTCCTCACGATTGCAGCGGGCAAGACGCGCGAGATCGACGTCGGAGAAGTCAACGGCCACATCTTTGTCAACAATTCATCGATCGGGCTCTATCCCAAGGCCGTACTCAGGCGAAACCAGGAGATCATCCGCCTGGGCCGCGGAAAATGGCCGGCCATGCTGGATGCTTCGATCCGCGTGCTCTTGCGATTCCCCCTGGTGACCCTCAGGCTCGAGACCCCCGACGGCAGTCTGACGCGCACGACCCCGTTCCTGTTCGTCGGCAACAATCGCTATGAGATGAAGCTCCTGCGCGTCGGCGACCGCCCGTCTTTGGAGCGCGGGGAGCTTTGTACCTATCTCTTGAAACACGCGGGCCGGCTCGCTCTGCTGAGAATTCTGCTGATGGGCCTCCTCGGCATCAGACAGGAAAAGGATTTCACCTTCATCCTCTCCAAAGAGGTTCAAGTCCAAACGCGGCGCAAGCGCATCACGGTGAGCGCGGACGGCCAGCTCATGACGCTCGAGACCCCTCTCAATTACCGGATCCGGCCCAAGGCTTTGCGCGTCTTTGCGCCTGAGACTGCAGCGCCATGAGGATGATCGCGCACATTTCGGACCTCCATTTTGGGATGGAGGACGGACGGATCGCAGAGAGGTTGTTGGAGGATCTCAACGGGATCGATCCGAGCCTGGTCGTCATCAGCGGCGATCTGACCCAACGGGCTCGGAAGACGCAATTCGAAGCCGCAGGCTCATTCATCCGGAAGATCCAGGCGCCCTGTCTGGTGGTGCCGGGAAACCACGACATCCCCCTTTACGACGTCATTCGGCGCGCCCTCACGCCGCTGCGCCGGTACAGGCACTACATCACGGCCGACCTGAACCCCGTCTTTGAAGATGACGAGCTGATCGTCCTCGGAGCCAATACGGCGCGGGCGGCGACTTTTAAGAACGGCAGAATCTCGGCGGCTCAGATCAAAATGCTGGCCGACCGATTGTGCTCTGCGGGCAGCCATCTCTTCAAAGTGCTTGTCACCCATCACCCCTTCCTTCCTCCCCTGGATGATCCTTACGCGACACTGGTGGGACGGGGCGGCCTGGCGGCGGAAGCCCTCGAGCCCTGCGGCGTCGATCTGCTGCTGGCCGGACACTATCACCGAGGCTACATGGGAGATCTCCAAAGTCACGATATCGCGGTCAAGCGATCGATCATCGTCGCCCAGGCGGGCACGGCGCTCTCCAAACGGACAAGAGGCGAGAGGAATTCCTATGACAGGATCATCATCGATCCGCCGGCCATCTGTTTCGATCGATACGCCTGGGATGACCGCGGGTTCGTCAGAACGGCGACGACCCGCTACAAAAAAGTGAGCGGCGCCTGGCAGCTTCTTCCCCAGGATATTTGCGGGACGAGGTCCGGACCGGCGCCGGCCTAATCCAGCGTTCGACCCGCCGTCTCGGGAATGCCCGCCCAGAAGAGCGCCGCCGTCAGGAATGACGCCGCGATCATGAGGAACGAGAATCCGAATCCTCTCGTCTGGGCCAGGGAACCCACCGCGAAGGGCGCGACGGCGCTGACGATGCGGCCGGTGTTGTAGGTGATCCCCTGCGCCGTGGCCCGGATGGCCGTCGGGTAGATCTCCGCGGTCAGCGCTCCGAAGCCGGTGAAGTATCCGGTTCCGAAGAAGGCGACGAAGGGGCCCAGGGCGAACAAGACCAGGGGCTCGCGGGTCCTCGAATAGAGGACCATGAAGGCCGCGGCGGCGACGAGGAAGCCCACGTACGACCTTTTCCGCCCGATCTTGTCGCTGATGAACCCGAAGGTGATGTAGCCGAGCCACATGCCGGCCTGCATGAAGATGACCAGGGCGGACATCGTCCCGGGAGCCAGGCCGATCCCGCCCTGTCCGGACGGCATGGACAGGTAGGCCGGAAGCCAGAGGTTGAATCCCCACCAGCCGAACATCGTGAAGGCGTTCATCAGGGTGACGAGAAGGGTCAGGCGCAGGCGTTTGCGGCCGAAGATCTCGCCGAACCCGGCCCGGACCTTCGGGGCGGCCGCGCGCGCGGCCTTCCAGATCTCGGGCTCCTTGACCCTCCTCTGGATCCAGAGGGTGAAGAAGGCCGGCAGGACGCCGACGAAGAAAACCCCGCGCCAACCCCAGACAGGCAGGACGATCGCGGCAACGGCCGCGGCCGCGGCATAGCCGACGGCCCAGGAGCTCTGGACGATCCCCAGAGCCTTGCCGCGATGTCTGGCCGGCCAGGTTTCGCAGACGAGCGCCGCGCCGCTGGCCCACTCCCCGCCCATCCCGAGCCCCAGGAAGATGCGGAAGACGGCCAGCATGGCCACACCCGTGGCGAAGCCGCAGGCGGCCGTGAAGACCGAGTAGATGACGATGCTGGCCATCAGCGCCTTCCGGCGCCCGAAGCGGTCGGCCAGGACGCCGAAGATGAGGCCTCCGACGGCCGAGGCGGCCAGGGTCAGAGAACCCAGCAGTCCCGCCGTCGCCTTGGCCATGCCCAGGTCGGCCATGAGCGCCGCCAGGACCATGGCAAACAGCATGACGTCGAAGGAATCGAGCATCCAGCCGAACGAGGCCGCGACGAGCGACCGCCGGGCGTCCGGCGAGGCCTCTTTCCACCAGGCGAATCGGGACATCAGCGGGCCCCGATGCCGTTCAAACGCAGGAAGATAATGCGACCGATGGCCGAATAGAGAATCATCGCACCGCTTATAACATAGAATCCGCGGTCAGGGATAGGGTTCGCGGGAAGAGAAGAACGGCCGGAGCGGGACGTAAGCCGGATCCTGTCCCCGCTTGCGCGGGCGACGGTCATTTGTCTAGTCCCGGGATTGCTCCCGGGATCCAGCGGCCGACCCGCCCCCTGGGACGGGCCATCCCAAAATGGGGCTCGTTTGGCCTTGCTCCGGATGGGGTTTGCCCTGCCCCCGGCGTCGCCGCCGGGGCGGTGAGCTCTTACCTCGCCATTTCACCCTTGCTCCCCGGAGAGCTTACGCCCCCCGGAGGGCGGTGTCTTTTCTGTGGCACTTTCCCCCGGTCGCCCGGAGTCGCTGTTAGCGACCATCCTGCCCTTCGGAGTCCGGACTTTCCTCCTCTCCCCCCTCGCGGGAAGGAGAGGCGACCGTCTCGCCCACTCCGGCCGTTATCTTTATACCGTATTGTTCGAGTTTTTTATAGAGGTTCGACCGCGGCGTGTCGATCTCCCGGGCCGTCTGGGAGATGTTCCAGGCGTTGGCCTCGAGCTTGGCCAGGAGGAAATCGCGCTCGGCGAGGTCGCGGAACTCGCGCAGGGTCTTGACCCCGGAGGCGTCCGGCAGAGCCGCCTCCGCCTTCTCCCGCAGGGGCTCCGGCAGGTCCTTCCTCTCGATCGTGTCGCGGTCGGTCATGATCAGCAGCCGCTCGACGATGTTCTTGAGCTCGCGGACGTTGCCCTTCCAGGCGAAGGCGGACATGGCCTCCAGGGCGTCCGGGGAGAACTTCCGCGGCCGGAAATTGTTCTCCTCGGCGAAGGTCCGCGAAAAGTAGTCGACGAGAAGGGGGATGTCCTCCTTCCTTTCGCGCAGGGCCGGCGAATAGAGCGGAACGACGTTCAGGCGGAAGAAGAGATCCTCCCGGAACCGCCCCTCCTGGATCTCCTTCCGCAGGTCCTTGTTGGTCGCGGCAATGACCCGGACGTCGACCTTGGAGATCTTGCTCGAGCCGACTTTCTGGACTTCACCCTCCTCGAGGACGCGCAGGACCTTGGATTGCGTCCGGAGGCTCATGTCGCCGATCTCGTCGAGGAAGATCGTTCCGCCGTCGGCCTGCTCGAACTTGCCCGTCTTCTTCTCCGTGGCCCCGGTGAAGGCCCCCTTCTCGTGACCGAAGAGCTCCGATTCGATGAGCTCCTCCGGGATGGCGGCGCAGTTGACCTGGATGAACGGCTCGCGGGCCCTCAGGCTGTGGGCGTGGATGGACCGGGCGACGAGCTCCTTGCCGGTGCCGCTCTCGCCGTGGATGAGAACGGTGGCGTTGGTCGGGGCGATCTTGAGGATCTCCTTCCACAGGTTCTGGATGAGGGGGTGGTTGCCGATGATCTCGTAATGCTTCTCGGCCTTCTTCTTGAGGTCCTGGCACTCGCGGCTAAGGCTCGTCTGCTTGAGGGCGTTGCGGATGCTGATGAGGACCCGTTCGCGATGGAGCGGCTTCTCCAGGAAATCGAAGGCTCCGAGCTTGGTCGCCTCGACGGCCGTCTGGATGGTCCCCTGCCCCGAGATCATGATGACTTCCGGCACGAACGGCCTGGTCCCGAGCTCGGCCAGGACCTCGAGACCGCTTTTCCCCGGCATCTTGATGTCCAGGAGGACGAGATCGATGCCGACCGTCTCCCGGAGCATCTCCAGGCCGTCTTCGCCGGTCGAGGCCTCGAAGAACTCGTAGCCTTCGTACTCGAGGATCATCTTCAGCGACTTGCGGATGTTCTCTTCGTCGTCGATGACCAGGATCCTGGCTTTCCTCTCGGGTCTCATCGCTGCTGCAACCTCTTAGGAGATTCTAGCACACTCTTCCCTCGCCGGGCAAAACGCGGCGGGCTCGGGACTGCCTCCAAGGGGGCTGTCCCCTTCCAAAAAGAATGCGGCCTGTTGGAGGGCTGCAACCCCTTGTGGTAGACTGGCCTCGGATCCTCTCGAAGGCTTCGCCGTGGCCAATCGACTTCTCAGAGCTCGGGGACTCGGGTCAGGCCTCCTGGCCGGCCTCTGGCTCGCCGCGACTCCCCTTTTCGCGGCCGCGCAGGGCCGGCATGTCGTCCTCGACAACGGCCTCCAGGTCTTCCTCTACGAAAAACGGGACGTTCCCCTGGTCCACATTGTCATCGGCTTCAATGTCGGCTCGAAAGACGAGACCGACGGGACGAGCGGGCTCGTCCACCTCCTCGAGCACTGCGCCCTCTTCCGGGGGACGTCGACCCGATCGGGGGCCGAGGTCGGGACCGACATCCGGCGCCACGGGGCCTACTTCAACGGCAATACGGGCCAGGACCTGGCGGTCTTCGAGATCTCGCTCCCGTCCGAGTCCGCCGATTTCGGACTGCGGAACGAGAAGGATATCCTCTTCGGCCTCGCCCTGAGCCAGGCCGACGTCGACAGGGAGAAGGCGATCATCCTCGAGGAGTACGATCAGATGGAGGACGATCCGGAGCGAAGCGCGGTCGACCTCGTCCTCCAGGACCTGTTCCCCGGTCACCCTTACGGGCGCTCGGTCTACGGGCGGCGGGAGGTCATCGCCGCGGCCAACGCGGCCGACCTCGGCGCGTTCTACCGGAAATTTTTCGTGGCCGACAATTGCGCCCTGGCCGTGGCCGGGGATTTCGTTACGGCCGATCTGGAGGCCCGGATCCGGGAGATCTTCGGGCCCCTTCCGAAAACGGGTTTCAAGCCGGAGGCCTTTCCGATGGCCTCCCCTCTCAGGAAGATGAGCAGCCGCCGACTCGAGCGGGACGTTCGAGCGGGCTACCTCTTCATCGGTTTCGCCGCCCCCGGCTACAACGATCCCGACCAGTATGCCATGAACGTCCTGGTCGAGGCTCTGGGCCGCGGCGTGAATCCTCTTCTGGGCGCCTTCCTTCGAAGCCAGCGCGATTCCGTCCAGAACGTCACCATGTCCTATCTCGCGAATGGGCTCGGCGGGGCGGCCGTCGTGTCGATCAAGGCCGACCCCGAGGACCTGGCGGCGGTGGAGCGGGCGGCGGTGTCCTTCCTCAAAAGGGCCCACAACGAATCGTACTCGAAGAAGGATTTTCTCACGCCCGAGGCGGAGATGGCCGCCTTCGATTATCTGGAGATGGCCAAGAGCCAGATCCGCTTCAACTCGGCGCTGGCCGAGGAGTCCGGTCTTCAGCTGGCCGGCTCTCTCGTCCGTTACATGCTGCTCAACACCCGGGAGGACCCGGGCCGCTACCTGGACCGCATCGAAAAGATCGATTCGGGCGATCTCCGGAGGGCCGCGGCGCGCTATCTCGGACGAGGCGAATGCGCCGCGGTCTCCATCGTCCCCAAAAAGGAGAAGAAGAGATGAGCGTCCCCGCCCGCCGGCTCGGAAGATCGGCGGTGGCCTGCCTGGCGGCCTTGGTCTTGGCCGCAGGCGGGGCGCGCACGGGGCGAGCCGAGGACCCGCCGCGGCCCTGGACAAACCCTCCCGAGAGATTCCTCCTGTCGACAGGAGTCCCCTGCGTCTACCAGAGGGACGCGGTTTCGCCGACCTCCGTGGTCGGGCTTTTTATCGGCGGCGGCAAGTCCGCGGTTCCGTCCGGCGGCGACGGCCTGGCGGCCGTCTCGGCCAGGCTTCTCCTCGAGATCCCCGACGAGAGCAAGATCCAGGACCTGATGGCCCAGGCGACCCGCCTGAGCTATGTCTGCCTCGAGGACAGCTCGATCATCCTCATCGAGTGCCTGACCGAGCACCTCGAAAGCGCCCTGGGGCTGGCCGGAAAGATCGTCCTGGACCCGCTCATCTCGGGGCTTCGCGTCGGCCGGGCCAGGGAGCTCATGGCGGCCAACGGGAAAGCGGACGAGGACGACCCGGTCACGGTCGCCCGGAATGCGGCCTTCGGAGCCTTCTTCGGCGGGGTCGGCTACGGGTCGGCCCTCTACGGAACGGAGACGAGCCTCAAGGCCATCGACAGAAAGGACGTCGTCTCGTTCGTCCGCCGGCTCGTCGTCAAGCCGAATGTTTTCTTCTGCGTCGAAACGGACCTCGATCGGGAAGCTGTCCGTCGCCTCCTCGAGAAGTCCTTCGCCCACTTCCCTGACGCGGCGTCCGCCGATATCCCGCGCCAGGATCCGGTCCTGCCGGCCGCGCGCGACATCAGCCGGGAGAGGGAAACCCGGCAAACCTACGTGGGGCGTGCCTACGCCCTGCCCCGGGCCGGGCTGGCGGACATGGCCCGGGGCGACCTTCTCGAGACCGTGCTCGGCAAGGGCCCCGGTTCGCGGCTGTGGGCCCTGAGGGAGGACGAGAGACTGGCCTACGGCGTCGATGCCGGCCTGACCTGGATGAAAAGCGCCGGGGTGCTCGTCGCTTATCTCGAGACGGGGAAGGACAGAGCCGCGGAGGCCGCGGCGGCGCTCGACCGGACGCTTGAAGACCTCCGCGAGAAGGGCCTGACGGAGGGGGAGATGGACGCGACGCGGACGATGGCCCGGGCCCGATTCCTCCGGGAGACGGAAGCCAAGTCGCCGCGGCTTCGGACTCTTGGTCTCTTCGAGAGCCTCGGCCTTGGCGCGGAATCCGCCGCGGGCTTCCTCGGAGCTTTGGGCGCTGTCAGGCTCGAGGAAATGAACGCCTATATCCGCCAGGTCATCGATCCCGCCCTGGCCCTGCGCGTCACCATCGGTCCGGCGCCAGCCGGGCCGGCAGGCCGATGACCTCACCCCTTCACGATGCCTCCGTGAGGGCTATTCGGCCAGCTTCTTGTAAGTCTCGTAGCGCTTTCGCGATTCCACAGCGGCCCGGGCGAAGAGCTCCTTGGCGATCTCGGGGAACTGCTGGACGAGGGTCTTGTAGCGGACCTCGTTCTTGAGGAAAACATCGTATTCGAGCTTCGGCTCGCGGGAATCGAGCTGGAACGGGTTCTTGCCTTCCTTGGCCAGGAGCGGGTTGAACCGGTAAAGGGTCCAGTAGCCCGTGTCCACGGCCAGCTTTTCTTCGGCCTGGGATTTGCTCATGTCGATGCCGTGGTTGATGCAGGGCGAATAGGCGATGATGATCGACGGCCCGGGGAACGCTTCGGCCTCGAGGAAGGCCTTGAGGCACTGGTTCATGTTGGCCCCCATGGCCACCGAGGCGACATAGACGTAGCCGTAGCTCATGGCCATGCGGCCGAGATCCTTCTTGGACGTCCGCTTGCCGGACGACGCGAATTTGGCCACCGAGCCGGTGGGCGTGGACTTGGACGCCTGGCCGCCCGTGTTGGAGTAGACCTCGGTATCGAGGACGAGGACGTTGACATTGCGGTTCATGGCCAGGACGTGGTCGAGGCCGCCGTAGCCGATATCGTAGGCCCAGCCGTCGCCGCCGATGCACCAGACGCTCTTTTCGACCATGAAGTCCTTGAGTTCGTCGATTTTGGCCAGGACTCCCCTGGACCCGTTGGCCTTGGCCAGGGCCTCCGGCAGGGCGGCCCGCACGGCCTTGGAAGCGGCTTTGGCTTCGGCGCCGGTGCCGGTCCAGGCGGCTTTCATCTTGGTCAGGGCGTCGGCCAGCGCGGGGGTCGTCCCGGCGGCCAGCGCGGCTTCGATCGACGAGAGGAGCAGGCGCCGGTTGACGTCGACGGCCAGGCGCATGCCGAAGCCGTATTCGGCGTTGTCCTCGAACAGGGAGTTGCCCCAGGCCGGGCCCTTCCCTTCCGTCGTCATGGCGTACGGGGAAGTCGGGAAGGTGCCGCCGTAGATCGAGGAACAGCCCGTGGCATTGGCGATGATCATCCGGTCGCCGTAGAGCTGGGTGGCCAGCTTGACGTAGGGCGTCTCGCCGCAGCCGGCGCAGGCGCCGCTGAACTCGAACAGCGGCCGCAGGAACTGGCTGCCCTTCAGGGTGTCCGGCTTGATGCCGTCGAGGACGTTGTCGGGGAGCCGGTCAAAGAACTCGGCCTTTTGGGTCTCGCCGGCGGCCCGGAGCTCGGCGATCGGGGTCATGACCAGGGCCTTGTTCTTGGCCGGGCAGACCTGGGCGCAGGAGCCGCAGCCGACGCAATCCTCGATGTAGCACTGGTCGCGGTAGCGGAGGTCGCGGTCGTTCTTGGTGACGGACTTGACGGTGGCGAAGCCCTCCGGCGCGCCGGCGAGGTCGGCCGGAGCGATCTGCTTGGCCCGGATCGTGGCGTGGGGGCAAACGAAGCCGCACTGGTTGCACTGGATGCAGTTCTCGGGGATCCACTTCGGGCACTCGGTGGCGATGCCGCGCTTCTCGAGACGCGCCGTGGCCGTGGGGGTCGCCCCGTCGAGAGGCATCTTCGAGACGGGCAGCAGGTCGCCCTTGAACCGGGTGACCGGGTCGATGACCTCCCGGGCGTAGGCGCTGGCGTCATCGGGGACGATCTTCGTGACCGGAACGGACTTGGTGATCTTGGCCGGGACGGGCACGGCCTCGAGGCCCGAGGCGGCCCGATCGATGGCGTCCCAGTTCATCTGGACGACTTCCTTGCCCTTGCGGCCGTAGGTCTTCTCGACGGCCTTCTTCATCAGGGCGATGGCCTCCGCCTCGGGCAGGACGCCCGAGAGCTTGAAGAAGCTGGCCTGCATGATCGAATTGATGCGCAGGCCCAGGCCAAGCTCGCCGGCCATCTTCAGGGCGTCGATCGTGTAGACCTTGACCTTCCTGTCGATGATCGTCCGCTGCATGTCCTCGGTCAGGTGCTCGAAGACGTCGGCGGCCTTCCAGTCGGAGTTGATGAGGAACGTCCCGCCCTCGCGGATGCCCTCGAGGATGTCCAGCCGTCCGATATAAGAGGGCTTATGGAGAGCGACGAAATCGACCGTGTTGAGGAAATACTGCGATTGGATCGGGTTCTTGCCGAAGCGGAGGTGGGAGATGGTGACGCCGCCGGATTTCTTGGAGTCGTACTGGAAATAGCCCTGGCCGTACATGTCCGTGTGGTCGGAGATGATCTTGATCGAGTTCTTGTTGGCGCCGACGGTGCCGTCCGAGCCGTAGCCGTAGAACTTGCAGCGGACCGTGCCGGGGAGCTCGGTGTCGAGGACCGGGCCGACGGGGATCGACATGTGGGTGACGTCGTCGATGATGCCCACGGTGAAGCCGTGGGTGGCCTTGCCGTCGAGGTGCTCGTAGACGGCTTTGACCATGGCCGGGGTGAACTCCTTGGAGGACAGTCCGTAGCGGCCGCCGACGACTTTGACCGGACGGCCCGCCAGGGCGACGGCGACGTCGAGGTAGAGGGGTTCGCCGATCGAGCCGGGCTCCTTGGTCCGGTCGAGGACGGCGACCTTCCTGGCCGAGGCGGGCAGGGCCGCCGCCAGCGCGGCCGCGTCGAAGGGACGATAGAGCCGGACCTTGATCAGTCCGAGCTTGGCGCCGTGGGCGTTGAGGTAATTGATCGTCTCCTCGGCCGTCTCCGCGCCCGAACCCATCATGACGATGACCTTGTCGGCGTCGGGGGCGCCGAAATAGTCGAAGAGGTGATACTGACGCCCGATGGCGCCGGCCACCTTGTCCATGTAGTGCTGGACGAGGCCCGGGCACTCGTCATAGTACTTGTTGACGGTCTCGCGTCCCTGGAAGTAGACGTCGGGGTTCTGCTGGCCGACTTTCTGCATGGGACGCTCGGGATTGAGCGAGCGCTTGCGGAAGTCCTCGAGATATTGGGGCTCGAACAGGGCGGCTAGCGTCTCGTAGGACACGACGTCGACCTTCTCCAGGACGTTGGAGGTGCGGAAGCCGTCGAAGAAGTGGAGGAAGGGGATCTTCGTCCGAAGGGTCGCGAGATGGGCGACGATGGCCAGGTCCTGGGCCTCCTGGACGGAGCCGGCGCAGGTCATGGCGAAGCCGGTGTTGCGGGCCGCCATGACGTCGCTGTGGTCGCCGAAGATCGACAGAGCCTGGCAGGCCAGCGAGCGGGCCGACACGAGAAACACGGTCGGCAGCATCTCGCCGGCGATCTTGTGCATATTGGGAAGCATGAGCATCAGCCCCTGGGACGCGGTGAAGGTCGTCGTCAGGGCACCGGCCGAGAGCGAGCCGTGGACCGCGCCCGACGCGCCGCCCTCCGACTGCATCTCGATGACATCCACCCGCTGGCCGAAAATGTTCTTGCGGTCATGGGCGGACCACTCGTCGGCCAGCTCGCCCATCGTCGAGGAGGGGGTGATGGGGTAGATGGCCGCGACTTCGGAATAGGCGTAGGCGACGTGGGTCGCCGCCGTGTTCCCGTCGATCGTCTGCATATTCTTTTTCTGTTCCATGAATGACTCCTTGCTTCGATATGGTCGAACGCCGCAGGGCGGCGTCTCGGGCTATTCCTTGAGCTCCGTCCGCCCCTCCAGGGCCTTCTTGATGGTCACCTGATCGGCGAAATCGAGATCCGAGCCCACCGGCAGCCCCATGGCCAGCCGGGTGATCCGGATGCCGTAATCCTTGAGCACGCGGAGGAGATAGAGGGCCGTGGCCTCCCCTTCCACCGTCGGGTTCGTGGCGATGATGATCTCCTTGAACGCGCCCTCCTCGATCCTCTTCGTCAGCTTTCCGAGCCGCAGCTCGTCGGGCCCGCGGCCCTTGAGCGGCGACAGGGCGCCGAGGAGGACGTGGTAGCGGCCGTTGTAGGCGCCCGTCCGCTCGATCGAGGAGATGTTGAACGGCTCCTCGACGATGCACAGGGACTCGTCGGAGCGGTGCTCGTCCGCGCAGATCAGGCAGGGATCGACGTGGGTGATGTTGTTGCAGCGGGAGCAGTAGAAGATCTTGCGCTTGGCCTCGCGGATGGCCTCGGCCAGACGGTCGGTGTCCTCGGTCGGCAGGCCCAGGAAATAGAAGGCGATGCGCTGGGCCGTCTTGGCCCCGATGCCGGGGATGTGGCGCAGTTCCTCGATGAGGTCGTGGAGCGGCTGGGCGTACTCGAACATCAGAGCCCCGGGATCTTCAGGCCGGCGCCGAGGCCGCCGAGCTTTTCGGCCAGGGCCTCGTCCACCTTGGCCGCCCCGTCGTTGAAGGCGGCGACGATGAGATCCTGGAGCATCTCCACTTCGGCGCGGTTCACGACCTCGGGGTCGATGCGGATGGATTGCAGGACTTTGTGGCCGTCGAGGACGACGGTGACCATGCCGCCGCCGCTCGAACCGTCGACCCGCAGGTCGGCCAGCTCCTTCTGGAGCCGGTCCTGCATCTCTTTGGCCGACTTGAGCATCTTCTGGAGGTCCATGACGTTCTTCATTTGTCGTTCTCCGCCGGCCCGCGGCCCTTGGGCGCGGCCTCGCGCGTGGCCGCGACGGGATCGGCCGACAGGACCTGGGCCTTGAAGGTATTCATGAAGAACTGGACGGCCGGGTCCTTCATGGCCGACTCGAGCTCCCGCCCCGGCCGGATGGGCCCGCCGTCGGTGGCGTTCTCCTCGGCGAAGCGGACCTTGGTCTCCCGGCCCAGAACCTCGGACGCGGCCCTCTCGACGGCGCGCACATCCTTCTCCTGGACGCTGGTGACGAAGAACCCCCGGCCGCTCCCGAAAAAGACCTCGAGCACGTTGTCCCTGACCATGACCGACGAGTATTGCCCCAGGAGGGCCGCGAGAGGGGCCCGGTCCACGGCGAGCTTCTCGAGGACCCGGGTGAAGACGTCCTTCGGACCCGGTCCGGCCGGCTTGGGCGGCGCTGCCGGCTTCGACGGGACGGCCTGCGGGCCCGGCTGAGGCCCGGCCGCCGGACCCGGACGCGACGCGCCCGCCGATGGAGCCCCCTTCGGCGCGGGGCCGGAAGGCGCGGCCGCAGCCCGGTGCGGGATCTCCCTGAGCGACTCGACGTCCTTGATGAGCTCCCGCAGGGGGACGATCTTGCGGAAATGACAGAGCTTGACCAGGAAGGCCTCGAGATAGATCCGCGGCATGGCCGAGTACTTCAGCCCCGGCTCCGCCTGCTGGAGGGCGAGGAGATAGCGGAGCAGGTCCTCCGGGCCGGCCTTGGCCGCCTCGGCCCGCAGGGCCTCGAGCCCTTCGGGGCCGACGGCGAGGAGGTCCTCGGGCCGTTCAACCGAGCGGACCAGGAGCAGGGCACGGAAATGCTCGATGAGCTTGCCGAAAACGAAGCGGAGGTCGTAGCCGGCCGCGACGACGCTCTCGACGAGAGAGAAGACCTGGTCCGGCTTCTCGTCGAGGACGGCCGAGGAGAAGCGGGTGAGCACGTCCAGTCCGACCGTCCCGAGGATCGTCTTGAGGTCCTCGTCGCCGATGTTCTCGCCGCTGAAGGCCACGGCCTGGTCGAGAAGGCTCTGGGCGTCGCGCATGCTGCCGTCGGCGGCCTCGGCGATGAGGGCCAGCCCGGCCGGGGTGATGGTGATGCCTTCCTTCTTGGTGATCTCCATGAGGTGGTTGATGATGTCCTTGTGGGAGATCTTGCGGAACTCGAAGTGCTGGCAGCGCGACACGATGGTCGCCGGGACCTTGTTGAACTCCGTCGTCGCGAAGATGAACACGGTGTTCGGCGGCGGCTCTTCGAGCGTCTTGAGAAGGGCGTTGAAGGCGTGCGTCGAGAGCATATGGACTTCATCGATGATGAGGACTTTGGTGCGGGTGTAGGCCGGTTTGTACTTGACCATCTCGCGGATGGGTTCGATGTCGTCGACCTGGCGGTTGGAGGCGCCGTCGATCTCGAGAACGTCGATGGCGCTGCCGTCATGGATGGCCTTGCAGAACTGGCAGGGGTGCTCTCGGTCGGGGCAAGGGTGCGGCGTGGGGCCGTTGGCGCAATTGAGGGCCTTGGCCAGGATGCGAGCCACGGTCGTCTTGCCCGTCCCCCGGACGCCGGAGAACAGGTAGGCCTGGGCGATGCGGCCCGAGGCGATGGCGTTCTGGATGGTCCGGACGACGGACAGCTGTCCGACGACCTCTTCGAATTTCCAGGGCCTGTATTTCCGGGCGAATATCTCGTAGGACATGGGTTTCGGCCGTCCGCGGACGGGAGAGGAGAACCTGACGTTCTCCCCTAAAAAGTAAAGTTTATCTTAGCACAAATCGGCCAAATAGCAAGGAAAAGGAATATAATGACGCCGTGCCGCCGCGCTCCCGCAGCCTCGCCGAGATCCACCTGGCCGTCTTCCTCTTCGGCTTCCCCGGTCTGTTCGGAAAATGGCTCGCCTGGCCGGCCGTCACGATCGTCTTCGGCCGGGTCCTGTTCGCCTGCCTGGCTCTGGCGGCCGTCATGGCCATGGGGCGGCGGGCTTCCTTCCGGGTCGCCGGGAGGCGCGACGTCCTTCTGCTCGCCCTCTGCGGCCTGATCCTGGCCGCCCACTGGACGATGTTCTTCAGGTCCATCCAAGTCTCCACGGTCGCCATCGGCCTCCTGGCTTACTCGAGTTTCCCGGTCTTCACGGCTTTCCTCGAGCCTCTGCTGGCCAGGGAGCGCTGGGAGCCCGAGAGCCTTGTCTACGCTCTTGTCTGCGTCGCCGGCATCGCCCTCATCGTCCCAGGTTTCGACGCCTCCGATGCCGTCGTCCGCGGGGTCGTTTGGGGGCTCGGGGCGGGTCTGTCGTTCTCGCTCCTGTCCGTTCTCAACCGGGGGCTGGCGTCCCGGCATTCGAGCCTGACCGTGGCCTTCTACCAGGACCTCGTGGCCGGGGTGCTTCTCGTCCCCGCGATATGGCGCACGGGTCTCCCCCGCTCGGGGCGAGATTGGGCTCTCGTCGCCGTCTTGGGAGTTTTTTGCACGGCCGCCGCCCACACTCTCTTCATCAACGGGCTGAAAGGGGCCGGAGCCAGGACCGCGAGCATCCTGAGCTCGCTCGAGCCGGTTTACGGCATTCTCCTCGCTCTGATCTTCCTCGGCGAGAGCCCCTCCCTGAGAACGGTCTCGGGAGGGGCCATCATCCTCGCGGCGGCCCTCGCCGCGACGGTCCGGGCCCGACGAAGAGCCTAGTTCTTATCTGTCTTGTGGCGGACCGGGGGGGCCGGTTTGGCCTTGGCCTGCTCGGCCTTCTGTCTCTTTTCGAGCTCGGCCTTCTCCTGGTCGTGCTTCTTCTTCAGCTCGGCGACCCTGGCCGCGGCTTGTTCCTGCACTTTTCTTTTCTCGACCGGGCTCTTGATCCCGGCTTCTTCTTCCCGGGCCCGCCGCCGCACCTCGTTGATCTCGGTCTGCTGGCTGTCCTTCATCAGCGTGCGTTCCTGGTCGTGCTCCTCGCGCGCGACCGCCGTCTCGTTCCCGGTCGCCCGGCGGACGAGGCGGCTGCCGGATTCGCGGCCGAGCTCTTTCTCCGCCGTGGGCTGGTCGAGGACCTGCTTCGGCCTGGCCGCTTCATTGTGCCGGACGACCGGCTTGGTCATGACCAGGTCGCGGCCCTCTTCCCGGGCCGGGCCGGGCTTGGTCGAATCCTTGAGGGTCAGCCGGTCGACTGGCTTGTTGGTCCAGCGGCGGACCTGGTCGAGGTCGACGCCATCGTCGACGACCCGCCGGTCACGCTCGTTGATGTTGACTTCGAAGCGGGTCGTGGCGATGATCGTCGTGTTCCGCTCGAAGGGCAGGACCCAGCGGTCGATCCTCCGATCCATGAAATCCCGGCCGCGGACGAAATTCCAGGAATGGCCGGGGATGTCCCACTGGCGTTGCCCGAAGCCGCGTCCGGGTATGAAATCCGCTCCCGGCGGCAGGGGCGCCCAGCCGACGTGCGCGTCGCCCCATCTCCAGGCCACCCAGGCCGGGCCCCAGACGACGTCGGGCACCCAGAACCAGCCGAGGCCCTGGTCGAAGCCCCAACGGCCGTAGTGGAAGGCGATCCAACCCCACTGCTCGAGCGAGACCCACGTCCAGCCGTAGTCGGTCCAATCCCAATGTCCCGTCGTGTAGGGCCGCCAGCTGTAGCCGACGTTCCGCGGGAGCCAGACGTATCCGTAGGGACGATAAGACACCCAAGCTCCGTACGGTTCGAGCTGGTTATAAAAGTAGGCGCTGTCGAGGTTGTCGGACTGGTCGATCGCGGGAGCCTCGTTGTAGGGCTCATTGGGCTGGTTGGAGGGACCCGACTCGTCATAAGGGACGTAGATGGTGCAGGAGGTCCCGGCGAGAATCACGAAGGCCGTCAAGAGAAAGAAGCCGATGGATTTCTTCATCTCGATCCTCCTCGCCCTCAAGAGTGCAAAGAATACGCCAGGCCTATCTTTAGTCGCCTAAGGGAGTGCCCGATTCAAGCCAGCCTTTTGAAGACGGCTTTGATGCGCTTGAGGGCCCAGTTGAGGTCCTTATCCCTGATGATGAGCGGCGGGGCGAAGCGGATGACGTTCTCGTGAGTTTCCTTGCAGAGGAGCCCCTCTTTCATCAGCTCTTCGCAGAAGCGGCGGGCGCCCCCGGCGGCGGGATGGAGCTCGACGCCGACGAGAAGGCCCCGGCCGCGGACCTCCTTGATGTGGCGGCTGCGCACCTTGCGCAGCTTCTCCATGAAGTAGGCGCCCCTCTCGGCCGCGTTCTCGACGAGCTTCTCTTCCCGGGTGACCTTCAGGCTCTCCCGGGCCACGGCGCAAGCCAGAGGATTGCCGCCGAAGGTCGAACCGTGCTCGCCGGGCTTGTAGACGCCCAGGATCTCACGGTCGGCCAGGACCGCGGAAACCGGGTAGCAGCCGCCGCCCAGGGACTTGCCGATGACGACCATGTCGGGCCGGACGCCCTCGTACTCGCAGGCGAAGAGCTTTCCGGTCCGGCCGAGTCCGGTCTGGATTTCGTCGGCGATGAGAAGGACGTTCGCCGCCTTGCAGATCTCGGCGGCCCGCCGCAGGAAGCCGTCGGGCGGGATGAGGATGCCGGCTTCGGCCTGGATGGGTTCGACCAGAAAGGCCGCCGTATTCGGGGTGATGGCCTTCTCCAGGGCGTCGGCGTCGCCGAACGGAATGACCGTGAATCCGGGAGTGAACGGGCCGAAGTCCTGGCGATAGAGCGGTTCGGTCGAGAAGCTGATGACCGTGACCGTGCGGCCGTGGAAGTTGTTGGCGCAGACGATGATCTCGGCCCGGTCCTGGGGGACGCCCTTCTTCTGATAGGCCCATTTGCGGGCGGTCTTGACGGCCGTCTCGACGGCCTCGGCGCCGGAGTTCATCGGCAGGACCATGGAGTAGCCGGTCAGGTCGCAGACTTCCTTGGCCAGCATCGGCCATTGATCGTTGCGGAAAGCCCGCGAGGTCAGGGTCAGCTTCCGGGCCTGTTCGATGAGGGCGCGGACGATGCGGGGATGGCGGTGGCCCTGGTTGACGGCCGAATAGGCGCTCAGGAAGTCCAGGTATTTGCGGCCTTCGACGTCATACATCCAGATCCCCTGGGCCTTGCTGATGACGACGTCGAGAGGATGGTAATTGTGTGCGCCGTAGATGTCTTCGATCTGGATGAGGTCCTTGCTGTCCATGTTCTAGCTCCTTTAGGCTGTCTTACGAATGGCGGAGAGGGCGGGATTCGAACCCGCGGTGCACCTTACGGCACACACACGCTTTCCAAGCGTGCTCCTTAAACCGCTCGGACACCTCTCCGTTCCTCTGGTTCCTGAATTTCCTGGAGAGGCCAACCTTACCAAAAAAGCGTCATTTGGTCAACGCGCCCCCTATCTGCATCGCCCCTACATGCCGGAGCATACGCTCTTCTCCACGAGGACGCGGCGGGGTTTTGGGATTCATCTCCGCTCGCTGCGGTGCGGCGGGAAGCGAAGTCTTCGGAGCGACCAGCAGAATTATGGCGGAGTGGCTCGGAGCCGTAATTCTGGTAAGTATCTTAAGAGAGAACTTGAGATTATTGATGTCCGATGCTTTATGCTCGCTCCGACGAAATCCCTCAACCCCTCATCCGCGGCCTTCATCGTTAGACGATGTATCTCCCGCACCGACAATGAGGGAGCTCGGTTCTTGCTAAGGCGCTCGTTGACCGGTTCAATCAGAAGGGGGGACGATAGATGTTGATGATGTCCTTGAGCAGGGCGGCGGCGGCGCCGCGGGGATTGGAGCGGCCGCCGGTTACGGTCACGGAGCCCATGGAATCGGTGAGAAAAGTGATGCCCTTCTCGGTGCCGTTGACGTGGACGAGCGGATGGGAGGCCTCGATGAGCGAGGGCCGGACGTCGAGGCTCCACCTCCCGCCCTGGCGGCCCGGTGCGGCCGTGGCCAGGAGCTTGACCGAACGCCCCTCGCGGCGGGCGGATCTCACGAAGTCCGCGGGGAGGCCGGTGATGCCGGCGACTTTGACGTCCTTCAGGACGTACTCCGCATCGAGGCAGGCGTTGGTGATGAGCAGGATCTTGCAGGCGCTGTCCCAGCCGCCGACGTCGTTCCCCGGATCGGGCTCGGCGATGTCCTGGTCCTGGGCCTGCCTGAGCGCCTCCTCGTAGTCCAGTCCCTCGCCCATGCGGGTCAGGATGTAGTTCGAGGTCCCGTTGAGGATACCCTGGATCCCCTCGATGCGGGCCCCGGCGAGCGAGAACAGGCCGACGTCGAGGGTGGGCAGGGCGGCGGCGGTGGCCCCGCTGAACTTGAGGAAGACGCCGTTCTCCGCGGCCAGCGATCTGAGCGCCGGCAGTCCGACGACGAGAGCCCCCTTGCTCGCGGCCACGGCGTGCCACCCGGCCTGGAACGCGGCCGTGAGATAGGACAGGCCAGGCTCACCCGTTTCGAGATCGGACACCGTGCATTCGACCAGGCAGCCGCCCTGGCCGTGCCGGGCGAAGACGTCTGTGACCTTCAGGCCCTCGCGCCAGGAGGGATTGCCCGACGTCCAGGTGTCGCCCGCCCGGGAGACCTGCCGGGCCTCGAGCGGGTTTTCCGTATAGAAGCAGCCCTCCGCCCGGGCGACCGCCAGGATCGCGAAGCTGAGGCCGTAGCGGCGCTCGAGGTCCTCGGACTTTTCGCGCAGGAGCGAGACGAAGGTCCGGCCGACGTGGCCGAAGCCGGTGACGACGAGGGGGATGTTCTTCACGGACGGAAGATCCATGGCGGAGAGGGCGGGATTCGAACCCGCGATCCCAATCGCTCGAGATAACGGTTTTCGAGACCGTCGCCTTCAACCACTCGGCCACCTCTCCGCACTGTCGGGACGCAAAACGAAAGCCGCATTATAGCCGAAATCCCTGTTTGTTTCTACGCGCGCGAAAGAAGGCGCCAAGGAGCGCGGCGCTCTCCTCCGCGAGGACGCCGCCGAGGACCGCGGGGCGGTGATTGAGACGGTCGAAAGGGAATTCCATCACGGACGAGACCGCCCCGGCTTTGGGATCCGCGGCGCCGAAGACGAGCCGGCGGATGCGGGCCTGGACAACGGCGCCCAGGCACATGGCGCAGGGCTCGACGGTGACATAGAGGTCGCAGTCCGGAAGCCGGTAGTTGCCGGACTTCCTGCCGGCCTTGCGAATGGCCACGATCTCGGCATGGGCCGTGGGGTCGGCCGCGCCGATCGGCCTGTTCGAGCCTCGGGCGATGATCCGGCCTTCCCTCGCGATGACCGCTCCGACCGGCACCTCTCCCCTGGCCGCAGCCCGGACCGCCTCGGCCAACGCGGCTCTCATCAGCTTCTCATCGTCCATGGCCGGACGATTTTACTCCCGATCGCCGCCCCCGCGCAATCGCCCGGGGACGCCCGCTCCGACCCGAGGATGGTCAGGCCCTCGATTTCGGTCTATAATGCCGGCCATCGGATCCAAGGAGCATGATCATGGACAGGTTCGAATGCCTCGCCTGCGGGCCCCTCGCCTCGCGCGATCCCTACTCCCCTTTCTGCCCCGGATGCGGAGAGCCGCTGTTCGTCGCGGCCGCCCCGCGCCCCGGCGGCCGCCGCATCCGCGACGACAGGCCGCTGGCCATCGAGAAGTTCGCCGAGTTCCTGCCGCTCGAACGGATCGAACCCGCCCTGAGCCTGGGCGAAGGGCTGACCCCGCTCGTCAGACTCGACCGGATCGGACGCTCGCTCGGCCTGGCCGGAATCTTCGCCAAGAACGAGGCCCAGAACCCGACTTCGAGCTTCAAGGACCGGGGCACCACGGTGGCCGTACAGAAGGCCGTTTCTCTCGGCGCGGCGCGGATCGGTACCGTCTCGACGGGCAACATGGCCGCGTCGACGGCGGCCTACGGCGCCCGGGCGGGCCTCGAGACGTTCGTCCTGCTCAAGGAGGGGTCTTCGGCCGCGAGCCTCCAGACGGCCGGCATCTTCGGCCCCCGGCTCGTGGCCGTCGAGGGCGACTATGGCGCGGTCTTCAACGCCAGCCTGGCCATCGGCAAGAAGCTTGGCATTCTGTTCATGAACTCGATCGATCCCTATCGTCTGGAGGGCTACAAGGTCACGGCCTTCGAGATCTACCTTCAGCTCGGCCGCCGCGCGCCCCGGACGGTGATCGTGCCGCTGAGCTCCGGCGGCCACCTGCTCGGCCTCATGAGGGGCTTTGCCGACCTCGAGCGCGAGGGACTCATCGCCGCCTATCCGCAGATCGTCGGCGTCCAGGCCCAAGGCTGCGCCCCGCTCGTCCGGGCCTTCGACAAGGGCCTCGAGAAGTACGAACGTCTGGCGGCGGGCCCGACGATCGCCCATGCCATCGCCAACCCGACCCCGCCGGGCGGCAACGCGGTCCTGCGCCTGATCCGCGAGCGCGACGGGCTGCTGGTGGCCGTGTCGGACGAGGAGATGCTCGAAGCCCAGCGGGATCTGGCTTCGTCGGAGGGGCTGTTCGGCCAGCCCGAGTCCGCGACGACGCTCGCGGCCCTGCGCAAGCTCACGGCCGCCGGCCGGATCAGGACCGGCGAAGGCGGCGTCGTCCTGATCGTAACCGGGAGCGGCCTCAAGACGCTCCACCTGCTCGTCTCGGCCCCGATCCTGATCCACCGCTTCACGCTCGACGGACTCGAAGCCGGCCTGGCCGGCCTCGGCCATAAGGCCTAGGTCTTTTTCACCAGGAATTCGAAGATCTTGTCCCGGTTCGGGAACAGGGCCGGCGTGCCCCCCGTATGGATAAAGACGACCTTGTCGGTCGGCTTGAAGAATCCCGTTTTGATGAGATCCCGGAGCCCGATCATGGCCTTGGCCGTATAGACGGGATCGAGGACGATGCCTTCGGTCTGGAAGACCAGCCGGATCACCTCGGCGACACCCCTGTCGACCACCCCGTAGCCCGCGCCGAGATACTCGTCGAAGACGGTGACGTCGTCCGGCATGATGTTGAGGCCGAGGCCGAGAGCGTCGTCCGCGGCCCGGGCGATCTCGAGAACGTCCTCGGAGAAGGGGCCCTTCGGGTCCGAGACGCTGATGCCGATGACCCGGCAGCCCCGGCCCATGGACTTGGCGCCGACGACGAGTCCGGCCTGTGTCCCCCCGGAGCCCGTCGAATGGACGATGTAGTCGGGTTCGAGGCCGGCGCTTCTCAGCTGGTCGAAGAGCTCGGCGCAGGCCGCGACGTAGCTGATGGCGCCGAGGGGCTTGTCCATGTCGCCTCGGACGAGCGACCCGCCGACGGGGACGAGGTAGGGCCTGTGACCCTGGGCCCTGACCTCCCGCCCGGCCTCTTCCAGGACGTCCATGGCCTGGGCCGCCTTGATCACCCGGCCCTTCTCGGACGCGAGAATGCGGATGTCGGCGTCGAGAATGACGTCGAGCAGGACGTTGCCGTCCGCGGTGGCCGGCCGGTCGGCGGGCTTGAAGAGCATGAGGATGGGCTTGATGCCGAAAGTCCGGGCCGCCGCGGCCGTCTGCATGCACCAGTTGGATTGGAGGCCGCCCCAGGTGATGACGACGTCGGCCTTTTTCACGAGGACGTCGCTGATGATGAACTCGAGCTTGCGCGATTTGTTGCCCCCGAAAGCGAGGCCGGTCAGATCGTCCCGCTTGACGTAGATCTCCGGGCCGCCGAGACGGGCCGAGAGCCGCTCCAGCTTGCGGAAAGGCGTCGGACGGTGGATGATGTCGACGTGGGGGAAATGGTCGATGCGGTCGCGGACGTCCCGGGTCGGGTAAGGCATGGTCGGACCTCCTTTGGATAGGGTAGCAGAACGGGCGGCCAAAAAAAAGGCTGGAGACGGGTTCAGTCGCCGTGCGGCAGCTCGATCATGGCGGCCTCCGGTTCCTCCTCATAGCAGAGGGATGCCCCGCGATAAAAACGCCTGTTCCCCTGTCCCAGGGCAAGCCCCGCCGCCGCCACGAAGGCCATGAAAACGATCGCCCGGACGGGATCCGCGAGGACGGACTTCTCGATGGCCGATAGGGCCATCATCGAGAGCAGAAGACCGGCCAGGACCGGAATGGCCGTGAACTGCAGCTTGAGCTTGCCCGGCACCCAAGAGCAGGCGAAGGGGATCTTCCGATAGCGATAAAAGGCGGCCTGGAGGGCCAGGCCGGAGACGATCAGCCCGAAGGCCGCGTGCAGGGCCGCCGCCCGGAAATCCCAAAGCACCGCGTGGATGGCCAGGACCCCGATGAACAGGGGGACCAGGAACTTGAGGAAGACCGCCTTTTTCAGGCCGGAGGCGTAGCGCGAGGTCCGCTCGGTCTCGGTGAGCCGGAAGATCCAGTTGGCCTCGAGCGCGACCGGCCGGTCGACCAGCACCCGGATCCCGGTGATGATCGTGAACGCCAGGAGCAGGGGCAGAATGAGGAGGAAGCCGTTCGCGGGCGTCAGCGTCAGGAAGGACTCGCGGTAGGCCGTGACGAGCAGAAGGATGCCGGCGGCCCCGGCCGCCAGATAGTTGACGAAGGAGGTCCGTTGGCTCGGATTCGACCTCAGCGTGTCCGAAAAGAAACCATAAACGGCGCGCTCCTCGGATGTCCTGAGAACCGAAGCCGCCAGGAGCTTCCTCCAACTTGCGCGCAGACCGAAAAGAGCCGGCCGGGCCTTGCGCTCCTCCAACGTCTTCAGGACATGGCGCCGGTAGCTCAGGGCCCCCGAACCGACGAAGGCGAAGAGGGCCAGGACCAGGGCCAATCCGGCCGTTCGCGCCCCGGCTTCAAAAACGGCGTCGTGGGTCCCCAGGAGCACTTCGTAAAGTCCGACAAACCACATGGGCGGAAAGCGAAACAAAAAAGGATCGCCGCTTTCCTTGAGGAATTCCAGGTTCTTGAACGAGCCCCCCAGGCTGGACGGGGCGACGATAAAACCGAGCAGGAGAAACATGAGCCCGGCGGCAAGGACGAAGCGGACGGCCACGGCGGACTTGCGGTAAAGAGTCTCGGGCAGCAGGGCCATCATCAGGAGCTGCAGGAAGACGAGGCCGAAGAAGACCGTGAATGCGGCGGCGAAGCCGGCCAGCAGGTGCGAGACGACATAGCGGACGGCCAGGGCCAGGCTGTTGGCCCTCCATTCCGCGAGATACATCGAGAACAGGATCGACGAGACGCCCATCATGGCCACGGAGAACATGCCGATAAAGAGGACGAACGAGGCCAGTTTGGCCGCGAAGATCGTGCGCAAGCGCACGGGCAGGGACATCAGGTTGAGAAAGTCCCTCCGGTCGGGGAATAGGATGTCCCACTCGAGGAGCGTGATCAGGGCGAAGACGAGCATCATCAAGGTGAAGATGTAGCTCTTTTCCTGCCAGGAGCGATTGACGTCGGGGACGAAATGATACTTGAAGAGCATGAGCCAGGAGGCCCAGGAGAAGAAGACGGTCAGAAGGGACAAGCTCACGATGAGCTTCTCCTTCATCTGGTCCTCGAAGTCGACGATATCGTTCCTGAACAGCCGCCCGAAGAAATGCCGGGTGAGGATGACGAACTGTCCGCGCTCGGTCGGCCGGCCGTTCATCGCCCTAGGCGTCCGCCTTCATGGCCTCGACCAGGCGGGCGGCCACCGCGTCCGTGTCCTCTTTGAGGACGAGCTCGTTGAAGATCTCGGACAGAGAGGGCAGGTGCATGAGCTGGCGCAGGTTCTCGACCGAATCGTTGGCCACGATCCCGCCCTTGTAGAGGATGATGACCTTGGTGCAGATCTTCTCCGTCACCTCGAGGACGTGGGAGGAATAGACGATGATCTTGTTCTCGGCGGCCAGACGGCGGATGAGGTCGCGCACGATGAGGCCCGTGGTGACGTCGAGTCCCGATAGAGGCTCATCGAGGAGCAGGATGTCGGGATCATGGAGAAGGGCCGCGGCGATGAGGACCTTTTGACGCATCCCTTTGGAAAAGGAGGCGATGGGGCCGTGCATGTCCTGTTCGAGATCGAAGATCCGCAGGAAGGCCATGACCCGGCCCGGGAGGGTCGCCTCGTCCAGGCCCCTCAACCGGCCGACCATGTGGAGGTAGTCGAAGGCGCTGAGGTGGGGATAGATCTCGGATTGCTCGGGGACGTAGCCCAGACGCCGCTTATAGGCGTGGAGATCGTGCCCGATGCCTCGGCCGTCGAGGAGGATCTCCCCTTTGGAGGGTTCGAGGAGGCCGGCCAGCATCTTGATTGTTGTCGTTTTCCCGGCCCCGTTGGGTCCGAGATAGCCCAGGACCTCGCCCGGGCGGACGGTGAAGCTGATGTCCTTGACGACCGTGAAGGCCGAGAACTTCTTCGAGACTCCCCTCAACTCTAACATAGGCCCGACGCATCCTCTGCAACCGGCGTGCCAGCCCAGCCGCTATCCGGGCGGCTCGAAAAACCTTCTTTCTTCAGAGGAAAAACGTTCGGATCAGGCGCAGAAGCCGGCGCCGCCGCGGGCGTTCACGCGGGAGGCCCGTAAATAATCGTTACAGGCGCGGCCTGGCCGGCGCCGGCAGTCATGGCAACGGAGGCTCCGGCGCGTGACTCGACGTCGGCTCTAGTAACGCGGATCCTGGAGCACCGTGCCGGTCGTCGACTGCGACTTGCCGTCGACCGTCAGGACGATCCGGTAGTCGCCCGGCCGGACCGTGAAGAAGGCGAAGTTCGGATCGCCCATGGCGCCGCCGTAGCCCCTCTCGCGGGCCCGGCGCGCGTTCTCCTGGGCGGCTTTTTTCTCTTCGGCCGTACTCTCCCGGCGGCCCGTCATCCTCCAATAGACGGTGTTGAGGCCGACGTCGGTCGAGCCCGTGATCTCGTCGAGAAGCAGGCTGCCGGCGAAGATCTGGACTTTCGCCCCGTCCTTGGGCTTGGACTTGAGGAGGTAGGAGATGGCCAGCCCGGACGGTTCGCTCTCCCCTTCGAAGTTCGAGCTGCTCGATTCCCGCTGGTTTCGGCCGATCCATCGCACCGCGGGCCTGACGCTGAACAGGTGGGCGTCCTCGGCCAGGACGTCGGGCCTGAGCTCCTGCAGGGCTTTGATGTCGGCGATATAGGCCCCCCGGCCGTGCGTGGCCACGATGAGGTCGTTCTCCCGCGGCTGGATCTTGAGATCGTGGACCGGCTGGGTCGGCATGTCTCCCTTCAGTTTCAGCCAAGCCTGGCCGGCGTCGAGCGAAACGTAGATCCCGAAATCCGTGCCGGCGAAGAGGAGCCTGGGGTTTCTGGGATCCTCCCGGACGACGTTGACGGGCCCCTCGGCCAAACCAGCGGCCAGGGACGTCCAGGTGGCGCCGTAGTCGGTCGTTTTGTAAAGGTAGGGCTTGAAATCGTCGTTCCGGAAGCCGGTGTAGGCGACATAGGCCGTCGCCGGGTCGGAGGGCGAGGCCGCGACGCGGCTGACCCAATAGCCCGGATTGCCCGGGATCTTGTCGTTGAGCTTGACCCAGGCCTTGCCGTTGTCCCGGGTGACCCAAACGTTGCCGTCGTCCGTTCCGGCCCAGAGAACGCCCGGCAGGAGGGGCGATTCGTCGAAGGTCGTGATCGTGCAGTACTGGATGCTGCCGTCTCCGCCCCGGCCGTCGACCGTGAGCTTCGACGGGTCGTTGGTCGACAGGTCCGGGCTGATCTCCGTCCAGGATTCGCCCCGGTCGGCCGACATGACCACGATGTTGCCGCAGTGGTAGATGGTATCACTGTTGTGGCTGGAGACCAGGATCGGGGCGCACCAGTTCCAGCGCGTCTCTGGCTTCAGACGCTGGTAGGCGATGTTTTCGGACTCGCCGGTCACGAGATCGACCCGGGTCAGGGGGCCGAACTGGGACTCGTTGTAGAGGGTGCGGTTGGTCGTCCGGTCGAAGACGTTGTACATCCCGTCGCCGCCGCCCACGCTGAACCAGTCCTCGAGACGGATGGGCGGCGCCACGCCGCCCCTGCCGCCGAAGCCTCCGCGCCCGCCGACGTTGGTGCTCGGCCCCATCAGGTTCCCGTTGTCCTGGAGCCCGCCGGCGACGCGATAGGGATAGGACATGTCGAAATCGATGGCGTAGAACTGCGCCAGCGACAGGAAGTCGGGATGGTACCAGTTCTTGCCGCCGTCCCAGGTCACGCCCATCCCGTGGTCGTATCCGAGGAGCATGTGGGCGCTGTCCCTGGGATCGATCCACAGGGCGTGGTTGTCGCCGCCGAAGCGGAACGGCGAGGTCCAGGTCTTGCCGCCGTCCCGGCTGGCAAGGACGCCGACGCTGAGGACGTAAACGACGTTCGAGTCGTTCGGGTCGACGACGATCTGGCCGTAGTAGTACCCGGGATCGCCGCCGACGGACCTCTTATCGGGGCTGACCTTAGTCCAGGTGGCCCCGGCGTCCTCGGAACGGTAGATCTCGCCGTTGATCATGCCCTCGCTCGATTTGCCGGCCAGGACCTCCTGCCATCGATCCTCGGCGGACAGGCCGGGTTTGTTGGCGTTCTCGATCTCGGCGTAGACGATCTTCGGGTCCTTGGAGGAGACGGCCAGGCCGATCCGGCCGAGAACGCCGGAGGGCAGTCCGTTCGTGAGCCTGGTCCAGGACTTGCCGCCGTCGACCGTCTTGTGGATGCCTGAACCCGGGCCGCCGATGCCCCAAGTCCAGGGCTTGCGGAATCTGTCATAGGTCGCGGCGTAGAGAGTCTCCGGGTCGGAGGGGTCCATGGCCAGATCGACGGCGCCGACGGTCCGGCCGTCGACGGTGACCGCGAGGACCTTGTCCCATGTCTTCCCGCCGTCGGTCGACTTGTAGACGCCCCGGTCGGGATTCTCGGAGTAGAGGTGGCCCAGGGCGGCCACATAGACGACGTCGGGATTGGACGGGTGAATGACGATGCGCCCGATATGCTGGGATTCCCTGAGGCCCCTGTTGAGCCAGGTCTTGCCGCCGTCGACGGACTTGTAGACCCCGTCGCCCCAGTAGGTCGAGCGGGAGTTGTTGGCCTCGCCCGAGCCGAGCCAGAGGACCGCCGGATCGGAGGGAGCCACGGCGATGTCGCCGATCGAGAAGACCTTTTCGTGGTCGAAGAGCGGTTCGAAGGTCTGCCCGTTGTTTTCCGTCTTCCACAGACCGCCGGAAGCCGAAGCCGCGTAGAAGGTGTTCGGCTGGCCATTCGGGACGGCGAAATCGACGAACCGGCCGCTCTGCCGGGTCGGTCCGATCGATCGGAAATTCAGGCCTTTCAGGACATCCGCGGCGTCGAGCGCGGCGGTCGCCGCCGGTGCGGCTTTTCGCGCCGGCTTCGATTGGGCCTCGAGGCCGGATGGGACGGCCGCGATCAGGGCGGCCAGGACTGCCAGGGTGATCGAAAGCTTCCGTGACATCGCGTCTCTCCTTTTCCCGACTAACGTTCGCTCACGCGGTAGACGACGTTCCTCGCCGCGAGGTCGCCCAGGACCGCCCGGAAGACGGTTTCCTCGGCGCCGAGAAACTCGGGCGGCGAGATGCCTTTGCGGACGAACCGGCCGCCCAGGACGAGGCGGGCGGCCGCGGCCGCCGGGAAACCCGTCGTCCGGGCCATCGACGAGAAGCCCGTCTTGCGGTCCCGGCGGTCGAAGAGGTCGTACCGGACCTCTTTCGCCCTCCCGCCGGCGCTGCCCTCGACGACGATCCGCATGACGGTGAATTCATCGTCCTCTTCGTGCAGGTGCCAGTGCTTGAACAGCACCGCCGAGGTGACGTCGAGAGGCCGGACTCGGAGGCCCGCGACCTCGACCTCCCCGGTGCCGAAGAAGCCGCTGTCGCGGAGGGCCCGGATGTATTCGACGTGACCCGGATAGCGGAGGGTCTTCTCGATCATGTTGGGCACCTGGATCGTCGTCAGCAGGGAGCGAAGCCCGTCGGAATTGAACGCCTCGAGCGTGCCGATCTCGGGGAAATCCAGGTTCTCGACGTCCGAAAGGGCCGGCTTGACGACGAGGTGCCCGTTCTCGATGTAGCGGGCCGGCCGGGTGTACTCCTCGATGACGTCGGCCGGCGAAAAGGGCGCCTTGTATTCGAACGGGAACTGCCGCCGGAACGGCAGGCCGCCGACGTAGCAGGCGAAGCGCTCGACGGTCATGCGGGCGGCGTGATAGCCCAGGATCATGTTGCTCATGCCCGGCGCGACGCCGCAATCGACGACGGCCGTGACGCCCGCGGCCCGGGCCGCGTCGTCGAGCGCCAGGGCGTCCTCGGGAAAGAACGAGATGTCGACGACATTCCGGCCGGCCGTGATGACCTCGCGCAGGGTGGCGAAACCCATGGAGCCCGGGACGGCCCCGACGACGAGATCGCACCCGTCGACGATCTTTCGGATCGACGGGGCCGACGAGAGGTCGGCCTGGAGCGGCTTGACGGCCGTCCCGGCCAGCCTGGCCAGATTGTCGCGATTGACGTCGACCGCCGTGACGTCGAAATCACCGGCCAGGTCGAGCGCGATGACGCGTCCGACCATCCCGGATCCGAGAACGGTGATCCTCTTCATGGCTGCTCCTTGAAATGCGCTGGCGTTAGAAGGGAAGTTATAACCCAGGTCGGGCTGACTTTCAACTCCATCATCACGCTCTCGACGTCGTCGAAGAGATGGTCGTTTACATTTCGGCGCCGGAACGCTAAACTGATACGAAAAGATGGGACGACCGACATGACCCAACCGCCGCGGATCCTCGCGATCGCCGTCCTTCTCGCCGCCGGGCTTTTCCCGCGAGGGCCCGCGGCCGGGGCCGAGGAACCCGCCGCGGAGCCGAAACCGTACAAAGCCCGCCTCATCGGCCTCCCCTTCATCTACTATTCGCCCGAGACGAAGCTGGCCTTCGGCGCCGGCAGCATGCTCAACTTCCGGGCCGGGAAGAACAAGGAGGAGGCCCGCACGTCGAGCGTCTGGGCCTTCGCCACTTACAACCTGGCCCGGCAATTCAGCGCCCTGATCAAGCCCGAGATCTACGTCAAGCGCAACAGCCTCATCTTCGCCGGCACGATCCAGTACCAGAGGACGCCTCAGCTGTTCTACGGCGTGGGCAACGCGACGCTGTCGACAGACGGGGAGTCCTTCACGCCGCGGATCTTGGCCTTCCGGATGGGCGTCAAGAGGCGCGTGATCGGCGGTCTCTTCGGCGGCCTGGAGTTCGACTTCGAGAGAACGACGATCGAGAAAGTCGAGCCCGGGGGACTTCTCGCTTCCGGGGAGTTCACGGGGAGCCACGGCGGGATGATCGCTGGGTTCGGCGCCAATCTGAATTGGGACACGCGGGACTCGGTCCTCTTCCCGCTCCGGGGCGCCTATCTCCAGCTTGCCGCCGATGCCTACGGGGCTACCGCCGGCAGCGATTTCAGCTACAACCGTCTCGAGCTCGATCTCCGGAAATATTGGCCGCTCGGGACCAAACGGGTCCTGGCCACGCAGGCCTATCTCGTCTCGATCGGCGGCAACGTCCCCTTCTACAAGCTGGCCCTCCTCGGCGGGGAATCGCTCCTCCGCGGGTACTACAGAGGCCGTTTCAGGGACAAGGGTCTGGCCCTCGTCCAAGCCGAGTTCAGAGCGCTGATCACAAGGAGGATCGGCGTCGCCGGCTTCGCCGGCCTGGCCGATGTCTTCCCGGGATTCGGGGATGTCGGAGCCGGAAGGCTCAAGTTCGCCGCCGGCAGCGGTCTCCGCTACGTGATCAACAAGCAGGACAACGCCACCGTCCGGCTGGACCTGGCCTGGGGCCAGGGGAGTTTCGGGCTCTACATCACCGCGCGGGAAGCCTTTTAGCCCGGCTCGGCGTCACGTCTTCAGCTCTGAGGTGCAGTGCGGGCAGCGGACGGCGGCCACGGGGATGGCCGTGGCGCAGAAGGGACAATCCCTGGTCGTCGGGGCGGCTTCGGTCTTCCTCTTCATCCGGTTCATGCCCCTCACGAGCAGGAAGATCGAAAAGGCGATAATGAGGAAGCTGATGATCCTGTTGATGAAGGCGCCGTAATTCATCGTGACGGCGCCGGCCTGCTGGGCGGCGGCGAGCGAGGCGTAGGGGCCCGGCGCCTGTCCGGCCGTCAGGAGGATATAGAGATTGGAGAAATCGACCCTGCCGAGGAGCAGCCCGATGGGCGGCATGAGGACGTCGGCGACGAGCGACGAGATGATGGCCCCGAAGGCGGCGCCGATGATGATGCCGACGGCCATGTCCATGACCGAGCCGCGCATGGCGAATTCCTTGAATTCTTTGAACATCCGGACCTCCTTGGTTCGAGTTCCATAATCCCTGTTCCTTATATAAGACGCCTCTTTCAGGATGTCAATCCTTGACCACCGGGAAAACGGTGATCCGCAGACGGGCGCAGCCCATGGGGACAAGCTCGATCTCTTCAACCGGGCCTTCCCCTGCCGCGGGACTGGCCGGGACCAACCCGACCATTCGCCCCTCCGCCGTCCATCCGGGCACGCGACGGGCCCTGGCCTTGAGAACGATCGGGGCCGCCTCGAGGGCGAAAGGCTGGAAGGCGGGCGCGTTGCGGGAGGCGAGCCGCACGGATGCGGCCGCTTCCGGGTCCCCGAGGACAAGGCCGTAGTTCCAAGGCGTCGTCGGCAGGACCTCGTGGGCCGGCCACGTTTCGGTCCCGCCGTACCTCTGCCAGCTCTCGCCGATCTTGAGGGAGTACCAGAGCGGACCCCGGCGCACGGATACGGCTCCCCTCCGTTCCGGCCACTCGACGACTTCGATATGCGGGCTGAATTCGAGACGCACCTCGTCGCCGTGGCGCCAGGTCCGGCTCAGGACCACATAGCGGCCTCCGGCGAACGGGCCTTCGACGGGCCGGCCGTTGACGAGGACCCGGGCGTCCCTGGCCCAGCCCGGCAGGCGCAGGTAGAGCGGGAAAGCGACCGGACGGTCGCAGGACAGGGTGAGCCGGATCTGGTCCTCGAACGGATAGGCCGTTTCCTCGGCGATGGAGATGTCGGCGCCTTCGGCGACCCTAGCCCTGACCTCGGACGGCGCATAGAGGATCGCGGCCAATCCGTTGTCCGCGGTGGCCATCCAGAGATGCTCGGCGAAATAAGGCCAGCCGAAAGCCACGTTGTGCTGACAGCAGCGATAGCTCCAGGGATCGAACGAGACCAGAGTGCCGGAGTTCTGGAAGTCGTGCTCGGCGCTGCTGTCGCAGGAGATGAGGTTGGCCGCGGTGAGATAGTGAAGCGCCTTGAGGTCGGGGGTCATGGATGCGGGCAGGGAGTTGAAGGCGACCTCCTCGGCCCGGTCGGCCCAGACGGGGTCGCCGGTGATCTTCAGGAGGGACTCGAAGCTGGCCATGAACTCGACCATGGTGCAGGTCTCGGCCCCTTGCCGGGGATCGTCCTTGCCCGGCCGGATGTTCTCGTCCGCGCCGAACATGCCTCCGGGCTGACGGCCGTAGCGGCCCATGACCTGGCGATAATTGCGCTCGACGGCCTCGAGGAGGCTCCTGTCGCGGGACTGCTGGAAGTAGATCCCGGGCTCGCGGAAGCCCATGGCGATGTTGACGCCGTGATAGAACGAGCTTTCGACGCCGGCCTTGTCCCGCGCCGGGGTGAGGATCGGCGAGGTCCAGTCCGAGGTCCGGGCGAAAAGCCGCCGCGCCAGGTCCAGGAGGAAGCCGTCGCCGGTGCGGTTGTAAAGCCAGTAGACGCTCTCGAGGTTCTCCCCTCCCCTGAGCTTTTGCCAGCTCCCCGGAAGGAGCTCTTCGGCCGGAAGGTGGAACTCATACTGGAAGTAGCGGCTCATGAGGGACAGAACACGGCGGTCTCCCGTAGCCTCATAAAAGCTCTGGAGAGCCGACAGCATGACCATGTTCGGCCAGAGATCGTTCGCCTCCCGGTTGTCGGCCGGGCCGAAAAAGCCGTCCCGGGCCTGCGACTTGAAGGCCTGGACAAGCCAGCGTTCGGCCTCCTTGCGCAGGGCGGCGTCCCTGAGCAGGTCGCCGAGGTCGCCGTAGCCCTTGAGCCAATACGGCGTCTCCTCCCAGCCCTTGCCCTTGAGCGTCATCCAGCCGCTGTCGTCCCCGAGGAAACGGCTGATCTCGGTCAGCCGGCCGGTGAAGCCGTCCCTCATCAGTTGCAGCTGGGCCATGAGCCAGCCCCGAGGCTCGACCGCCCCGACGGGAAGCTTGACCAGGGGGCTCACGGCGAGCGGCGCCCGGTTCGACGGGTAGTGCAGGTTGGGAGCCGCCGAAGGCGGGAGGGCGACCGTCGCGGCCTGCCCCGGGACGGGGGGCTCCGAGAACGAGCCCACCCTGGACTGGAGAAAGACGAGCGCCAGGAGGAGCGCCGGAATGACCAGGAGCTTCATCAAAGGCCTCCGCCGACCCGGGATGAGCCCGGCGCCGGCGGCATCGGGCTAGCGGCGCAAGGCCTTGATCGTTTCGTGGGTCGACTTCTCGTAAATATAGGGCTTGGCCGTCTCGTAGTCAATCTTGCCTTCGCGGCAGAGCTTGATCAGGGCCTGGTCCATCGTCTGCATGCCCTCGGCCGAGGAGGTTTGCAAGGTCTGGTAGATGGAGTCGACTTTGCCGGCCCGGACGTTGTTGCGGACGGCCGAGTTGGCCAGCATCAGCTCGCAGGCGGCCACCCGTCCCGTCCCGTCCTTTTTCGGCAGGAGAATCTGGGAGACGACGCCGAGGATGGTCGAGGCGAGCTGGGTCCGGACCTGCGGCTGCTGGTCGGTCGGGAAGACGTCGACGATCCGGCTGACGGTCTGGGCGGCGCTGGCCGTATGGAGCGTCCCGAAAACGAGGTGCCCCGTCTCCGCCGAGGTGATGGCGATGCCGATCGTCTCATAGTCCCGCATCTCGCCGATGAGGATGACGTCGGGGTCCTGCCGCAGGGCGTATTTCAGGGCGTTGCGGAAGGACAGGGTGTCGCCGGCCGCGCCGACTTCCCGCTGGGTGACGTAGGATTTTTGGGAATTGTGGATGTACTCGATCGGGTCTTCGATGGTCAGGATGTGATCGCGGCGGGTCTTGTTGACCGCATCGACGAGGGCCGCGAGCGTCGTCGACTTGCCGCTGCCGGTCGGGCCGGTGACGAGGACGAGGCCTCGCTTGGCCTTGGTGAATTCCTTCGCGGCCTCGGGCAGCCCCAGCTCTTCCATACTGGGGATGCGGCTGGCCAGGGCCCGGACCGAGGCGCAGACGCTGCCGCGGCTGACATGAACGTTGACGCGGAAGCGTCCGACGCCCGGAATGCCGTAGCCGAAGTCGAGCTCGTTGCGGCTGGCCGGGTCGTTCTGGAACATGTTCAGCTGGTGCGTCGTCAGAGCCGCGAAGATGAAGTCCTTGAGGGCCACGGGCGCGAAGCGTTCGGTGCCCTCGATCGGCTCGAGCTCACCGTGGACGCGGAGGGCCGGAGGAAGTCCGGCGATGAGATGCAGGTCGGAGGCGTTGCGCTCGACCATGAGCTGGAGAAGGTCATTGAAGGTCACGGGGCCGCCTTTCACCGACGTAGAAAGAATACGACGCCCGGAGGGACGCCCGCAACACCGCTCGAGGTGAAATCGCGGTCACCCGGAGGGATGAGGCCGGGCCGCCGGCCTACCAGGCGATGCCGTAGTCCTCGCCGTAGTTGCTGCTGCCGCCCCAGAACGTGCCGTGGGCGCGGTCGAAGAAGATGGCGTTGATGGGGCCCGAGGTGTATTTCTTGACGGTCAAGACATAGCCCATGGCCTCGAGTCCGGCCCGGATCTCGAGCGGAACCGTCTCGTTGATCTCGAGCTTGCCGGGGAAGGTCTTGTGGTCGGCGAAGGAGTTGTGCATCTGGTAGCTCGTGAAGTTCGGCGCCTCGCAGGCCTGCTGGACGTTCAGGCCGAACTCGACGACGTCGAGGAAGAACTGGAGCAGATTCTGGTCCTGCGTGTCGCCGCCCTGGACGGCGAACGACAGATACGGCCGGCCGTCCTTCAGCGCCAGGCCGGGGGTCAGCGTCGACCGGGGCCTTTTCCCCGGGACGATGACGTTGAAGGGATTCTGCCTTTCGTCGAGGACGAAGCTCTGGGCCCGCTGGCTCATGCCCACCCCGGTCCGGCCGGCGATCACACAGGGGATCCAGCCGCCGCTCGGCGTCACCGAGACGACCCAGCCCTCCTTGTCGGCGGCCTGGATGGAGGTCGTCCCGGCGCGGAACGAGGCTTCGACCTCGGCCGTCCGTCCGGCGTCGAGACCGGCGGCCTCTCCCCTGCCCCACTCGAGCCAGCGGTCGAGATAGGCCCGGTAGGGATTGGCCTTCCCTTCGAACGGATAAGGATCGCCGGGCTTGACGTCCGGGTCGTTCCGGTCCGTTCGGATGAGCCGGGCGCGCTCGCGGGCGTAGGCCTTCGACAGGAGCCCGGCCAGCGGCTCCTCGGGCGGAAAGTACGGGTCGCCGTAATAGAAATCACGGTCCGCGAAAGCCAGGTTCATGACTTGATAGAGCGTGTGGATATAGGCGGCGCTATTGTAGCCCAAGCCCTTGACGTCAAGCGTCTCGAGCATGTTCAGGGCCTGGAGCATGACCGGGCCCTGGACCCAGCTGGTCAGCTTGAAGACCTCGATGCCTTTATAGGAGGTCGAGACCGGCTCCTCGAGATGGACCTTCCAGGCGGCCAGATCGCCCATGGTGATGAGCCCGCCCTGTTCGGCCGAGCCGCGGACGAATTCGCGGGCGATATCGCCCTTGTAGAACCGGTCGTAGGCGTCGTAGAGGGCCGCCTTGCGGGTCTTGCCCGCCGCCAGGGCCTCGCTCTCGGCCTCGATGAGCTTTCGGAGTGTCGCGGCGAGGTCGGGCTGGCGGAAGATCTCCCCCGGCCGGGGCGCTTCATAAGCCTCGCCGAGGTGGGGCAGCAGGGCCGCCCGCGAATAGGGCCAGGTCTTGATCTTGTCCTTGTCCTTCTCGATGCGGTCGGCCGTCTCCTTGTCCATGGGGTAGCCCTCGGCCAGGCGCAGGGCCGGGGCCAGGACCTCCGCCAGGCTCATGGTCCCGAACTCGGCCAGCATGGTCAGGAGCCCTCCCGGAGTGCCGGGGGTGACGGCCGATAGGACGCCGAATTCGGGCGGATAGGCGTAGCCCTTGTCCTTGTAGAATTGGACGGTGGCTCCGGTCGGCGCGACCCCCAGAGCGTTCAGCCCGATGACCTTGCCGGTCTTCGGATTGAAGATCAAGGCCTGCGTCTCCCCGCCCCAGCTGAGGACGTCGTGCATGGTGCAAACGGCGCCGAGCATGGCGCAGGCCGCGTCGACGGCGTTGCCGCCCTTGGCGAAGATCATAGCGCCGGCCGTGGCCGCCAGCGGCTTTCCCGTGATGGCCACCCATTCACGGCCGTGGAGGACGGGCTTCTCCGTCCGCTGGCCGAACGAACCGCCGGCCGAGGCTCCCAGACAAATGACGAGAATGACGAAAGAGATCGCTTTCATCCTTCCATCCTTTCCTTGAGATCGGCGAGCCAAGGGACCATCGGGCCCCTAATCCAGGTCGATGAAGACGCTGAAGGCGACGCCCCGGCCCGTGCAGGCGAGCGTGGGAACGACGCGCTGACGCCGGCCATGGTTGCGGACGACCGTCCGGGCCACGAGGTGGCCCACGACGGCGCCGATGGCCACGTCGGAAGCCCAATGGCGGTCCAGGACCAGCCTCGATAACGCCACGCCGGAGGCGACCGCGTAGGCTACAACCGGGACCCAGGCGCGATGACGGTACTGCAGAGCGATAACGGTGGCCAGGGAAAACGCCGCCGCGGCATGCCCCGACGGAAAGGACGTGTAGAAGTCACTCTGTCCCTTTTCGAATCTCTTGAAGAATCCCGCCGGTCCGGACCAGTGGTCCTCGCCGCCGGCGACGAACGGACGCTGTCGCCCGGCCATGCTCTTGAGGAAGCTGTCCACGAGGAAGGATTGGAGAATGGCGTCCGCCGCCAGGTAGCCCGTGTCCCTGGCCCGGGTATCCTTGAAGATGAGGCCGGCGCCGAAGAAGGCCCCGGCGGCCGCGAATCCCGCCAGGCCTCCCATCTCGGTGATCACGGGCGCGACATCCCCCACCCAGGCGTTCTTTCCGGTAAACGTCCGGACGTCGTCGCGGATGGACTCGTCCGAGGCGATAAGGAACGCCGCGGCCGCGGCCAGCCCGACGAGTGGAATAATGCTTTTGGCTTTGATGCGGGCCGGCGAGGACCAGATCCGGCCGGTGTCGCTGAGGAACTCCCGGCCGGCCTCTTTCAGGGTGAGGCGATCGCCGGTTTCAGCGGACCGCGTTTCAGCCTGGACCGTCGTTTGGCCGGCGGGACTCGGCGCGGCCGTCGCGACGGCGGCGGTTGCCCACATGAGCGCGAGGGCCAGCCCGGCCGCTTCGGTCCTCCGGAGGAGAATGCCGCTTTTTGGGGCCATGGAAAGCGATTATACATCAACTCCGGATCGTTGACCTCCTCCGCTTTCGATGTGCTATAATAGCGCTCTTTTGGGCCGTCCGTCGAAGACTATAGGAGATTGGCCGTCCATGTATCGTATCGAACAGCACCCCATTCTGCCCATCCCTTCCAGACCCCAGGTCGCCTTCACCTGGAAGGGCCGGACCCTCGAGGCCCTGGAGGGCGAGACCCTGGCCTCCGCCCTGTTCGCCGCAGGCATCCGCGTTTTCGGACACCACGCGAAGGACGGCGCCGCCCAGGGGATCTTCTGCGCCAACGGCCAGTGCTCCCAGTGCCTCGTCCTGGCTGACGGAGTGCCCGTCAAGGCCTGCATGGAGCTTGTCCGGACCGGGGTCCGCGTCGAGCCCGTCGAGAGGCTGCCGGAGCTTCCCCGGGTCGACGCCCGGGCCTCCGGTCTCGGGAAGGCGAATCCGATCGAGACCGTCCGCGTGCCCGTCCTGATCATCGGCGGCGGTCCGGCCGGGCTTTCGGCCGCGATCGAGCTCGGCAGGCGGGGCATCGGAACGCTCCTCATCGACGACAAGCACCGGCTCGGCGGCAAGCTCGTCCTGCAGACCCATCGCTTCTTCGGCTCCATCGACGCCGTCTATGCCGGGACGCGGGGCATCGACATCGCCACCCGCCTCGAACGCGAGGTCCGCTCGTTCCCCGACGTCCGTGTCTGGCTCCAGAGCTCGGCCCTGGCCGTGTACAGCGATAAAAAAGTCGGCGTCCTGGTCGCGGACCGGCGCTACGTCCTCGTCGAGCCGGAGATCCTCCTGGTGACCGCGGGCGCCCGGGAGAAGAACCTGGCCTTCCCCGGCAACACGCTGCCCGGCGTCTATGGCGCCGGCGCGTTCCAGACACTCGTCAACAGGGACCTGGTCAAGCCGACGGAGCGTCTGTTCATCGTCGGGGGCGGCAACGTCGGCTTGATCGCCGGCTATCACGCCCTTCAGGCCGGGATCGCCGTCGTCGGATTGGTCGAAGTCCTGCCGGAGTGCGGCGGATACAAGGTCCATCGGGACAAGCTGGCCCGGCTGGGCGTGCCCCTTTATACGTCTCATACGGTCGTCAGCGCCAACGGCGCGGACGCCGTCGAGTCGGTGACGATCGCCCGAGTCGACGGGAAGTTCCGGCCGGTCCCGGGAACCGAGCGCTCCTTCGCCTGCGACACCCTGCTCATCGCGGTCGGCCTCGATCCCGTCAACGAGTTCTATGACAAAGCCCGCGAATTCGGGCTCCCCGCCTTCGCCGCCGGCGACGCCGAGGAGATCGCCGAGGCCTCGGCGGCCATCTTCTCGGGCAAGATCCGGGGGCTCGAAGTGGCCCGTGCCCTGGGCCATGACGTCGGCGGGATCTCCGCGGACTGGTACCGGACCTCGGAGATCCTGAAATCGAAGCCCGGAGCGACCGTGAGCGAGCGGACGCCGGGCGAAGACAAGGGGGTCTTCCCGGTCATCCACTGCACCCAGGAGATCCCCTGCGATCCCTGCACGGCGGTCTGCCCCAACCACCTCATCGACATGGACAAGACGGACATCCGGCTTCTCCCGACGTTCCTCGGCGAGAAAGGCGGCGGGGTGTGCTCCGGCTGCGAGAAATGCGTTGCCATCTGCCCCGGGTTGGCCATCACCCTCGTCGACTATCGCAAAGACCCGGAATTCCCGACCGTGGCCATTCCTTTCGAATTCCTCAAGGACCGCCTGAAGGCCGGCGATCGCGTCGTCGTCGAGGACACCGAGGGAAATCCCCTCGGCCAAGTCGAGGTCGGCGCGGTCAGGGTCCTCAAGGTCAATGACCGCACCATCATCGTCAAGGTCCGGGCCCCCCGCGAGTACGCCAAAAAGATCGCCGGCATCAGGGTCCAGCCGCCCGAGACGGCCGAGCCCCTCGGCCAGTACGTCAAGCGGACGTCCGAGGACGCCATCGTCTGCCGCTGCGAGCGGGTCCCGGCCGGCGAGATCCGCCGGCTCATCCGCCAGGGCGTTCGCGACATCAGCGAGATCAAGGCCCTCACCCGGACGAGCATGGGCTCGTGCGGGGCCAAGACCTGCACGCCCCTCATCCATCGCATCTTCCGGGAGGAGGGAGTGCCCGACGCCGAGGTCGTCGACCAGCCGAAGCGGCCGCTCTTCATCGAGGTCCCGATGGGCATCTTCGCCGGGTTCGAGGGGAAGGACAAAGGCCATGACGACGAATAAGAGCTTCGACGTCATCGTTGTCGGCGCCGGAAGCGTGGGCACGCCCACCGCCATGACCCTGGCCGGAGCCGGCCTCAGGGTCCTGGTCATCGATCAGTTCCCGAGCGTCGGCCAGGGCTCGAACAAGCGGGCCATCGGCGGGCTCCGGGCCACGCATTCCGACCCGGCCAAGATCCGCCTGTGCCTGCGGAGCCTGGAGAGCTTCGCCTCCTGGAAAGAGATCCATGGGGACGACATCGAGTGGCTCAGGGGAGGCTATAGCTATGTGGCCTACGGGCCCGAGGAGGAACGGACCCTCAAGGAGCTCCTCGCCGTCCAGAAGCGCTACGGCCTCGCTATCGATTGGCACGACGCGGCCGGCCTTCTCCGGATCATCCCCGACCTCAATCCCGACGGGCTCATCGGCGGCACCTTTTCGCCCGACGACGGCAACGCCTCTCCCCTGCTCGCCGTCCATGCCTTTTTCCGCCGGGCGAAGTCGCTCGGGGCCGTGTTCCACTTCGGCGAACGCGCGACGGCTCTGGCCGTGTCCGGCGGGCGCGTGACGGGCGTTCGCACGGACAAAGGCGAGTACGGCGCGGCGATCGTCGTCAACGCGGCCGGCGCCTGGGGCGCGGAAGTCGCGGCCCTGGCCGGCGTCGACGTCCCCGTCCGACCCGATTCCCACGAGGCGGCCGTGACCGAGGCCGTGGCCCGCTTCCTCGGGCCCATGGTCGTCGACATCCGGCCCGTGGCCGGCTCGGCCAACTATTATTTCTATCAGCACGCCACCGGCCAGGTCATCTTCTGCATTACGCCCAGCCCCAGCATCTGGGGACAGGACGTCCGCGAGACGAGTTCCTTCCTGCCCATGGTCGCCGACCGCATGGTCGGACTCATCCCCCGGCTCCGGAACCTCCGCATCCGCAGGACCTGGCGCGGCCTTTATCCCATGACCCCGGACGGCTCGCCGATCGTCGGCTGGACCCGCGAGCTCGGGGGGTACCTGCTGGCCGTCGGGATGTGCGGACAGGGGTTCATGCTCGGTCCCGGCATCGGCGAGCTCGTCGGACGCATGGTCGCAGGGACGACCACCCCGGACGACCGGGAGACGCTGACCTACCTCAGCCCCTACCGCGAGTTCAGGGGCCAGGAAAAGCTGAAGTAGGCCTCAGGGACGTCGTTTCGCCGAGATCCAGACGGCCAGCCGCAGCACGCAGGCGGCGGCGGCGAACGCCGTGAGGGGCAGGCTGAGGGACGGCAGGACGGGATCGAAGGTCCGGAAATAATTGGTCCAGCTGGACCATTTGAGCAAGGCGGCGTGACCGGCGGCGAGAACGAGCCCGGCATACCCGCCATACCGCATGAGCCTCCTCCAGGCCTCCCCGCCCAGCCGGCTCTTGACGCCCGCGCGGGAGACGAGCGCCATCGCCCCGAAGAGAACAAGAGCGGCGATGCCCGGCCAGTCGGAATCCAACGCTTCGATCTTCCTCTCCGGGCGAAGCCCGGCTGCGGGAAGCAGGACATGGGTTACGGCCGCGTGAGCCAGGGCGGTCCAGAATCCGACCAGACCCAGATACTTTCGATAGGCCAACGGTCTTGTGGAACGTTGCGAAAAATACGATATTCCCGTCAGCGCCATTGAGACGATCAGCAGGAAGAACGCGGCCGCGGCGAGCGCCTTGTTGACCAAGCCCAGGTCGAAGCGCCAGACTTCGTCCTTCATGAACTGGCGGACCGAAAAATAGAGGCCGCTGGCCGCGAAGGCGGCAAGCGCGACGGTGAGAGCCCGGGCCCAAAGCCGAACGACGGGCCGGCCTCCTTTGTTTTCCTTTCCGGGCTTGAGCCCGGAATCATAGCACGTCGACCCTGGTCAGGCCATAGCCCGGCCTCGGCTCACCCGAAAACGAGCCGGCCGAAGAACTCCGGCCGATGAAAATCGGGGGACGGCGTCCCGACCGGGCTCCAGGCTCCGTAATGAGGCACCTCGGTCTCGTCGCCGCACTTGTAGAAGTTGGCCTCGGCCCGGTCGCCGGACCGGATCTCCCGGCCGTAGAGCCTGCGGAAAAGTCCGAGGGGCAGCCGGTACTCGAGGGTCCAGGAATCCGCGCCGTATTCCCCATCGACCGGCCTACGGATCGAGCCGGCCGCTTCGAATTCGGCCAGGTCCTCGGGCCAGAGCGGCGTCCGGTGCGAGCGGTCCGGCCCGAAGGCGGCGAGCAGCGTTCCCAAGGCGTTCGTCTCGAAATTGACGTAGCCCTGGCCGAGCTCCGGGAAGGCGTCGATGAAGAACTCGACGCAGCTGTCCTTGTAGACGGGGTCCTGGAACTTCGTGTATCTGACCCGGACCCGCTTCTCCTCGACCCGAAAGCGGACGTAGAGAAAACGCGGCGTCCAGCACACCCGGGCCTCGACAGCGGGACGGTAGCCGTTATCCAACCAGAGATAGTGGTCGACGGCGAGAGGCGGGACGGCGGCCCAGGGCGCGGCGGCGTCGCCGGGGCGGAAATCCGCGGCGACGGGCCGGACGAGATAGGCCGGCCGCTCGGGGACGGCGCCGCGGGCCGGCCCCGTCATTTGGCCTGACCTCCGCAGGCCTCGACCAGCCGTCCGATAGCGGTGACGACGGCCAGCCCGGCGTGGGCGGCCGGCTTGGAGGCCTCGGCCAGGATCGCGTTCTTCTCCTGCACCCACGATGCGGGCAGGCTCTCGCCCTTCGCCAGGTGGCCCAGCGCTTCGAGCCCGATCTCGCAGGCCCGGGCCAGGTTGAGCGAAAGGGGCTCGATCTCCCTCAACGCCGGCGACACGGCCAGGAAGGGCAGGACGAGGGGGTGGTTGTCCCTCCAGCCGCTCATGCTGGTCCTGAGCTCCTCGGCGATCATCGGGTCCCTGTCCGCGAGGAACCTGTCGACGCGGGTCCTGAACTTCCGGGCCGGCAGGGATTCCGGGGCGCAGGCATCGACGAACCGGGTGAAGGGGGAAAGACTCGTGTACTCGGTCTGGTCGTGACGTTCGTAGCCCTTGAGAGGCTCGACCGCTTCCGCCAGAGCCTTCAGAGGCTCGATCCGGGGCCCGCCGGCCAGACGCCTGAGGAGCATGTCCACGTTCTTGAGATGGAGAAGGCCGAGTTCCTCGAGGGCGATCGAGGTCGGGCCGAGGCGGCGGTACATATCGTCCACGTTTCGGACCGAGGCCGGCGACCAGAATCTCTCGGCGATGGCCGCGGTGCGCGGCCAGATCCGCGAATCGATCGTCTCCGGGGTCACGAGCTCGGCCCACATCGTCGCTTCTCCTCCGAGAATGAGGGACTTTTGGTTGTCGTCGAGGGGCGAATCGGCCGGCAGGGGGTCGTTGAGGTAGTGCATCTCGGCCGGCTGGCAGAGGTCGATGTAGTATCCGTTGGACAGGATGCCCTGGTAGCCTTGTTGGGCCGCCTCGATGAGGGACTTCGGTCCGCGCCAGGATTGGATGACGATGTCCTTGGGCAGGCTCGGCTGGAAGATCTCATCCCAACCGACCATCTTCTTGCCGTGCTTGGTCAGGATCTTGAGCAGTCGGCCGTTGAAGTAGGCTTGCAGGGCGTTGTTGTCGGGGAGGCCGCGCTTCTTCTTGAAAGCCTGAATGGCCGGGTTCGCGTCCCACTGACGGCCCTCGACCTCGTCCCCGCCGACGTGGAGATACGGATCGGGAAACAGTCCGGCCATCTCCTTGAAAAAGGCGTCAAAGAAGGGATAGATCCTCTCGTCGGCCGGGTTGAAGGCCGGGCCGAAAATGCCGAACTTGCGCTCGATCGCGTAGGGGCCCGGGGCGCTGGCGAACTCGGGGTAGGCGACGAACCAGCTCGTCGAATGACCGGGGAGGTCGAATTCGGGCATGACCCGGATGCCCCGGTCCGCGGCGTACTCGACCAAGTCCCTGATCTGGGCCTGGGTGAAGAACATCCCGTCCGAGCCGAGCGCCTGGAGCTTCGGGAACACCTTCGACTCGACGCGGAAGCCCTGATCCTCGGTCAGGTGCAGGTGAAGGACGTTCATCTTGACCGCCGCCATGCCGTCGATGTTCCTCTTGATGACATCGACGGGCTGGAAGTGCCGGCCGACGTCGATGAGCAAACCCCGCCAGGTGAAGCGCGGCTTGTCCGAGATGGTGACGCAAGGGAAGTAATAGCCTGTCTCGTCCGCGCTCAGCAGCTGGAGGAGGGTCTCGAAACCCCAAAGGACGCCGATGTCCGTCTTCGCGTCGAGGGCGACACGGCCGGGTTCGATCTTGAGGGTATAGGATTCATCCTCATTGGGAACGAGCCGGCCCGGGCGGCTGAAAGCATAGCGGATGCCGCCTTCCGGGGATGACGCCTGCGAGGCCAGGTAGTCCTGCTTGAGGAAAAGCCCGGTCCGTCCGGCGAGGCGGGACATGAACCGGGCCGCGGCCCGGAAAGCCCGGTCCTTCGGCCCGCCTTTGGGCTCGGCGTCGAGTCCGCGGGCGATGGCCAGGCTCTCGTCAACGCGGAAACGGCCGTCGCCGACGGTCACGCCGGCCGGGACAGGCATGAGGTTCGCCAGGCCCTCGGTCTGCGGCGGCGCTCCGGCCAGCGGAGGCGCGGCCAGGACGCCTGCCAGAACCAGGGCGGTCAGGGCAAAAAGGGATTTCATGCGTCCTCCTCTCCGATCGGGGAATGGAACCCCTTTATAGCATAGAGAGGAGGCGCGGCAAAGCGCGGGCCCGGGCCCGGTCAGCTTTCGATCTTCTCGACGACGATGGTCAAGTTCGAAGCCAGGGCGGCGATCGCTCCCACGGCGGCCAGTATCGGCGCGACAACGGCCCCGACGACGCCGATCGTGAGCGGGATCTCCATGAACGTCTTGCCGTGCTCATCCTTGAGGATGATGCGGCGGACGTTGCCCTCGTGAATGATCTCCTTGACCTTGTTGAGGAGCTCGCCCCCGTTCAGGCGGAATTCCTCGAATCTCGTCTTGCTGTCTTTTTTTTCTTCGGTCATCTTCGCCCTCCTGTCTCCTATCATTATATCAGAGACTCGAAGCGGCCGGGCCGCCCGAGGCTGTCCTTCACGGGAAGATACGTCACAGGCCGGGAAAGAGTTTCTTCAAGACAGCGAGCGATTCCGGGAAGAGCTCGGTGAGACCGATCGACTGCCACTCGGCGTAGGTGAAGCGCCATTCCCCCGGTCCGGCCTTCCGGAGGTCGAACCGGAAGCGGTAGTATTCGCCCGTGTACCGGATGAGCTTGCGCAGGACCTCGGCCGCGCCGTGCGAGAGGGAGACCTCGCATTCGACGGACGCCCGCCCGTCGGCCCCGACGTCGCCGACGCGGGCGCCGAGGAGATGGATGACGATCCCGTGGTAGCGGTCGAGATAGTCCGTAATGAGGCGGAGCGTGCCGGCCGGGTCGCGCCCCTCGAAATCGACATAATCGGGAGCGAAGAACTCCATCAGGCCGCGGGCGTCCTTCTTCCCGGCCCGGGCCACGGACTCCTCGAGGAGCGCGCGGATGGCCGATTCGTCGGATGGCTTGCCGCAGGCCCGGGTTGAGAGGACGACCGCCGCGAGGGCCGCGGCGGCCGCCGCCAGCCGGATCACACGTCCCGTCACCCGGCCCCTCCGCCTCCGCCGCCTCCCCCGCCGCCCCCTCCTCCGCTGAAACCGCCGCCGCCTCCCGAGGAATAGTGGGCCGCCGAGGTGCTGGCCTGACTGATGGCCGTGGCCGTGTGCTCGATGCCGGCGATGACGTTCGCGAGACCGCCGCCGCTGAGCAGCCCGCCGGGCTGTCCCATGCCGCCCGCATACCACACCGGCGCGGCGGCCCGCTTGTCCTGGAGGATGACGGGGAGCATCTTGAGGATCTTCTTGGCATTGCCGAAGAGAATGCCGAACACGAGGTAGAATTCCCAGAGCTTATAGGCCTCGGGAGGGATCTCCTTGAAGTCGGAGAAGTCGTCGAGGAAGCGGTCGAGCCCTTTCCAGGCTTCATTCTCCCGGGCCCAGGCCATCGTGCGGCGCTTGAGCGTCGGGATGAGGGCCAGAGCCAGGATGAACAGGACAGGGCTGAGGGTCAGAACGGCCACGGGCAGCGTGAAGAGATAGAAGCGATTCCGGGCCCGGACGCTTTCGGGCTCGAGGAAGCCGAGCGGCTTGACCTCTTCCTTGATCTCCGTGGTCCACGTCCGGTACCAGGTCTGGAACTTCTGCGGGTTCTTCTTCAGGTAGTCCTGGAGCTCGTCGACCGTGAGGGAGGCTCCCTTCGACATCCAGCCGGCCTGCTCTTCATAAAGGAAGGCCAGGAGCGAGCGCTCGAAGGGCCGCAGGCCGGCGTCTTCGCCGGGATCCTTCTTGAGCGTGATCGTCGTCTCGACGACCTCTTTCGTGCCCAACAAGCGCTTCTTGGAGACGTTCCGGTCCTCAATCTCGAGGACGCCGCGCCGGGCCAGATCGAAGATCGTCGCCGTGAAGGCCGCCGGCGTGACCGTCCTTCCCTCTCGCATCAGCGACTGGACCACGGCCGGGGACCTGTCGGCCGGGAGCTCTCGGACGTAGTCCGGCAGGCTTCCGAACCGGTAGTCCTTGCCGACAGCCGACCAGACCCTGAAGAAGACGAGAAGCCAAATGAGCGGACCGGCGATCTGCCAGACGCCCCAAACGCTCAGGAGCTTCAGCAGCTTCCGCCTGTTCGCTTCATCTCGCTCGCGTCGTCCCGCCTCGCCCGCCTGGGCCCTCCGGACCCGGGCGATGGTGTCCTGGACGTAAGCCGCCTCTTCGGCCTTGATCGCGGCAAGCGCCGGACGGCCGGAAGGAACCCCGGAGACGAGCCCCGCGGGCCAGACGACGCGGACCTCGAAATACTGGCGGCTGGCGAGGTCCGGCGCGGAGAAGCGGGCCGTCCGCTCGTCGACGACCTCGGACCAGCCGGCCAGCGGCCCGTGAGCCCAAACGTTGAGGTCGGCCTTCGACGGAACGGGTCCAGGGAGGGTGACGGTGGCCTGGATATCGCGGGCCGGCTTGTCCCAGCCGCCGCCGATGACCTTCCAGTAGAGCTCCGTAACGTCGGGGTAGCTGGTGATGCCGCCGGAAACACGATAATGGATGTGGAACGTTCTGCGCTCGTTCTCGGCGGAATAGAACCACTTGGCCGTGAGCTCGCCCCCGCTCCCGGAGATCTCCGTCTTCAGGGCCCGGCCCTGCTCGTCCGTCACCGACAGCTCCGAGATCTCGACGTCCCTGCGAATGCCGCCCTGGTCGAGCCGGAGCGGGATGACGATATAGGCGAAGTGAAAAGATCCCTGAAATTCGAACGTCCGGAACTCGTCGACAATGAACGATCCGTCGCGCTCGACAGCGACCGCGACCCGGACCTGAGGAAAATAATAGTCCTTGTCCGCGGCGGATGCGGGCGCGGGCCCAATGGCGGCGGCCAGGATCACGGCGGCGATGAGGGCAGCCGGAACAAAACGATGGAATCGCTCTCGTCTCATCAGCGCTCCTTCAGGAAGAGCTCGATGACCGGGACCTCGACGTCGGGCTTGAGCACGGGAAGCCGAAGAGTCAGCGTGTTCTCGACGGCCTCGCCCCTCGAGCCGGGCATGAACCCCGTCTCGCCGCCCTTCTCCGTGAAGGTGACCTCCGAGGCGTCGTGAAGGAGCTGGGCGTATTCGACCCGGCCGCCGAACCCGTCCAGGGCCAGGGCCCCGAGCGGCCATTCGAGCACGTGGACATAGAGGCGTCCCGCCGCGAGGTTGCAAGTCAGGAGGCAGTTGGACGGCGCGGAGAATTCCGGCGGGGCCTGCGTACAGCCGTAGATCGCCCGGCCGTTCTTGTCCATCCAGGCCCCGATCCCCCGCAGCCGGTCCAGGGCGCGCTCGTCGAAAGTCCCCCTGCCCGTCGGGCCGACATTGAGCAGCAGGTTGCCGCCCTTGCTGACCGTCTCGGCCAGCATGATGACGAGCTGACGCACGGATTTCCAGGTGGATTCGTCGCGGTCATAGCCCCACGATCCGGAAAACGTCTGACAGGTCTCCCAGGGCGCGGGACGGCCGTCGACGCGGATCCATTCCCGGGGCATGAACTGCTCCGGCGTCCGGTAGTCCCAGCCGCCGGGGACGTCGAGGAGGTCGAGGCGGTCGTTGACGATGATCCCGGGCTGGAGCTCGCGGATCATCTTCAGCAGCCGCTCGGACTTCCATTCGTTCCGGCCCTTGCCGTCCGGGCCCGGGAACGAAAAATCGAGGAACAGGGTGTCGATCCGGCCGTAATCCGTCAGGAGCTCCCTGACCTGGCCGAAGAGGTATTCATCGTACCTGGCGAGGTCGCGAGTCCGGGCCTTCTCGACGAAGTCCTTGTCGTCGCGCATCGGGTGGTGACAGTCGACCGTGTAATCGGGATGGTGCCAGTCGAGGAGGGAATGATAGAAGCCCACGCGGAGCCCTTCGGCCCTCATGGCCTCGACGACCGGCTTGATGAGGTCCTTGCCGCAGGGCGTCCGGGTCGCTTTGTAATCGGTGAGCCTGGAATCCCAAAGGCAGAAGCCGTCATGGTGCTTGGTGGTCACGACGAAGTATTTCATCCCGGCCATCCGGGCGGTCCGGGCCCACTCGCGCGGGTCGTAGAGGTCGGGGTCGAAGCGGTCGAAGTACCGGGCATAGGCCTCGTCGGTCATGCGCTCCCGGCTCTTGACCCACTCGTGGCGCGCGGGCAGGGCGTAGAGCCCCCAATGGATGAACAGGCCGAACCGGGCCTCGGTCCACCATTTCATCCGGGCCTCCTTGGCGGCCTCCGTCTCGGGCTCCGCCGGAGGCCTCGCCGCGGCGGCGGCCAGCCCCAGCAGGCAGGTGCCGGCGAGGAGCGCTCTGAACACGGGGACCTCCTTTCGGGCCAAGAGCGACCCATTTGTAGCCCAGGACAGGGAGAAATGCAAGCCGGGCGCGATCAGCCTGAAAAGCCGCCTCGTCCCCCGAAGATGTGATCCATCAGGGCGAATTCGGCGTCCGGGTCGAGGCCGACGAACTCGAGCCCGGCCTCGAAGACCTGGCCCGCATAGAGGTCCCGGACCCAAAGCACCTCGGCCACGGCTTTGACGCGCTTCCGGGAGCGGCTGAGAGTCAGGTCGACGCGGACGCGGGTCCCGGCTTCGAGCGGGGCCCCGGTCATGAGGCGGAGCCCGCTCAAGGAGATGTCGCAGGTCAGGCAAGGAAAGACGCCCGGGACGCCGGGTCGGACCTCGCCCGTCATCAGGGAAACGACGACCTTGTTCTCTTCGATGACCCGGACGTCTCGCCTCCGATCCTTCATGGGGCCGTTTTCCGGCGACGCGGTTGTTCCCCCGCTCCGACGCCGGTCGCCTGAACCTTCATCGATCACTGCTCCTGACGGCAGGATCCCTGCCGGGCGCGGTCGGATCCCTTGCGTTCCGCATCTGTTTAGTCGGTCCGCGCCGGCGCAGGATGAACTTTGACATTTGGTCCGGCAGAACGTACGATGAGGAGCTTCACGCCCGCGAGGAGGGACGCATGCCGGAACGGACATTACCCGGGCTCTTCGAAGAAAGCGTCAAGGCCTACCCCGAGAACGTGCTGATCTGGGAGAAGACCGGATCGCGCTACGAGCCGACGACCTATGCGGCCATGCGTCCGCTCGTGCATGACTTTGCCGCCGGGCTCGCGGCCCTCGGCCTGGGCCGCGGCGACCGGGCGGCCCTCATCGCCGAGGGCCGCCGCGACTGGATCGCGGCCGAGCTGGCCATCCTGACGATCGGGGCCATCGACGTGCCCATCTCGGTCAAGGTCGACGAAATGAGCGACCTCAAGTTCCGCCTGGCGCACTCGGGCTGCCGGATGGCCGTCGTGTCGAAGTCCCAGCTGGCCAAGGTCCGCCAGGTCCGCAACGACCTCCCCGACCTGGCCGCGATCGTCGTCCTCGACGCCGTCGAAGCCCCGGGTCCGGACGAGGTGCCGCTGGCCGAGGTCCTGCGCCGCGGCCGCGACCTGCTGGCTTCGCGCCCCTCGGCGGTGGACGACGCCCTTGCCGGCGTCAAGGAGAGCGACCCGGCCAACATCTGCTACACCTCGGGGACCACGGCCGATCCGAAGGGCATCGTCCTGACCCACCGGAACTACACGGCCAACATCGAGCAGTCCCGGGCCCTCGTCGATTGTCCCGAGCGCTACGTTTCGCTCCTGATCCTGCCCTGGGACCACGCCTTCGCCCATACCTGCGGCATCTACAGCCTGATGGCCAGCGGCGCGGCCATGGCCTCGATCGAGCTGGGCCGGACGCCCATGGAAACGCTTCGCAACATCCCGGTGAACATCCAGGAGACCCGGCCCCACCTTCTCTTGAGCGTTCCGTCCCTGGCCAAGAGCTTCCGCAGGAACATCGAGAAGGGCGTCCGGGAGAAGGGGCCCATGGTCGAGGCCCTCTTCGCCAAAGCCATGAAGCTGGCCGTCGACTACAACGCGGAAGGCTGGAACAAGGGGCGGGGCCTGAAGAAGCTGAAGAAGCCCCTGGTCGCCCTCTATGACGGGCTCATCTTCAGGAAGATCCGGGCGAACTTCGGCGGCCGGCTCGAATTCTTCGTCGGCGGCGGGGCCCTGCTCGACATCGACCTCCAGCGCTTCTTCTACGCCCTGGGCATCCCCATGTTCCAGGGCTACGGCCTGACCGAAGCGGCCCCGGTCGTCTCGGCCAACAGCCTCAAGGCCCATAAGCTCGGCTCCTCCGGCCGCGTGGCCCCGGGGATCGAGCTCCGGATCTGCGATGACAACGGCCTCGATCTCCCCCGGGGCCGGACCGGCGAGATCGTCGTCCGGGGCGAGAACGTCATGACCGAATACTGGAGGAACGAGAGAGCGACCCGCGAGACTCTCCGCGAAGGCTGGCTCTACACGGGCGATCTTGGCTATCTCGACGCCGACGGATTCCTCTACGTCCTCGGACGGATGAAGAGCCTGCTGATCGGGAGCGACGGCGAAAAATACAGCCCGGAGATGATCGAGGAGGCCGTCACCGACGCCTCGCCCTATATCGACCAGATCATGCTCTACAACGACCAGTCGCCCTGCACGGTGGCCCTGCTGGTGCCGAACAAGGACGCCCTGCTCCGCTGGCTCAAGGACCAGGGCCTCAGCCCCAAGACTCCCGAAGGCCAGGAGGCCGCCCTGCGGCTCATCGAGAGGCAGATCGACGCCTTCCGCGAGGGCGGCGCGCACGCCGGCGAGTTCCCGCCGCGCTGGCTGCCATCGGCCGTCGCGGTCCTCGGCGAGGGCTTCACCGAACAGAACCATTTCCTCAATTCGACCCTGAAGATGGTCCGCGGCCGGATCACCGATTTCTACCGGAACCGGCTCGATCACCTCTTCACGCCCGAGGCCAAAGACATCGCCCACGCCCAGAACCGGACGATCATCGGCCGCCTTGAAGACACGCCGTAGCGCATGAATAGGTCCAGATACATGGGAAACACCTGGTGAATAGGTCCAGATACATGGGAAACACCTGGGGTATGATGGTGGCACCATGTATCTACAGGCGACAACGACTTACGGCTCCCTGATCCCAGGCTCGGAGTTCATCCGGTCTCTGGTCCGCCAGGGCACGATCTCCCCTGAAGCAGCCAAGAAGCTGCGCTGGATGGACCATTATTACCGGAACCGGAATGCCAGGCTGACCTGCCGCCATTTTGACATCTCTCCCAAGACCTTCTACCGCTGGTTGAACCGATTCGATCCCTAGGACCTGACCACCTTGGAGGAAGAGAGCCGGCGGCCCCGGCATGTTCGCCAGCCCCAGACAGCCGCGGCGGTCGTGGACAAGATCCTGGAGCTCAGGACCCGATATCCCCGCTGGGGGAAGAAGAAGCTGGTGGTGCTGCTTGGGCGAGAGGGGCTCGAGGTCTCCGCCTCGACAGTGGGCCGGGTGATGAACAGGCTCAAGGCCCGGGGTGTTCTGGTCGAGCCCTTGAACGTGACCCAGGCCAAGATGGCCAGGAAGCGTCAGAGGAAGCCCCGGTATGCCGTAAGGAAGCCCAAAGACTATCGGATCCAGGCGCCTGGGGACCTGATCGAAGTCGACACGCTTCAGATCAGGCTTGTTCCCAACGAGATCCGTTATCAGTTCACGGCTCGTGATGTCGTCTGCCGTTTCGACGTGATCCGCGCTTATAAGCATCCGACCAGTCTCAAGGCGGCCCACTTCCTCCATTATCTGAGAAAGAAGTTTCCTTATCCGATCAGGGCCATCCAGATCGATGGTGGCTCTGAGTTCAAAGACCAGTTCGAGGAGGAATGCAAAGCCAAGAAGATCCCTCTGTTCGTCCTTCCTCCACGCTCTCCGAAGCTCAATGGGCATGTGGAGAGGTCGAATCGAACCCACAGGGAGGAGTTTTATGAGGTCTATGATGTCGATCTCGATCTTGAGGAGCATAACAGGCAGCTGGCCCAGTGGGAACATACCTATAACTACATCCGGCCGCACGAATCCCTTGATTACCTGACCCCCTACCAATATTATCGGCAATGGAAACGCGACTCCAGGCAAAAAGCGTTGCCCATGTAGTGGACCTGTTCAGCGCATTGACAATCCCGCGACACTTGGGGTATGTAGAGTCCTCCATAACGTAAGGAGGTCCCATGAGTGTGAAGTTCCGCCTCGGCGCCATGATGTTCCTCCAGTATGCCATCTGGGGCTCGTGGGCCCCCGTCCTTTCGGCCTATCTCCAGAACAACCTCGGCTTCACGGGCGCGCAGCTGGGGATCATCTTCAGCCTCCTGCCGCTGGCCACCATCATCTCGCCCTTCCTCGGCGGCCAGTTCGCCGACCGCTGGCTCCCGACTCAGAAGGTCATCGCCGGCCTCCAGCTTGTCGGCGGCGTCATCCTCATCCTCATCGCCCGGGTCACCGCGTTCACGCCGATGATGTGGCTCATGCTCCTCTACTGTCTCGTCTACGCGCCTACCCTGGCCCTGACGAACTCGATCGCCTTCGTCAACCTCAAGAGCTCGGAGAAGGAGTTCGGCGCGATCCGGGTCTGGGGAACGATCGGCTGGATCGCCGCCGGCTGGGCCCTGACCGGCTGGCGCCTGCTGGCCAAATCGCCGCAAGGCGTGGCCATGAAGGGCGATACGCTCCTGCTGGCCGGCATCTTCTCGCTGATCATGGGCGTGCTGGCGTTCGGCCTGCCTCACACCCCGCCCCAGAAGGAAGGCACCAAGCCCTGGGCCTTCCTCGAGGCTTTGAAGATGTTCAAGGACAAGAACTTCCTCATCTTCGCCGTCATCTCGTTCGTCGTCGCGACGGAGCTCCAGTTCTACTACGTCCTGACTTCGCCCTTCCTGACCTCGTCCGCGATCGGCGTCAGCCAGAAGTCGATCGGCGCGGTCATGACCATCGCCCAGTTCGCCGAAATCTTCGTCATGGCCTTCATGCTCTCCTGGGCCCTGAAGAAGTTCGGCATGCGCCGGACCCTGACGTTGGGCATCCTGGCCTGGCCCATCCGCTACATCATCTTCGTCATCGGCCAGCCGTCGTGGCTGGTCATCGCCTCCCTGGCCCTGCACGGCTTCTGCTACGTGTTCTTCTTCACGGCGGCCTATATCTACGTCGATTCGATCGCCCCCAAGGACATCCGGCACTCGGCCCAGGGCCTCATCGCGACGATCATCCTCGGCTTCGGCAACTTCGTCGGGAGCCTCTTCTGCGGCTGGATCCAGGACGTTTTCACGACGACGACGACCACCGCCGCGGGCCAAGCGGTCAAGGCCATCAACTGGCGGGGCGCCTTCCTCGTCCCGACCGCGCTGACGCTCGTCTGCCTGGTCGTCTTCCTTCTCTTCTTCCGCGATAAGAGGGCCGCGGAGATCCAGCCGGCCCTTTGACCAAAGCCATCGGGGACACGGCCCTCGGGGACGCGGCCCCGTTCGAACACATGACGGGGAGCGTCGTCGTCGGACGCGCCACCCTTTGAGGAGATCGGAACCATGAACAAGACCCAAGCGCCTCTCGGGGTCGGCATCATCGGCGGCGGATTCATCGCCCGCTTCCACATCAAATCCTGGGTCGGCGTCCGCGACGCCGACATCCTCGGCATCTTCGACCCGGACGCGAAGCGGGCCCGGGAAGCCTGCGCCCTGGTCAAGTCGCTCGGCGTCGGCGAGGCCAAGCCCTATGCCTCGATCACCGCCATGGCCGCCGATCCGCGCATCGGCGCCCTCTGGATCTGCGCCCCGAACTACACCCGGGGGGAAGTCATGGAGGAGATCAGCCAGGCTGTGGTCAGCGGCCGGGCGGAGCTCGTCGGCGTCACCTGCGAGAAGCCCCTCGGCCGCAACGTCCGCGAAGCCCGGAAGATGCTCGATCTGGCCGCAAAGGCCCGTCTCCTCGACGGCTACCTCGAGAATCAGGTTTTCTCCCCGGCCGTCGTCCGCGGCAAGGAGATCGTCTGGGCCCGCGGCGCGGCCCTGTCCGGACCGCCGTATCTCGCCCGGGCGGCCGAGGAGCACAGCGGTCCGCACATGCCCTGGTTCTGGGAAGGCGCCCTCCAGGGCGGCGGCGTCCTCAACGACATGATGTGCCATTCGGTCGAGGAGGCCCGTTTCATGCTCACCCCGCCCGGGGCGCCGCGCGGCGTCCTGACCCCCGTGAGCGTCACGGCCTACACCAACTGCCTCAAGTGGCAGGAGCCGAGGTACGCCGCGATCCTGGCCAAGAACAGTGGAGGCAAGACGGACTATCTGAAGCGGCCGTCCGAAGACTTCGCCCGGTCTCTCGTCGAGTACAGGGACCGGGCCGGCAAGATCCTGGTCGTCGAAACGACGACCAGCTGGTGCTACGTCGGCGCCGGCCTGCGGCTGAGCATGGAGCTTCTCGGCCCCGAGTACGCGCTCCAGATCAACAGCCTCGACGCCGGCCTCAAGGTCTTCTTCAGCCGCGAAGTGCGCGGCAAGGCCGGCGAGGACCTGGTCGAGAAGCAGAACGCCGAGATCGGGCTCATGCCGGTCGTCGCCGACGAGGCCGGAGAATACGGCTACATCGCCGAGAACCGCCACATGGTCCGGTCGTTCCTCAAAGGCGTCCGGCCCGAAGAGAACTTCGACGACGGCGTCGCCGTGGCCGAGCTGCTCATGGCCGCCTACCGGAGCGCGGAGCTCGGCAAGACCCTGCCCTTCCCCTTCAAAGGCCTCGAGAGCTATGTCCCTCCCGTGGCCCGGGGGGAATGGAATCCCCAAGCCAAGTGAGACCCCAGGAGGACCCATGAAACGCGTCATTCCCGCACTTATCCTGATCGCCTCGATCGCCTTGGCCGCGGCCCCCGCCCGCGGCGCGGCGCCGCAGATCCGGCACCTCTCGCCGGCGCTGCAGAAGGCCGTCGCCGACACCGACTACGCGGCCGTCCGCATCAAGAGCTTCCCCTTCGCCGCGGAGGCCTGGACCTTCCGCAAGTTCACCTTCGCCGACACGCTCAAGAAGCTCAAGGAGCTCGGCGTCGGCGCGGTCGAGGCCTTCCCGGGCCAGGCCCTGGCGGCCGGGATCCCCGGGGCTTCGTTCGGCGAGACGATGACCGACGAGCAGGTCGCCTTCGTCAAGGAGGCCCTCAAGGCCTCCGGCGTCACCCTCTACGGCTACGGCGTCGTCGACATCGGCACGACCGAGGCGAGCCTGCGCAAGGTCTTCGACTTCGCCCGCAAGATGGGCATCCGCGTCCTCGTCTGCGAGCCGGCCGATGACGACTTCACCCTGCTCGAGAAGCTGGTCAAGGAATACGATATCAAGATCGCCATCCACAACCATCCGGCGCCGGCCAAGTACAACCTGCCCGAGACCGTTTTCAGTCACGTCCAGGGCAAGGACCCGCGGATCGGCTCCTGCGCCGACAGCGGCCACTGGATGCGCGGCCTGATCGACCCCCGCGAGGCCTTCAAGCTGCTCGCCGGCCGTATCCTCGACGTCCACCTCAAGGACCGGAGTGACTACGGCACGGCCAAGGGCGTCGACGACGTCCCCTGGGGCTCGGGCCAGGGACACATTCGCGACCTCCTGGCCGAGCTGACCCTGCAGGACTACGACGGCTACCTGACGATGGAGTACGAGAACGAGTCCGAGGTCGATGACCCCATGCCGGCCTTCCGCAAGAGCATCGCCTTCGTCAAGAGCGTCACCTATTACGAGGGCTACACCCAGATCCTGCGGCGCGGCGGCGGCGCTTACGAGAAATACGGCTGGAACCACTACGGCCCGGGCTACTTCGAGTGCGATCCGAAAACGGGCATCCTCAAAGGCCAGGGCGGCATGGGCCTGCTCTGGTACGGGAAGAAGGTCAGGGATTTCGTCCTCGAGTGCGATTTCCGGTGCTCGACGCCGACGACGAATTCCGGCATCTTCCTCCGCGTCCCCGAGGTCCCCGTGAGCGACGATTACATCTACCATTCGATCGAGATCCAGATCGACGACACCTCGACGGGCATCCACCACACCGGGGCGGCCTATGACATCGAGGCGCCCAGGGTTTCGGCTTCGCTGCCGACCGGGGAATGGAACCACTTCCGGATCGAGTTCAAAGGGATGCATCTCAAGGTCGACCTCAACGGCAAGACGGTCCTCGATTGGCAAGCCCGCCCGGGCGGCAAGGTCCGCGATCTCTCGCCCGAGGGTTACATCGGCCTCCAGAATCACGACAGTCAGTCGCCGCCGTTCTTCCGTTACGTCTATCTCAAGGAGCTCTGAGCCCGGCTCCGGAGAGGCCGGGGCTGTTGCGGCCTCCTAGAAGCCCGGGCTGATGCTCAGCTGGAGGTGCCAGCCGCGCACCGGCCTGTCGATGGGATAGACATAGTTGAGCCCGAGGACGAGAGCGCCGAAGAGGTTCGTCCGGAGACCGATGCCGTAGCTTCTCACGGGCTTCCTCAGTCCGCCGTGGAGGAACCAGGGCTTGACCAGATTGGGATCGGATTCCCCGCCCCACCATTGGCTCGGGTTCGAGGCATAGGCGATGCCCCAATCATAGAAGGCGCAGAACTCCAGGGGCCAGGCGCCATAGAAACCCCTGCCGAGCCCCAGCAGGCCGAGCAGAGGGAAGCGCAATTCGGCGTTGGCCACGATCATCCGGCTGCCGTAGAGGCGGTTGAAATCGAACGTCTTCGAGGGATCGGCCTGGTATTCGGTCAGCTCGGCGTCGGTGATCGATTCGTAGCCGCGGACGAGATCCCAATAGGCGATGTAGAGGGGGTAGAACCGGGAATCCTCGGAATCCTTGCCGTAGCGTCCCATGTGCAGGGCCCGAAAAGCCAGGGTGAAGGGCTTGACGGGCATGAAGTACTTGCGGAAATCCGCCGTAACCGTCGTGAACGAAACCTTTCCCAGGGCCGGCGAGACGGAGACGCCGAAGTTCTGGCCCAGGATCGGGCTCGTCGCGCCGAAGATGCCCGTGTCGTAATAATAGCCGGCCGTAGCGTAGGCGAAGGACAGGGCGGGAGGCACATCGTTCGGGTGGTATTTCTGGTAGTCGAGGAGATTCCCGCTGAGGTCGTAGATCCGTTCGTAGACGGTGTGGTTGAAATCCTGGATCCGATAGCCCGCGCTGAGCTGGAACCGGCCGACCTGGCTGAAGGGATACGATCCGAAGAGCGAGACGTCGTAATTGATGAGCCGGAAGACGTCCTCGATCTCATGATAGAAGCCGTCCTCTGCGAGATAGAAGAGATAATAGGGGTAGGGATAGACGATCCGCTGGGCCGCCGCGCCCCAATTGAACCGGCCCCGGTTGTTGAGGTAGCCCACGACGCCCGAAGTGTCGATGATCCGGGACCCGGTGAACGCGGTCGTGACGACCGTGTGATAGCCCAGCATGTCGCTCCAATAGGCCGCGACGCCGCCCGCCCCGTAGGTCCCGTAGCGGTCGACGCCGATGCCGACACTCGGGGGCGAGACATAGTCGAGGCCGAGCTTGGCCTTATAGGGGACAACGGCGAAATTGCTGTCCTTGGGCAGCCCGAAGAGGGGGTTTTTGAGAAGCCCCAGCAGGGCCCCCTCAGGCTCTTTCCGGGGCGGCAGAATGGCCGGGTTGCGCTCGAACTGGGCCAGGAACGACTGACCCTGCAGGAGCGTCTTGTCATCGATCGAGTAGACCGTGTAGTACCCGTCGTGATAGCCCGAGAAAACGACCCGCCCCGTGCCATGGGCGACGGAGATGGACGGGCTGAGCTCGGTGATCCCGGCGATGCCGGCGTAGAGGTTCGTGATCTCGGAGATCTTGGCCGAGGCGATGTCGATCCGGTAGAGGTCGGTCTTGCCGCTCTGGTCCGAGAGGAAATAAAGAGCCGAGGAATCGGCGGTCCACTGGGGGTTGATATTCTTCCCGTTGGGGAAGGCCAGGAGCTTCTGGATCCGGCCGGACTCGACGTCGAGGAGGGCCAGCTCGTAGTGTCCGACGTCGACCCACTCGAGGTTGGTCGAGAACCTCTCCGTGACGAAGGCGATGGTCTTTCCGTCCGGAGACCAGACCGGCTGCAGGTCGCCGTACGGATCGCGGGTCATCTGCTTGAGGATCTTGTCATTGAGGTCATAGATGAACAGGTCCGAAACGCCGCCGGCCAGTCCCGTGAAGGTGATATAGCGGCCGTCGGGGGAAAAGGCCGGGCTGAGGATCTCGGCCAGCTCGCCGAAGGGGATCTCGCGCTCGATCTTGTGCTTGGGCATGTCCAGGATGGTCAGGACCGGCCGGCCCTTGGCCACGCCGCCGAAGACAAACCGCTCTCCGGTCGCGTCATATGAGCCGGCGGATTTGATGAACTGGATGCTTTCGAAGTGGGGGTCGACCGCGGTCGAAATGATCTTGCGGTCGATCTCGCCGGTTTCGGCGTCGGCCAGGAAGAGGTCGATCGAGAACAGGTCGCGGCTCGACAGGAAGACGAGGGATTTTCCGTCCGGGCTGATGGCCGGGGCGATGTTGTAGGGATTGGACTGGGTGCCCTTGAACAGGGGCTTGGCGATCTTTTCGGCCAGCTGGGTCTTGTCGAGGAGCGGGCCATAGGCGTCCTGCATGGACTTGTGCCAGTCGGCCGAGAGCTGCTTCATCTTGATGCCCAGGATGCCCTCGAGGATGATCTCATAATCCCCGGTGCGGCCGACGGACTTCATCATCTTGCCGATGACCTCGTCGCCCCAGCGCCCGGTGATATAGGCCCAGACGGCCTGGCCCCAGCGGTAGGGGAAGTACTTGTAGGAGTTGCCGAGCTTCTTGATCTCCGGCAGCTCCTTGCGCCGGACGGCGTCGCGCATCCACATGGACGTGTTGGCGTCGACCGAGCCGATGGACAGGTATTCGGCCATGCCCTCGATGAACCAGAGGGGGATGCGCAGGGTCGCGTCGTTGCCCCGGGACTGGTCGGAATGGCCCTGGGCCATGATATCGTACTGGAAGGCGTGGACGAGCTCGTGCCCGATGACGTGGTCGGTCTCGGAGAGCGAGGCCCCGTAGGGCAGGACGATGCGGCGCTTGAACGACTCGGTGACGCCGCCGGTCCCTTCGCCCAGGATCTCGGGGATGACCGTCGTCTGCTGGAATTCGGGGCTGCTGCCGTAGAGCACGAGGGGCTGGCGGCCCTTGAGCTCGTGGTTGAACATCCGGGACAGGCGCGAGTACCAGCGCTCGGCCATCATCCCGGCCATTTTGACCGTCGCTTCGTCCTGGAGATAGAAGTAGACGTCGAAATGGCGGGTCTTCATGATCTTGAAGTCGAACCTTTGGTACTGGACCTTGTTCCGGCCGTACCACTGGGCTCGAAGCTCGGGCGCGCCCGCCACGGCCAGCAGGCCGGCGAGGCTCAGAGCGACGGCGAATTTCGCGAATGCGGAAGTCCGCATGGAGGGCCTCCTTGGACAGACATCGGACAATTGTAGCGGAAGAAGAGACGGATGGGAAATGCCCTCCCGGACGGGAGGCGGATCTGCGTGCATAGGTCGAAACTCCTTTCGACCCCTTTCCGCGGATATCTTAACAATTGTGCCCTTGTTTGTCTATAACATCTAGAACGCCGCCGGCCCGGCGCGCGTTGCCGGACCCGGGCGGTTCCCGTGCGCCGGAGCGCGGCGGGACGGGCCTGTTGACCGCGCCTCCGCAATTCCTGTAAGATGCAAGGCCGAGCATGACGATACAGATCCTGGTGATATTGGCGGTCATGGTCGCCTCGTACGCCGCGGCCAAGGCGGCCAAGCTCTCGGTCGAGCTGGGGATCTTCGCCGCGGCCGTCGGCGGCGGCCTGGCCGGGGCCTTCCTCAACACGCCGCCCATCGGCGAGATCGGCCGGCACCTCGTCGAGGGCTCGACGACCTACCTCGACGTCGTCCTTGTCTTTTTCACCGCGACCCTGTTCATGACCATCGTCAACGAATCCGGCGGGGTCGATTATGTCGTCCGGGCGACGCTCCGGGCCTTCGGCAGGAAGCGCGTCCTGGCCCTGCTCGTCCTGATGATCATCGTCCTCGTTCCGGGCGCGCTGACCGGGGCCGGCAGCGTTTCCCTCCTCGTCGTCGGGGCCCCCGTGGCGTTGGCCCTCGGTCGTCTCGGCGTCCCCAAGAAAAGAGTGGCGGCCATCCTGTTCATCGTCGCCGGCTTGAGCGCCGCCGCCCCGCCCGTCAACATCTGGGCCATGATCCTCTGCGCCGGGACGGCCATCCCCTACGTCGGATTCGAGTTCACCCTGGGCATCCCCGTCCTCCTCCTGGGGACGTTCACGATCCTCGTGCTGGGCTGGAAAAGGGACCCCGGCGCGGCCTTTGGGGACGCGGACCTGCCGCTCGCGGCCCCGGGCATGACCTGGTGGCGGGTCCTCATCCCCTTCGTCGTTCTCTTCGGCATGGTCGCCGCCTACAGGATCTGGCCGTTCTCGACGCCCATCTTCGGCCTGTCCCTGGAGTTCACGGCGGCCGCGGCGGCCGCGCTCCTCCTGAGCCCGAAGCGGATCGCCTTCCTGACCCTGGCCCGGGACACGGCGAAAAGGCTCCTGCCCCTCCTCGCGACCATGGTCGCGGTGGGCATGCTCCAGCAGATCATGACCGCGACCGGAGTCCGGGGCCTGCTGTCGTTCGCCGTCATCTCAACCCCTCTCGTGCTGCTGTTCTTCCTTCTTCCGATCATCATCCCCTTCTCCGAGGGCATCCTGACCTACGGCGGGGCGGCCATCATCGGCATCCCGCTCATCTGGTTCCTGGATTCGATCGGATTTCACGCGACCGTCGTGATAGCCGGGCTGAGCCTGCTCTGGCCGCTCGGCGACGGCCTGCCGCCGACGGCCCTGATCGGCCGGCTGAGCAACATGGTTTCCGGCTACGAAGGCTCCTACAGAGATTTCCTCAAGGCGACATGGCTGCCCTGGCTGGTCATCACCGCGGTGGCCATGGCCATGATCATCTTCAGCTCGAAGCTGGCCTTCCTGGTCAAGTGGAGCATGTAGGGTCGAGGAGGCGCGCCGATGATCATGATCGCTTATTATGCCATCACCGCCTTCCTCCTCGGGCTTCTCGGCTGGAATTTCGTCCGCGAGAAAGGCCGCCGGGGCGACCTGGCCCTGTATCTTCTCGTCATGATCCCGCTCGTCCTCAGGCTGCTCAGGTGGAAGTGAGTCCGGCCGCATGAAAAAAGACGCCCCTTTCAAGTTGGTCCTGGCCGCGGTCTTCGTCGCGCTCGTGCTCTGGGGCGGCCTGCCGCTTCTCCGCCATCGGCACTATGACGTTCCGGTCGTCAAGGGTCCGGGCGTCACGGCCGTCCTTCGGCTGAGCGAGTTCTCGCCCGGTCTCAAAGGCACGGCCGGCGACACCAACATCTACGTCCTCCAGGGAAGGGAGCCAGGCGGCAAGGCCCTGGTTATGGGCGATACGCATTCGAACGAGCCCGAGGGCATGCTCTCGGCCGTCATCATCGTCGAGAACGGCATCGTCGAAAGAGGGACCCTCTACGTCATTCCCGTCTTCAACAACAGCGGCAGCCGCAACACCCGGCCTGGCGACGGCTATCCGCTCTATTTCGACGTGGCCACGGACTGGGGCCAGCGCCGCTTCCGCTTTGGCAACCGCGACGCCTCGCCCCTCGACCAGTGGCCCGATCCGGACGTCTATATCCACTACCCCGAACGCCAGCTCCTGTCCTATATCGACGTCCGCAATACCAACCGGACCTGGCCAGGAAGGGCCAACGGGCCCCTCATGGAGAAGGTGACCTTCGGGGCCATGGAGCTCATGCGCCGCGAGAAGATCGACGTGGCCATCGACATCCACGGCGCCGAGACGATGTTCCCCGTGACCAACTGCATCGTCGCTCCGGACAGCTCGGTCAAGATCGCTACCCTGGCCTCCCTGACCGTCAAGGCCAGGGAGGGCTTCGAGAACCACGTCGAGCCGTCTCCGACGGGCTTCCGGGGCCTGTCCCACCGCGAGATCGGCGACTACGGGCCGTCCCTGCCCTTCCTGCTCGAGGCGCCCATTCCCTTCCTCGACCAGCCGACCGGGCCGAAAACGACCAAGTTCCTCCTCGACGGCAAGGACCCGTTCCTCCTCAGCTTGTCGAAGAAAAAGAAGCTCTTCGTCCCCTATGACGAAAGCGGCTGGCCGCTCGAAAAGAGGGTCGGCCAGAACCTGTCCGTGAGCCTGGAGATCTTCCGCCAATTCTCGAAGAAAGCCGCCGACCGGCCTATCGTTATCACCGGCGTCCCCCGCTATGCCGACCTCGTCAAGAGCGGCGTCGGGCACTTTCTGGCCGACCCGTCGAAGGCCCCGGCGGGCGGAGTCGTCATGAATTGAGAAGGGACCGGCCGGCGTGGCCGCCCCCGAGGAGTTCGAAATGTTCAAGGAGAAAGCGGTCCCCTCGATCCTGGCCTTCGCCGCGGTCCTTTTTTTGTCCGGAGGCGTGAGCCTCGGTCCCCGCGGCCTTCCAGGTCCGTCGTCCGGCCTCGACCTGACCTCCGAGGCGTGCACCGTTATCATGGTCGGCCGGGAGGCGTCGACCGACGGCTCGGTCATGAGCACCCATGCGGCCGACTGCGGCGTCTGCGACTTCACCTGGCGCCACGTGCCCGCCGCCGACCATAAGCCGGGCGAGAAGCGAAGGCTCTACAACATCGATCAGATCCGGACCTGGCCGCCGGCCGAGGGAGGCAAGTGGGCCATGGTCCTCAAGGACCCGACCGGGGTCGAGATCCCCGAAGCGCCTCACACCTACGGGTACCATCACGCCGTCTTCGGCTACATGAACGACCAGCAGCTGGCCATCGCCGAATCGACCATCGGCAACGCGCGCAAGCTCAGCAACCCGACGCCGACCCCGGCGACGAACATCACCCAGCTGACCCTCCTGGCCATGGAGCGCTGCCGGACGGCCCGCGACGCCATCACGCTCATGGGCTCGCTCGCGGAGGAGTACGGCTACGGCTATCACGACGGCGGCGAGATGCTGGCCGTCTCCGACCCCAAGGAGATCTGGGTCTTCGAGATCATGCCGGTCGGGCCGCTGTGGACGCCCAAGAGCGGCAGGCCGGGAGCGGTCTGGGCGGCCCAGCGTGTCCCTGACGACCAGGTCGCCGTCTGCACGAACGAATCCGTCATCGGCGAGATGGTCCTCGGCGACCCGGATTCCTTCATGGCCTCCGCCGAGGCCGAGTCTTTCGCCGTCGAGGCGGGCCTCTACGATCCCAAGGGCGGCAAGCCTTTCAGCTGGAAAAAGGCCTATTCCCCGACCGAAGGGAGCGCCATGAGCACGGGCGGCCGCCGCTCGCGCACCTGGCGCTTCTTCGACCTCGTCGCTCCGTCCCGGAAGCTCAGGCCCGAGACGCCCGACATGGATTTCCCCTTTTCGGTCAAGCCCGATGCCAAGCTTTCGGCCAGGGACGTCATGGCCCTGACCCGGGACAAGTCGGAAGGCACTGTCTTCGACCCGGTCCGCGGCCTGCGCGGCGGCCCCTTCAAGAACCCCAACTATTACAAGGGCACGCGGCTCATCAGCGTCCCCAACGTCGAATACACGACCCTGACCCAGTGCCGCTCGTGGCTCCCCGACCCGATCGGCGGCATCGTCTGGGTCGCCCTGGGCGCGCAGGACACCTCCTGCTATGTCCCCTTCTACTCCGGCGCGACCGACATCCCCAAGTCCTTCGGGGTCGGCGACCATTTCGTCCTCGACCGCGGGTCGGCCCGCTGGGCCTTCGATTACGTCGACTTCCACACCCAGGTCGCCTACAACGCGGCCATCGAGGACGTCCGGGCGGCCCGGAAGAAATGGGAGGACGGGGCCCTCGAGCGCATCGCCGAGATCGACGCCCTGGCCGGCGACCTCTATAAGAAGAATCCCCGGGAGGCCGTCAAGTACGTCACCGGCTTCGGCCTCAACAACGCCCAGAACGTCGTCGATGCCTGGTGGAAGCTCGGCGACGACCTGTGGGTGAAATACAACCACCTCGGCCTCTACGACGCCGAAAAGCGCCGCGGCAGCCGCATCCCCACGGCCAGCCCCGAATGGTGGAACAAGGCCGTCAGGGCCTTCGATGTCCTGAGCGAACCCGAAAAATGATCGACAGACACGCATGAATAAGGAGCTGCCCATGAATCTCAAACGCCTCATCCCATTCGGCCTGACGCTCGTCCTGGCCGTCCTCCTGGCCGGCCACGCCGCGACGGCTGTCGGCCAGTCCGCCCCGGCCGGCGCCGTCATCGCCGGCGAAGGCTGCACTTCGATCCTCATCGGCAAGGACGCGTCGACCGACGGCTCGGTCATGACCACTCACACCTGCGACTGCGGCACGTGCGACTGGACCTGGCGTCACGTTCCGGCGGCCGACCACAAGCCCGGCTCGACCCGCAAGATCTACCACATCTCCCAGTACAAGACCTGGCCGCCGACGGAAGGGCTCAAGTGGGACCTCTATAAGAAGGATCTCGCCGGCCTCGAGATCCCGGAGGTCGCCCACACCTACGCCTATCACCATGGCATGTTCGGCTACATGAACGAAAAGCAGGTTTCGCTCGGCGAGTCGACGATCGGCTGCCAGCGGAAGATGCAGAACCCGACCCCGGCGGCCAAGCTCGACCTGAGCATGCTGACCCTTCTCGGCATCGAGCGGGCGGCCACGGCCCGCGAGGCCATCCAGGTCATGGGTTCCCTGGCCGAGAAGTACGGCTACGGCTTCCACGACGACGGCGAGATGCTGGCTGTCGCCGACCCGAAAGAGGCCTGGATCTTCGAGATCATGCCCGCCGGGCCGCTGTGGACCCCCGAGAGCGGCAAGCCCGGGGCCGTCTGGGCCGCCCAGCGCGTCCCCGATGACGAGGTCAGCGTCTGCCCGAACGAGTCCCGGATCGGCGAGATCGACCTGGCCAACAAGGACTTCTTCATGGCCTCGCCGAACGTCGTGTCGCTGGCCGTCGAGATGGGCTACTACGACCCCAAGAGCGGCAAGCCCTTCAGCTTCAAGCGAGCCTACTCCCCCGTCGAGGGCAGCGCCCTGAGCACGAACGGCCGCATCCAGCGCCTCTGGCGCTTCTTCGACCTCGTCGCCCCGTCAAAGAAGTTCAAGGCCGATACGCCCAATATGGACTTGCCCTTCTCGGTCAAGCCCGACAAGAAGATCTCGGTCCAGGAGGTCATGGACATGACCCGGGACCGGAGCTACGGCACGCCGTTCGACCCCGTCCAGGGCATCCGCGGCGGTCCGTTCAAGAACCCCAACTACTACCGCCAGACCCGGGTCATCGACCACGGCCTGGCCGAGTACTCCACGGTGACGCAGAGCCGGTCGGGACTGCCGGATGCCATCGGCGGCATCACCTGGATCGCCTTCGGCTCGCAGGATACCTCGTGCTACATGCCGCTCTATGCCGGCATGACCGAGATCCCCAAGTCGTTCATGGTCGGCGACCATTGGACCTTCAACCGCGACTCGGTCCGCTGGGCCTTCGATTACACCGATTTCCACGTCCAGGTCGCCTACTCCGAGGCCATCAAGGACGTCCAGGCGGCCCAGGCAAAATATGAGCGCGAGCTGGTCCAACGCATACCTGAGATCGACCAGCAGGCGCTGGCCCTCTATAAGAGCAAGCCGGCCAAGGCGGCCGATTTCCTGACCGGGTTCGCCATCAACAACGCCACCACGGTCACCAACGCCTGGTGGAAGCTCGGCGACGACCTGCTCGTCAAGTACAACCGGCTCTACCTCTACAACGCCGAGAAGCGCGGCTTCTCGCGCGGCCAGCCGGCCACCCCCGACTGGTGGAAGAAAGCGGCCCGGGCCTTCGACATCCTCATGGAGCCGGACAAGAAGTAAAGGAGAAGCGTCATGAATAAGAGAATCCTGCCGGGTCTCGCCCTGGCCGCGGCCCTCGGTCTTGCTTTTCTCGCGGCCGGCCAGCAAGCCCTCCCCAAGGTCGGATTGCCCGTCCTGACAACCTCCGCCGGACAGAGCACGGACGTGACAACGCTGAACATCGTCCTCGACGAGGCCGGCATCCCCTACGACTACTGCGACGTGCCCACCCCCGAGATGGTGGCCGACGGCGTGGGGCTCGGCGGCCGGGAGTCCGGGCCGGGCTTCCATGTCGAGAGCACGACCGACCCAGCCAAGTATCCGGCCGGCACGCCCTATAAGGCCGTCGTCTTCGCCATCGGCGCGAGCCTCAAGGGCATGGGCGCCTCGGGGCTGACGCTCGACAGCGAGGAGGCCCGGCTGAAGAAGGTCATCGAGCTCTGCAAGCAGAAGAAGATCTTCATCATGGCCGTCCACATCGGCGGCGAATCGAAGCGCGGCCCTGCGGGGAGCGACAACGAGCGGATGATCGACGCCGTGGCCCCGTTCGCGGATTACCTTGTCGTGACCAAGGACAGCAACAAAGATGGGCGCTTCACCAAGCTCGCCGCGGCCAAGAAGATCCCCCTGACCGAGGTCGAATACGCCTTGGGGCTGGTCGACATCGTCAAGCAGGTCTTTCAGTAGGCCTGCGGTCCGCTCAGCGGGACTGCCCCGCAAGGCGGGGCTGGCCGACGATGGCAACAGCGGCGGACGCGTCGGGGCCAATTCCGACGATGAGGCGCGACTCTGAGGGCACGAAAGCGGCGTAGCTCCCTTTCCCGTCCTGAAAGAGAGGGACGGGGGCGTCCGCGGCGCCCGACCGTTTGAACCTGTCCGCGCTTTCGAGATAGGACCCTAATTCGGCCCAGGCTTTGGCCCGGGCCTCGACCGAGCCGTAATCCATGACGATCAGCATCGATCCGTCCTCGTAATCCCCTTTGACGGCCTCCAGGAAGCCGAGGCCTCGCGCCGTATAGAAAGGATAAACGCTATTGAGGCCCAGGAGGCCTTTGAGATATTTGGCGCTTCCCTGCTTCAGTCCCCGTTCCGGCAAGACCGCGACGAGGTCTGGGAGATCGGCCTTGCCCCGGATCCTCGCGTCGACGGCCCCCGCGACCGCGAGAAGGCCGGCGACGGTCTCGGCCGTGCCGTCAAATCCCGTCAGCGTCGCAAGAAACCGCCCTTTCCAGAAATTCAGATAATAGTCCTCGAGCTCGCCTCCTGAGCCGAGGGAGACGCTTTTCCCCTTGCCGGACCTCTTGAAAGTGAAAATCCCATAAGCGGCCGCGGACGTCTCCATCTCGAAGATCTCGAGCGAGACCGATTTGCCCGAGCCGTTCTTGTAGTCCTGGAGGACGACCCGCCGGAAGCCGTATTCCTGATAGATCTCGGCCCCGCCGTCGATGTAGGTGTAGAGGTCCTCCCCGGCGAATTCCTGCGGGTCGCCGTCCTGGACCCACCCCGGGGCGGCGCCGGCGGCCGGGAGATAGCCCGAGAGGGCCTCCTGCCCGTCAGGGACCGAAGCCGCCGACTCGCCGGCCAACATAAAGAACAGCAGGGTCGCTGCGGCCCGCCAGCGACGGCTTCCCGCCATATGACCGACCTCCCCGCTCCGCGTCCGGAGCCGTCAGATGTTTTCCTCTTTGAGGACGATCTTGTCCGGATCGATCTCACCCAACCCTTGCTCCGCTCCGCGCTTGATCTGGACGATATCTTCGGGCTTCAAAGCCCAAAGCGAGGCGCAGTAGGCGTCGACGGCGACGCGGTCCGTGCCGGCCACGACCCGATGGGGCCTGAAGAGCTGGCCCGGCCCGAAGGGGCCGTTGCTGACGATGAACTCCGTGGCGTCGACGACGTTGAACGCCGGCCGGACCGCCTTGTTCAGGTCGACGATCGACTGGTCGAGATGGGCGACATCGTCAGGGTCCGTCTTCCAGTTGGGCCGGTGGAAGGTCCGATTGCTCTCGGACGAGCTCAGTCCCATGAGGTTCTTCATCGTCCCGGTGAACTTGTTGCCCGCGTGGTCCTTGGTGATCGGCATGTTGATGAGCAGGTCGTGATCGAAGAGGGCGGCCAGGATGCGAGCCTCCTTGAGGACGACGCCGTTGGGCACGGGGATGGGCTTGAAGAGAGACTCGTCCTTCTCGAAGAGCTTGAGCCCGGCGCCCTCGGCCTCGAGGACGGCCTTGAGCCCCGTGTCCTCCCATTGCTTGGCCGTCTGAAGGCTCAGGCAGTTGATCTCCGACGCCCCGGCCTTCCTGCACAGGCGGATGACGGCCCGCAGGATCTCGGGCTTGGTGAAAGAGCCCGGATGGCGGCTCTGGACGTTCGGAAGAAGGGCCACCTTGGCGCCCTTCGGTACGAACCGCTTGATGCCGCCGGCAAGCTCCACGGCCAGGACCGCGGCTTTTCCGTAGTCTTCGCCGATGCCCACGCCGACCGTGGGGGCTTTGGCCTTGACGGCGCCGGCCGAAGCGGCCGCCAGGGCCTTCCCCATCGCCAGGGTCAATCCGGCTCCGGCCCCCGTCTTGAAGAAATCCCGCCGTCCGATCGTTCGTGTCATGAGGCCTCCTCGGCGTCCGTCAGCCGCAATTCTCTCACAGCCGCGGGCGGGGCCGCAAGGATTGAGCTGCGGCCGGCGGCCGCTAGGACGCTTCGATCGGCGTGACCGTGACCTCTTTGAGATCCTTGCCGCGGAGGAAACCCACGGTCAAAGGCTTACCGACAGGCCAGTCCGCGAGGACGTGGAAGATCTCGTCGACGCTCGAGACCCCCGTGCCGCCCATGGCCACGACCATGTCGCCGCGGTTGAGCCCGGCCTCGGCCGCGGGGCTGCCGGCGGCCATCGAGACGATCTCGACGGCCTGACCCTTGGCCAGCCGATAAAAGCGAACGAAGCGGCGGTCCAGGGGGCGCCGCATCCCGACGATCCCGAGATAGCTCCGGGTGACCCGGCCCTTGGTGATGAGCTGGGAGACGACGGTGCGGGCGGTGTCGGCCGGGATGGCGAAGCCGATGCCCTGGGCCATGGCGATGATGGCCGTGTTGATGCCGATGACGCGGCCGCGCGAATCGAGCAGCGGGCCGCCCGAGTTGCCGGGGTTGAGCGGCGCCGTGTGCTGGATGATGTTCTCGATCAGCCTCCCTTGCCGGGTCCGGAGGGAGCGGCCGAGCGCCGAGACGACGCCGGTCGAAACCGTCGATTGGAAGCCGTAGGGATTCCCCGCGGCGATGACGAGCTGGCCGACCCGAAGCCCGGCCGATTCCCCGAGGCTCGCGTACGGCAGTCCGGAAGCGTCGACGCAGACGACGGCCAGGTCGGTCGATTCGTCGAGCCCGATGAGGCCGGCCTTGCGACGGTCCCCGTTCATGAACGTGACGTCGATGCGCGGCGCGTCCAGAACGACGTGGCTGTTGGTCAGGACATAGCCGTCGGGGGCGATGACGAAGCCCGACCCGGCCCCCATGGGCTCGAATTCCTCGGCCCTGTCCGCGGCGCCGATCGAGATGCTGACGACGGCCGGGCCGGTCCGTTCGACGACGTCGACCACGGCCCGCGAGTAGGCGTCGAGGAGCTCGGCGTCGCGGCGCGTCTCTTCAGCCGGGATTTCGGCGGGGCCGGGCGGGCCGGCCAGCTCGGCGGCGGACGTACTCACCCAGGCGATCGCGGCGCGTTTCGTCTTGGCCATAGCCTCCCTCCTCACGGGTTCTCCCTTTCCATTTTACACGAAGGGCTAAGAGAAAGGGTCCTCCGGAAGGGCCCGGGCCGGGCTCACCGGAGCGGGGCGGCGGTCGGGCGGACGGGGATCTTGGGGCTTTTGGCGGCCCGGGGATCGCCGCGCTCCCGCCGGACCGGCACCCGGGGCCGGAAAGACAGGGGGTGGTCGATGGCGTAGCGGGTCAGGTAGAGCATGGCCGGCAGGTTCTCTTCGAAGATGGCCCCGATCGCGGCCTCATCGTTGAAGAACCCGCCGTGGTCGATATCGACGGGCGAGAGCTCGATCGTATAGGACGGGGCTCCGGCGACGCTGTAGGTCCAGTCGACCATGTCGCCGTTGGTCAGATAGAGGAGCCTCGAACCCTCTCCATAAGTGTACACCGTCCCCCGAACCCCGGCGATGAGGCCGGCCATCGTCGCGGCGACGGCCCCGAGCGCGGCGTCGGTCGGGGCCGCCTCGGTCGTGTAGCCCCAGGGAAAAAGAATGTCCTGGGCGAAGCTGTGGAAGGAGATCATGGCCCGGAAATCATGGCCGAGGAAAAGACTCCGGATGGCGGCCGTTTCCGGCTCCGAGAAGGGCCCGGCCCCTCTGTAGACGTCGGAACCCGGCTGGCCGCTCGACCCGATCTCGTCGAAGCCCCAGGCGTAGCCGTAGTTCCGGTTGATGTCGACGCCGTAAGTGCCATCGGCGTTGGCCCTCCGGTTCTTCCGCCAGTACCGGTAGACGTTGATGCTGTACTCGAGACCGTCCGGGTTCGCGATCGGGACGATCCAGATCTCGCTCGCGTCGACGAGGTCACGGACCTCCTGGCTCAGGTCATAATTATCGAGGAGATACTTCCCGAAAAAAAAGGGCACCTCGACGGAAATCCACTCCCGGGCATGGTGGCAGCCGGCAAAAAGCACGGCCGGCTCGTGCTCGTCCGAGGAAACATTATCGCTGATCTTCAGGGCATAGATCTTCCTCTTCTCGAGGGTCTCCCCGATCTCCTGAACGCTGGCCAGACCCGGGTGGTCCCTCTCCAGGATCCTCAGGTCGGTCTCGAGTTCGAGCGTGCTGTGGTAGGCGCCGTTGATGCCGCCCGCGGCGGAAAGGCCCTGGCCGGCCGCTTGGAGGAGCCGCGGCGTTTCGACGGTCCAGGCGACGTGAAGCGCGGACAGGGCGGCGATCTCGCCCGGGGACGCGACGAGATACACCCGCCCGTTCTTTTCCATGAGCAGATCGAGTCCCTTGCGGCCGAGGCGGGCCGCGGCGAAATCCCTTTTGGCGACGCTCACGACCTGACCGTCCTCGTCGGCCCGCGCGGAGCCGGCCAGACCGATCACGGCCGCGGCGGCCAGCGCGAGAGCCGTCAGTGTGGTCGAGCGCATGGCACCACCTCCGTCCGGGATGTCACTCCTGAAAGATATAACGAACCGACAGCGCGATCTTCGCCGCCCTGAGCGACCGGCCGGAGCCCGTCTCGCGGCCGAAATATCCGGAAATATCGACGGCCAGGCTCTTGAGCTCGAGGCCCGTCCCGAAAGTCACGCGCCAAATAGGACGAATGGACCGTCGTCATCGGCTGCGGATCGGCGAAGAATCCCAGGCGGAACGGGATCCGGGCCGACCGGCCGTACATCCTGGCCGAGGCGAGGTACTCGACCCCGGCGCCGGCTTTGACGACATTGCGGAAAGGCCTGGCGAGCGGCTCATCATAATAGGTCACGCTATAGCGCGACCAGCCGAAGAAGGCCGCGTCGGCGGCCAGGCTCCAGGCCTCGGACAGCCGGTAGGAAAGGCCGGCCCCGAGGACCCACGGCTGGTGATAGGCGTTCACGGCCTCGGCGGCTATCCGGATGTCCGTTCCCGCGGTGGGGACTTCGTAGCGCAGAAGACTCTCGCCGGTTCCCTTCTTGACATAGGGGGAGCGGACAACGAGCGCCGCCGTCAGGCGCTCGCGTCGCCTCCCAGGCCAGACCCGCATTCAGGTAAAAGCCATGGAATCTCTCGGCCTTGTCGTCGGTGATGGTCACGACTCTGAGGCTGTCTTCGGTCCGATCGACCGTCGTTCGGTCCAGCCGGCCGATCGCATAATTCAGCCCCAGGCCCAAGTGACAGTCCGCCCGGCAGGCGGCGGGCGATCCCGGCATGAAAAACGCGAAGATTCCCCCTCTGGTCGAAGGTCAGCCGGTAGCCCCCCTCGCCGGCGACGATCGAAGGGCGGGCGTAGCTCTCGGGAGCGGCGGCGACGATGGCCAGAGCCCAGGGACCAAGATGGGCCGCCATCCCCCCGCCATCCAGGCCATAGACGCCGACCGACGGGTTGCCGATCGATGCCACGACGCCCGTATTGACGAGCGAGTACTTGAACAGGGAGGCCGCCGCATATGATGCCGACAGGAAGGCCGAGAGACGCGGCAGGGACGGCAAGAGGGCGGGGTTCGTCAGGGACGCCGAGCCGTCCCAGGCCCGGGCGAATTGGGTCCCGCCCAGACCGACGGACGGGGCCGCCGGAGAGCCGAAGACGTTCCAGGTCCCGAGCGGAGCTTCGTCTTCGTATTGGCCGAGGACGAGTTGGGCCGAGGCGGCCCCGCGGAAGGCCAGACACCCTGCGAGGAGGGCGAACGGAAAGAAGGCTCGTTTCACGCCCGGGTCACCTGCGGGCGCGATTATAGCATGGATTCGCGGCCGGAAGTGTGATAGAAAAAAATACGACTCGAGAGGAGAACCGTCATGACAAACGCGCCGTCCCGAAGGACCCTGACCCGGACCATCGTCGCCCCGGGACTGCTCCTTCTCCTCCTGGTCCCGGCGCTCGGAGCGGCGCCCCGCGGCCGCTATCTGGCCTATGCCCGGGCCTCCGCGGACTGGACCTACGCCCACAGGGACGAGCTTCTCGCCCAATGGAAGAAGACCTTCGATCCGCTCAATGTCTTCGGCTATCGGGCCCCGGGCGGGCTTCTCGAGATGGCTCTTATTTATTCTTATCTTTTCGAAACGGAGAAGCGGCCGGAATACGCGGCCCGGGCCAAAGAGGTTCTCCTGACCTACGGCGACTTCCGGTCGGTCTATCCCGAATCGTCGATCAAGCTCCGGTCCGATTACGCCGACGGCGTGCCGGCGCTTTCGGATTTCTTTACCATCATGCGCTACATCAGGACCTTCGATACGCTGCGGCGGCTCGACCGCCTCTCCCCGGCCGACGTCCGGGTCGCCTCGGACCTGATCGCCGGCAGCATGCGCTATCTCCTGCGGACGGCCGAATGGGGGCCGATGAACCGCTCGGCCCTGCGGGCCGAATCGCTGGCCTGGGCCGTCAGGGCCCTGCCCGGCCACCCGGACGCCCCGAAATGGGAGATGCAGAGGCGGGCCCTCGGCGACGACAGCTGGGGGAATTGGCAGATCGAGGACGCGATGCTCTACAACGGCGTCTGGCTCTATTCCCTCCTCGGATACGCCGACGCCTCGAACGCGATCAAGGAGCTCTTCGCGACGCCTGAAATGTATTATTACGCCAAATACTATCTGAATCTCGTCTGCCCGGCCGGCGTCGTCCCCGACTTCGGTGATGCCCACTGGACCTCGAACTGGGCCCACTTTCTGGTCTATTTCGAGACCGCCGCGGCCGCGCTCGGGGATCCCGGCCTCAAATGGGCGGCCGAAGCGATCGCCGCGAAGTTCGTCGATTTCACCAAGCCGACGAGCTCGGGCCTCGGCGCCATGCTTCTCGACGCCTATCGCTGGGGCTCCGATGCGGTCAGGGCCGCCGTGCCGACGGGCTTGTCCACGGAAGTCATGGAGGACGTCCAGGGCAAGAAGATCGTTTTCCGCAACGGCTGGTCGCCCCTTTCGAGCTACCTCCTGCTCAACTACCGCGACGAGGGCGACGGAGGCCTGAATTTCCGCGACTACCTGCGGGACACGATCCCGGTCGAAGAAGAGAAGATGACCCACGGCCACGCCGACGAGAACAGCATCGTTCTGCTGATGTCCGGCGGCTCGGTCCTTCTCCACGACGGCGGCTATCGCGACTATATGCCCTCGGGCCCGTACGGCGCCTATCGCCAGGATTATTTCCACAACCGCCTCTGCGTCCGGCCGGAAAAGATCTTCTGGGGGCAGAAACAGGGCGAGTTCCGCTACAGCACCCGCGACGCGGTCCCCGGCCAGTCCCTGCTCGAGTTCATGCACGACGCCGGCTCCTATCGCCCCGTCCGGACGCGGAAGGTCGACTTCCTGAGCTTCGACGATTTCGACTACAGCCGGACGCGCGTCGTCGACGACGGCTGGGGCTATCAGGCCGACCGGGTCGTTGTCTACGTCAAGGACCCGGAGTGCTACGTCGTCTTCGACATCTTCAAAGCCCTTCGCGAGGACTACTTCACGCTCGGCGCCCTCTGGCACACCCGGAAGATCTTCGGGCAGGGCGAGCACTGGTACGACACGGGCTACGACCGGATCCAGACGGCCGTCCTGCCGCAGGACAAGCGCCTGCTCGTTCTCTTCCCGTCGACGGAGTCGAGGATGGAGGGGGTCGAGCCCGAAAAGCGCCACTCCCAGGACGAATGGCTCATCCACCAGTCCTGGGCCCAGCACTTCGAGCTCGGCGAGACCTGCGCGCTCGTCACCGTCCTCGTGCCCCACGGCGCGGCCGAGGGCGTCGAGAGCTGGCTCGGCCGCGTCTCTGTCGCCGCGGCGGAGCCAGCCCGCGGCGCGAGCGGAGTCGTGATCGAGGACGGGGATCGGCAGATCGTCGTCGGGGTCAAGAACGACCTGCGCCAGGACATGAGCCGCGATTTCCGCCGTCCCCGTTACACCTATGAGGCGGGACGCATCGCCGTCGGCGGCGTCGAAACGGACGGCGATTTCATCTACGCTTCGAGCCGCGGCGGCGGCCTCGATTACACGATCGTCAACCTGACCAAGGCTCTCTATCGGGGGCGGACGCTCGTCGAGGCCGCGGAGGGCCAGTACGGCCTGGGCTATGACGCCAAGCCCGATCGGGGCGGCATCGGGAAGATGAGGTACTGGAGGGATAAAGCGGAGTCCCGTTAAGCGGACTCAGATGGGCAGGCCCTGCTGCTTGCGCTGGGCCGTCTTCTGGAACTCCTGACCCTCCGCGACCAGCTCGGCCAGTCTGTCGAGGGCCATGCGGACTTTGATGTTGGCCAGCTTGCGCTTGCCCGACCGTTGAGTCTCAAAATGGGTCTGGAGGTATTTCTCGATGTCCCCGGGCCTCATGATGGACTTGAGGAGATCATCGTTCTCGAGCTCGACGCGCAGATCCTCCTTCGTCTTGCTCTGGACGATGATCTTGTTCTCGATGAGGGCCTGGGACCGCCACGTCTCGAAGTCTTTGGCCGCGTAAATGGGGATCGGGCCGAGAAGCTTCTTGGCATCCTGGATGGTCTGATCATAAAAGGCCTTGCCTTCTTTGAGGAGGTTCCTGGCCCGGTAATACTGCGGCGCGCTCGCGGGAACCTGCGGCTCGAGATAGGCTTTGAAGGTCTGGATGGCCTCGGAGAGGACGGTGAAGGACCGAGTGGTTCGAATGTAGATTTCGCGCTCGATCTGAACTTGCATCCCTGCGGTCCCGTGCCGAACCATAACACGCCCCCCGGTCGATGTCAAAGTTTTTATTGGCCCCGGATCGCGGCGGCGACGACGTTGGCCACCTTGCTGCGCAAGGCGATGATGTCCCCCTTGTCATCCGGGTGGACCCTGTTGGTCAGGAGGACGACGGAGGTCCGGGTTTCCGGATCGATCCAGATCGAGGTCCCGGTGTAGCCCGAATGGCCGTAGGACCGGGGACCGAAAAGATCGCCGCGAACGGTCGAGTAGTCCGTATCGATGTCCCAGCCGAGGCCGCGGCCCGATCGGCCGACCTTGGGGAAGATCGCGGTCATGAGATCGACGGTGAGCGGGCTGAGGATGCGGACGCCGGCGAGTGTGCCGCGGTCGAGCATCATCTGGGCAAAGACGGCCAGGTCGTCGGCCGTCGAGAAGAGGCCGGCGTTGCCCGAAACGCCGCCCTGCAGGCGGGCCAGGGGGTCGTGGACAACGCCGCGGAGCGGCTTCCCGTCGATGACCTCGGTCGGCACGCATTGGTCGATGAGGTCCGCCGGCGGGCGGTAAAAGGTCCGGGTCATTCCCAGGGGCTTGAAGATATTCTCGGCCGCGAACTCGTCGAGGGTCTGCCCCGAGACTTCATGAACGATCTGGGCCAGGGTGATGTAGTTGAGGCAGCTGTAGACGAACTCCTCCCCCGCCGGCATCTCTTTGGGGATCGCGGCGATGAGCCTGACCAGGTCGGCGGTCGTGCACGGATCGCCGAGCTTCCTGGCCGCCTCCTTGGGGTCGGTGTAGGGCGGCAGGCCCGACGTGTGCGTCAGGAGATTGTAGAGCCGGGCCTCCTGGCCCGCGATCCCCTTCTCGCCGTACCAGGTCGAGAACTCGGGCACGTAGACGCGCACCCTGTCCCAGAGCCGGATCTCTCCCCGCTCGACGAGGAGCATCACGGCCGTCGCCGTGGCCACGGGCTTGGTGACCGAGGCCAGGTCGAAGATCATGTCGGCGGTGAGGGGCCGCGGCACGGGAACGAGCTGGGACAGGCCGAAGGCCTTGCGATAGACGACTCGACCATCATGCGCGACGAGGAGGACGGCGCCGGGGAAATCCTTCCTGGCGACGGCCTCAGCGACGATCTTGTCGAGGAAGGCCAGCTGCGGCGAGGACATGCCCACACTCTCCGGCTTGGCGGCCGGCAGGGCCGCCCCGGCCAGCGGATCGGCGGCCGCGAAGGCGAGAACGGCGAGGATGATCGAACCTGCGAACTTGCGCATGAGAGGCTCCGTTTTCATTTGACGGCCGCCTGGGCCGGCGCGTCCTTCCAAACGAGCCCGTCCTCCCGGATGTGCCAGCTCTCGCCGTTCTTGGCCGTGTAGATCGCCTCGAACAGGCTGGCCGTCGTCTGGAGGACGGGCGGATAGGACCAGCCCTTGACCCGCAGGGCCCCCTCGCCCTTGAGGCCGAGGGCCCCGAGGTCGGTGCTGAAGGCCGACTTTTCAAAAGAACGGGCCCGCTCGGCGTAATAGAGCCGGCGCAGGGCCCACTTCACTTTTTCTTCGGGCCGGCGGTCGAATTTTTCGCTGCCCTTGCCCGGGAGCTTCGACGAGAACTGGACGAATCCCCACATCTCGGGGTAGTGGATGTTGATGACCCCCTGCGGGGTCCAGGTCCAGTTGTCTTCGGGCAGAGGCTGGCCCGTGCCGGGGTCTTTGGCTTTGGCATAGGCGCCGTTTTGGACGTCCACGCGGTATTCGACCCGCGAAAAATTGACCCGCCACTGGTCCCCCGCCCCGGGGTGCTCCGGTTTGCCCGGAATGCACTCCTTGAGCACGGCGAAGGGCATGGCGATCTCGACCGTCCAGGCCTTGTCGCGGTCGGAGGGGTCGTTCAGAGTGCCCAGGACCTGGACGCCGGTCTTGAGCCCCTGGATGTCCCAGGCGTGGACCGCCGGGCCGCCGTCGCGATAGGGTTTGACGAGCAGGAGGTCCCAAACCGTATTCAGGGCGTTCATCTCCAGCTCGTAATAGTCGTGGGTGTCGCCGTCGGGGTCGATGAAGACCTCGAAGTCGTTGTCCTGGAAGATGATGGAATCCCTTGCGGTCAGCGTGGCCCAGATGTGGGGCTCTTCAAGGTAGGCGGCGATATAAAGGTACTGGTCGTCCCAGAGCATCTGGGCGCGGGTCCTGAAGCGCGGCGCGGGTTTAGCCGGGCCCTCGATGTCACCGAAAACTTCGGTCCAGTCGGCATCGGCCCAGGAGGCTTCGTCCAGCCGGCCGTCGACCTTGATCGGGCCGGCCGCCCTGCGGCAGACGTACTCGAACGGGGCGAAGGCGGTCCGGGGTTCGGCGATCTGGACCTTCGGGACGGCCGAAAAGGCGGCCGTGGCCAGGAGAAGCCCGGCGATTAAAAGGGACCTGCGGCGCATGCGAGTTCTCTCCGGGTCGGCCTGTCACTCAAGACGCTTGATGATATGCCAGCCGTACTTACTCGTCGCCGGATCATAGACGGCCAAACCCACTCCTCCGACCTCGAGTCCGAAGCTGACGTCGCCGAAAGCCTTGACCATCCCTGTCCGGGAGAACTCGCCCTTCGAGCGATCGGGCTGGACATCCCGATTCGACATCTTGTAGATCCCCGGATAGGAATCGTTGGTATAGGTCTTGACCATGGCGTCGAAGTCCTCCCCGGCCTTGGCCCTCTCGAAGATCCGAAGGGCCAGCTTCTCCGCATCGGCCTGGCTCCGGGTCACCGTCTGATCGTTGGGCAGCGAGCCCTTGAACGCGATAAGGATATGCTGGACGGTGACGTGCTCGGGTTCGGTTCTTTCCTGGATCGAAGCCTGCGCGGAAAGAGTCGCCAGGGCGAGAATGCCGAAGCAGACGAATGTTCTCATCTTGACCTCCATGAGTTCAGAGCTCCAGCCAGCGGACGGTATTGCCGCGCGAGGCCAGGAATCTTTCGAAATCGGCCAAAGCGATCTCGAGCGTGGCCGTGTTGACATTGGGGTGGAAGCCCAGGGCGGAGCTCGATTTGAGGGCGACGTCGCAGACGACCTGGACGTGATGGGTCTCGTCGTTGACGAGGCCGAACGGGGAGACGGAACCCGGCTCGACGCCGAGCCAGCGCTTCAGCCGCTCCTCCGAGGCGAAGCTCAGCCGGTCCTCATCGAGCTCGGCCGTGAGGCGCTTGAGGTCGATGCCGCGGGTGACGGGCGCGATGACGAGATAATGCCGGTTCCCTTTGTAATTGCGGAGGAAGAGGTTCTTGCAGTGCGTGCCCTTGAGGCCGGCCCAGTGCTTCTCAGCCTCTTCGACCGTGGCGACGGGGGGATGCTCATGGCGGACATATGGAATGCCGAGGCCGCCCAGGGCTTCGAGAACCTTGCGCTCGATCTCGGCCACCGGCACGACCGTCCTCCTCTCCGTCGCGTTCGCTCAGCAGACACAATAGACCAAAGGCCGGCGAGGCGCAAGCCGGGCTATTCTCCCCCGCCGGATTCGGCTAGAATGGGCCCATGAGCATCCTGTTCACGCCCGTCAAGATCGGCTCCATCACCGTCGCCAACCGCTTCGTCCGCTCGGCCACCCACGAATACATGGCCGACGACGAAGGGAACGTCTCCGCGAGCCAGGTCGAGCTCTATCGCCGCCTGGCCGAAGGCGAAGTCGGCCTGATCATCACCGGCCACGCCTTTGTCCAGCGTTCGGGAAAAGCCAGTCCGCGCCAGACCGCGGTCTATGACGACCGCTTCATCGATGGCCTGGCCCGCGTTCCTGTCGCCGTCCACCGGTACCCGTCCCGCATCTTCCTCCAGATCGCTCACGCAGGCCGTCAGACCAAGACACGGCTCTGCGGCTGCGTCCCGGTCTCCCCTTCCGCCGTCTACGACCCCGTGTCCAAGGTCATGCCGCGCGAGCTCACGGGCGAAGAGATCCGCGCCCTCATCGCGGATTTTGTCGCGGCCGCCGGCCGGGCCAAACAAGCGCGATTCGACGGCGTCCAACTCCACGCCGCCCACGGCTATCTCATCTCGAGCTTCCTCTCCCCCCATACCAACCGCCGGACGGACGAGTGGGGCGGACCGGTCGAGAACAGGGCCCGCGTCCTTCTCGAGGTCCTTCGCGGCGTCAAGGATTCGTGCGGCCGCGACTTCCCGGTCATCGTCAAGCTGAATTCGACGGATTTCCTGGACGGCGGCCTGACCGTCGAGGACGCGGTCCGCATCGCCCGCATGCTCGAGGCCGGCGGCATCGATGGGATCGAGGTGAGCGGCGGCATGGCCGAGGCCGGCCGCGGCTCGGTCTGGACGGGGCTGAGAAGCCAGGCCGAAGAGGGCTACTTCGTCGAGAACGCCGCCCGGATCAAGCAGGCGGTCGGGGTCCCGGTCTTCGGCCTTGGCGGCATCCGCACCCTGGCCGTGGCCGAGAAGATCATCGAGGAGGGCCGCGCCGATCTCGTCTCCCTGAGCCGCCCCTTCATCCGCGACCCCTTCCTGGTGAAACACTTTCGCGAAGGCCTGGCCGCCGGATCGGAGTGCATCTCCTGCAACAGATGCTTCAACCCCCGCGGCATCCGCTGCGCCGAGCTCACGAAGAAGCGGTAGAGATTACCAAAGACCCGGCACGACGCGATACCGAGTCCGGGCGGCATAGTCTCGATACCCGGCCAGCTTTTCCCGCAGCATCCGGTCCTCGAGACGGGTCCGAAGAAGGGTCAAAAAAACGATAAGCCCCGCCGGGACCAGCGCCCAGGACGAGCCCAGCACCAGGGGCGTAAAGAGATTGAACGCGACCGTGCCTGCATACCCCGGGTGACGGATGACGCGATAGGGCCCCGATGCCACGACAATCTGGCCGCGGTCCGTCTGCAGGCGGACGACCGAAGAGAAGAACGGATTCTTCAGCGCGGCCCATAGTCCCAGAAGGGCGCCGGCGATCATCGGCACGGCCGAGGACGCCCGGACCCAGACGGGAAAGTGCGGCGCCCCGCCGAGCCTGTGGTCCAATCCCGCCGCGACCATGGTCAGGGTCGGCAGGATAAGGCCGATCCAGGGAACGATCTTCCGGTCCCAGGGTTCGACGTCGGTCCGGCCGAACCCCGCCGCGCGCTCCTCGGCCAGACCCGGGTTCCTGGCAAAAAGCGCCAGCCGTCCGAGGACCGTGTAGGCGAGAGCGAAGCCCGAATAGGCCCAACCTCCGATCCATCCGGCGTCTCCCGATGAGAAGATCAGGAGGGCCGGACCATAGAGGCCGAGAATGACCAGCCTGAGAACCAGTTTCGACGTGTTCAACGAAGCGCCTCGTCGATCATGGCCAGATAGTTCTCGACCGGGATGTAGCTCGGGATCGAGTTCCCGGATCCGATCGCGAAGCGTCCCCGCGGATGGCAGACGTCGATCGTCCGGCGAACCTCGGCCCGCACGCCGTCCGGCGAAGAGCGCCCGAGCACGTCGATGTCCACCCCGCCGAGCACCCCGATGCGGCGGCCGTAGACGGACTGGAATTCCGCGACCGGCATGATCGCGTTCTCGTACGAGTGTTTGGCGTCGATCCCGACATCGCCGATGAGGTCGTCCATGATCGCCGTGAGGTTGCCGCAGGAGTGCAGGAAATAGGGCAGCCCGTGCTCATGGGCCAGGCGGGCGAAACGGGTGTGCCAGGGCAAGGTATAGCGGCGCAGGGCATCGGGCGGGATGAGGGTGGCCGACCGGAAGCCCATGTCGTCGCCGGGAAAGACGGCGACGAGCCCCGGAAGCTCGACCAGCCGGCCATAGAACTTCAGCATGATCTCGCCCAGGCGTCCGGCCACGGCGGCGACGAGGTCCGGCTGGTCATGGAGGGCGAAGCACAAGCCCTCATATGAGAAGATCGCGGCCAGGTGCTCGTACATCCCTCCGGCGTGGCAGGCGACGAGTCCCATCCCTTCGGGCAGGTGCGTCGCCAGGTATTCATAACGGGCCAGGCTTTCCGGGGCGACCGAGGGCCAGGGGTAGCGCTCGAAATCCTCCCACGTGGCGATCGAGCCCCGCCGCATATCGCGCCAGCGGCGCATCCCGCCGGTCTGACTGGCGTCGGCCCCGACCACTTCGTTCTCGACGAACGGAAGGGACTCCTCGAAGCGCACGAAATCGTAGCCGAGACCAAGCCAGAAGGCGATGAAGTTGTCGAGGTAGGCCTCCGATCCGGCCCGGTCTCCGGGGGCCGGGTCGATCCAGGCCCGGCCCAAGAGCCCGGTCGTGATCGGCTTGCGCACGGCCTCGTCGATCAGATATTCGACCAGAGGGGGACGCTCGCTCCGCGCCCGGCCCATGATGACGTCGATGAACCGCCCGGCATCCGGACGGGCCTTGTCCAACGGAAGATGCCGGAACATGTCCCCCATCGCATCAGGCTCCGATGTCCCTCGCCGCCGCTTCCATGAGGATGAAGAAGGCCTGGCCCTCGGTGGCAATGCCGGGCTTGTCGAAGGTCGGCGAGCCGCAGACGTCGCGGACATACCCGAGAGCGTCGACTTTGCTCGAGGCCGCCCGGCGCATGATCTCCGCCTCCTTGAGATAAGATTTCGGGAGCCACCCGCCCTTGGCCCCGCGGAAGATCGTATAGGAAAGCATCTGGCACAGGTTCGTCTCGACGAACGACTTCGGATCGTCGACGACGTCGTGGAAGAAGCCGTCGGAACGGCGGCGCCCGAGGCAGCCGTCGAGGACCTCGCGGACGTAGCCCACGAGTCGCTTCTTCTCGCCCGTCATGCCCGGGGGCAGGGCCCCGATGACCCGGGTCATGCCGGCCGCGGCCCAGCCGTTGCCGACGCCCCAAAAAGCCTGCCGCTCGAAGGCCTTCTTGCCATCGTCCCAGATATGGGAGAAGAGCTTGGCCGATTTGTTCCAGAGGATGCGCCGAATACCCTCGATCTGCTTCACCGCCTCGCCGGGCACGCCGGCCACGGCCAGGAACGGCGGAGCCATGTACATCGAGTCGATCCAGACCTGGGGCTTGTCATCGATGTGATAGAGCGTTCCGTCGGCCGTCCGCGGGGCTCTCTTCATCAGATATTCGAGCATGAGGGCGGCGCCGTCCTTGAACAACAGGTCCCCCGTCGCCTTGGCCGCGAAGAGGACGCCCTCGCCGTTGGCGGCCGGGTCGGTGACGCCGTGATTGTCGGAGACCATCCCCAGGCGGCCGTCCGGATAGATGCGCAGCATGGCCCCTGGGCCATCCGGATGACCAGGTCGCGGTCGCCCCATTCGAGGAGCGACTGCATGGCCACGCCCTGCTCCCAGGCCTCCCGCTGCATGGCCAGCATGGACATCTTGACCTTCTCGACAAGCCCTTCCCGGCCGGCGAGGGGCTGGGCCGCTCCGGCGGCGGACCTGGCGCCGAGCGCGGCCAAAGCTCCGGAGGCGGCTCCGCCGGACAAGAGGTCCCTCAACGCTTGTCGTCTGCGCATGGTCCTTCTCCCGTCTGATCTCGGATGCGGCCCGGGCCTCGCCGCCGGTCCTGCGGGGGATTCTAGCCCAAGGGCGAGGATCAGGCAACCGTGACGAAAGCGAACCCGGCCGTTGCCAACGGGGCGAAGGTCGTGGTAATGTCCCGTCGAGGGAGGACGCGATGTCGAAAGCTTCCGTCATGGCCATTATCGTCACCGGCGCCCTGGTTCTGGCGCCGTCCTGCAAGAAGCCGGAATCCGCGGGACCCCTGCCCTCGCGCCTGGTCTTCAACGTCAAGGATTACGGAGCGACCGGGATCAAAGAGGACCTGGCCCAGGAAGCCATCCAGAGAGCCATCGACGCCTGCGCCGGAGCCGGCGGCGGCACCGTCTTCATCCCTCCCGGCCGGTACACGAGCGGCACGATCCATCTCCGCAGTCACGTCCGCCTCTTCGTCGAAGCCGGGGCCACGGTCTATTCTCTGCACGACAAGTCCCGTTTCGACAAAGACGCCCTCCTCTACGGCGAGGACCTCACCGACGTGACCATCGAAGGCCGCGGCGTCTTCGACGGCGAGGGCGCCTACGACCGCCGCCTCAAGGGCGACCACGAGGACGACTTTATCCGCTCGAACCAGATCGAGATGGAGAAGCTCGGCCTGCCGCTCATGCGCTCGTTCCCGAAACCCGACCAGACCGGCAAAATGGTCCTCCTTCTCCGCTGCACCGATGTCCGCATCGCCGGCGTCTCGTTCGTGGATTCCCCGTCCTGGACCATGCACCCGGTCCAGTGCGAGCGCCTGGTCATCGACGGCGTCTCGATCCGAACGAGCCTCAAGGACGGCGTTTGGGCCGACGGCATCGATCCCGACGGCTGCAAGGACGTGCGCATCTCCAACTGCACCATCGAGACTGGCGACGACGCCCTTGTCTTCTATTCCATGGACTGGTTCGGCCCGGCCAAGCCCTGCGAGAACATCACCGTGACGAATTGCCGCCTGAGCTCGGCTTCGAGCGCCGTCAAGTTCTGCGACGGCAACATCGCCGGCATCCGCAACGTCACCATCGACAACTGCGTCATCACCAAGTCGAACCGGGGCATCGCCTTCATGACCTTCGACGGGGGGGCCGTCGAGAACGTCGTCCTGTCGAACCTGACGATCGAGACCGTCCGGCACGAATGGTTCTGGTGGGGGGACGGCGAGCCCTTCCACTTCAACATCAAAAAGAGGAGCGAGGTCCACGCCAACTGGCCGCCCGAAAAGGACCGGCCGGCCGGCGCGATCCGCAACGTCAAGATCCAGAACGTCATCGCCCGGGGCTACGGCTCGAGCGTCTGCAACGGGCATCCCGATTCCTGGCTCGACGGCGTCTCCTTCGAGAACGTCAAGCTCACGGTCGCCCACGACCCCGACGCGGCCTACGACAAGGCCGTCCACGGCCTCGTCTTCAAGCAGGCCCGCAACCTGAGCCTCAAGGACGTCGAGATCGTCTGGGAGGGGCCGCCCTCGGAAAAGTGGCAGAGCGCCCTGGCCCTGGACGAGGTCCAAGGCGTCACTCTTGACGGGATCGCGGCCGGCCAAGCGCCCGGAGCCGAGAAGGCCCCGGCCATGCTGCTGAACCAGGTCGATTATGGCGTCATCCGCAACTGTCGCGCGACCGACGGAACGGGCACGTTCCTGCTGATCACAGGCGAAGGAACGAAGGACATTCTTCTCGAGAGGAACGACTTCCGCAAGGCCCGCCTCCCCTACTCGTTCGCGGAAGGCGCCAAGCCCTCGGCGCTCAGGCTGGGCTACTGAGCTACTTGCGGCCCAGGAAGAACATGACGGCCGCGACGATGAGGATCAGCAGCAGCGTGTAAAAGGTCCGCCGGCGCCTGGCGTCGACGAATTCCTCCGCCGAGCTCGCGTCCATATAGAACGTTTCGGGCGCCCGTCCCGGCCGGAAGACGTCCTTGTCCTGCATTCTCTGAAAGATCCGGCCCGGCTTGACGCCGAGATCGGCCAGCGGCTTGGCCTTGGACGGGTCGGTCGCTCCGGCCTGCCGGAACTTCCTCATGAATTCATTCTGCTTGATGATGACGTAGGCTTCGCTGCTCAAGGGGCTCCTCCTCGCGGGCCTGGCCCGCCATGACCGCTATTATAGCCGGGTTGTCCCGCCGCTACGAGCCCTCACCGTGAATGAACCTTGTGTGCTAGAATGCGCCCATGAATTCCAGATCCAGGTCCTTTATCAGGGCATCGTTGACCGTTTGGGCCCTCGCATCGATCGCCGCCGGCCCCGCCTGGGCCGGGATGAAGCTGGCCGTCCGCGGACGGTCCGCGGCCCGCGTCGTCGTCGCGCCCGGGGCGTCGGAGACCGAGAGGTTCGCCGCCCAGGAGCTGGCCCTGTTCCTCCACATCGTCACCGGGGCGACGTTCCCGGTCGTCGAAGACCCCGGCCCGGCCGGGGGCCGCCTGCTCGTCGGCCTTTCCGCCGCGCGATGGGCGGCTTCGGACCTGGCCGGCTCCGGCCTGGCCCCGGAGGAGATCGTCGTCCGCTCGGCCGGCGGCGACCTGGTTCTGGCCGGCGGCGGTCCCCGCGGCACGCTCTACGCCGTCTACACCTTCCTCGAAGACGTCGTCGGATGCCGCTGGTGGACCGGGACGGCCAGCCGCATCCCCTGGAAGCCCTCGCTTTCGATCGGCAGCGTCTCCCTCCGGTACAGGCCGCCGCTCGAATACCGTGAGCCCTATTGGTATGTCGCCTTCGATGAAGTCTGGGCCGCCCGCAACAAGGCCAACGGGACGAGGGCCGGAGGCGACGCTCTCCGCGGCGGCCGCCAGGTCTACGAGGGATTCGTCCACACGTTCTATTCCCTCATCCCGCCGGAGAAGTATTTCGCGGCGCATCCGGAGTGGTTCAGCGAGATCGGCGGCCGGCGGACGTTCGAGAACGCCCAGCTCTGCCTGAGCAACGAGGAGATGAGGCGGGAGCTCGTCAAGAACCTGAAAGACCGTCTTCGGAGAAATCCGGAGGCCACGATCGCCTCGGTCTCCCAGAACGACTGCTTCGGCAACTGCTCCTGCCCGAAGTGCCGGGCCATCGACGAGGAGGAGGGCGGTCCGTCCGGGTCGCTCCTTCGCTTCGTCAACGCGGTCGCGGCCGACATCGAGCCCGAGTTCCCCGCCCTGGCCATCGACACCCTGGCCTACCAGTACACCCGGAAGCCGCCGCTGCTCGCCCGCCCCCGGCCGAGCGTCATCGTCCGCCTCTGCAGCATCGAATGCTCGTTCGGCCGGCCCCTCGACGATCCGCGCAACAAGGCCTTCTTCGACGACCTCGACGGCTGGTCGAAGATCGCCGGGCGGCTCTACGTCTGGGACTACACGACGAATTTCTCGCACTATGTCCAGCCCCACCCGAACTACGGCGTTCTCGCCCCGAATATCCGCCTCTTCGTCGACCGGAACGTCCGCGGGATCTTCGAACAGGGCGCCTATCAGTCCTGGGGTTCCGAGATGGCCGAGCTCAGGGCCTGGGTGCTGGCCAAGCTTCTTTGGGATCCCAGCCTCGATGAGGAGAGGCTTCGTGAGGACTTCCTGGCCGGCTACTACGGCCCGGCGGCCGGGCCCATGGATGATTATCTCGAGGGGCTCGAGCAGGCCCTGGCGAAGACGGGAGATGCCCTGGGCTGCTATTCACTCCGCCGACGCCAAGTTCCTGTCTTTCGACACCCTGGCGCGGTCGTGGAAGACTCTTGGATCCGCCCGCAGGAACGCCCGCCGCTCGGCCGAATACGGACGCCGTGTCAAGCGGGCCAGCCTGCCCGTCGCCTATACGGTTCTCACGCGTTGGGATGAGCTCAGGGAAGAGGCGCGGCGCGCCGGGAAGACGTGGCCCTGGGACGGGACACGAGAGGCCTTTCTGGCCTGGTTCCTGGAGGCCGCCCGCTCGGAGAACATCACCATGATCTCCGAGTGGCAGGCCTTCTCGGATTGGGCCGCCAGGGGCGGCCGGCAGAAATAGCGGCGGACGAGACCTCATCGGCGGAAGGACGAGTCCGGGACCCGGCTCTTGGGAAATCCCGGCCCTCGCCAGGCGAGCTCCAGCCCCTTGTCCCCGTCCACCTGAAAATAGTCGACCTCGATCGCGTGCCAGCCCGCTTCGAGGGCGATCTCGGCCTTCTCCTCGGCCAGGCCGTGGACGCCGTCATTGACGATGATCCTCCGGCCCGCGACCGAAAGTCCGCTGCCGTCGTCCGAGCTGAGGTAGAAAACATAAACTCCGGTCCTCGGGGCGCGGATAGAACCGCGGAATCGCAAGGCGAATTCGTCCTTACCGCCGGCGACCGCGGCGTCAGGCCTCGGCGCCGTTCCCGTCCCGGAGGCCGTTAGAGCCGCGAAATCCGGCATCTTCTCGAACCGGCCCCCGAAATACTCGTAAGCCAGGCCCCTGGCCGCGGGAGCGACCGCCGACGCGGCGAAGGGCTCGGCCGGCTTGAAGGTCCGGCTCTCGACCAGGCTGGAGACGCCGTCGGGCCAGAAGGCGCGGGCCTTGACCGTCGTTTCCCCGGTGATGACGATGGGCTTGTCGTAGAGGGCGGCCTCAGGTCCCGGCTCCGATCCGTCGACGGTAAAGCGGATCGTCGGCCCCGGCCGCACGGCCAGCTCGACCACGAATGAGGGCCCGACGAAAAGCGTCTGATCGGCGACGAAGCTCGGCGGGAGGAAGCCGCGGTTGAGCGTCGAGAACCTGGCCGGGTCGAGCTTGATCACCGCGCGGTCATAGGTCATGAGGCCGTTGACCTCGCCCTCGCAGTCCGAGGTTTGGGTGTAGACGGCCGCCGCCAGGCCCTTGTCCGCCAGCGGATAGAGGTTCTTGATGAGGTCGGCGTAGCGCGACTCGTAGACCTTGGTGTCATCGAAATTGCGATAGCCCCAGTTGCCCCCGGCCTGCCAAAGGTGCCCGGTCAGCGGAAGCCCGAGGCCGCCGAATTCGCCCAGGACGGCGGCTCTCTTGTCCTCGAGCGGCGGCATGTCCGGTCCGGGATAGACGTGGATATCGCTGACGTCGCCGACGCCTTTGTCGGTCCAGCCGCTGGCATTGTCGACCGGGCGGGTCGGGTCGTAGGCCTTCGTCCAGGCCGTGATCCGTTCCGTATCGTACTGGCCCCAGCCCTCGTTGAACGGCACCCACATGACGATCGAGGGGTGGTTCGAGCGCGCGTCCATGACGGCCTTCCATTCCGATTCGAACTGCGTGTCCCTCGCGGCCAGGGCGTCCGCCGCCATGGCGTCCCTTTCAAAGAGGGCGCTCGGCATATCCTGCCAGACGAGAAGGCCCAGCCTGTCGCACCAGTAGTAAAGGCGCTCCGGCTCGACCTTGACGTGCTTGCGGAGCATGTTCATGCCCAGGGCTTTGATCGTTTCGATGTCGGAACGGAGAGCGGAGTCCGTCGGCGCCGTGTACAGTCCGTCGGGCCACCAGCCCTGATCGAGCGGCCCCAATTCGAAGAGAGGCGCGTTGTTCAGGAAGAGCCGGATGAAGCCGCGATCATCCTTGCCCAAGGCGATCTTGCGCATCCCGGCGTAGCTCCCGACCTCGTCGACGGCCCGGCCTCCTTGTTTGAGGCCGACCTTGAGGTCATAGAGAGCGGGATCGCCGGGCGACCAGAGCGCCGGATTCCGTATCTCGAGGGCGATCGGGGCGCCTGCACCGGCCTCGCCTTGGGCGACCACGGCCTGGCCCCGGCTGACGGTCACGGAGACCATCGTCCCGGGACCGGCCCCGGTGATCTCGGGCTCGATCGTCAGAGTCGCCCTGTCGAGATCGGGCGTCGTCTTGATCCCGGCAATGTGGGCGGCCGGAACGGGCTCGAGCCAGGCCGTTTGCCAGATCCCCGTCACGGCGGTGTAAAAGATGCCGTGCGGTTTCATGACCTGCTTGCCGCGGGCGATGCCGCTGTTGTCGTCGTCGGTCGGATCGAAAACGCGCAGGACGAGCTCCTGCTTGGCCCCCCTCTTCAAAGCGTCGGTGACGTCATAGGTGAAGGGGTCGTAGCCGCCGCGGTGGGTTCCGGCCTCGTGGCCGTTGACCCAGACCGTGCTCTCCCAATCCACGGCGCCGAAATGAAGGAGAATCCGGCCGCCGCGCCAGCCCTTGGGAATTCTGACAATCCGGCGATACCAAAGGGCCTTGGCCGACCCGACCGGCTTGCCGACGCCCGACAGCGCCGACTCGACGGCGAACGGGACGAGGATGGCGCCGTCCCAGACTTCAGGCCGAGCGGCGGCCTTGGCCGTAATCGCGTAATCCCAGAGGCCGTTGAGGCTGAGCCATCTTTCCCGGACCATCATCGGCCGGGGATATTCGGGAAGAACGAGATCCGGCCGGACCTCGGCCGCCCAGCGGGTCATGATCCGCCCCGTCACCGGCGCCCACGCGGCCGCCGGCGCCTCCTTCTTGCATGAGCTCCCGCAGCCCAGAATGACGATGGTCAAGGCCAAGATCGCGCCGATCTTCTTCATATCCACTCTCCTCTCGGAGCATTAGAATTCATCCCGCCGCGACATGTCAACCCGGTTGAATTCAGGGGGGGATTGGAATAGAGTGTTTTGTCCGGACGAAGGTGACACCATGACCGACAGCGACCTCATTGATCCACTCGAAGCCCTGAACCCCCGGATCCGGGCCCGGTTCCCGATGATCGATCACGATTCGCAGGGCCATCCGCGGATCTACCTCAATACGGGCGCAGGAAGCCTGACGGTCGACACGGCCGCCGAAGCCGCCCGGAACGCCCAGGGCCGGCTCAACCCCATGCCGGGCGTCGTCGTCCCCGGGGAAGCCGAGACCGCCGCCCTGCACGCCCGGGTGCGCGATCTCATCGCCGATTTCCTCCACGCCCGCTCCGGCCGCGAGATCAGCTTCCACCAGTCGTCCACCGCGGCCCTCTTCGACCTGGCCTTCGCACTCCGCGGGGTCATCGAACCGTCGGCGAACCTCGTCGTCACGGACCTCGACCACATGGCCAACGTTTCCCCCTGGGAAACCGTCTTCGGTGAAGGCCGGGGTCTCGAGATCCGCCGGGCCCGGCTCACAAGCGACGGGACGCTCGACCTGCCGCATCTCCTGTCGCTCGTCGACGCCCGGACCGGGCTCGTCGCCGTGACCTCGGCCTCGAACGGGAACGGCTCCCTGGCGCCCCTGAAAGAGCTCGCGGCCGCGGCGCGCGACAAGGCGCCCGCCTGTCTCGTGGCCGTCGACGCCGTCCATCAGGCTCCGCACGGCGTTCTCGACGTCCGGGCGAGCTGCCTCGATTTCCTCGTCTTCTCGGGCTACAAGGTCTTCGGCCCGATGCTGGGCGTCCTCTGGGGACGCGAGGAGATCCTCGAGCGGCTCCGGCCCTATCGCGTCGAGACCAACAAAGCGGCCTTGCCCGGCAAGTTCGAGATGGGCATGCTCAACAACGCCTCGATCGCGGCCCTCGGAGCGGCCTTGGATTATCTGCTTTGGCTGGCCGATCTCGCGGCCGGCCCTCATCAGGTCTTTCCCGACCGGCCCTCGAAATTCCGCTCCGCCATGGCCTCGATCGCCGAATACGAAATGACGATCACCCGCCGGGTGCTGGAGGGCTTCCGGGACCTCCGCCTGCCCTGTTTCCGGCTGTTCGGCCTGGCCGACCCGGCCCGCGCCCGGGAGCGCGTCCCGACCTTCGCCTTCGATGTCGGAGGCCTCGCCGCGACCGAGGCCAAACGAAGGCTCTGGGCGCAGTCCGCGATCCAGATCGCCGACGGCAACCATTACTCGGCGGCCGTCGTCCGGCATCTCGCCCGCCCGGAAGGCATCTGCCGGGCGAGCTTCGCCCATTACGACAACGCCGCCACGGCCGACCTTTTTCTCGAGGCCCTGACCAAGCTCGAAAAGGATTGAAGAAACCCCGCGGAATGCCTAGAATATGGCTTCTCTTTAAAGAACCGGGTTCGAAGGTCAAACAACCGGCACGATCAAGGAGTCACACCATGAGAAGGAATTCGAGACTGGCGGCCCTCGCCAGCCTGCTCGTTGTCGTCATCTTCGTCGGACAGGCCCTGCCCCAGGAAAAGATCATCGGCAAGGCCCTCTACGAGAAGCTCCAGCGAGACGGCCGCAGGATGATGGGCGGGCCCGGCGGCGGCCCCGGCGGCGGCATCGCCTGGACCCCCGACGGCAAGGGCTCATATGCCTTCGAGGACGGCACGTTCAAGCGGACCGACATCCTCACCGGCGAGAAGACGCCCCTCTTCGACGAGGCCAAGCTCCTGGCCGCGGTCAACGCCATGACCGGCCGCCAGGAGGTCAAGCTCGTCTTCAACCGCTTCCAGTACCTCGACGACGGCAAGAAGATCCAGTTCCAGGCCTTCAACAAGGTCTTCATCTACGACCTCGCGACAGCCAAGTTGAACTCTTATGAGCCGGAACGGTCCCTCACCGGCGTCCGCGGCCGGTCCTACGGCGACGTCCTCTCGCCCGACCTCAAATACCGCGCCTTCACGCGCGGCTACAACCTCTACATCAAGGACATGGACGGCGCCGAGACGGCCCTGACCTCAGACGGGACCGAAGACTTCCGCAACGGCTACCCCGATTGGGTCTACCCGGAAGAGCTGGGACAATACGAGGCCTTCTGGTGGTCGCCCGACTCGACGAAGATCGCCTTCATGCAGTTCGACGAGAGCCCGGTGGCCAAGTACCCCATCGTCCATGACGTCGCCCCCATGCCGCGTTACGAGCTCCAGGGATACCCGGTGCCGGGCGCGAACAACCCGATCGTCCGGCTGTTCATCGCCGACATCGCGGCGAAGAAGCTCATCCGCCTGGATACGGGCGACGACCCGGACGTCTATCTCTATCGGGGCAAGTGGACCAATGACGGCCGGGAATTCACCTACCACCGCCTCAACCGGCTCCAGAACAAGATCGAGCTCTACGCGGCCGATCCGGCCACGGGCAAGACGCGGCTGTTCTTGACCGACACCGACCCCTGCTACATCGACGAATCGACCGATCTCATTTTTCTGAAAGACAACCAGCGCTTTCTCTGGACGTCGGAGCGGAGCGGCTGGCGCGAGATCTACCTCTATGACCTGGCCACGGGAAAGCTCCTCAAGCAGCTGACGAGCGCCAAGCTCCCCGTCCAGTCGATCCAGGGCGTCGATGAGGCCAGGGGGATCGTCTATTTCGGCGGATTCGAGGCGAACGGCACCGAAAGCCACGCCTACAGGGTCAAGCTCGACGGGTCCGGGTTCGCCCGGATGACCAAGGAGCCCGGTTCGCACAGGACCAGCCTCTCGCCCACTTTCGATTACTACACGGATTCTTTCTCGAGCTACGACCAACCCGCGAAGTCGACCCTCTATCAGGCCGACGGCAAGGTGCTCCGGGTCCTCAACGCCGGCACGCCGACCCAGGAATTCCTGGACCTCAAGCTGATCAAGCCGGAGCACTTCCTGTTCAAGTCGGCCGACGGTCAATATGACCTCGACGGCCTGCTCTACTTCCCGGCCCATTTCGACGCCAACGACAAGTACCCGCTCATCCTTTCGATCTACGGCGGGCCCGGCTCGAAGGGCGTCAGCAACTCCTATAAGATGACCGACGGCAGCCAGGCCCTGGCCCAGCTCGGCTTCCTGGTCGCCGTCTGCGATTATCGCGGCGTCTCGGGCCGGGGCAAGGCTTTCCAGAACCTCCATTACATGAAGCTCGGCCAGGTCGAGCTCGAGGACCACGTCGCCTTCGTCAAGGCCCTGGGCCAGCGGCCCTACGTCGACACGACGCGCGTCGGCATCACCGGCCATTCCTACGGCGGCTACTTCACCTGCCTGGCCCTGCTCAAGGCCCCCGACGTCTTCCAGGTCGGCGTCGCCGGGGCGCCGGTCACCGACTGGCGGAACTACGATTCGATCTACACGGAGCGCTACATGCGCCGGCCCCAGGACAACCCCGACGGCTACGAAAAGGCCTCTTGCCTGACCTACGCCAAGGCCCTCAAGGGCAAGCTCTACATCAACCACGGCACGGTCGACGACAACGTCCATCCCTGCAACACGATCGAGCTCGTCCAGGCTCTGCTCAAGGAGAACAAGACGTTCGACTTGATGATCTACCCCGAGCAGCAGCACGGCATCGGATTCGCCCGCTATCCGGCCTCGCGGGTCGAATACTTCATCGAGCACTTGAAGCCGGTCGTCAAGTAGCCGGGCGGATCCCGATCAAGGAGGACTATCGATGGCCAAATTCGAAGGCGTGAAATGGGCCCCGCGGCAGATGCGCTATCTCCTTCCCGGAAAGCAGTTCGGCATACTCGAGCCCGACGCCAAGGTCTTCGGCGTCTGCCGGTCGATCTTCTACGCCACGTTCCTTTGTTTTGAAGGCGTCCGCTTCTTCTGCCGGAAGGGCGCCGCGGGGAAGCTCGAAGTCAACTTTCTCAATTGGCACAAGAACCTGGAAAGGTTCCGCCGCGGCATGGCCTTCAATCTCAGCAAGGCCCAGGCCGACATCATCCCTTCGGTCGATGAGCTCGAGACCATCATCATCCACCAGTATTTCAAGGACCCGGCGATCCGCCCCTTCCTCGCGGAGATGGCCGAGAAGGGGCTCCAGGGCTACCTCAGGCCGTTCACGGTCGACGAAGAGCAATCGATGGGGGTCACTTTCCCCGGACAGCCCGCCGTCCGGGCCATCTTCTGCAGCTACGATGATTATCTCGGCGAGCCGTTCACCGGCGTCGTCATCCCCCACCTGGTCAGGGCCGTCGGCCTGAACAAGACCGGCTGGCTCAAGCTCGGCGTCAACTATCTCGTCAGCCTCAAGGCTCTCGAAGCGGCCAAGGACGTCGATCCGAAGGCGGCAGCCGCCCTGTTTCTCGATGACAAGACGCATCTCCCCCTGGCCGAACGCACCATCACCGAGTGGGATTCGTCATGCTGCCTGTTCGGCCTCCGGGACGGGACGATCGTCAAGATCCCCGAGAGCGAGCTCATCCTGCCCTCGGTCACGATCCAGGGCATGGTGGCCATCCTGCGGGACATGGGCGTCAAGGTCGAGGAGCGTCAGGTCACCTACGGCGAGCTCATCTCCCGGGTCAAAGACCGGGACCTCGTCGTCGCCGCGAGCATCGGCACGGCCGGCATCATGAACCGCTGTCAGAAGCTCGTCTGCGTTGACGAGAAGAACGCGATCTCGGCCGTCCATGTCCCCGACACCGGGCACCCGCTCTACGCGAAGCTGGCCGAGGCCAAAGCCTATTACTGGGATATCTACAGGGAGAAGGTCAAGCTCCCGGCCGGCCTGAACCTCTACAAGTACGCGCTGTAAGACTGACTCCTAGAGGCCCATGGCGATGAGCATCCAGAACTTGTCGCCGAGCTCGAGATACTTCTGGATGGCGGCGCGGGCCGTATCGTCGGTGTACTTGGTCAGGTAGCTCTCGACCGTGAACGGCTCCTTGTCGGGGGTCTTGCTGGCCAGGATCTCCTGGACCCTTTTTTCGATCAGCGGCAGGTCGGCGAGCGCTTTGTTCTCGAACTCGGCGATCGTGTCCTGGATCGTCTTCCTGGTCATCCCCCACTTCAGGGTGGCCAGGCGGTTGGCCCGGCGGAAGGCCCAGGCCGCGGAATCCAGGCGGAAGCTGTGCTGGGCGGAGATCTCGAAGCCCGGCGGAAGCTCGGTCGTCCCGGCGAAGATGGGGATGCGGGCGCTCATGGCCGGGTTGTCGAAGCTGAACCAGCAGACCGCCCCGACGGCGGGCGGCAGCCAGCCCTTGATCTGGAGGACGGTGGCGTAGGCGCATCCCGAGATGGGGATCGTCCGCACGGGCACGACCGTCCCCGGCTTGAGGCTGTTGGCGATGGCCGTGATGTCCCGGGGCATCCAGGCGCTGACGATGTTGCTCGGGACCATCTGCGGCGACGAAGGCTGGGCGGCCGGGGCCTCGCCCGGCCTGCGGCGCTGCTGCTGCGGGAAGAGGGGCATGTTCTTGGTCATATCGAGGTCCGTCCCCTGGTACGGATCGCGGTAGATGGCCAGGATGTCGCGGACGGAGAGCTTCTTCTCGGGCTTGACCGAGAACGGCAGCTCGGGCATGTCCATCGTCAGCTTGAGGGCGGGCGCGAGCGTGCTGAGAACGAAGAACTCGCGCGTCGAGAAGGGCTTGCCCCGCCCGCCGCCGTAGGCTTCCCAGAACTTGAACGGCTTGCCGCTCTTGGGATCCCACCAGCCCATGTCCTGGGCCACCTGGAAGACGTTCTCGGAGGCCATGTAGCGATCGGGGTCCTTGAGATCGATCTCGGGGATGCGCGGAATGTTGGCCGAGATGCCGACCTGGTCGTCGGGGATGCGAACGGCCGCCCAGACGGCGCCCTTCTCGAGCGGTCCGGCGCCCATGATCTCGAAGTGCCAGACTTCCTTGCCGTCGGCGATGGTGATGCACTCGCCGTAGTCGCCGTAGCCGTACTGCTTGACCAGCTCGCCGATGAGCTTGATTGCTTCGCGGGCCGTCTTGCAGCGCTCGAGAACGAGCCGCTCGAGCTCCTCGATCATGAACATGCCTTCGTTGTTGACGAGCTCGCGGCGCCCGCCGATCGTCGTCTCACCGATGGCCAGTCCGGCCTCGTTGAGGGACGGGTAGGCGGTGTTCAGGAAGCGGTAGGTCTCGGGGGCCTGAGGGATCTCGCCCGTCTCGACGATGCCCCGGAGGTCGGTCGTCGTCTCCGTGAACATCTTGCCGGAGTAGATCTTGGTCATCGAATTGTCCGGCCATTTCTGATGGGGAACGATGGTGAGCCATTGCCTGTAAGGTCCGTCACAGGTGTGGCAGGTGATGACCGAGCCGTCGACTGTGGCCAGCCGGCCGACCTGGATCGACGTGCAGCTGTCCGGGTCCTCGACCCAGGCTCTGGCGGCCATGCCGAGCGGGGTACCGTCCGGACGCGCGGCGAAGACGGTAAAGGCCGCGGCCAGCGCCAGGGCGAAGATGAAGCCGCAGCCGATGATCCTTGTCCAGCGGGAACGAACCATGGGGACCTCCAATCGGATTCTTGCCGAAATATGACTCTATGATTGCGGCGGCGCGGCTGTCAACCGAATTCTTCCGGCTCGCGACAAGCGGGCTCTATTGTCCGCACCGGACCACAATGAGGTCCCAGGGCGCGAGGACGATGCGGGCGCCTTGGGCCACGTCGCCGCCGGTCAGGATGTCGCGGCCGGATTCCCGGCCATAGACGAATTCACGCCGGCCTGACGAGAAATTGAAGTAGGCGTGGACGGCGGCGCCGTCGGCCAGCAGGCCGTGCTTCGCTTTGACCCCCTCCGGGAGTCCCGCGTCCGCGAGGGGGATTCCGGCCCCGGCGAGACAATCGGCGACGATCCTGTCCTGGAGGGCGTCCGAGAGGAGCGTGCCTTCGTAGGTCAGCGTGCCCTTGCCGAATGGATTCCGTGTCACCGCCGGATAGGCCCCAAAAACGGGATGGTCGTAGAAGGCCAGGGGGCGGCAAGTCTCCGGGAGAATATATTCCGCCCAGGCCGACACGCTGTTCCCCCCGGCGGCCTTGAACGGGTCGCCCCTCAGCTTGAGCGGCTGTCTCAAGTTCGTGAACTCCTGGTACCTGAACCCGCACGCCAGGCGCAGCGGCCCCGGCGCCGGCGTCGAGCGGACGGTCGAGTTCTCGTCGCAGAAGCCGCTCTTGAAAGTCATCAGGACGTGGCCGCCGCCCCCGACATACTCCGCGATCTTGCCGAGCAGAGTGTCATCCGCAATGTAGAGGGCCGGGACGACGACCAGGTCATAATCCCCGAAGCGCGGGTCCTCCGGATGGACGAAATCCGTCTCGACATTGAGCCGATAGAGAGACCGGTAGAGCTGGTTGAGCAAGGTCATGTACCCGGCCTGCCCGTCGAAGGGCATGCTATCGATGCCGTGGAGGGAATCGAGGCTGTAGAGGATGGCGACACGGTTCTTCTTTTTGAGATTGGCCAGCGCCGGCCCGACCCGGCGCAGCTCCCGGGCGATCCTCGTGACCTCGCCGTAGACCCGCCCGGGTTCGAGGTCGTGCCCCAGAACGCCCTTCCAGTAGGTCTCCTGCCCGTAGTGCAGGGAGTGCCAGTGCCAGTAGGCGACGAGGTTCGCGCCGCTCATGATGTGGGCATAGGCGGCCAGCCTGAGCTGCCCGTCGTAGGGCGGGAACTGGGCCGCCGAGCTCCATCCCGTCGTCTGCGCGGTCGTCTCCGTGACCAGGTAGTTCGAGCGCTTGAAGGACCTGTTGACGTCGCCGCTGAAGGCGATGTCTTCACCGGTCATGTCGTCCTGGACGCCGAAGTAGATATTGACCGCCGGGATGTCCAGCGCACGGGCGATGTCGAACTGGCGGACGTCCGACGGCAGCCCGCCGCAGAAGTCGTGGGTTATAAACTGGTCCGGCCGCTTGAGCTCCCGGACGATGGCCGCCTGCCAGCCCAAAAAATCGGTGGCGATATCTTGTTCGAAACGCTCCCATTCAAGCTTGTATCCGGGATTGACGGCGCCCTCGCGCGGCGGGACTTCGTCAAAACTGTTGATCCGCTGGCCCCAGTAATTCAAGCCCCAGGCTTTGTTCAGGGCCTCAGGCGTGACGAACTTCTTCCTGAGCCGTTCGCGGAAGAGCGCCTGGACGCGGGTGTCGGCTGTGCCCGAAGGGTGGGTCTCGTTATCGAGCTGGTAGCCGATGACGGCCGGGTGGTCCCTGAAGCGGCCGACGAGCCTGCGGATGATCCGCTCGGCGTACTTCCGGTAGACGGGATGGGTCAGATCGGTCATCTGTCTCAGGCCGTAGGTGTAGCGAGGCTGCCCCGCCTGTTTGACCTGGATCTCAGGGTGCTCTTTATAAAGCCAGGCGGGGATCGAGTAGGTCGGGGTGCCCAGGATGACCTTGATCCCGGCCTTGTGGGCCCGGTCGAGGACGCGGCCGAGCCAGTCGAAATCGAACCGGCCGTCGCTCGGCTCGAGCACTCCCCAGGTGGACTCGCCCACCCGGATGAAGCTTATGCCGGCCTTCTCCATGAGCTCGAAATCCTTCTCCAGCCGCTCGGTGGGCATATACTCCCAATAATAGGAAGCGCCGTAGAGGATCGTGTCGAACCGGGGCACGTCCGGCTGACCCCATAGAACGGGCGAAACGAGGGCCGCGAGGGCGAACGCCGCCGCGGCTTTCAAGACGCTTTTTCCCATATCTCCCCTACACTTCTCCGATCGCGCGCTCGAGCTCGTCGTACATCTCCGAGGCGGTCATGGCGGCGGTCACCGCGATCCGCGTGACCCGGACGCCGCGCTCGCGGTAGAAATCGAGCAGCGGTTCGGTCCGTTCCGCGAAAACGGCCAGGCGCCGGGAGATCTCCCCGAGCGCGTCGTCTCCCCTGCCCGTCCGGTCCCCGCCCGTGTCCAATCGGATCCTTTCCCGGATGACGGCCGCATCCGCCTCGAGCGAGACGACCCTCTCGACGGACACGATCGGAGCGAGGGCCTCGGCCTGACTTCGGTGCCGCGGCAGCCCGTTAAGGACGAGAAGCGTATCCGGCGCCAGGAGGCGCCTGGCCGCGAACCGGCTCAGGATCTTGATGATCATCGGCATGTCCCTGTCCTCGAACAGGGACCCCGAGGCGAGCGACGCGCGGACCGCCTCCAGCTCCTGAGCGGTGAGCCCGTTTTCCTCGGGCCGGTCGGCGGCCGCCCGGAGACCGGCCCCGAAGTCGAAATGGAGACAGCGCCGGCCCTGAAGCCCCCGCCGCTCGATCTCGGCGCCGAGGGGGGTCTTGCCCGAGCCCGTCGGACCCACGAGCAGGAGCGACGGCCAGCGCCGGAAGGGAGGAGAAGCCTGGTCGGATTCCCCGGTGGCGAGGTAAGCGAAGGCTCTGTCGATATCCCGGTGGCTGGCCACGAGAACCAGCGTATCCTGTTCTTCGATCTTGAAATCCGCCCCCGGGCCGGTGGACGATTCCTCGCCGCGGACGACGGCGATGACCGTGGCCCCGGTCTTGCCCCTCAGGTCGAGGTCTCCGAGCGTCTGCCCGGCCGGCCAGGCGCCCCGTCCGACGAAATAGGTCTCGGCCGTCCCGGCCGCGAGCAGGTCGGCGATCCTTTCGGTTACCGGTCGGATGGCGGCGCAGGCGCCCCGCAACATGCCGTAGCACTCCCCGCGGAGCACCTTCACCTCGGCCTCGACCACGTTGCGCGGCACGTGATACCTCTCGAGGACGCGGGTGAAGATCTCGATCGAGGTCTCGAACTCCTCCGGGATGACATCATCGGCCCCGAGTCTCAGGAGGCGATCGATCTCAGCGGCGTACCGGGTGCGGACGATGACGAAGGCGTCCGGATTGAGGGCCTTCACCGCCTTAACGCCCCGCTGGGTCATCAACGGGTCCGAGATGGCGAAGACGATGCCTTTGGCCCGCCGGATGCCGGCTTCCTCGAGGATGGTCCTCCTCGAGACGTCGCCGTAGATGATCGGCTCCCCTTCGGCCGCGGCCTCGCGGACGGTCACGGGATTGAGCTCGAGGATGACATAAGGAATGCCCGCCTCCTTGAGGACATGGGCCAGATTCCTCCCGTTGAGGCCGTAGCCCGCGATGATGAGATGGCCTTCGAGGCGCGGGCCCGATCCTTCCTCCTCAGGCGCCCGCCTTTTCCAGTGCAGTCTGCGAGCGCCGAGATCGGCCAGTCCCGGAGAGGCCTGGATGAGGAACGGCGTCGCCAGGATCGTCAGGATGGACGAGGCGATGAAGGCCTGAAAGATGTCGCCGCTCAGGAACCCGTTGGCCCGTCCGACCCCGGCCAGGACGAACGAGAACTCCCCGACCTGGGCCAGGGCCAGGCCGGTGACGACGGCCACCCGGGGCCCGTAGCCCAGGAAGGCGACGGTCGAGGCCACGGCCAACGTCTTGACCACGAGAATCGCGGCGACGAGGACCAGGACCGTCGGCAGGAACTTCCAGACCGCCGCCACGTCGAGCAGCATCCCGACGGCGATGAAGAAGATGCTGTTGAAAACGTCCTTGAACGGCAGGATATCGGAGACGACCTGGTGGCTGTAAGCCGACTCGGCCAGCAATACCCCGGCGAGAAACGCGCCCAGGGCGAGAGACAGTCCGAGAGAGGATGTCAGCAGGGCCATCCCCAGGCAGAGGAAGAGCGTGGCGATGAGAAAAACCTCCCGGACGCGCGTCCTGACGACGACGTTGAGGACGAACGGCATCAGGAAGCGGGCCAGGAAATAGACCGCGGCCACGGCCGCCGCGCTCAGCCCGAAGCGGACCGCGATGGACACGGCCGATACGCGACCCGCGTTGGCCAGGACCGGGACGAGGGCGATCATGGGCACGATGGCCAGGTCCTGGAAGATCAGGATGCCGAGCGAGATGCGTCCCTGCGGAGAGTCGGTCTCGCCGCGATCGCCCAAGATCTTGAGCACCACGGCCGTGCTGCTGAGCGAGATCAGGAAGCCATAAAAGAGGGCCTCCCGGAAACGCAGTCCGAGGACGCCGGTCAGGATCGCGACGCAGGCCGCCGTGGTCAGGGCGACCTGGAGGCCGCCGCCGGACAGGAAGTTCCGGCGGATCCGCTTGAGCCGGGCCGGCTCGAACTCGAGGCCGATCGTGAAGAGGAGCATGACGACGCCGATCTCCGCCAGCGTCCGGACCGTCGCATCGTTCCGGACAAGGGACAGGCCTCCGGGGCCGATCAGAACGCCGGTCAGAAGAAAGCCGACGACGGAGGGCAGCTTGAGCTTGTGGGAGATATAGATGATCAGGACCGACGCGGCCAGGACGACAACCAGATCCCTGAGGATGAGCAGGTCCATGTCAGCGGCCGGTCCCGGCGGACTTGACGAAATCCCGTCTTCTCATGAGGCCTCGCCTTTCGCTTATAACATGCGGGTTCGGGGCCGGTCAACCGCCCCCCCCGCGGCGATGAGGCCGGCGGGCTAAAAGTCACCCCTGATAACCCCTTAAACGATGATTGACCCCTCCGGCCGCCGGCCTAAACTGGGCGGGTATCTATTTCGTGAAGGAGACGTCATGAAAAAATCAATGCTCGTGGTTCTGGTCGCCCTGATCGTGGTCGCTGTCGTTCCTCAGACGCTCAGCGCCGGTGTCGGCATCAAGGGCGGTTATTCCTGGTCCAGGCTCTCTCTGACCGACCCCCCGACGTTCACGCTCGAGAATCTGTCCTATTTCGTCGGCGGCCTCTACTTCGATATCAACATGGGCTTCCTCTCCCTCCAGCCGGAAGTCCTCTACACCCGGATGGGCGCGAAGCATGAAGAGGCCGGGGACAGCTTGCAGTACCGCTTCGACTACATTCAGGTCCCGGTGCTCCTCAAGATCAACATCATCCCGGCCGGACCCATCCGTCCGTTCATCGCTGCCGGCGGCTACGGCTCCTATCTTCTCAACGCCAAGGGCGTCATGGTCATCGACGGCGTTCCTGACGAAGAGGATATGACCGATACGTTCCAGAGGTACGACTACGGCGCCGTCGGCGGCGCGGGCCTGGCGTTCCGTCTGCCCGGGATCTCGATCACGGTCGAAGGCCGCTACAACCTCGGCCTGGCGAACACCCTGAAGGATCCGTCCGAGGGCGAATACGTCAAGAACCGGTCGATCATGGCCCTCGTCGGCATCGGCTTCTAGGTCCTGGTCCCCGAATCGATCCGCTACCTCCTTTGGCGCCTCACCTCCCGCGGGGTGAGGCGTTTTTTTTGTCCGGCCGTCCGGGCCGCGCGAAGATAGAGGGGCAAGAGATCAGGCCCTGAGCCGGGCGATCAGGGCCTCGAGATAGCGTGATTTCATCTGTCGGCTGGCCATCGCCTGCTTGACCGGGGGAAGCTTGAGGATGACTCCGAGGACCGCGGCCATGGCCCGGTGACTCGCCAGCGCCTGGTTGTCGAAGATCAGGTTCTGGAGCTTGCCGCGCTCGATGGCCATCAGGACGGCCTTGTGGGCCGAGTTGAGCGGCGTGATGACCCGCTCGGGCCGGGACTGGAGCGCGAGGCTCTTGGTCCGGCAGGCTGCGACGCAAACCCCGCAGCCGAGGCACATCGTGCCGTCCGGTCGGGCCTGTTTCTTCTTGGGATGGCCGGGGTCGTTGGCCGAAACCAGGGTCATGGCCTCGACGGGACACGCGGCGGCGCAATCGCCGCAGCCCGTGCAGGATTCGCGGTCGACGACGGGGAGGAAGTTCGTCGTGTGGATGGGGTTGAGAAGGCCGAAGCGCCGCTGGGCGATCATGGCCTCGCAGCAGCAGCCGCAACAGTTGCAGATGAAGCTGACCCGGTCCCTGATGTTCTCGCCGAATTGAACGAGGTTCCGGCTCCGGGCCTCGTCCAGGAGCGCGAGCCCCTCGGCGACGTCGACCGCCCGGGCATAGCCGTGCCGGACGAGCGAGGCGGCCGTCGTGTTGAACGTCATGCAGATATCCCGGGGGGCGTCGCAGGCCTCGCCGGCGTGCTCCATCTTGTGCCGGCAGTAGCAGAGGCCGACGCCGCGGTGGGAGGCGGTCCTGATGACCTCACTCGCCCGCTCATAATCGAGGACGTGGAGAGCGTTTTCGTTCGACAAGACCGTCTCGTTGACGAAGGTGCGCCCGAGCTGGGTCTCCCCCTGGGTGAACAAGGCCTTGATGAAGTCCTCTTCGAGCGTGATGTACTGATGGTAGAGCTGGGCCAGGAGCTTCTGATCGACGTCGCCCCGGAGCCTCATCATCGAGAACTCGAAAAATCCGGCCATGGGAGGCGGCAGGACATAATACCGGTTCTTGCGGCCGTCGATGTCGACGAGCAGGGCCTTCGAGGCCAGGCCGTCAAGGGCTGTCTGCGCCTCCGCAAGCGACGTCTTCCAGGCCCGGGCGGCGGTCTTGGCCGTGAAAGGCCTGAGCGGGACGAGGGCGACGAGAGAGGCCTCCTTCTCGCTCATGAGGATCTTGAGGATCTCATAGAGGAGCTCCGACGGCGGCGCCCCTTGAGGGGCCTTGTTCAGCCTCTGGACGAGCTTCTGGTAACCGGTTCGCGCGGCCAAGTGGGCCATGGACGCTTTTTATACGATTTCGACGGACTTGGCAACCCAGCGACATCCCTTTACCCGGACCTCGCCTTGGTTTATGCTGTCCCCGAATCGGAGGCATCCATGAAGACGATCAAGGTCGGGCTCGTCGGGACGGGTTATATCGGCCTCGTTCATCTCGAAATGCTGAGACGCCTCGGCGGCGTCGAGGTCGTGGCCGTGGCCGATCCGAACGTCGATCTGGCGCGGGCGGCGGCCGGGAAGTTCGGCGTCGGGCGCGTTTACGAGAGCGCCGATGCCCTCATCGCCGACACCGAAGTCGAGGTCGTCCACGACTGCGCCCCGAACAACGTCCATTTCGACATCAACGCCAAGGCCATCAGGGCCGGAAAAGACCTGCTGTCCGAGAAGCCCCTGGCGCTCGACTCGGACGAGTCCGGCCAGCTCCTGGAGATGGCCAAGAAACATGGCACCCTGACGGCGATCGACTTCTGCTATCGCTATTACCCGGTCGTCCAGGAGGCGGCGGCCAGGGCCAGGCGAGGCGACCTCGGCCAGGTCCGGGCCTTCGTCGGCCACTTCCTCCAGGACTGGCTCTTTTTCGAGACCGATTACACCTGGCGCCTGGATCCCCAGGTGGCGGGCCAAGCCAACGTCATCGCCGATCTCGGCAGCCACTGGTTCGACCTGGTCCAGTTCATCACCGGGCAGAGGATCGTCGAGGTCATGGCCGAGCTCCACACCTGCCTGCCCAAGCGGCGCAAACCCAAGGCGGGGCCGCTGTCCTTTGGCGCCGGAGAGGCCGGGGATTCCGAGGAGGTCGCGATCACGCTCGACGACTATGCGTCGGTCTTCTTGAAGCTCGAGAACGGGGCCAGGGGCAATTTCACGAGCTGCCAGGCCGCGGCCGGCCGCAAGGTCGATCTCGAGATCCAGATCTTCGGCTCGAAAGAATCCTACGCCTGGAGCCACGTCCGCCCCAACGCCCTTTGGATCGGACACCGGGAGCGGGCCAACGAGGTCTTCTACGAATCCGCGCAGCTCCAGATCATTGAAACCCGGAAGTACGCCACGTTGCCCACGGGCCATCCCCTGGGCTACCACGACGCCGTGTTCAACCTTTTCCGGGATTATTATGAGGCGCTGGCGGCCAAACGGGCCGGAAAACCGTATGAAACGACCTGCCCCGATTTCCGGACCGGCCACGAGATGATGTGCGTCATCGACGCCGCGGTCCGCTCCGACAAGTCCGGAGCGTGGGCCAAGGTCGGCGCTTAGACCGACCGGATCACCGCGTAAATTTCCACAAGTCGTTCAGATAGTCCGATGTGCCCTGCGCGTCGCGTCCCTGGCCGCCGAAGAGCACGAGCTCACCGCTCGCGTTGAGCCAGACCGAAGCGTGGAATCTGCCGCCCGGAGAGTTCGCAAGTGTTCTCACGCCTTTGGTGCCGTAAACAGGGCGCCGGCCCGCCGTCTTGGCGCCGGAAATCCAAGTCCACTGAGACGAAGTCGGATCGAACTTCCAAAGGTCGTTGAGCAGGCCCAGAGTGCCGGCCGCATCATACCCGTTTCCGCCGAAGAACCAGAATTTGCCGTTGGGGTCGAGCCAGGAGTTTGCGCCGTCGGTTCCGCCCGGAGCATTGGATGCGGCGGCCGTCCCTTGAGTGCCGTAGACTCCGGCCTGATTGACCGTGTCGCTGCCGGACACCCATGTCCACTGAAGTGTCGCCGGATCGTACCTCCAGAGATCGTTGAGCTGACCGGTCTGACCGGTGCGATCATAGCCTGTTCCCCCAAAGATCCAGACCCGGTCATTCGAATCGCGCCACCCGATCGGCGCATCCCTCGATCCCGGATAGTTGTCGGCGGCGGCGCTGCCCTTCGTTCCATAGATCCCGGACTGGCCGCTCAGATCGCTTCCCGCAACCCAGGTCCATTCATTGGTCGTCGGGTCGTATTCCCAGAGGTCGTTCAGATCACCATCCCGCCCGGCCGAATCGACCCCGTGGCCTCCGAGGAGCCATATTTTTCCACTGGCATCGACCCAGGACAGGGACCGGAATCTCGACCCGGGGACGTTCGAGGGGGCGGAAACGCCCTTGGTCCCGTAAGTTCCCATCTGGTCAACCGTGCTGCCGCCCGACATCCAGGTCCACTCGAGAGAGGCTGTGTCGAACATCCACAGATCGTTGAGATTGCCGTCCGCGTCGAATCGATCGAAGCCGAAGCCCCCGAAGACCCAGAGCCGGCCGCTCGAGTCCATGCAATACGCGCTCGAATCCCTCGCGCCGGGCACATTGGCCGGTGCCGAAGTCCCCAGGACGCCGTAGACGCCGGGCGCGCTGTTCACGTCGCTGCCCGAGATCCAGGTCCATTCCTGGGTCGTCGGATCGTATTTCCACAGGTCATTGAGATGGCCGTTGACATCGGTCGCATCAAATCCCTGACCTCCGAAGAGCCAGATCTTCCCTGCGGAATCGGCCGCGGCCAGGTGCCATCCCCGTGCTCCGGGGAAATTCGACGCCGCGGCGGTCCCTTTGGTCCCGTAGACGCCCGCTTCCCCGCCCGTATCGCTGCCGGAAACCCAAGTCCATCCGGTCGTCGTCTCCTCCGGGCCTCCGTCGTGTTCGCTGAGAATACAGGCGGCGGTCAATATCAGGATCGCCAGAGAAAGCATCGCCGGAATCCAGCCCATCTTGGCGCGACCGGCTTTCTGGAACTTCTTTTTTTCAGCCATGACACTCCCTTTCTCAAGTCGAGCTTGGAAATCAGACCCTTTTACGCGGGGCATTGTCGGAAACCTGATCCTCCGCCGGCAGGGACTCTCCGATCTCTGTTCCTGCTTTCCCTGGGCTTCCTCCTGAACATAGTAGTTCATGGGCAGGCATTCGTCAAGACCCTCCAAGGCCCTCTTTCCCCATATGAAATGGGTTTTTCAGAGGGCCGAAAACGCGCAGATTGGCTCATGTCCAGATTTTATACAGTTTTTGACAATGGCGCGGCCGGACCGGACCAACAGAAGCGCTGATCCCTTCCGCCGGATAGTCTATTCGGATTTTGCCGGCTTGTTCTCAGCTGGCTTGTTTTCGGACGGCTTATTCTCCGCAGGCTTGCTCTCGGCAGGCTTGCTCTCGGGAGGGGTTCCCGCCTTTTTCTGAGGCTTGGCGCCTTCGGGGGCTTTCGCTTTCTTGGGCTTGGCTTCTTTCGGAGCGCCCTTGGCCTTCTCGGCTTTGGCGGCTTCCGGTTCCTTCTTGGGGGCGGCGGCTCTTTCCGCCTTGACCCTGGCCATTTCCTCGGTCCGCTTTTCTTCTTCGGCGATGCGGCTCAGCCTTTTTTTCGAGGCCTTGATATCCGCTTTCATTTTTTTGACGAGAGTATCCCTGTCGGCCTGCCGGCCTTTGATCCCCTTCTCTGACAGGCGCGCCATCCGGTCTTTCAGATCACTTTCGAAAGATGCCTTTTGGCGCGTGACGATCTGCTTACGCTTCAAGCCCATGTCTTCCTCCATTCCGATTTCGCAGGCCTTCGATCCCCTGCCGCGGGAAAATGCCGGACCTATGTATACCAGGATTCCGGTCAAAAGCCAACAGATCGTTCGAAACGCCCGGCAAGGGGCGCCGGTCAGCGCCGCAATCGGCGGGCAGGGATATCCTTACGAGGCGCGATCACCGCCTTTGACGGTCTCTCGCATCATCATGACTCGGAGGGCAATCGCGAGGACACGACTCACAGCCTCCTATTCCCAGAGTATCTTGTAGACTTTGAAAACCCTGTATCCGTCTGCCCGTTCTTGAAAACAATACAATCGGTTTCTCGTCGCCTGGCCGCAGGCCGCGATCTCTCCCCAGGTGAGGATGTTCAAAGGCTTTCGTCTGATGAATACGCCGTCAGGGTCGAAGACGTCGTACCAGTATTCGCCGGAATTGGGGCCTTTTTCGAAGGTCATGACGAACAGCCTGTTGTGGTCATCCGCAAAGAAATCACAGATGGGCAGGTAATGATCCGGAAGGTAGTAGCCTCCACCCCGCTTATCAAAGGCCGCCTTTCTTTTCTTGAGAATCTCCTCGGGAACGCGGACCGGAGAATAGTCCTTCCTGATCTTCTTCAGCGGATTCCCATCATGATCGAACTCGAGAATCTCATAGCCCCTGTCCTCGTTTCCGACGAATATGCGGCTCGGCGAGGACTTCATGACGAAAAACTCGTTGATGTTGACTCCTCTCTGCCCTTTCTTCGCGGAATTGGGAAACCTGTAAACGTCAAGCTTCTTAAGCTCTTTCAGGTCACCGTCCAAAAGATAAAATGTGTAATCGAAGAAATCCGCTTCGGGTCTCGTAAATGCCCGGGCGTAGCCGACGAACCTGTCCTCGCTGACCGGATAAATAATTTCATAACGTCCGTCCGGAGGATATCTGAGCTCTTTGAGGAGCTTGCCGTCATCCGTGAACCAGATCACCTTCAGATTGGTATGATCGGAGACAATGAGATGATTCTCGGCCGTAAGGCAGGCGCCGATGATGAACTGCAGCTCGCCGGGGCCCTGCCCTCTCCGGCCCCAGGATTTCAAGAATCGTCCATCCGGGCCGAACTTGAAGATCGTGTCTCCTTCTTTCCAAACGTGCGTGAAGTAGATGAAGCCTTTCGCGTCCACCATAAAATCCGTGGCGTTTGCAAGGCCCATCTCGCCGATTTCGGGACTGCCGAAGTCGATGGCCAGTTCTTCTTCGAGCTCGAAATCCGTCGGCGCACTTTTAATCGGATAGGGGGCGAGATGGTTTTGAACGACTTCGACGCCGTTCTCAATTGTCCCGTCGATCTTGGAGGGCCTTCCTCCGCAGGACGCCAAGAGGATAATTCCGAGAAGACAGCAGAAAGCTCTTTCTCTAGCAGCCCCGCTCATGCTGACTTGCTCCATTTCGTTTCCTACATGATCAATTTCGAAAAGCCGGATTCCTCATCGTACCCAAGACGGTCATGATCGAAATTCCCTTTTTATCTTCTTAAGTATATTCCCGTTGCGCCCGGGATCCTCTCCCCGCCAACATTCTCATCCGCGGCCCTGAGGGCGGCATCGAAGGTTGTCGCTTCGTGAGCGGCTTGATCTTTCCCTCCAAACGCCACTAATGAGGCTGTCACCATCTTAAGCGTATCGAGTTCCGAATCGGAGGATATTCATCTTGAACGAAGAAGCCTGTTCCGTGTCGCCCTGCCAACCTTCCGGCTCCTTGACTCCGAACATGAAATCATGGCCATAGACGATGAGGTTGTCCATCTTTTGTTGAGCCTGGGGAATTGCCGGGCCGGCCGTTTGAAGGAGGGCAAGAGCAAGGACCAGCGAAGGAAGGACTCTAGTGAAAACGATCTTGCCTTTTACCATGGATACGCCTCCCTTCCCTGCGCGGCATGATTCTATAGCAGGTCCCAAAGCAAGACAATGAGCCGACGCGGATTCGGCCGCTCCGCCCTCGGCCAGCGTTTATCCCTATACTGAAACTTGGTGGAAAGTTGACCTTTGCCGGTCTCGGTATTTCGGGCAAGCCTAGGCAATATATCTGGACATAAGAACAGTGCCTAAGTCCCTGATATTCCAGTTGATATGGAGGAATAAGAGAGCGCGCCCGGGGTGACTCGAACACCCGACCTGCTGATTCGTAGTCAGACGCTCTATCCAACTGAGCTACGGGCGCGCAGGGCGGAAAAGCGGGGATAATATAGCCTAAACCGCCGGGGTTTGCAACGGAGCGGCACCGGGAATTCTGGGGACACGATACCAATTCAAGAGAATTGGTTCATGTCCCCGAATTCCTATCCGATCTTCAGGACGGCGGCGCCGGCGAGGCGGCCGGCCTTGAGATCGCCGAGCGCCTCGTTGGCCGCCTCGAGCGGATAGGTCCGGACGGTCGTTTTCACCGGGATCTCCGCGGCGACCTCGAGCAGCTCCTCCCCGTCCCGGCGCGTGGCATTGGCGACGCTGAGCATCTTCCGCTCGTGATAGAGGTACTTGTCGTAATCCATTTCCGGGATCGGCGACATGTGGATCCCGGCCGAAACGACCGTCCCTCCCCTGTCCATGACCCGCAGCGCGTCGAGGTAGAGGCTCCCGACCGGCGCGAAGAGTATGGCGTTCGTCAGCTTGACGGGCGGCTCGTCCTGGGCCGTGCCCACCCAATCCGCGCCGAGCTCACGGGCGAGATTCTGGTGCTTGGCGCTCCGGGTGACGACGAAGACCGTGGCTCCCTTGTGCTTGGCGACCTGGATGGCGATGTGGGCCGACCCGCCGAAGCCGTAGAGCCCCAGGATGCCTCCCGGCCGGACCTCACTCAGAGCGAGCGCCCTGTAGCCGACGATGCCGGCGCACATGAGCGGCGCGGCCTCGGCATCGCCGAACCTGTCCGGGACGGCGTAAGCGAACTTCTCGCCGACGACCATGTATTCCGCGTATCCGCCGTCGGCACTATATCCGTTGAACGTCGCCGATTCGCACAGGTTTTCCCGGCCGCTCAGGCAGAAGCGGCACTTGCCGCACGTCGACCGCAGCCAGGCCGCGCCGACCCGCTGGCCCGGCTTGAACCGCCCGGCCTTCTCCCCCGCCCCGGCCACGACACCGATCACTTCATGTCCGGGGATGAGGGGCAGCCGCGCGTCCGGAAGCTCCTTTTCGACGATGTGGAGGTCCGTATGGCAGACGCCGCAGCAGCGGACTTGGATGAGAATATCCTCCGGTCCGACCGCCGGAACCGGCACGTCCCTGAGCTCGAGCGGCTTCTCGGCCGGCGGCCGAAAGCCTGTCAGAACCATGGCTTTCATGGCAAGACCGGTCCTTTCACCTTCGCCCTCTTGCTTCGGAGGCGGGCGATGCGCTTCTCGAAGTCCTTTTCGGCCGCCGGGGACCTGCCCTTCGAAACGGCCAATCCTTCGGTCGCGACCCGGATGGCCTCATCGTAGTCCTTGGCCATATGCTCGAAGTACATCGCCAGCTCCCGGAAGCAGTCGCAGTCGACCTCCTCCCCTGCCGCCATCTCCTGCCAGAAGGGCAAGGCCTTGTCCCAATTCTTGCTCTTCTTGAAATGATGGGACAGCTTCTTCCGGGCGGCCTGGGACGCCTCGGCGGTCAGCCCGCGGCGTCCGTCCAGGGCTTTCTCGAGAAGGGCGGCCGAGGTCGTGGCGTCGCCGGCCCGCTCGAACAGCTTGGCCACCCCGTAGAGGTCCATGGGATCGCCCTCGCCTTTTTCAGCCGTTTCGCGGTTGCGTTCGACGAGGACCGATCCGGCCACGACGACGCCCAGGAGCGACAGCAGGTCCTCCTGGTTATGATAGAGGATGGGCTCGATGAGCGAGAAATCGCCGCTGCGGATGTATTGGAAATAGCGCAGGGGGATCTCCGCCCCCGGGATGTCCTCGGACCGTTCCGCCTGGACGATCTGCTGGGCCAGGTGGAAGAGCCGGCAGCTGTCGTACTTGTGCTTCCACAGGCTCCGGGCGGAGAACAGAAAATCGAGATGGGGCAGCCCCCGCAGCGGGCTGGTCATCCGGTGCAGGGCGAATCGCGTCTCCACGAGCGGCAGATCGAAGGCCTTGCCGTTGTAAGTGACGATGGACTTGAATCCCATGTCCAGGACGAATTGGGCCAGCTCGCGGACGAGCCGGTCTTCCTCGGCCATCTCGTTGAGAAAGAACTGGGTCACCTTGAACCGCTCGTCGCGGTAATAGGCCAGGCCGACCAGGAACGGCACCGTGCCCGTCCCCCCGGCGAGGCCCGTCGTCTCGAGATCGAGGAAGACGGCCGACGAAAGGTCGAGACCCTCGAAGGCCGCGTCGCGGCTGAGAAAGCCAAGGATGTCGGCCGGGATCTGCAGGCCCATGGAGATGGGGATCTGGCCGTAGCTCGCGCCGAGCTGAAAAGAGTTCTCGAAGACCTGGACCGGCTCGCGGTGTTTTTTCTCGACGGGACGTTCTTCGGTCCGCAGGGCCTGTCCCCGGCCCTTGTCGGTCAACGCGATCAGGCGTTCGAGCTTCTGCTTGACGGTCAGGCCTGAGTCATCGCCGAGCTTATCCCAGGTCGTCTCGACGCTGTGGGCCCGCGACCGGGCTTCCCGTTCGCGCCGCAGCGCCTTGAGCTTGTCTTCGAGTGGCATGAAACCTCGGTGGGAGATCGCGTGTTGTCCGTGGGATATTGTAGGCGAAAGCCTCGCGGTTTTCAAAACCTCCTTGAAAACGGCCGGCGTTCCGCATATAAAGGATGGTCTCGGGTTTCCCGCATGCCGCACTCGACCGACGACGCGCATTACCTGGCCTTCGACCTCGGAGCCGAAAGCGGCCGGGCCGTGCTCGGCACCCTCGACGGCCACAGGCTCTCCGTCCACGAAGTGCGCCGTTTCCCCAACACGCCGCTTCCTCTCGCCGGCCACATCCACTGGAATGTCTATGCCCTGTTCGAGGAAATGAAGGAAGCCATGCGCGACGCGGCCGCGGCGATCGGCCGACGGCCGACGAGCCTCGGCGTCGACACGTGGGGCGTCGATTTCGGCCTGCTGGCCAAGGACGGGAGCCTTCTCGGCCTGCCCTTCTGCTACCGCGACCACCGGAACGCCGGCGCCATGGAAGACTATTTCAAGCTCGTTCCCCGCCCGGCTCTTTACGAGGCGACGGGCATCCAATTCATGCCCTTCAATACGCTCTTCCAGGTCTACGCCATGGTCCGGGAAAGATCCCCCTTGCTCGACGCCGCGGCCGATCTCCTCTTCATGCCGGATCTGTTCAACTTCTTCCTCACCGGCCGGAAGGCGGCCGAGTTCACCATCGCTTCGACCTCCCAGTTCCTCGACCCCCGGACAAAGACCTGGATCCCGGGCCTCTTTCAGGCCATGGGATTTTCCAGGAAGCTTCTCCAGGATATCGTCGAGCCGGGGACCGTGCTCGGCGAGATCGCGGAAGAGATCGCCGCCGCGACCGGTTTCCGCCATGTCCCCGTCGTCGCGACGGCCAGCCACGACACGGCCGCCGCCGTCGCCGCCGTCCCGGCCGAGGGGCGCAACTGGGCCTACATCTCCTCGGGCACCTGGTCGCTCGTCGGCGTCGAAGAGAAGCCGCCCGTCATCTCGGAGGGATCGCTCGACTCGAACTTCACCAACGAAGGCGGCGTCGGCGGGACCGTCCGTTTTCTCAAGAACGTCTCCGGTCTCTGGCTCGTCCAGGGCTGCCGCAGATCCTGGTCGGCCGAAGGCCCGGTCACCTACGACGACCTGACCCGCGCCGCGGCCGAAGCTCCGGCCTTCGCGGCCCTCATCGACCCGGACGACCCGGGATTCCTCAATCCGCCGGACATGCCCGAGGCCATCGCCGACTACTGCCGCAGGACCGGCCAGAAGCCGCCTGCGACGAGGGGCGCCCTCGTCCGCGCTCTTTTCGAGAGCCTGGCCCTCAAGTATCGGCCAGGTCATCGATCAGCTGCGCCGTGTCCTCGGCCATCCCATCGAAAAGATCCATGTTATCGGCGGCGGCTCGCGGAACTCGCTTCTCTGCCAGCTCACGGCGGACGCGACGGGACTGCCCGTCGTGGCCGGCCCGGCCGAAGCGACCGCCATAGGAAATATTCTCGTCCAGGCCATGGCCACCGGCCGCGTCTCTTCGCCGGCCGAGATCCGGGCCATCATCCGCGATTCGTTCGAGCTTCGGACCTATGCGCCTTCGGGATCCTCCGCGGCCTGGGAAGCGGCCGGGACCCGCTTCCGGGCCATCCGTCCGGCTTGACAGCCCAGGGAAGGAGGCATATATAGATGACGTTCCTGCGAGGAGGGGTGAGGATGGCTCCGGCAACGATCGAAAAGAACTATCTGTCGGCCCGTGACCGGTACGCCGAGCTGGGCATCGACACCGAGAAGGCCCTGGGGCGCCTTCAAACGATCGCCCTGTCGCTCCATTGCTGGCAGGGCGACGATGTCGGCGGCTTCGAGAAGCAGCCCGGCAGCCTGGCCGGGAGCGGCCTGCAGGTCACCGGGGCCTACCCGGGCAAGGCCCGCACGATCGAAGAGCTCCGATCCGACCTCGAGCAGGCCTTCGGCCTCATCCCCGGCCGCCACAGGGTCAACCTCCATGCCATGTACGGCGAATTCGGCGATGGGCCGGTCGACCGCAACGCCATCGAGCCCGAGCATTTCCGGGGCTGGTCGGAATGGGCCCGCCGCCGCGGCCTGAAGATCGATTTCAACGCCACCTGTTTCGCCCACCCCATGGCCTCCTCGGGCTACACCCTCAGCAGCCGCGAGAACGGCATCCGCAAGTTCTGGGTCGACCACGTCAAGTGCTGCCGCAAGGTCGCCGCCTCGATCGGCCGGGAGCAGCAGGCCACCTGTCTCCACAACCTCTGGATCCCCGACGGATCGAAGGACATCCCAACGGACCGTTGGGGCGCCCGGGCCGCGCTTCTCAAGTCTCTCGAGGAGATCTTCGAGGTCGAGTACAGCCCGCAGCAGATGAAGGACTCGCTCGAGAGCAAGCTCTTCGGCATCGGCAGCGAATCCTTTGTCGTCGGCTCGCACGAATTCTACATGGGCTACGCAATCACGCGGGGCAAGATCATCTGCCTCGACCTGGGACATTTTCACCCGACCGAGTCCGTGGCCGACAAGATCTCGGCCATCCTCCCCTTCTCGGGCGAGATCCTGCTCCACATCAGCCGCGGGGTGCGTTGGGACAGCGATCACATCGTCCTGCTCAACGACGAGGTCCGGGATCTGGCCGCGGAGATCGTGCGCGGTCAGGCGCTCGACCGCATCCATATCGCTCTCGACTACTTCGATGCCAGCCTGAACCGGATCGGCGCCTGGGTCCTCGGAGCCAGGTCCGTGCTCAAGAGTCTCCTCCTCGCTCTGCTCGAACCCCACGACAAGGTCCGGGAGCTCGACCCGGCTTCCAAGGCCCTGCAGCGGCTCTCTCTTCTCGAGGAGCTCAAGACCCTGCCTTTCGGCCCCGTCTGGGACGCCTATTGCCTCCGCAATGCCGTTCCCCCCGGCGAGCAATGGCTCCGTGAGGTCGAAGCCTACGAGCGCCGCGTCCTCAGCCGCCGCTGACTCCCCGGGGCCGGGCCGCGTCTTTTTCTTCGATTGTCCGTCTCCCCCGTTGACGAACGCCCCGATTTGGCTAAACTGGAGGGGACAGGGACCCGGCAGGCGGCCGGGCCTCGACGGCCATGAGCAGCGTTCCAAAGACATCGCCAGCCGGTCCGGCGCAGGCCGAGACGATCGATCCCATTCGTCTCGAAAAGGCCAGGGACCTGCTCCATTGCCTGACCAATACCGTCTCGGCGATGAAGATCTTCCCGACCGACCACGCCACCGTCAATAATTTCGTCGACCTCCTGACCCAGAAATTCACGGCTTTTCTCGGCGCTTATGACAAGCTCCAGGTCGGCGTCGAGGAGTACACCTTCACCTACTGGGGAAAGCCCGTCCTCGTCGACGATGTGGCCATCAAGAGCCTGCCCTTCTTCTTTTTCAAGGACGGCCTGCAGGTCCTTTTTTTTTATAATGGCCTGGACCGCCCGGAGATCCTGGAATTCCTCGAGCTGATCAAGTCCGAGGCGCAGAAGGCGGCCGAAGACAGCGACATCGTCGTCGCCCTGTGGGAGCGGGACTTTCCCAATATCCAGTATTACGCGCCGGATGAGTTCCTGGAAAACCGCATCCTGGGCGAGACGCGCGATGCGGGGACCCTCCGGGACATGCCGGACCTCCCCGACGAGCTGGCCCACGAAACGATCGAAGTCCGGGTCGATACTTCCAAGTTCACACAGGGCCGGATCGATCTCGACGGCACCGACCGCGGCGAGGTCGAAAAAGCCGCCGCCCGGCCCGAGGACGAGGAGCCCGGGCCCTCCGACGCGGCTTCGGACCCCGGGGAGGCCGCGGAGACCGATCCGGACGATCGGGGCCAGATCAGCCCGGCCGCGGCCATGGACCCGACCCTGACCGAATCCGAGCTTCAGGCCCTCGAGACGATGGTGCGCGCCAACCGGACGATCTCGCCCGAAGAGGAATACATCAACCTCATGGTCGAGATCATCTATCTCGAAGAAGACCCGGCCCATTGCCAAGCCAGTCTCGACACCCTCCTGGAATACCATTTCGACCGGCTCGAGCGCGGTCACTTCCATGTCGCCGTGCTCATCATCCAGAAGATCCACGAGCTCGGCCGGCATCTGGCGGGAAACGCGGCCAAGGCCGCCCTTCTCGACGAGTTCCTCCGGCGCACGGTCAGCCCCAAGACCGTCGAGGCCGTCAAGACGCTGCTGGCCAAGAAGAAAACCATGGACTGGGAATCCCTTCTGGGGTTCTTCGAGCTGCTCGGCCCGTCTTCCTTGGGGCTCGCGGCCGACCTTTTCGAGATCGCCCCGGACGGCGAGGCCAGGCATAAGATCGTCGCCTTCATCGAAAAAACGGGCGCCCGCAACCCCGGCCTCGTCGCCGCGCTGGCCGACAATGCCCGGCCGGGCCTGGCCCGTGAGATCATCGGCATCCTGTCCCGCGTTCCCGACAAGCGCGGCATTCCCCATCTCTCGTCATTCATGGGCTACCAGAACAAGGACATCAAGTCCGAGGTCATTGAAGCCTTGAGCCGGGCCAGGGATGAGATGGCCAACCGCATCCTGGCCGGATTCCTCAATGATCCCGACGAAGAGCTCCGGATCCAGGCGACCATGGCCCTCGACCCGGCGCAAGGGGGAGCGCGGGTCCAGCAGATCCTGCGCGAGGCCTCGTCACGGGAGTTCCTGGGGAAGAGCCTCAAAGAAAAGGAAGCCCTGCTCGCGTTCCTCGGCCGGACGAGATCGCCCGAGGCGTTTGAATTCCTCCGCCGGACGCTCGGGAGAGCCCCCTTCTTCGGGTCGAAGAGGCTCTTGGAGTTTCGTCTCGCCGCCGTGGCCGGCCTCGAGAGCATGGGCACCGAGCAGGCCCACGAGGCCCTGCAAGAGGGCGCGATCGGACGCACGAGAAAGGTCCGGGAGGCCTGCACGGCGGCGCTCGTCCGCCTGCCCCCCGCAGGCCCGGCGAAAGGCTAGGAAAAGGGGAATGGACAAGAAAGACCTTATCGAAGCGGGGCCGGGGGCCCGGGACGCCCACGCCCGTAAGGCCGGGACCGAATCCAAGACCTTCCAGAAGACCGGCCTCGATCTGCTCACCCGCTTCCACATCGTCGACAAGGTCGCCAAGATCTACGACGCCAGGAACGACGCCTTCCAGGAACGGGGCCGGTTGCTGTTCGAGGTCCTGGCGCCCATTCTCAAGACGGGCGGCGAGGCGTCCCTCCGCGTCCGCCACGGCGTCCTTCTGTTCAACGGCGTCCGGCTCAAGTTCGGCGTCGGGACCTACGGCATGTTCAAGTCGATCATCGAGGAGTTCCGCACGAGGAAGGTCGAGGCGGTCACTTTTCTTCCCGGGCTCACCCTGGAGGAGCTCTTCGCCTTCATGTCCGTGTTCGCCAGACGCGAGAAGAAGGATGAGGATGGCTTCGCCCGGCTCAGCGCCGACCTCGAGGCCGCCGGCGTGTCCCACGTCGAGCTCGAGACGATGTCCGCGGAGGAGATCCCCCAGGGGCTCCACGAGAGCTCGGCCCGCCTCTTCTTCCTCAGCATCGTCCACCTCAAGGAATCGTTCGCCCGGGACCGGCTCAACGAGCCCATCAAGATCAGCACGACCCGCCGCCTCATGCAGTCGATCTACAACCACATCGTCGAGGACGAGGGCTTCGTCTACGGACTGACCAACATCAAGAACCACGACGAGTACACGCTCAACCACTCCGTCAACGTCTGCCTGCTGGCCACGGCCCTGGGCCGGCGGCTCGGACTGAGCCGGGCCGAGCTCGTCGATCTGGGCATGGCCGCCTTCTTCCACGACCTCGGCAAGACTGAAACGCCCCTGGAGATCCTGAACAAGCCGGGCCGGCTGACCGACGACGAGCGCGGCATCATGGAACAGCACCCCTTCCACGGCGCCGAGAAGCTCGCCCTGCTCAAGGAGTTCCGGCGCCTGCCGCTCCGGGCCATCCACGTCGCCCTGGAGCACCATATCAAAGAGGACCTGTCCGGCTATCCGCGGTATTTCAAGAAGGACGACGTCAACCTGTTCAGCAAGATCGTCAAGGTCGTCGACGTCTTCGACGCCATCACGACGAAGAGGGTCTACCGGACCAAGGACTTCACCCGGGCCGAAGCGCTGAGCCTTATGCTCGAGCAGAGCGGCACGGAATTCAACCCGGTCATCCTCAAGGCCTTCGTCAACTTGATGGGCGTCTTCCCCATCGGCACGCTGGTCGCCCTGACGACGGGCGAGATGGCCATCGTCCAGGACCTCAATCCCGACTCCAAGCTCGTCCTCCGGCCGTCGGTCAAGCTCATCACCGACCCGGCCGGCAACAAGATCGACGGCGAGATCGTCGACCTCGCCGAGAGGGACGCCGACACGCGCCGCTTCCGCCGGACGATCGCGACCGCCCTCGACCCGTCCAAGTACGGCATCGAGGTCGCCGATTACTTCCTGGCCCAGGCCGCCTCGTCGGCCCACGCCACGGTCTCCTGAAATTGAACCGAAAGATATCCCTTCACGAGGACCGCCATGACGCCTCTCCCGCCGCTCCGCCTGCGCTGCGAATATCTCGCCGAGCCGATCGGCGTCGATTCCGCCCGCCCGCGGCTTTCCTGGGTCCTCGAAAGCCCCGTCCGGGGCGAGAGTCCCAAGGCCTTCCAGGCGCTCGTGTCCTCCGCTCCCGAGCTCCTGCGGCGGGACATCGGCGATCTCTGGGACACGGGCCGGACCGAAGCCGGAAGCTTCGTCTCGCTCGAGTACGGGGGCGAGCCGCTCGCGAGCTGCGCCCGCTATGTCTGGAAGGTCCGCTGGTGGGACCGCGAGGACCGGGTCAGTCCCTGGAGCGAGACGGCCTCCTTTGTCACGGGCTTCCTTGATCCCGGCGATTGGAAGGCCCGCTGGATCGGACCCCGCCGGGTGACCGAGTTCCGCTCCAAGGGCGCCGTCCTCCTCGGTCACCCCGGCCCCGACGACGTCCAGGCCTGCGCCGTCTACCTCCGGCGTGAATTCGGACTGAGAGAGCGGGCGGCCCTGGCCATGATCTTCATCTCCGGACTCGGCCATTACGAGCTCCGCTTGAACGGGGGCAAGGTCGGGACGAGCGTCCTCGATCCCGGCTGGACGGATTATAAAAAGAAAGCCCTTTACGCCTCGTATGACGTGACCGGGCTCGTTCGCGACCGGAACGCCGTCGGCGTCATCCTCGGCAACGGCCGCCACATCAAGGGCTATGGGTACGCCGGGCCCCGGCTGGCCTGCCGCATCGAGGTCGAGTACGAAAGCGGTGAGCGGGAGATCCTGTCCGCCGACGAGGGCTGGCGGACGTCGGACGGTCCCCTCCAGGAAAACGGCCTTTATTACGGCGAGCGCTATGACGCCCGCATCCTCATCGACGGCTGGGACCAGCCGGGCTTCGACGACAGGGCCTGGGAGAAGGCCGTCCCGGTGGCCGGCAGCCCGCTCGCCTCCCAGATGATGCCGCCGGTCCGGGCCGTCGAGAGCCTCAGCCCGAGATCTGTCCGGCGGCTGCCCTCCGGCGCCTCGATCTTCGATTTCGGCCAGAATTTCTCAGGCTGGACCCGCTTGAAGGTCGAGGGCCCGATGGGCACGGAAGTCCGCCTCCGCCACGCCGAGCTCGTCGCCGACGACGGGACGCTCAACCTCGGTCCCAACGAGAACGCCGAGGCCACCGACGTCTATATCCTCCGCGGCGGCGGGCCGGAGGTCTACGAGCCGCGGTTCACCTATCACGGATTCCGCTACGTCGAGATGACCGGCTACCCCGGCGAGCCCGGGCCCGGCGTCCTCGAGGGCCGGTTCGTCCACTCGGACGTCGGGCGCACGGGCGAGTTCCGCTCCTCGAACGCGCTCGTGGACCGCATCCACGGGAACGTCATTTGGGGCCAGCTCTCGAACCTCATGAGCATCCCCACGGATTGTCCTCAACGCGACGAGCGGCATGGCTGGCTCGGCGATGCCCACCTGTCGGCCGAGGAGGCCGTGTTCAATTTCGATATGGCCGCGTTCTACATCAAGTTCCTGGACGATATCCGCCTGGCGCAACGGGAGGACGGCAGCCTGCCCGACGTCGCCCCGGCCTATCTCCCCCGGCTCTATCCGGCCGATCCCGCCTGGAGCTCGGCCTACGCGACCCTGGTCGAGCTCCTTTGGGAGCACTACGGCGACCGCCGGGTCATCGCCATCCATTACGCGGGCCTCAAGAGGTACGTCGATTTCCTGGGCCGCAATGCCGACGGCAACATCATTCGCACGCTCGGCAAGTACGGCGATTGGTGCCCGCCCGGCGGCATCGTGCCGAAAAAAACGCCGGTCGATCTGACCTCGACCTGGTACTACTACCATGACGTCCTCATCCTCGCCCGGCTGGCCGCCGTGCTCGGTCGCGGCGAGGAGGTCCAGGGATACCGCCGGCTGGCCGAATCGATCAAGACGTCCTTCAACATGGCCTACCTCGGCGAGGCCCAGTACGCGGCGATCCGCGTCAGCCCGGTGGACACCTATCCCAACCAGACCTCGAACGTCCTGCCCCTCTATCTGGATATGGTCCCGGCCGACCGGAAGGACAAGATCGTCGCCAGCCTCGTCCAAAGCGTCGTCCGCCAGCAGGACTGCCACGTCGACACCGGCATCCTCGGGACGCGCTACCTTCTCGACGTTCTGACCGCGAACGGCCAGGCGGAGACGGCCTGGCGCGTGGCGACGCAAAAAAGCTATCCAGGCTGGGGCTACATGCTCGCCGAGGACGCGACGACCCTCTGGGAGCGCTGGGAAAAGCTGACCGGGCCGGCCATGAACTCGCAGAACCACATCATGCTCGGCAGTATCGACGCCTGGTTCTACCGGGTTCTCGCCGGCCTCTCTCCGCTCCTTCCGGGATGGAAGGCCGTCCGCGTCCGGCCGCATGTCCTCGGCGACCTGACCTCGGTCGAGGCCGCGCTGGATACGATCGCCGGCCGGGTCGCGGCGTCGTGGCATCGTTCCGGCGAGGCCTTCACCCTCGAGATCACGATCCCCGCCGGCGCCACGGGCGAGGTCCACGTGCCCCTGCTCTGGCCCGGGTCCAGGATCCTGGAATCGGGGAAGCTCGTGTGGCGGGCCGGGCTCGCGGCCGAGGCCGTCCCCGGGATCGTTCTTGCGGGCGACGACGGGGCGCGCGTCGTCTTCAAGGTCGGCAGCGGGGCCTACAGATTCGAGCTGAAAAAAACCGCCTGACGTCAAGAGGGACAGTCCCCTGCGGGGACAGTCCCAAAGGCGGCAGCCGGCGCCGTCAATCCAGGTATTTCTTGAACAGCCGGGCCGCCTCGGCATAGGCCGCGATGGTGGCCTCGATCTCCTTCGCCCCGTGAGCCGACGAGACCGCCCCGCCGCCGTGGACGACGTTGACGCCGTTGACGAGAAGGGCGAGCTTCAGGAGGTCTTCCCGCAGGGGCAGGTCCGACCGGCCGGGATCGAGGATGTCCTCCGGGCGGTCGTAGGCCACGTCCGCGGAGCGCGGGAAATGGACCATGAACAGGGAGCTGCCGCGGACGACATCGTTCCCGTCGCCCGTGCAGCGGGCCCGGAGGCCGGCCTCGGCGAACACGCGCTCGATCTCCCGGCGGAGCCGCTCGCCCGATCGGGCGATCTTCGGATAGACCGTCGCCGCGTGACCGGCCAGATAGCCGAGCATGATCAGCCCGGCCTTCATATACTCCGCGTGGGCCGAGAAGGTGCCTCCCTCGAAATAAACGCGGTCGCCGCCGCCGCGGCCGTGCTCGCATTCTTCCATGATCTCGCGCGGCCCGACGACGGCCGCCACGGCGTGACCGCCGCCGATGATCTTGCCGAGCGTCGTCAGGTCCGGGCGGACGCCGTAGAGCGTTTGGACCCCGCCCGGGCAGAAGCGGAAGCCCGAGATGATCTCGTCGAAGACGAGCAGGATGCCGTGCTTCGCGGTCAGCCGGCGGGCCCGTTCGAGGTACTCCGGCGAGGCCGCGAGGAAGCCGCCGACGCCAAGGAAGGGCTCGACGATGAAACAGGCGATGCGGTCGCCGTGCTCGCCGATGACCCGCTCGAGGTCGTCGCAATCGTTGAACCGGGTGACCAGGGTGCGCCGGACGATCTCGTCAAGGAGCCCGGCCGATTCCCGGCCTTCGAATCCTTCGCCGGCGTGGTACTTGACGCCCTTGAGCAGGTACGGCGACGCGCCGTGCCAGCCCCCGCCGACCTTCAGGACGTGGTCCCGCCCCGTCAGCCCCTGGGCCATCATGACGGCGTACATCGTGGCCAGCGTCCCGGAAGTGGTGAAGCGGACCTTGGCGTCGCGGCCGCCGAGCCCCCGGACCAGGGCCTCGGCCAGCTCGATCTGATGGCCGGCCTCGAACCCGGTGTGCAGGGCGCCGCGCTCGAGGCAGGCCGCGATCCGGCGGCGGATGAGCCGCGGATTGTGACCGAGAACGTTGGCGTAGTGCCCCTGCCAATAATCGATGTAGGTGTTGCCGTCGACGTCCCGGACCGAAGGGCCCTCCGCCGCCGCCGCGAAAAACGGATAGGGACGCCACAGCCTGATGGAGTGGCTCCCGCCGGCGATCATGACCTTTTCGGCCCGCCGGAAGATCGCCCGGCTGCGGGCCGTCTTCTTCTCGTACTCCCGGACCAGATGGCCCCGAAGCCTGTCGAATCCTGTCATGGGTCCTCTTTTTCGTGCTTCATTTAACAACTGCCGCGAGCCAATGTCAACCCGAAAACGGTTGACCGGACCCGTAACTTGCGGTAAAATAGTTGTTTCCGGAACGGAAAAAGCTGATCATGGCCGTCCTGAAGAGCAAGAAGACGAATCGGGCCTGTGTCATCGGCCTCGACGGCGTGCCCTACGGCATGATCGTCGACCTGGCCCGCCGCGGGGTCATGTCGACCATGGCCCGGCTGATGGATATCGGCAAGATCCACCAGATGAAAGCGAGCCTGCCCGAGATCTCGTCGGTCTCCTGGACGGACTTCATGACCGGCACCAATGCGGGCACCCACGGCATCTTCGGATTCACCGATTTCAAGCCCAAGTCGTACACGGTCCGCTACCCCAACTTCCTCGACGTCAAGGCCCCGACCATCTGGGAAAAGCTCGGCGCCCGGGGCAAGAAGAGCGTCGTCATCAACCAGCCTTCGACCTATCCCGCCCGGAAGATCGAAGGCGTCCTCATCTCCGGCTTCGTCGCCCTGGAGCTGGCCAAGGCGGTCTGGCCGATGTCCTACCGGGCGGTCCTGGAGCAGATGGGCTACCAGATCGACGTCGACATCCTCAAATGCCGGGAGAGCCCGGAGATCCTCTGGCAGGAGCTCAGCAAGACCATGGCCGGCGGCCAGAAGGCCCTGAACTTCTTCTGGGAAGAAGGCTGGGATTACTTCGAGTACGTGGTCACCGGCACCGACCGGCTGCATCACTTTCTCTGGCGGGCCTATGAGGACCCGACCGCACCCGTCGCACCAGAGCTTCCTCGACTTCTACCGGCACATCGACCGGCTCATCGGCAAGATCGTCGCCGCCTATCACAAGCTGACGAACACCTACGCCGGGTTCTACATCCTGTCCGACCACGGCTTCACCGGCATCGAGCAAGAGGTCTATCTCAACGCCTGGCTCGAGAAGAACGGCTACCTGAAGTTCATCAAGCCCGAGCCGGAGAGCCTCGAGGACATCCACGGCCGGTCCAGGGCCTTCGCCCTCGATCCCAACCGGATCTACCTCAACTATAAGAACAAGTTCCCCAAGGGCTCGGTCGAGCGCTCGGCGCGGAAGGCCCTCAAGGAAGAGATCGCCGTCAAGCTGGCCAAGCTCGAATACCAGGGCCGCCGGGTCGTGCGCCGGGTCTTCATGGCCGAAGACGTCTACTCCGGGCTCTATGCCTCGAAAGGGCCGGACCTGCTCGTCGTCGGCGAGCCGGGCTTCGACATGAAGGGCTCGGTCAGGAAGAAGGATATCTTCGGGAGGCCCGGGCTCCAGGGCATGCACACCTGGGACGACGCGTTCTTCTGGGCCTCGGAGGACGTCGGCGACGACCTCAAGATCGCCGATGTCGCGCCGGTCATCCTGAAGAATTACTGATGAACAGAAAGGGCCCCCTCGTCGCGGCGACGATCCTCCTCGCCCTGGCCTCTCCCTTGGCCGCCTACATCGGGCCCGGGGCCGGATTCGCCTTTCTCTCCTCCTTCCTGGTTCTTTTCCTGACCTTCCTGCTGGCCCTGTTCTCGTTCCTGTCCTGGCCCTTCCGATTCGTCTGGAGAACGATCCGCGGCCAGCGGGCCTATAAGAAGGGCCCGATCGAGCGGCTGGTCGTCCTCGGGCTCGACGGCATGGAGCCGACGCTGGCCGAGAAGTTCATGGCCGAAGGGAAGCTGCCGAACCTGGCCCGCCTGAAAAAAGAAGGCGCCTACGCCCGCCTGCGGACGACGACGCCGGCCATCTCGCCCGTCGCCTGGTCGTCGTTCATGACCGGGGCGGAGCCGTCCAAGCATAACATCTTCGATTTCCTCAGCCGCGACCCCCGGACCTACCTGCCCGACCTGTCCTCGGCCCGGATCGGCAAACCGAAGCGGACGCTGGCCCTGGGGAAATACCTCCTCCCGCTCTCGAAGCCGGAGATCCGGGGCATGCGCAAGAAGCGTGCCCTTCTGGAGGATCCTGGGCGAGAAGGGCATCGCCTCGACGATCCTGAGGGTGCCCATCACCTTCCCGCCCGAGAAGTTCAAGGGGCACATGCTCTCGGGCATGTGCGCCCCGGACCTCAAGGGCAGCCAGGGAACGTTCGCCTTCTTCACCGAGGACGCCGACAAGGTCCGCAAGCACGAGGGCGGTGTGGCCGTTCTCGTTCGCCGGGAGGGCCGGGTCATCAGGACCGCGCTCTCCGGCCCCGAGAATTCGCTCCTCAAGAAGCCGGAGGAGATCCTCCTCCCCCTGACCATCACCATCGACCGGGAGGCCGGCGGGGCCTGGCTCGAGATCGAGGGGCAGAAGAGATTCTTCGTCAAAGAAAAGACCTTCACCCCCTGGACGCCGGTCGCCTTCAGGCCCGGTCTCGGCCTGAAGGTCCGCGGCGCCTGCCGCTTCCGCATCGCCTCGCTCGAGCCCCAGATTCGAGATGTACGTAACGCCGCTCAACATCGATCCCGAGAAGCCGGCCCTGCCGATCTCGCATCCGTTCATCTACGCCGTTTACCTGGCGAAGCTGCTCGGCCGGTTCATCACCCTCGGCGAGGCCAACGACACCTGGGCCCTCAACGAGGGGGCCCTCGACGAGGCCGCCTTCCTCGAGCTGACCTACGCCAATCACGCCGAATGGGAGGCCATGCTCGAGAACGCCCTGGCCAAGACGCAGCGCGGCGTCGTCGTCATCGTCTTCGAGACGACCGACAGCATCCAGCACATGTTCTTCCGCTATCTCGACAGGAACCACCCTGCGCTCAAGTCCGCCCCGGCCCGCATGAGCGCGGCCGTCATCGAGGAGCTCTATAAGAAGATGGATGGTCTCGTCGGCCGGGTCGCCGCAGGCCTCGGCCCGAAGGGCGCTCTCTTCGTCATGTCCGATCACGGATTCAAGTCCTTCCGTCGCGGCGTCAACCTCAACTCCTGGCTCCACCAGAACGGCTATCTGGCCCTCGCCGCGGGCAAGACCGGGAGCGGCGAATGGTTCAAGGATGTCGACTGGACGAAGACGAGGGCCTACGGCCTCGGGCTCGGCGGCCTGTACCTCAATCTCAAGGGCCGCGAAGCCCAGGGCGTCGTCGAACCGGGCGCCGAAGCTGCGGCTCTCAAGGCCGAGCTCGGACGGAAGCTCACCGCGCTCAGGGATGGCCCGGCCGGCCCGGCCGCGATCACCCACGTCTACGACCGCGATTCCGTTTACGCCGGCCCCTACAAGGAGAATGCCCCGGACCTCATCATCGGCTACAACGAGGGCTACCGGGCGTCGTGGGACGGCGTCACCGGCATCGTCAACCGCGTCGTCCTCGACGACAACACCAAGGCCTGGAGCGGCGACCACTGCATCGATCCCGCCCTCGTCCCCGGGGTCCTCTTCTCGAATCTCAAGCTCACGCGCACCGATCCGTCGATCATGGACGTCGCCCCGACCGTCCTGGAGCTCTTCGGGATAGCCCCGCCGGCGCACATGGACGGCCGCGGGCTCGTCGATGTCGGCGGGCTTTCCGGCGCGAAACAGGGGACGTCGTCATGAATGACAAAAAGCCGTCGGCCCTCAGCCGCAGGGAATTCCTCAAGGCGGGCGCCGCCGCCTCGGCCGCGCTCAGCCTGGGCGGAGCGGTACGGTTCACGCCGCGGGTCTACGGCCGGGCCCGGGCGACGCAGAAGATGATCATCCTCGGCATCGACGGGCTCGACCCCGGGCTGATGCGGCGATGGATCGGCGAAGGACGGCTGCCGGCCTTCCGCAAGCTCCTCGAGGCGGGCGGAGATTTCCGGCCTCTCGGGACGAGCCTGCCGCCGCAGTCCCCCGTCGCCTGGTCGAATTTCATCACCGGCCTGGACCCCGGCGGCCACGGCATCTTCGATTTCTTCAACCGCGACCCCAAAACCTACGTCCCCGTGTTCTCGGCGACCGAGACCTCGGGCGGCTCCAAGACCATCCGCATCGGCAAGACCGTCATCCCTCTCTCCGGCGGAGAGATCCGCAACCTCCGCAAGGGCCGAGCCTTCTGGCAGATCCTCGAGGAGGCCGGCATCCCGTCGACGGTTTTCAAGATGCCCTCCAACTACCCGCCCGTCGAGTCGGAGCAGAGAACGCTCGCCGGCATGAACACGCCCGACCTCAGGGGCTCCTACGGGCACTTCAGCTATTTCACGAACGCGTCCGCGACCATCACCCAGGAGGCCGGAGGCGGCGGCGACGTCTACGACGTCTTCGTGGTCGGGAACCGTATCGAGGCCGAGCTCCACGGTCCGACCAACAGCTTCCGGGTTGGCGCGCCCGAGGCGACCATCCCCTTCCAGGTCTTCATCGACCCCTCGAACGCGGCGGCCAAGATCGTCATCCAGGGGAATGAGTTCATCCTTCGCCAGGGCGAATGGAGCGGCTGGCAGCACGTCCATTTCAACCTCATGCCGACCCAGAGCGTCCACGGCATCTGCCTGTTCTATCTCAAGGAGATCCGGCCCCAGTTCAAGCTCTATGTCTCGCCCCTCCACATGGACCCGGCCCATCCGGCCCTGCCCATCTCGACCCCCGCGTCCTACTCGCGCGAGCTCGAGCGGCGCTTCGGCCCCTACTTTACGAAGGGCCTCCCGGCCGACACGAGCGCCCTCGACAACGAGGTCCTCGACGAAGAGGAGTTCCTGACCCTGGACAACATGATCTACGAAGAGAGCATGGCCATGCTCGAGTACGAGCTCGGCCGGTTCGACCGGGGCCTGCTCTTCTATTACTTCTCCAACGCCGACCAGCGTCAGCACATGTTCTGGCGCCTGACCGACCCCGGCCACCCGGCCTACGACGAGAAGCTCGCCGCCCGCTACGGCGACGTCATCGCCCGGACGTACGTCGAAATGGACCGGGCGCTCGACGCGGCCTTGAAGAAGGCCGATAAAGACACGGTCGTCCTGGTCATGTCCGACCACGGCTTCAACGCCTTCCGGCGCGGCTTCAACCTCAACACCTGGCTCCTCCAGCAGGGCTATCACCGGCTCAAGAGACCGTGGAAGCAGGAGGAGTCGGGCTTTTTCGACAACACCGACTGGTCCAAGACCCGGGCCTACGGCATGGGCCTCAACGGCTTGTTCATCAACGAAAAAGGCCGCGAGGGCGAAGGCACCGTCGCCGCCGGAGCGGACAAGGACAATCTTGTCCGGGAGATCGCCGGAAAGCTCGAGGCGCTGACGGATCCCCTGACGGGCGAGCGGCCGGTCCTGCGGGCCTTCGTCGCCAAGGACGCCTACCGCGGCAAGAACCTGGAGACGGCCCCGGACATCGTCCTCGGCTTCAACCGCGGCTACAGGATCTCGTGGCAATCGCCCCTCGGCGGCTTCCCCAAAGAGGTGCTCGAGGACAACGCCAAGAAGTGGAGCGGCGACCATATGTCGGCCCCGGAGGTCCTGCCGGGCGTCGCCTTCTCGAATCGCAAGTTCACGGCCGACGACCCGGCCCTCTACGATCTGACCGCATCGGTCCTCGACGTCTTCGGCGTCGAAAAACCAAAAGACATGATCGGCCGGAACGTCCTCGGATAACGACGGCGAAAGGAGAACCGCATGGCCAGCGTGAAAGTCAAGCTCGACAAGGGCCTGTTCGACAAGATCAAGAAGCTCGCCGAGATGTCGGGCTATTCCTCGGCCGAGGAGTTCATCACCCACTGCCTCGAGAAGGAGATCGCCAAGATCGAAGAGGCGGATTCGGAAGAAGAGATCAAGAAGAAGCTCAAAGGGCTCGGCTACATCTCCTAGGCGCCATGTCCATCGTCAACCTCGTCTTCGGCGGGATCGTCGGGGCCATCCTGTGGCCGTTCCGGGGCCTGTCGCCCTGGTTCGGCCTGACGGCCGTATCGCTCCTGACGGCCCTGCTCATGCTCGAGGTCTACAAGCTCACCTCCAACCAGGCGGCCATACGGCGGGCCAAGGACCGGATCAAGGCCCACCTGCTGGAGATGCGCCTCTACCAGGACAACATGCGCGTCACCCTCGGCGCGCAAGGGGCCATCGTCAAGGCCAACCTCGCCTACATGGCCGCGAACCTCAAGCCGCTGGCGGTCATGATCGTGCCGCTCGTGCTCATCCTGGCCCAGCTCAGCCTCTGGTACGACCGGGCTCCTCTCAGGCCGGGCGAAGAGACTCTGGTCAAGGCGGGCCTCGAGGCCACGGCCGATCCTGTCACTCTCGGCCTGGAGCTCGAGACGCCGCCCGGTCTCGAAGTGACCTCTCCGGCCGTGCGCATCCCCGACCTTCATCAGGTCGTCTGGCGGGTCAAGGCGCTCGCGCCCGGCAGCGGCCGTCTGCTCTTGCGGACGGGGGGCCGGACGATCGAGAAGTCCGTCGCCGTCGGCGGCGGGCGGATGGCCAAGGTCTCCGCCCTGGCCTCGCGCGGGTCGATTTCGAAGAGGGTCCTCTATCCGGGCGAGGCGCCGCTCCCGGCCGGGACGTCCGTCCGCTCCGTCGAGATCCTCTATCCGGCCCGGAGCTTGAGGGCCTTCGGCTTCAGCGTTCACTGGCTCGTCGCCTATCTCATCCTGTCGATCGTCTTCGGTTTCGCCTTCAAGGGCGTCTTCAAGGTCGAGATCTGATCTTCCCATCGAAAGAGGCACCCCCATGCACATCGACATCTTCAAAATGGAGCGCATGCAGTCCACCTGGGAGAACGTCGTCGACTACAACCTCTCCGAGAGCGGCGTTCATCCCCTGAACCTCAAGGAGCTCCTGACCCCGGCCGAGATCGAGGCCCTGACAGAGGTCGATCTCGGCTACACCCAGACAAACGGCACTGTCGGCCTGCGCGAGACGGATCGCCGCCCTCTACCCGGGCGTCGGACTTGACCAGATCCTGGCCACGGCCGGTTCGTCGGAAGCCAATTTTCTGCTCATGTGGAGCCTCATCGAGCCCGGCGACGAGGTGCTGTTCGAGCTGCCGAACTATATGCAGATGGCCGGTCTCCTGCGGGCCTTCGGCGCCAAGGTTAAGACCTTCCGTCTCCAGGAGAGCCTGGGCTGGCAGCCCGATCTCGACGAGATGACGTCGCTCGTCACGCCCAGGACGAAGCTGATCGTCCTGACCAACCCCAACAATCCGACCGGCGCCGTCCTCACCCCGGAGAGTCATGAAAGGCATCGTCGACCTGGCCTCGGGGGTCGGGGCCTGGATCCTGGCCGACGAGGTCTACCAGGGCGCCGAGCGCTCGGGTGTCGCGACGCCGAGCTTCTGGGGAAAATGGGACAAGACCCTGATCGTCAACGGACTGTCCAAAGCCTACGGCCTGCCCGGCCTTCGGGTCGGCTGGATCGTCGGTCCGGAGGAGGTCATCAAGCGGACCTGGCCCTATCACGACTACACGACGATCTCCCCCTCGGCCCTGAGCGACCGCCTGGCGACCCTGGCCCTGGCCCCCGCGACCCGCGACCGCATCCTGGCGCGGACCCGGGGGATCCTCAAGGCCAATTTCCCGGTCCTCGAAACCTGGCTCAATGACCACGGCGGCCTGTTCAGCTTCAGGCCGCCGCGGGCCGGGGCCATTTGCTTCGCCCGGTACGGCTTCGAGGCCAACTCGACGGAATTCGTCGAGCGCCTCATCCGGGAGAAAAGCGTCCTCGTCGTTCCGGGCGACCATTTCGAAACGGACGGTCACCTGCGCTTCGGCTTCGGGCCCGAGAAGGGCTATCTCCTAAGGGCCCTGGGCCGGATCGACGAAATACTTAAAAAAATCGCCTAATCGTGGTAAGATACCGAATCCATTCCGGGATGGAATGAGTTAAGAAGAACAGGACCTAAGGAGGCCTCATATGAACAGAATCCGGGCCATCGCCCCCCTCGTCATTCTTTTCGTCCTGGTCATCGCCGGCGCGTCGTACGCCCAGCAGGTGACCAAGGTCGCCATCATCAATTCCCAGAAAGCGTTCGAAACTTCAGCCGAGGGCAAGAAGGCCCTTGGCCAGCTCCAAGACCTCGATTCGAAGATCAAAACGAATCTCCAGAAGATGGACGACGGCATCCGTCTTCTCGAAAACCGGCTGAATACCGGCCGGCTGACGATGACGACCGAAGCGCTCGTGGCCCTCCAGGCGGACATCGAGAAGAAGACGACCGAGCGGAAGCGCTATGAAGAAGACCAGTCGCGGGACGCCCAGGCGCTTTCGACCAACCTCATCCAGAAGATCCGGGGCGAGATGGTCTCCGTCATCGAAGCCCTGGCCAAGGAGCGGGGTCTCGAGCTCGTTCTCGACGCCCAGGCGAGCGGAGTCGTCACGGCCAGCCCGACGATCGATATCACGGACGAGGTTGTCCGCCGCTACGACCAGAACAAGCCGGCGGCAGTCCCCCCCGTCAAGAAGTAATAAGCCCCGATCCTGAACGATCCCCGGGGAGAAAGGCGGAGCCCTTTCTCCCCGGTTTTTTGCAGGGTCCTTCCAAGATACTTCTTAAAAACGCGGCTCCGAGCCCCTCCGCCGCGTTTTTAATGGTCGCTTCGCGGACTCCGCTCCCCGCCGGTGCGGTCGAAATGGAGATCGATGCGGACGATCTCCGGCCGGCTCCCCGTGCGCACCGGCGGGCCCCATGTCCCCACGCCGCTCGTGACGTAGTACTGCGTCTCCCCCTTGCGCAGAAAGCCCCTGTTCAGCTCCCAGACGAACTTGTTAACGATGTCGAGCGGGAAGAGCTGGCCGGCGTGGGTGTGGCCCGAAAGCTGGAGGGAGATGCCGGCTTGTTCCGCCTGCTCGAGATGGGCCGGTTGGTGATCGAGAAGGATCAGGGGCAGACTGCGGTCGATCCCCTGCCTGGCCAGGATGTCCTCGATCGGCATCCGTTTCTCGCCCGGCGTGAGGGAGCTCCGGTCGCGGCGGCCGACGACGACGAAGGTGTCGGCAACTCGGACCGCCTGGTCCTCGAGGACGGTGATGCCGCAGGCGCGGATGCAGGCCAGGCTCCTTGTGAGCCCACTGTAGAACTCGTGGTTCCCCGGCACCGCGATGAGGCCCAAGGGCGCGCGGATTTTCCCTATGACCGCGCGGAGCTTGGCCTCGATCTCGTCGGTGACCGTCTCGTCGACGATGTCCCCCGGGAAAAAGACGATGTCCGGGGCCAGCGCGTTGATCCGCCCCACTACCTTCTCGAGCCTCGACGGGCCGATGAGCGTGCCCAGGTGGAGGTCCGAAGCCACGACCGCCCTCAGGCGCTCGGCCGTCCCGGCCCGGCGCGGCAGGTGAAGATCGATTTCGACGGTTCTGGGATGGGCCGCGTTCCAGGCCCCCGCCAGGATCGTCAGGGCGATGACGCCCGTCGCGGCCAGGAAAAGGACGGCCCCCGTCCGTCCGGGCGAGGCGGTCAGGGTCCGGGGCAGGAACGGAAAGAACGCGTTCACGAGGCGGACGAGGTCGATGAGCACGACCAGGAGAAAGCCGTAGAGCATGACCACCATGTGGAAGGAGCCGATCTTGACCAGCCAGTCCGTCGGAGAGTCCTTGCCGAGCGCCCGGAGGACCCGGGCCAGAGGATAGGCCACGGCCAGGGCGATGAACACGGTCAGAAAGACGGTTCGCGCCGCCGGGTACGCCGCCAGGGCCTGGGCCCCCCGGCGGCCGATGTAGAAATTGACCAGGCCGAAGATCGATATTGCGATGGCCAGGAAAGCGAGCATTCTTGAGCCTCTCAATCCGTGGGAGCCTCGTTGAACGAGGCGATCTCCTCCAGGGTCTTCCGGGGCGGCTCCCGGGTGGGCCTGGTCTCGGCATAGCCGAGCGGCATCATGGCCACGATCTTGAACGCCCGGGGAATGTCCAGGACCTTGCGGGCCTTGCGGTTATCGAACCAGCCCATCCAGCACGTGGCCAAGCCCAGCTCTTGGGCCTGCAGGACGATGTGCTCCCCGGCGATGCCCATGTCCAGGAAATGGAAGGGGACGCCCTGGATCTTGGCGCCCAGCCTGACGGCGGCGCCGCCCGGCCGGGCCAGCAAAACCAGGATGACCGGGGCCTTGGCGGCGAACTTCGATGCCGCGTAGATGCCGGAGAAGGCCTCCGCCGCCAGCCTGTCCTTCAGCCCGGGCTGGTCGACCACGACAAAGCGCCATGGCTGGACGTTATGGGCCGACGGCGCGATCCGGGCCGCCTCGAGGCAGGCCTGGAGCTTCTCGGGCTCGACCGGCGTCGGCAGGTAGCGGCGGATGCTCCGCCGGCCGCGGATGATCTTCTGGAACGGCGTCGGGACGGCGGCGGGTTTGTCGTCTGCCATAGGACTCACTTGATCAGGATGAGCTCGGTCTGCCGCCGGTCCAGGAAAAACGTCCCGGACCTGGTGAAGGCGGCGTCCTGTTCGAGGGCGACCTGCACGTCCTGGCCGTCCCACTCGGCGACCGCGGCCAGCGCGTTGAGCTCGATCGAATAGACGGTGTCATAAAAGAGAGGATAGTCGCCGGGCCCCGGAACTCCTCCCTGCTTGTCCCAAAGACCGATCGTCGGGCCGGCCGCATGGCCGTGAAAGCCCAGCGGGTGGGTGTAAATGCTCGGCCTCAGACCCTCGTCCTTGGCCCGCTTGAGGGCGGCGGCCAGGACCTGGTTTCCGGTGAGGCCTTCTTTCATCTCGCCGAGCAAAATGTCCTGAAGACGATTGCCCTGGGCCAGGGCCGCCTTGAGCCCCGGGGGCGCGTCCGTTTCGCCCGGCTTGAGGACGTAGGCGAGCCGCTGGGTATCGGTCTCGAGCTTGAGATAATCGATGCCGAAGTCGCAGTGGAGAAGGTCGCCGGGGTGGATGACGGGGCTGTCCTTGAACGGGCTGTCCTTGGGCCGCTGCAGGGAGATCCCGGGGTCGAACCAGGTCGTCTGGCCGAGCGCCCGGATCTTTTCCCACATCCACCACTCGACGTCGGAGGTCGTCGTGATCCCCGGCGTGATGACGGCCGAGGAGAAGGCCTCGGCGATGATGGCATGGGCGATCGCCGCGATGTGATGATAGACCTCGATCTCCTCGGGCAACCGGCGTTCGAGCCAACCCACCGCCAGCCGCTCGGCCCCGACGAGACGCTTGGCGTAGTCCGGACCGAGGGCCTGGACGAGCCGTTTCTTCTTGGACGCGCTGAGGCCGTCCCCGAAGGCGAAGACGTCCGATTCGTCGATGCCGATCCGCTTCGGATCGCGCTCCTTGACGGCCTTGGCCAGGGCCAGCCATTGGTCTTCTTCATTCGCCTTCCAGACCGTCGGGAAGAGACTGCCGACGCCGTAGCGGTTGACAGAGAACCTCTCGACGCCTTTCTCCCCTCCCCGGTCGAACATGACCAGCATCGTCAGGCGGCGCGCCGACAGCCCGGCAAAAGGCACGAGCGACAGATACACGGGATCCTCGTTGTACTCCTCGCAGATGACCAGCCACATGTCGATCTTCTCGCGTCTCATGAGCTCCGGCAAGAGCTTGTCCAGGCGCGCCGAGAGCCAGCCGTCGTAGACCGCAGCTTGGGCCTTGAGGCCCAGGACGGATGGTCGCTCCCGGCCGCCCATCGAGGGGACGGCCCCGGCGAAAACAAGGGCGACCATGAGAAGGCTCGGGAACTTTCGGATCTTCATGCCCTGCTCCTTTCCATCGGCCCGCTCGGGATCGGGCGGCAGTCCTATAAATATACTAAAATCCGGGACCTCGCAACACGGCGCACGGGGTCGCATTCCGGCTCGCATTGCCCGCCGAAGCGGAAGGTGGTATAGTCCAGATAAGGAACTTTTGGGGATGAAGCCCGTATTTCCGACCGTACCCTTTAAGGAGGTTCTGACCATGAAAAAAGCGACCCTCTTCGTCCTGGCTGTTTTCATGACGGCCGTCTTTTCATCCTGCACCCCGGCGACAGGCGTCAAATCGGGCGCCGCGGCGGGTGAAGCCCTGATCAAGATGTTCCCCAAGTCGGCGACCGGCGTTGTCGGAGTCGACGTCCAGCGCCTCATGCAGACTGAAGCCGTGACCAAGGCGCTTCAGGAACCCAAGGCCAAAGAGAAATACGACGAATTCGTCAAGATGAGCGGCGTCGATCCGATGAAGGATATCTCCTACCTCGGGATCGCCTTGATCGGGAGCCTTTCCGCCGGGGCTCCGGAGGGCGGCGCCATCATCAGCCTGAAGTACGACAAAGCCAAGCTCCAGAGCTTGATCAAGGAAAAGGCCCCCGAGGCCAAGGAAGAGCTCTATAACGGCGTGACTGTCTACTCCAATATCGACGGCACCGGAAAAGCCAAGCAAACGACCCGGGCGGCTTTTCTCGACGCCGGCCACATCATCATCGGCAGCGAGAACGGGGTCAAAGGGATCATCGACGTCCACCAGAAAAAGGCGGAATCGCTGGCCAAGAACGCGGAGATGACGGGCATCCTCAAGAAAGTCGATAAGGCCGGTCTTTTGTGGGGAGCTTTCGCCGTCCCCCAGGAGCTCATCAATAAGGGCATCGCGGCCAACCCCCAGCTCAAGGTCCTCGAGGGGATCACCGCCGTGACCGTGAGCTATGACGACCAGCTGAACAATGTCGTCGCGGACATCCGAACGGTGGGCGGCACTAAGGAGCAGAACGCCAACCTGGCCTCGACCCTCAACGGATTCAAGGCTATGGGCGCGATGTTCGCGGCCAAGGAACCGGTCGTCGGCGAGCTCCTGAACGGGATCTCGATCACGTCGGGGGAGGATTTCACCGACCTCAAGATCAACATCTCCCGCGAGACGATGGTCAAGATCGGCGAGCTGGCCCGGTCCAAAGGCGCGGATTTCATGAAGCCCAAGAAGGAAGCGGCCCCGGAGGAGAAGAAGTAAGGCCGCCGCGGCCTATTCCTCGTAGAGATATTCCTTGATCCGGAAGGCCCAGCAGGCCAGGGCCAGGAGCGCGGCCGTGATCACGGCCAGCGCCAGAACGGCCACGAGCGGCTTCGTCGGCTCGAGCCGGAAGAGCAGCAGGGCGACTCCCCTACCCCCGCCGCCGCCCCCGACGATGGGCGGGTGATACGGCAGGAGCGACTTCAGGTAGTGGACGATGGAGAACCTCTGCGTCGAACCGGGAAAATACTGGATGACATTCTCCCACCCGAAGCCGAAGACGAGGCCGACGATGATAGCCCGCTTGAGGATCGTGCCCAGGAAGGTGAAGAAGGCCGTATAGGCCAGAATGCCGAGCCCCAGGACGCCCAGGTAGCGGAGGAAGGTAAAGTAGATCGCCGGGTCCCCGAGCCTGACGGCGTTGATGATGAAATAAGACAGGGTCAGGCTCAGGCTGACCATGGCAAACATGAGGGCCGTGTAGGCCGCAAACTTGCCCAGGACGATGGCCGGCTTGGGGATGGGCCGGGTGATGAGATAGCACAGGGTGCGGTTCTCGACCTCCTCGGCCGTGATCGAGGTCCCGTAGAAGAGAGCCAGGATGACGATGTCGAACTGGAGGAAGAAGACCATCAGGATCTCGGTCGAGACGTCGGCCATGAGCCCGGCCCGGCCGTGAAGGAAGATACGGACGACGACGGCCAGGGCGACCGGGATGAGCCCCAGGATGGCGAAAACACGCGTCTTGCCGGTCCTCCGACCGAGAAAGCCGAAGAACGCGAAGACCTGACGGACAGCTTGCGAGGCGGTCATCTCATTTCCCCACCAGGTATTCGAAGACCGATTGGAGGTTGTCGTCCGGCGACGAGATCTCGTCGACGTCGAGGCCGGCCTCGAGGACGACGCCTGTCAGGCGGCCGAAGAATTCGTCGCGTTTGTGCGTCTCGACGACCAGCGTCCGGCCGTCGGCCCCGAAGGTCATCTTCTGGATGGACCGGTCGCCGACGAAGCGGGCGGCCAGGGCCCGGGGGTCGCTCGAGCGGACCGAGATCTGATGCGGATGGGCCTCGATCAGCTCCCGGATATATGGGATGTCCCCCTGGGCCAGGATCTTGCCCTGGTGGATGAGGACGATCCTCGTGGTCAGGGCCTCGATCTCCGGCAGGACATGGCTCGAGACGAGGACGGTGCGGCCCTGGTCCCGGAACCCCTTGATGAGCTTGATGAGCTTGCGCTTCCCCAGGGGGTCGAGCCCGCTGAGCGGCTCGTCGAGAATGAGGATCCCCGGGTCGTGGGCGACGGCTTGGGCGAACTTGATCCTCTGGCGCATGCCCCGGCTGTAGCCGCGGATCAGGCGATCCTTATCATGGGTCAGGTCGACGACGTCGAGCGCCCGCGCGGCGCGGTCTTTGATCTCCGACGGCGCATAGCCGTAGAACCTGAGCAGGCCCGTGAGGAACTCCCAGCCGGTGATGTCCTCGTAGAAGACGTCCTGCTCGGGGCAGAACCCGATCCCCTGGAAGACCTCCGGATTGTTCCAGACCTTCCGGCCGCGGACGGTCACGGCGCCGATGTTCGGCTTCATCTGCCCGGTGATGAGCTTCATGAAAGTCGACTTGCCGGCGCCGTTCGGGCCGAGGAGCCCGGTGATGCCGTCCTCGATCTCGAGGGTGACGTCGTTGAGTCCGAGGACGTTGCCGTACCACTTGGACAGGCTCGTCGCGGCGATGACGGCCGTCATTTGATCACCTCGACGCTGCGGATCTTCCGGTCGAGGACGACCGCCGACAGGGCGCAGATCGCGGCCAGGACGGCGAACGACCAGCCCGCCGGGACCGCATGGGGCAGCTTCTGGCCGAAGAGGAAGGCCCCGGCCTGCTGGAGATTGGCCGGAACGGAGAACAGGACCATGTACGGGGTCCGGAAGATGCTCTGGAGGATCCCGAAAAGGACGTTGGAGAAGATATAGACCCCGAAGATCAGGATGAGGACGTAACGGGCGTTCTTGCTCACCGAGGACAGCAGGAGAACGTAGAAGCCGAAGAAGACGGTCAGCAGGGCCGAATAGCCGAGGACGGACAGGGGCAGCCAGGGATACTGGAGGAAGAACTTGAAGGAGCCGGCGAAGATGAGCTTGAAGATGATGAGCACGATCCCCGGCAGGGCCGTCAGGATGAGGACGAAGAAGGCGACGACCGACATCTTTCCGACGAGGTAGTCCTTCTTGCTCAGGGGTCGGGAGAAATAGAGCTGGAGGGAGTTGTGCTTGAGGTCGTCGGCGATGAGCCCGCCCGCGCCGAAGGCCAGAACGAGCACGATCAGGAAGAGCAGGGAATCGTTGCTGAAATAGGTCAAAAAATATTTGGGGCCGATGTTGAGCAGCCGGTCGCTGCCCCGCAGGAACGTCTTGAAGTCCTCGAGCCGCTCGGAGATGTAGAGCCCGGCCAGGAAGACGAAGAACGGGACGAAGCCGCCGGCGAAGACGAACTTGAACCGCTTCTTGCGGAAGGCCAGCTGGATTCCGGTTCGGGTGATCGGCCACCAGGGGAACCGGCGCTCGACCAGACGGCCGTCCCAGTGGCTGTAGCCCTTTTCGCGGACCGTGGCCATCAGTCCACCCCCACGACGCCGGCGAAGAGGTCCTCAAGCGAGGTCCGGCTCTTGACGAAGGAGCGCAGCTGGACGCCCGTCCGGGCGGCCGCCCGGAAGATATCCATGGGCTGGCTCGCCTCCGGCATATAGACCTTGATCAGGCCGTCTTCCATCTCGTCGACGCGGCTGCCCGCGCCTTCGAGGTCCCTGCGGAAGGCCGCGACGTCGCCTTTGATGCGGAGCTCGTAAAGACTGTAGTGGATGGCCCTGAGGTCGGCCATCCGGCCTTCGGCCGCGAGCTTGCCCTGCTTGAGGATGACGACGGTCTCGCAGAGCGACTCGATGTCGTCGAGGATGTGCGAGGACAGGAGGACCTGGATCGACTTGTGGACCGAGATGTCCCGGATGAGCTCCAGGACCTCCGTGCGTCCGGTCGGGTCGAGGTTCGAGGTCGGCTCGTCGAGAAAGAGGATCTTGGGGTCGTGGACCAGGGCCTGGGCCAGCTTGAGCCGCTGCTTCATGCCCGCGGAGTACGTGTCGAGGAGCCGGTAGCGGGCCTCGCCGAGGCCGACGTAGAAGAGGACCTCGTGGGCCCGCTTCATGGCCTCCTGCCGGGGCATGCCGGAGAGCTCGCCGAAATACGAGGTGAAGGTCACGGCGTCCATGCCGGCGACGAAACAATCGCTCTCGGGCATGTAGCCGACCGAACGGCGGATCATGGCCTGCTCGCGCCGGATGTCGTAGTCGAGGACCTTTCCCTCGCCGCGCTCCGGAACGAGGAAGCCGAGGAGGATGCGGAGGAGGGTGCTTTTGCCGGCCCCGTTGGGCCCGAGGAGTCCCACGGCCCCTTCGCCGAGGCGCATGGTCACCCCGTCCAAGGCGACGATCTTGCCGTAGCGGAAGCTCAGGTTTTTGACTTCGATGCTCATTCGGAACGCCAGTTTATTCTTAATGGAATACGGGGCGCAAGCGAAAATGTTCCCGGTTTGCTATAATTCCGGCCAGTCCACCGCGAAAGGAGCCGCCATGACCGCCAAAACCGCCCGGACCGCCTTCATCATCCTCCTGGGAATTTTCCTGGGCGCGACGCCCGGGCCGGCCGCCCAGAGCGCCGGAACGAAGCCCATCGCCTTCGATGACTTTATCGCCATCAAGCGGGTGACCGACCCTCAGCTCTCGCCCGACGGGGCGAGGATCGCCTTCGTCGTCACGGTCATCGACAAAGCGGCCAACCGCGGGTCGAGCGACATCTGGATCGTGCCCGCGCGGGGCGGCGAGCCGCGGCGCCTGACGTCGAGCCCGGCCGCCGACATGAACCCCCGCTGGTCGCCCGACGGGCGGACGATCGCCTTCATCTCGACGCGCTCCGGCAGTCCCCAGGTGTGGACGATCGACCCGAACGGCGGCGAGGCGCTCCAGCTCACCCGGATCTCGACGGGCGCTTCGGGCGTCGTCTGGTCGCCCACGGGCAGGCATCTCGCCTTCGTCTCCTCGGTCTTGCCCGACCTCGCCGATGACGCCGGCAACCGGAAGCGGATGGACGAGCTCGAGGCGAGCAAGGTCAAGGGCCGCGTCTACGATCACCTTCTCTTCCGGCACTGGAACGTCTGGTGGGACGGGACGCGGAGCCATCTCTTCGTCGTCCCCGCGGCGGGCGGGACCCCGGTCGATGTTTCGGCCGGGGATTTCGACGTGCCGCCGATCGCCCTCGGGGGTTCCCAGGATTACGTCTTCTCCCCCGACGGGTCCGAGATCGCGTTCGTCCGCAACACCGATCCGGAATTCCGGCTCGGCCTCGGCACGAACAACGACATCTTCCTGACCGGAGCGGCCGGCGGGGAGGCAAAGAAGCTGACGACCAACAAAGCCAACGATCATTCCCCCCGCTACTCCCCCGACGGCCGGTACATCGCCTATCTGGCCATGACGCGGCCGGGATTCGAGGCGGACAAGCGGTCGCTGATGCTCTACGACCGCAAGGCCAGGACGACGGTCAATCTGACCGAAGATCTGGACTACTCCGCCGACGACCTCCTCTGGGCCCCGGGCAGCGCGGCGATCTACTTCGACGCCCAGGACAAGGGCCGGACGGCCATTTTTAGAGTGACCTTGGCGACGAAGAAGATCGACCGCGTCCTCGACGGCCGGTTCCTGACGTCCATGGCTCTCTCCCCCGACGGAGGGACGCTCTATTTCCTGGCGCAAGCGATCGATCGTCCGTACGACATCTGGTCCCTCAACCTCAGGACGAAGGCCCTGTCGCAGATCACCGACATCAACGCCGGGCTCCTGGCGCGCCTGGACATGAACCGGGCCGAGGAGTTCTGGTTCGAGGGCGGCGGAGGCGACAAGATCCACGGCTACCTCCTCAGGCCCCCGGCCTTCGATCCGTCGAAGAAGTATCCCCTGCTCATGCTTATCCACGGCGGCCCGCAGGGCGCCTTCGGGGACGAGTTCCACTATCGCTGGAACGCCCAGATGTTCGCGGCCGGCGGCTATGTCACGGCCATGGTCAATTTCCACGGCAGCACCGGCTACGGGCAGGCCTTCACCGATTCGATCACCGGGGACTGGGGCGGCAAGCCGTTCGAGGACATCCTCAAGGGCGTCGCCTACTTGCGCGGCGCGTATGCGTTCATCGATCCGGACAAGCTCGGCGCGGCCGGCGCCTCCTACGGCGGCTACATGATCGACTGGCTCGAGGGCCACACGGATATCTTCGATTGCCTGGTCTCCCACGACGGCGTCTTCGACCTCCGCTCGCATGTACGGCGCGACTGAGGAGCTCTGGTTCCCGGAATGGGAATATCACGGCACGCCCTGGACGAGCCCGGACCAGTACACGAAGTGGTCGCCGTCGATGTCCGTCAAGAGCTTCAAGACGCCGCTTCTCGTCATCCACAGCGCCAACGACTACCGCGTGCCGCTCGAGCAGGGCCTGCAGCTGTTCACGTCCCTCCAGCGCGCCGGCGTCCCGTCGAAGCTCCTCTTTTTCCCCGACGAGGACCACTTCATCTCCAAGCCGCAGAACGCCGAGCTCTGGTGGAAGACGATCCACGAGTGGCTCGCGACCTACTTGAAATAGGTCGAACCCACTAAGAAGATCTCGTCTTCGGGTCCGGCCGCGGAGGCGGAAGGGAGAAAATGGGGACGTTTCTGTTTTTGAAATTAATGCATTTTTTCAGAAAACAGAAACGTCCCCATTTTCCGGAGATCTAAAGCGGCAGGCGGAGCATGGCCTCGGGGTCGACGCGGGCGTCGAAGATCCTGAAGGACCAATGGAGATGCGGGCCGGTCGACCGGCCGGTCGTGCCGCAGAGGCCGACCGTCTCGCCCTTCGTCACGCTCTCTCCCCGCGTGACGAGGAGCTTCGACATGTGGCCGTAGGCGCTAAAGACGCCCAGGCCATGGTCGATGATGACCGTCTTGCCGCCAAGATAAAGGTCGCTGGCCATGACCACCCGTCCGGCGTTCGAGGCCTTGATCGGCTCGCCGAAGGGCACGCGGACATCGAGGCCCGTATGGAGCGACTGGAGGACGTTGTTGTTGAGCCGTTTCTGGCCGAAGTTCGACCACGACGGAGCGTCGTTCGGCGCGGTGAAAGGCCCATCGCCCAGCCATTCGGGCGTGGCGACGCTCATGGCCAGGGAGACGAGCTCGGCTTCGCGCTTGATCCGGGCCTGAAGGGACGCCGGCGGCGTGACGTACTCGGGCTTGAGCTGGAGCTTGGTCGAGGGGAAGCTCCGCTCGGCGATGAGGAGGTTCTTGCGGACGTTCTCGACGAGCCCGCCCGCCTTGCGCACTTTGACCGTCAGGACATAGGCGCCGGGTTTTGTCTGGAGGTCGATCCCGAGGAAAGCGAAGATGCCGCTGCCATCCGCGACAACCGGATCGCCGGGCGCCGTCCGCGACGACCGGATCGTCCGCGACGACGGGGTTGGTCTCAGCTCCGCGGTCCGGCCGAGGAACGTCACCGCGGCCGAACGGACCGCGCGGTCGGATTCGAGATAGACGAGGAGGGGCTCGCCGGGCTGCAGGGACCGGTAGACGAGCCGGATGACCGGTCCAGGCGGAGCCGCCGCCGTTTGGGCGCTCCGGGCGGATCCGGCGATGACGATGAACGCGACAGCGAACGCGGCGGCTTCGAGCGCCGGCGCGATGCGCTTCACGCCACCGCCCCCCGCGGGTTCTTCCTCAGCACCCGTCCCGGTAGCCGGCCGGTGTGCGTCCCGTTGTCGACCACGACCTGGCCGTTGACGATGACCTTTTCGATCCCTTCGGGGTAGACGGCCGGTTCCTTGAAGGTCGCCTTGTCGATGACCCGGGCCGGATCGAACACGCAGATGTCGGCCGCCCAGCCGACCTTGAGCAGGCCGCGCCGGACGAACCCCATCTGGCCGGCGGGCATGGCGGTCATCTTGCGGATCATCTCCTCGAGCGGCACGATCTTCTCCTCGCGGACATACTTGCCGAGGACGCGGGGAAAAGTCCCGTAGAACCGGGGATGAGGCCGGCCCTTGCTGAGCGGCCCGTAGGGCGCGATCGCGCCGCCGTCCGCCCCGACGCCGACGAGCGGGTGGGCCAGGATGCGCTTGAGAATATCTTCTTTGCCGTAGAAACTGATCATGCCGACGCGTCCCGATTCTTCGACGAGCAGGTCGCGCATGAAATCGTAGGCGGACTTTCCGGCCTTGGCCGAGGCCTCGAGGACGCTCATCCCCTCGACCCCGCGGTTCTTCTCCGTGGCCACCTCGGAGATGAGGACCTTGTCCCACGAGCCGTACCGCTTTTCCTGCTCGGCCAGGGCCTGGCGGAGACGCGTGTCGAGCGCGGGGTCCTTGAGCCGGGCGACAAAATCCGCGTCGACGCCCTCGCGCGACCACATCGGGAAAAGCAGGTCCAGGCTCGTCGCCGCGGCGATATAGGGATACCGGTCGCATCGGAAATCGATCCCGGCGGCCCGGGCGTCTTCGAGCTTGGCCATGAGCGCGTCGATCTTCGGCCAATTGGCGGCCTCGCCGATCTTGAGGTGCGAGATCTGGAGCCGGATGGGCGATTCCCTGGCGATGCGAAGGGCTTCGTCCACGGCTTCGAGGACGCCGGCCTCCTCGTCCCGCATATGCGTCGCGTAGACGCCGCCGGTCCTGGCGGCGACCCGGCTGAGCTCGATGAGCTCCTCCGTCGGGGCGAAGCTCCCCGGAGTGTATTCGAGCCCCGAGGACAGCCCCAGGGCGCCTCCGGCCATGGCCTCCGCGACGAGCGTCTTCATCCGTTCGAGATCGGCCGCCGAGGCCGGCCGGTCGCCGTGGCCCATGGCCACGCCCCGCACCGTCCCGTGCCCGACGAAGGTGGCATAGTTCAGGGCCATGCCGGTCTGTTCGAGCCGGCTTAAAAAGCCGCGGATGTCGCGCCAATCGGCATCGAGACCGTACTCATCGGCCAGGCTGCGGCGCAGGTCCTCGACATCCTTGTCGGTGAGGGGGAAGGGAGAGCCGCCGCACTGGCCGCTGACCAGCGTGGTCACGCCCTGCCGGACGGCGCTCTCGGCCCGGGGATTGACGAGGAGACCGATATCGGTGTGGTCGTGAACGTCGATGAATCCGGGCGAGACGGCCCGGCCCTCGGCCTCGATCACGACCGAGGCCCGGGACCGCGGGATCCGGCCGATAAGCCGGATCGCGCCTCCCGAGATGCCGACATCGGTTCGGAGCGGCGGACCGCCCGTCCCGTCATAAACCGTGCCGCCGGCAATGAGAAGGTCCAGGTCCCTGCCCTTGGCGCATCCCCGGAGAAGCACGCCCGCGCCCCCGGCGGAGGCGACGGCGGCCGTCTTCAGCGCGCCCCGGATAAAAGCCCGTCTTTTCATCGTGTCCATGTCCTACGCATCATAGTCAAAACCCGGCCCTGAGTAAACACGCCGCTCCGGCCGCGCCTCGGCCCGCGGCCGGCGATTTGCCTTCCCCGCGGATTTCTGGTAGATTGAACGCTCCACGGCGCGCGCCGGCGCCCGCCGAGAATCCCGAAAGGAACGACCGATGGCCGACGAAAAACAAGAACCGACTCCCAAAAGGAAGAAGATGAACGCCCTGACCCCGGCCGAGATCGAGGCCAAGCTCAGCGAGTGCCGGGAGAAGCAGGGCGGACTCGTCTCGAAATACGCCCGTCAGCTCCTGGCCCGCAAAAAGGCCCTGTCCGCCTGAATTTCCGGGGTCCTGCCCCCTGCCCCGCGCGTAAATTCAAGAAAGTGTTGTCATTTCGCCGGATTTCTGTTAAAATAACCCGGAAAAAACATCAGGAGAATAGAAAAGCGTGATTAGCAAGGAACAGAAGACGAAGATCATCAAGGACAACCAGGCCCATCCCACCGACTCGGGATCGCCTGAGATCCAGGTCGCCTTGCTGACGGAGCGGATCAACCTGCTCGTCAAACACTTCGGCGACCACAAGAAAGACTTCCATTCCCGGTCCGGCCTCATGAAGCTGGTCGGGCAGAGAAAGCGGCTCCTCGAGTACATCAAGAACCAAGATGTCAGCCGCTACGAAAAGCTCATCCAGAAGCTCGGCCTGCGCAAGTAGGCCCCGCCTCCAAAGGAACCCCCCATGCCCAACACCATCAGTCTAGAGATCAACAAGCGAACCCTGACCATCGACATCGGCAAGATCGCCAAGCAGGCCGACGGCTCGGCCCTGCTGCGCTACGGCGACACGATGATGCTCGTCACGGCCACCTCCCGCAAGGAGCTCAAGGAAGGCAAGGACTTCCTGCCCCTCATCGTCGACTATCGCGAGAACACCTACGCCGCGGGCAAGATCCCCGGCGGGTTCTTCAAACGCGAAGGCCGGCCCTCGGAGCGGGAGATTCTCATTGCCCGCCTGATCGACCGGCCCATCCGGCCGCTCTTCCCCGAGGGCTACTTCTTCGACACCCAGATCGTCGGCCTGCTCCTCTCGGCCGACCTCGAAAACGAACCCGACACGCTCGGCGTCATCGGCGCCTCGGCCGCCCTCTACTTTTCCGACATCCCCTATACGACCCCCCTTGGCGCGGTCAAGGTCGGCCTCATCGATGGGCAGTACGTCGTCAACCCGACCGACGGCGAACTCGACCGAAGCCCCGTCAACATGACCGTCGTCAGCAACGAGAGCGGCATCATCATGATCGAAGCCGGGGCCCAGGAAGTCGAGGAGGAGAAGCTCCTCGAAGCCCTGGCCCTGGCCCACGAGACGAACCAGCAGATCATCAAGGCCCAGAAGGACCTCTTCGCCAAGCTCGGCATCAAAAAGCGCGAATTCACGCCCAAAGCCGTCGAGGCCGCGAAGCTGGCCCAGGTCGAGCGCGAGCATGGTCCGGCCCTCCTCGAAGCCATGCAGGTCCGGGGCAAGAAGGCCAACGAGGCCGCCCTCAAGGCCGTCCGCGAGGCCGCCCTGGCCCAGATCCCCGAAGAGAACCTGGAAGAGAAGCTCCAAACCAAGGAATGCTTCACTAAGCTCGAAGAGAAGCTTTTCCGCGAGCTCATCCTCAAGAAGAAGCTCCGGACCGACGGCCGCGGCTTCGACGATATCCGGCCGATCACGGGCGAGGTCGGCCTCCTGACCCGGACCCACGGTTCGGCCCTGTTCACCCGCGGCGAGACACAGGCCTTGGCCACCGTCACCCTGGGCACCTTCGAAGATGCCCAACGGCTGGACAGCCTGGGCGAGGAATCCAAAAAGCGGTTCATGCTCCACTACAATTTCCCGCCGTTCTCGGTCGGCGAGGTGGGCTTCCTCAGGGGCCCCGGCCGCCGCGAGATCGGGCACGGCGCTCTGGCCGAAAAATCGATCCTGCCCGCCATCCCCGATATGGAGACCTTCCCCTACACGATCCGCATCGTCTCGGACATCCTGGAGAGCAACGGTTCCTCCTCGCAGGCCACCGTCTGCGGCGGCATCCTGGCGTTGATGGACGCCGGCGTCCCCCTGAAGATGGTCGTCGCCGGGATCGCCATGGGTCTCGTGTCCGATTGCGGCGATTATGCCATTCTGACCGACATCGCCGGCCTCGAAGATCACTTCGGCGACATGGATTTCAAGATGGCCGGGACCGAGAAGGGCGTCACCGCCATCCAGCTCGACCTCAAGATCCCCTGCGTCACCCTGCCCATGCTCCGCGAGATCATGGCCAAGTCCAAGGCCGCCCGGCTCAAGGTCCTGGCCAAGATGAAGGAGGCCATTGCCGAGCCCCGCAAGGACATCTCGGCCTACGCCCCCCGGATCATCATCCTCAACATCAACCCGGAAAAGGTCGGTGAGGTCATCGGACCCGCGGGCAAGATCATCAAGAAGATCATCAGCCAGACCGGGGCCAAGATCGATATCGAAGAGGACGGCAAGATCCTCATCGCCTCGACGGACATGTCCGCCGCCGAAGCCGCCAAGCAGATGATCCTCGACCTCACGGCCGAAGCCGAGCTCGGCAAGGTCTACACCGGCAAGGTCGTCCGCCTCGAGGAGTACGGCGCCTTCGTCGAGATCATGCCCAACCTCGTCGGCCTGCTCCACATCTCCGAGGTCGCGCCGTACCGGATCGCCAGCATCCACGACGTGCTCCATCTCGGCGACACGGTCACGGTCAAGGTCGTCAATATCGACCCCGCCGACAACAAGATCCGCCTGAGCAAGAAGGCCTGCGAGGAAGGCGGCGGAGAGAATCCGGAATCGACGCCTCGTCCGGACGCCCCCCCGCGGCGCTATCCCCGGGAGCACGGCCCTGACCGCCGCGGCGGTCGCGGCCGGTTTTGATTTCTCCGGCCGTTGGCCTATAATTCACGAAGGGCTTCCGCGGCGGCGCGGCGGCCCGAGACGAAGATGCTCCGCAAACGCGACCGCCCGGGTTTCACCCTTATCGAGATGATCGTAGCCCTCTCGATCGTGGCCGTCATGGCCATGCTGGCCCTTCCCCTCGGCAAGATGGCCGTCAAGCGAGCCAACGAGATCGAGCTTCAGCGGGACCTCCGGAGCATACGGGAGGCGATCGACGCCTACAAGAAGCTCGCCGATGAAAAGAAATTCGAGGTCGGCGAGGACACCGAAGGCTACCCTCCGACGCTCGAAACCCTGGTCAAGGGAGTCGAGATCCAGGACAAGGACTCCCAGGGCAAGGCGGGGGCCAGGAAGACCGTCAAGTTCCTCCGCCGCATCCCCAAGGACCCCATGACCGATTCCTACGACTGGGGGCTGAGGTCCTATCAGGACGACTTCGATTCGGATGTCTGGGGAGAGGAGAATGTTTACGATGTCTATACGAAGAGTCCGGCCGTGGCCCTCGACGGGACCAAGTACAAGGACTGGTGATCGCGGTTTCACGCTGATCGAGATCATCATCGTCCTCGGCATCATCGGGCTCCTGGTCGGCGTGGGCCTGCCCACCTACAAGTCCGCGACCGTCAAGGCCCGCGAGGCCGTGCTCCATGAGAACCTGTACATCCTGCGCAAGCTCATCGACCAGTACGCCCAGGACAAGGGCAAGTACCCGGCCTCCCTCCAGACCCTCGTCCAGGACAGCTACATCCGGGCCATCCCCGTCGACCCGATGACCCGTCTCTCGACGAGCTGGGTCGAGGTCCGGGAGCTCCCCTCCCCCGAGGACCCGATGCTGACCGAGATCCCCGGCGTCATCGACGTGAAATCCGGATCGGAAGGCAAGTCGCCCCTCGATGGATCGCCCTACAACACGTGGTAGCCGCCCCGGTCGGCGGGGCAATGTCCTCATCATCCTGATGATGGCCGTCTTCGTCCTCAGCCTTGGCGCGCTCATCGCCCTGCCTGTCTGGCAGACCGAGCTTCAGCGCGAGAAGGAGGAGGAGCTGATCTTCCGCGGCAAACAGTACGCAGACGCCGTCCGCATCTTCGTCCAGAAGAACCCGGGCCGCTTTCCGGTCAGCCTGAAGGACCTCCTCGACAAGAAGTGCATCCGGCGTCTTTACAAGGACCCCTTCAGCCCCGACGGCCGATGGAACGTCATTCTGGCGTCAACGGGAGCGTCGACGGACGCCTCGATGAGCGGGCCCGGCGGCACGTCCCCGGCCGCGGCGTCGCGCGGCCAGGCCGCCCAGGAGATCCTGGTCGCGCCCGAACGCGTCCTCCCGGCCATCAAGGATCCCCGCGTCCTCGGCGTCGTGAGCTCGTCGACGAGCAAGTCGATCAAGATCTACAACGACCAGGAATCGCACGACAAGTGGCTGTTCTTTTTCGGGCAGGACCCCAAGAAGCCGCCGCGGATCGTCTACTACGGGGAGAAGCGCTGAGCCGGTCCGTCGCCGCGGTCAGGACGCTTTGACGAGCGGGACGAAGCGGACGCCGAGCAGCCGTTCCCGTTCCAGCCCCTTGTTGACCCGCCGCACGAGAAAAAGCTCCTGGAGGTCCGTGCCCACGGGAACGATCATCCGTCCGCCTTCCGCAAGCTGGCCTTCGAGCGCCGCGGGCATCCGGGGCGCGGCGGCCGTGACGATGATGCCCTCGAAAGGCGCCTCTTCGGGCCAGCCGGCCGAGCCGTCGCTGACACGGTAGCGGATGTTCGCGTAGCCGAGGCCGTCGAGGACGGCCCGGGCCCGCAAGGCGAGAGTCTCGACGATCTCGACCGTCCAGACCTCGCCGGCGATCTCGGCCAGGATGGCGGACTGGTAGCCCGAACCGGTCCCTATCTCGAGGACCTTCTCCCCGCCCTTGAGGCCGAGCGTCTCGGTCATATAGGCGACGATATACGGTTGGGAGATCGTCTGCCCGTCGCCGATCGGCAGGGGCTCGTCGGCGTAGGCGTAAACCCGAAGGCTCTCAGGGACAAAGAGGTGGCGGGGGATCTTGGCCATCGCGGCGAGCACGAGAGGGTCGTCGACGCCCCTGGCCCGGATCTGGGTCTCCGTCATCAGCCGCCGCTCGCGGGCGTAGTCGCCGTCCAATGGCCGTCCTCCCTTTTCAGTAGGCGCGGGCGAAATAGGCCAGGACCTGTCCCTTGGCGCCGCAGGCCACGCAGGGCGCCCCGGTCTTGGCCTCCTCGTCGTCGAGCGGGATGACCCGGATCGTGGCCATGGTCTCGGTCTTGATCCTGGCCTCGCAGGCCTCGTCGCCGCACCAGGCGGCCCGGACGAAGCCGCGCTTGTTCTCGATGATGTCCTTGAAGCCGTCGTAGTCGGCGGCGTCCCGGATATTCGCTTCGAGAAAGGCCCTGGCCTGGGTCAGCATCCCGGCCTGGATCTCGTCGAGGAGGGCGGGGACGCGGGCTCCGAGGGAGGCCAGCGGCACGGCCTCCTTGGCCTTCGTGTCGCGGCGGACGAGCACGGCCTGGCCGGCCTTGACGTCGCGGGGACCGATCTCGACCCGGAGGGGCACGCCGCGCATTTCATATTCGGAGAACTTCCAGCCCGGTGTCGCCTCCTCGCGGGCATCGATGGCGGCCCGGATGCCGGCCTTTTTCAGACCTTCGGCGACGGCCGCGGCGGCCGGGAGGACGGTCTCCCTCCAGTTGCCGATCGAGATGGGCACGACTATGACCTGGACGGGGGCGATCCGGGGCGGAAAACGCAGGCCGGAATCGTCGCCGTGGACCATGATCAGGGCGCCGATCGTCCGGGTGGTCATGCCCCAGGAGGTCTGCCAGACGTACTGGAGCGTCTGACTGCGGTCCTCGAACTTGATATCGAAGGCCTTCGAGAAGTGTTGTCCGAGGTTGTGGGAGGTGCCCATCTGGAGCGCCTTGCCGTCGGACATCAGGGCCTCGATGGCGTAGGTCATGGACGCCCCGGCGAACTTCTCGCTCAGGGACTTGCGTCCCGAGAGGACCGGGACGGCCAGTTCCGACTCGCAGAACTCCTTGTAGAGGGCCAGGATGGCCAGGGTCTCGGCCTCGCCCTCTTCGGCGGTCTCGTGGCAGGTGTGACCTTCCTGCCAGAGGAACTCCGTCGTCCGCAGGAAGGGCCGGGTGACCTTTTCCCAGCGGACGATATTGGCCCACTGGTTGATGAGGACCGGCAGGTCCCGCCAGGACTTGATCCATTTGGCGTACATGTGGCCGATGATGGCCTCGGAGGTCGGCCGGACGGCCAGCCGCTCTTCGAGCTCCTCCTTGCCGCCGATCGTCACCCAGGCGACCTCGGGCGAAAAGCCCTGGACGTGCTCGGCTTCCTTCTTGAGGAAGCTCTCGGGGATGAACAAGGGGAAATAGGCGTTGACATGACCGGAGGCCTTGATGCGCTCGTCCAGCCCCTTCTGGATGTTCTCCCAGACGGCATAGCCGTGGGGGCGGATGACCATCATGCCCTTCATCGGAGTATAATCGGCCAGCTCGGCCTTCTGGACGATTTCGACGTACCATTTCGAGAAGTCTTCGCTCTTGGGCGTGATCTGCATGACCCGGCGTTCTGACTCTTTCACGTCATCTCCTTGTGTTTGAGCGTTTTACGATTCTAGCCGCCGCCTCCCGAATTGTCAAGGAACGGTCCCCCTCGGGGAATCCGGGGCGTGGCCCCAATATCCCCCGCGCGTTCACCTTAAGGGGTGATTGACCACCCGGAGAGCCCCGTGCGATGCTGGACTCGCCAATCTCAAAGGAAAAGGAAGTCGCTATGCTGAGCAGGATCGCCTGGGAGTCCAGGCCCCTTCGGCGCCGTCCCGCCGAACGCGGTTTCAAGCTTGCCCTGCCCATGACCGTCGAAGGGCCCGACCCGAACGGGACCTTCTTCCACGAGGAGACGACGCTCTCGTTCATGAGCCACCAGGGCGCCCTCTTCCCCCTCTCCAGCCCGGTCGCCCTCGGCTCCCGGCTGAAGCTCTCGATCGCCCTCCCTCCCAAGCTCGGGGAAGGCCGCAGCCTGACCCTCGTCGTCAAGGGGACGATCGTCGACGTCGATGCGGGCGACGGGGACGGGGCGTTCCCCCAGGTCGCCATCCGTCTCGAGGCCCGCTATCTCATCCAGGCGGACGCCGCATGCCCCACGGGCCCAAGGGCCGGAGACGGCCCGGACGCCTAGCCCCTGAGGGTGAGACCGGGGGCCCGAATATGACCCCGGGATTCCCCGTAAGAAGCGATTGTCCCAGGCGGCCAAGACTGCGAAGATGACGAGCGATATGGAAATGGCCAAGTCTCTTCATGATCCCTCCACGCAAGGCGCGGCCACGGCCGGAAGAAGAGAGCGCTCCTTCGAGCTCTCTCTTCCGGCCCTGGTCAAGGGCCTCGACGCGGCGGGCCGAAAGTTCGAAGAGCGGACCTCGGTCTGCGGCATCAGCGCCCAGGAGGTGTCCCTTCGCCTCAAGGCGCGTCTCACGATCGACTCGCGGGTGACGCTGTTCCTCGATATCCCGAGGACTCTCATCCTCGAAAGCCCGCTTCGCATGGTCCTGTCGGGGGCGGTCGTCTACGTCCGCCTGGAAGAAAAGGCCGATAAAACGCAGTTCCTCGTCGTCCGTCTCGATCGCGGATTCCGCCTCCACCCGAACAGCGCGCCCCCGGCCTAGCCCCGGCACCGACGGTCGGGCCGGCCCGCGGAGGGCGCGCGTCCGTCTCATCCCCCCTCACCCCGAACGCTTGACAAGCCGTCGACGAATGACTTATGATTCCGGCGACCCGATGGAAAAAACGCCGAAACCGCCAAAACCTCCAAAAGGGGACGAGACCAGCATGGAGAAAAAGAAGATCCCCGCCGCGACCCCCGAGTCGAAGATCACACTCCTCGTCTTTTGCCCATCCGACATCATTCTCTCCGGCATCCTGCGGGCGCTCGAAGCGGATCCGGACCTGGACATCCTGAACATCGAGAAAAACACGATCGAGTCTTTCATGGACTCGATCAAGAAGCTCAAGCCGCAGGTCATCCTCTTCGCCCACATGGAGGCCCTGCCCAATCTCCGCGAGATCTGCAAAGCCATTCGCGACCTCTCCAAGACCCAGGGCCGCTCCGAGCTGCTGCTCATGGGCAGCATCCCGGCGCACGAGGAGATCGTCAACCTGATCAACGCCGGGGCCCGGGGCTATTTCGACCTCAACGACGCCTCGTCCCAGCTGCCGGAAGCCGTTCGCGCCGTCCACAAGGGCGAGATCTGGCTGCCGCGCGACAAGATGTCCAGCATCATGGACCGGATCATCTCCGTCGTCGGCCGGGAGCTCAAGGAGAAGACGCTCGACCAGCTCACGCCGACCGAGTTCCAGGTCCTGCGTCTGATCGGCCAGGGCAAGAGCAACGACGAGATCGCCGAGCTGATGTTCATCAGCAAGAACACGGTCCGCTCGCACATCAAAAGCATCTACGCCAAGCTCGACACCCATAGCCGCCTCCAGCTGGCGCTCTACGCCATCAATTCGGCCCTGTTCTAATGCGAGGAAGCGAGGACGCCATGACCAAGAAGACCGCCCCCAGGAAGAAAGCCAAACCCGTCCCCGAGGACCTGGAGGTCAACCGCCGCCGGGAATGGCGGTTCGACTTCCCGCTCGACACGCTCATCGAGGGCAGCCTCGCCGACGGCGCCAAGTTCAAGGAGGAAACCCTCCTCGAGAACATCTCCTCCGGCGGGGCCTATTTCACCCTTGATTCCGGGGTGGTCGTCGGCTCCAAGCTCAACCTCTTCATCGAGCTCCCGGAGAAGCTGGCCGACGGCAAGAAGATGAAGCTGCGCATCGGCGGCATCACCGTCCGCCTGGAGAAGCCGGATAAGAGAGCGAAACGGCAGGGCGTCGCCGTGCGGTTCAGCGATGACTTGTTCAAAGTCGTCCCGGTCAAAAAAGCCGCCAAAAAGAAATAGCGTCCTCCGGGTCGCTCTGACCGGGGGGATCGCCTGCGGCAAATCCGTCGTCGCGAAGATCCTGGCCGCGAAAGGCTGCGCGGTCTATTCCGCCGACGAGGCGGCCCATGATCTGATGCGGCCCGGACGGGCCGCCTGGAAGCGGGTGGTGGCCCGGTTCGGACCCTCCATCCTCCGCCCCGACCGGACGATCGACCGGTCCGCGCTGGGAGCCATCGTCTTCTCCGACCCTGCCGCCCGCCGCTTCCTCGACCGGCTCATCCATCCGCTCGTCGCCGCCGACCAGAGCCGGACGGTTCGACGGCTCGAGCGCGACGGCCTGGCCCGCATCTTCGTCGTCGAGGCGGCCCTGACGATCGAAGCGGGGTACGCCGGCCATTTCGACCGCATCGTCGTCGTCCACTGCGGCGGACCCGAACAGGTCCGGCGTCTGCGCCGGCGCGACGGGATCGGCCGGGCCGCGGCCCTGCGGAAGATCGGCTCCCAGATGCCGCTCCGGGAAAAGCTCCGTCACGCCGACTACACCGTCGATACGTCCGGAGCGCTGGCGGCGACGGTCGAAGAAACAGAGAGGGTTTATACCCAGCTCGTCCGTGACGCCGAATTAAAAAAGATGGGGTCAGCCGGCTTTGGTCTTTGAGAGGAGGGACTTGAGCTCCTGGCCGGGCCGGAACTTGATCCGCTGGCCTTTTTCGATGCGGATCTGCTTTTGACGGCGGATGTCGCGCCCGAAGCCGGTCTTCTTGGCCACGACCTTGAAGCTGCCGAAGCCGCGGATCTCGACTTTTTCCTTCTTCGCGAGCGCGGTCTTGAGCGACTCCAGAACGGCCTCGACGATCGACAGGGATTTGGCCCTGTTGAATTCGGTCTTCTTCTCGATCGCCAGGGCGATATCGTTCTTGATCATCGAAGTCACTCCTTACGCGAAAACGATTACTATATTTAATTTATTGAAAACAAAAAGTCAAGCACAAACATGCGGGCCCGCGCGGGGTTTGACTTGACCCGCCGGGGTTCTTATAATGAAGGCACCGTGAAAGGCAAAGTCTTCGTCGCTCTGTTCCTGCTGGCGCCGCTGGCCGCCGCGGCGGCCGTGGTCAAGATCAAGGTCGACGCGCCCATCCATCCGGTCACATCCGAGTACATCGTCCGGTCCCTGGAGAAGGCCGACCGCGAAAACGCCGACCTGCTCATCCTGACGCTCGACACGCCGGGCGGGCTCGACACATCGATGCGCGAGATCATCGAGAAGATCGTCAACGCCAAGACCCCGGTGGTCGCGTTCGTCGGCCCCAGCGGCTCCCGGGCCGCCTCGGCCGGGTTCTTCATCGCCCTGGCCTGCGACGTCTTCGTCATGGCCCCGGGCACGAGCACCGGCGCGGCCCACCCCGTCGGCCTGTCCCTGACGGGCCAGGCGATGGACAAGACGATGGAGGAGAAGGTCACCAACGACGCCGCGGCCTACATCCGGACGCTGGCCGAGAAGCGCGGCCGGAACGTCCGCATGGCCGAGGACGCGGTCCGCAAGAGCCTGTCCTATACGGAAAAGGAAGCCCTCGAAGGCGGCCTGATCGACTTCACGGCCGGGTCCGCGGAGGACATCGTCGCACGTCTCGACGGCCGCACCCTCAAGCGCTTCAACGGCTCCGAGCAGACGCTGGCCCTGGCCGGGAAGCCGATCGTCGAATGGCCCATGACCTTCCGGCAGAAATTCCTCCTGACCGTGGCCAATCCCAACCTGGCCTACATCCTGCTCATGATCGGGCTGCTCGGCCTCTTTTTCGAGTTCTCCCATCCCGGAGCCATCCTGCCCGGCGTCCTCGGGGGCATCTCGCTTCTCCTGGCCGTCTTCGCCTTCCAGATCCTGCCCATCAACTACGTCGGCCTGGGACTCATCATCCTGGCCGTCATCCTCTTCATTCTCGAGGTCAAGGTCCAGAGCTTCGGCATGCTGGCCGTCGGAGGGATCGCCGCCATGATCATCGGTTCGCTCATGCTCATCAAAGCCCCCATCGCCGAGCTCCGGCCGAGCCTGGGCTACGTCCTGCCGGTCGTCCTGGGCTTGTCCCTGATCGTCCTGTTCCTCCTGACGCTTGTCTTCAAGGCCCACCGCCGCCGCTCGTTTTCCGGGCGAGACGGGATGATCGGCGAAACAGGAACGGCCCGGACCGACCTCTCCCCCGCCGGCACCGTCTTTGTCCACGGCGAGCTCTGGGAGGCCGAGGCGATCGAACCCGTCCGGGCGGGCGAAAAGGTCAAGGTCATCGCGGTCCTCGAAGGACTTCATCTCAAAGTCGGCAAGGCCTGATTAGGAGAGCATCATGATCACCTATCCGCTCATCGTCGTCGGCCTCATCGTCCTCTACATCCTGAATTCGATCAAGGTCCTCAGGGAGTACGAGCGCGGCGTCATCTTCCGTCTCGGACGCCTCCTGCCCCAGCCCAAGGGGCCCGGCATCATCCTCGTCTTCGCGCCCATCGACCGCATCGTCCGCATCAGCCTGCGGCTCATCACCATGGACATCCCGCCGCAGGACGTCATTACCAAGGACAACGTCACGGTCAAGGTCAACGCCGTTCTCTACTTCCGGGTCATCGACCCGCTCAAGTGCGTGATCGAGGTCCAGGACTATATCTACGCCACCTCGCAGCTGGCCCAGACGACCCTGCGCAGCCTCCTCGGCCAGGTCCCCCTCGACGATCTCCTGTCGGAGCGGGAGAAGCTCAACGCCCGGCTCCAGGCGATCATCGAGCAGCACACGGACCCCTGGGGCATCAAGGTCCAGCTCGTCGAGATGAAGCAGGTGGACCTGCCCGAGAACATGATCCGGGCCATCGCCAAGCAGGCCGAGGCCGAGCGCGAGCGGCGGGCCAAGGTCATCCACGCCGACGGCGAGTTCCAGGCCGCCGACAAGCTGACCCAGGCCGCCGACATCATCTCCCGCAACCCCCAGGCGCTCCAGCTCCGCTTCCTGAGCACCCTCACCGAGATCGCCACCGAGAAGAACTCGACCATCGTCTTCCCTCTGCCTATGGAATTATTGAGGGCTTTCTCGTACGATAAGAACCTGGAGAAGAAATAGACGAGATGAAAAATAGAGATTTCCGCGAGATCCAGGTCTCGAGCAGCCTGCTCGTTGTCATTTTCCTCGGCGTCCTGGCCCTGGGCGTCTTCATCTTCCTGCTCGGCGTTTCGGTCGGCAAGAAGCAGGCGGGTATCGCCTCGCCGGCACAGATCGTCACCCAGCAGATCCCCGAGCCGGTCAAAGAACCCCCGGTCAAGCTCCCCTCCTCCGAGTCGGCCTCGGATGCGGCGGCGGCCAATCCTCTCACCGGGGATAGCCAGCCGGCCGTGGAGCCGCCCGCTCCCAAGTCGTCGGTGAAAGAGCCCGTCGTCGAAAAGGCCCCGGCGTCAAAACCCGCCGCCGAGACGAAGAAGGCTCCCGCGGTCTCGTCGAGCGGGCTGTACTATGTCCAGGTCGCGGCCTTCACCGAGCGGTCCCAGGCCCTGGCCGCGGCGGAGAAGTACAAGAAACAGGGCTACGCCGCGGTCGTGGCCAACCCCAAGCCCTCGGATGCGAAAACGTGGTACCGGGTCAGGCTGGGCGGATTCGCGTCGAGAGAGCGCGCCGCCGACCTCCTGACCAAGCTGAACACGGCCGCCGGCAAGAAGACCGATTTCCAGATCGTCCGCGACTGATCTCGAGATTTCGCAAAGGAAAGACAACGTCATGACACCTGTCGATAACAAGACCATAGACTTCAAGACCCGGACCAACAACCTCTTCGCGAAGATCGAAGAGGTCCGAGGTTTTCTTTGACCTTGACCACAAGAGCGCCGAGCTCGAGAAGCTGAACACGAGGCTGGCTTCGCCCGAGGTCTGGCAGGACCAAAAAGTCTCTCAATCCCTCCAGCAGAAGAAGAAGCTGCTCGAGAAGGATCTCCAGTTCTTCAAACAGATCCTCGGCCAGAAGGAGGAGCTCGAAGTCCTGACCGAGCTCGCCGCCGAGGGTGAGAGCGTGCAGGCCGACATCGACGCGGCCGTCCTCCGCCTGGAGAAGGACATCCAGGAGGCCGAGCTCCGGGCGCTTTTCTTCGACCCCGACGATCCGCGCAACGCCATCCTGACCATCCACCCGGGCGCCGGGGGCACGGAGTCCCAGGACTGGGCCCAGATGCTCCTGCGGATGTACATGCGCTATGCCGAGCGCAAGGGATTCAAGGCCGAGGTCCTCGACCACCAGCCGGGGGAAGAGGCGGGCCTCAAGAGCGCCACGATCCGCTTCGAGGGCGACTACGCTTTCGGCAACCTGAGCCAGGAGACCGGGGTCCACCGGCTCGTCCGCATCTCGCCCTTCGACGCCGCCAAGAGGCGTCATACGTCTTTCGCCGCGGTCTTCGTCTATCCCGACGTCGACGAGGACATCCAGATCGATATCAATCCCGACGAGCTCCGGATCGACACGTACAGGGCCTCGGGGGCCGGCGGCCAGCACGTCAACCGCACGGACTCGGCCGTCCGCATCACCCACATCCCGACCGGCATCGTCGTCCAGTGCCAGAACGAGCGCTCCCAGCACAAGAACAAGGCCATGGCCATGAAGATCCTCAAGGCCCGCCTCTATGAGCTCGAGAAGATGAAGCAGAACGAGAGATTGGAAAAGCTCGAGGACACCAAATCCGACATCGCCTGGGGCAACCAGATCCGCTCCTATGTCCTCCACCCCTACCGGATGATCAAGGATCTGCGCACCCGCGTGGAGACGGGCGACACCGACCGCGTCCTCGACGGCGACCTCGACGAATTCGTCAAGGCGGCCCTGGTCCTGCGCAAAAGATCGGCCGCGGCCGCGAGCTAAAGGAAACCGACATGACCCCTGACGACATGAAACCCGAGGACGAAGGCGGCGGCTCCGGCGGCCAGGAATTCCTGCCGCCCCTCGACTTCAGCTCCATCGTCATCCTGCTCTACTTCCCGGCCCTCGTCCAGCTTGGCCTCGTGGAGGACCCGGCGACCGGAAAGCGGCGGGAGAGCCCGGACCTGGCCAAGCGGAACATCGACCTCCTCGACCTGCTCAGGGACAGGACGAAGGGCAACCTCGAAGCCGAGGAGCAGAAATTCCTCGACGGCGTTCTCGATCAGCTCAAGCTGGCCTATCTCAAGAAGACCGATCTCGTGAAGATGTAGAGGCATGGTCGTCTACCGCGGCCTCGACGACCCCCGCCTTCGTCTCCGTCCGGCCGCCCTGGCCGTGGGCAATTTCGACGGCCTTCACCTCGGCCACCGGAAGATCCTGTCGAGGCTCTGCCGGCTGGCCGGACGGCGCGGGCTGCGCTCGCTCGTCCTGACCTTCGAACCCCATCCCGAGCGCGCCCTCGGCAGGCGCTCCGTCCGGATGATCGACACGCCCGACCAGCGCCTGGCCCGGCTTCGGGGGACCTGCGTCGGCGCCGTCGTCGTCATTCCTTTCGACGCGGACTTCGCCCGCCTCGGCTCGGCGGAGTTCGTGAACCATGTCTTGAGGGACAGGCTCGGGGCCCGGGAGATCGTCGTCGGGCGCGGCTTCCGCTTCGGACGCGACCGCCGGGGCGACACCGCCCTCCTGCGGCGGCTCGGCCGTCGGGCCGGATTCGGCGTCCACGTCGTCCCTCCGGCCGTCCGCGGCGGCCTGACCGTCAGCTCGACGGCTGTGCGCGCGCTCGTCAGCCGGGGCCGGGTCGAGGAGGCCGCCCGCCTGCTCGGCCGGCCCTACGAGATCGCCGGCCATGTGGTCGCCGGCCGTCGGCGCGGGCGGCGCCTCGGCTTCCCCACGGCCAATCTGGAGACGCCGAATGAGATCCTGCCCGAAGGCGTGTTCATCACCGAAACCGTCCGCGGCGGCCGGATCTACCCCTCGCTGACCAGCGTCGGAACCAATCCGACCTTCGGCCCCCAGCCGCTGACCGTGGAGACGCTTCTTCTCGACTTCCGGGGCTCGCTTTACGGAGCCGCGATCGCCGTCCGTTTCCTGCGGAAGCTCAGACCGGCGCGGAAGTTCCCCGACGCCGGCTCCCTCGCCGCCCGGATCCGGCGGGACGTCGCCGAGGCGCGGGCCTGGTTCGCCCGCCGGGGTTGACATTTCGGCCAGGTTCATGCATGTTCAGGAAAGCGGATCGTCCGCACGAGGAGCCCGCGCATGGTTGAAAAGACGAAAGCCCGCATCATGGACGCGACCCGCATCCGCCGTGTCCTCGCCCGCGTCTCCACCGAGATCATCGAGAGGAACCGGAAGCTCAAGAACCTCGTCATCGTCGCGGTCAAGCCCCGAGGTCTGGCCATCGGCCGGCGGATCGCCCATATGGTCAAGGACCTCGAAGGCGTCGACGTCCCGGTCGGCCTGCTCGACATCACTCCGTACAGGGACGACGTGCCCGAGCATCCGCCGCAGTCCCCTCTCGACGACGCCGCGCTCGGCTTTTCCGTGGCCAAGAAGGACGTTCTCCTCGTCGACGACGTCCTGATGACCGGCCGGACGATCCGCGCCGCCATGGACGCCCTGATCGGTCGGGGCCGGCCGCAGTCGGTCCAGCTCGTCGTTCTCGTCGACCGGGGCCACCGCGAGCTGCCCATCCGCCCCGATTACGTGGGCAAGGTCCTGCCGACCTCCCACCGGGAGCGCGTCCGAGTCCGGCTCAGGGAGACCGACGGCAGCGAGGAGATCGTCATCGCCGAGCCCGTCAAGATCGGCCGGGCGGGGAAACGGTGATCCTTCTCCGCGGCGGCCGCGTCGTCGATCCCGCGTCGGGACTCGACGCCCTCTGCGACGTGCTCGTCGACGGCGGCCGGATCGTCGCGGTCGGACCCCGCATCGACACGGCCGCGGACCGGACGGTCGACGCCCACGGTCTCGTCATCGTTCCCGGCCTCATCGATATGCACGTCCATCTGAGGGAGCCGGGCGACGAGGCCAAGGAGACGATCCTCACGGGTGTCCGGGCGGCCGTCCGCGGCGGCTTCACGACGGTCTGCGCCATGCCCAACACCCGCCCGGTCAACGACCGGAGGGAGATCACCCAGAGGATCCTGACCGAGGCCCGCCGGGCCGGATTGGCCAACGTCCTGCCGATCGCCGCGGTCACGCGCGCCTCGGGCGGCCGCGATCTCGTGGACATGCCGGACCTCGTCGCGGCCGGAGCCGTGGCCTTCTCGGACGACGGCCGGCCGGTCGCGGACAGCCGTCTCATGCGCCTGGCCCTCGAAGCCGCGGCCGCCGCCGGCAGCCTCGTCATCGACCACTGCGAGGACCGCTCCCTCTCCGAGGGCGGCGCGATCAATGAAGGCGCCGTCTCGACCCGGCTGGGGATACCCGGCATCCCGGCCGCGGCGGAGGATGTCATGGTCGCCCGCGACATCATCCTGGCCGAAGCCGCCGGGACCCGCGTCCACATCGCCCATCTCTCGACGGCCGGCGCCATCCGCATGGTCGGCCAGGCCAAGGCCCGCGGCGTCCGGGTCTCGGCCGAGGCGACCCCTCACCACCTCCTCCTCACCGACGAGGCCGTCGAATCGCCGGACACGAATTTCAAGATGAACCCGCCGCTCCGGTCGGCCTCCGACGCGGCCGCCCTGGTCGAAGCTCTCCGGACGGGAGTCGTGGACGTCATCGCCACCGATCACGCCCCGCACACGGCTGAGGAAAAGAGCCGCGATTTCGGGGCGGCCCCGTTCGGCATCGTCGGCCTGGAGACGGCCGTGTCCCTCGTCCTGGACCGGCTGGTCAGGCCGGGAACGATCTCCTTCCCCCGCTTCGTCGAGCTCTTTTCGGCCGGGCCGGCGCGGCTGCTCGGCCTCACGGGAAAAGGCCGACTGGCCGCCGGGGCGGACGCCGATTTGACCATCCTCGATCCGGACCTCCAGGTCACGGTCGACAAAACCCGGTTCGAATCCAAAGGACGCAACACGCCCTTCGACGGCTGGTTGCTCCGCGGCGGACCGGTCATGACCATCGTCGGCGGCCGGATCGTCTACCCCTTCGGCGACAGGGATGCCGGGGGTCGGCCATGATCCCTGATCCGAAGAGGCTCGAACGCCTGGAAAAGACCGTCGGCCATGAGTTCCGGGACCGCGGACTGCTGGCCAAGTCCCTGACCCACAGCTCCCACGCCTACGAATCGTGCCCGGAATCGCCGGACGACAACGAACGGCTCGAATTCCTGGGCGATTCGGTCATCGGACTCATCGCCGCCGAGTTCTTCCTCCTCGCCTTCCCGGAAAGAAGCGAGGGCGAGCTCTCGAAGCTCAAGGCGGCTGCGTCGAGCACGCTCGCCCTGGCCCAGCTCGCCCGGACCATCAAGCTCGACAAGCTCATCCTCCTCGGCCGCGGGGAGGAGAAATGCGGCGGCCGCAAGAAGGTTTCGATCCTGGCCGGGGCCTTCGAGGCCCTGACCGGCGCGCTCTATCTCGACGGCGGCTTCGACGCGGCCAAGGCGTTCGTCTGCGGCCTTCTCGAATCGTCCCTCAAGCCGATCAAATCAAAATCTCTGACGATCAACAACGCCAAGTCGGCCCTCCAGGAGATCTGCCAGAAGGCCGGGCTCTCGACCCCCGTCTACCGCCTGGTCTCCGAAAAAGGGCCGGCCCATCGCCGGACCTTCGTTATCGAGGTCAGCCTCGGCGAGAAGGTCGTGGCGAAATCGAAGGGGGGCTCCAAGAAGGCCGCCGAGCAGGCCGCCGCCGAAAAGGCCCTCAAGTCCTTTTTCGGGCGCAAGATCAAGAGGATATCGCCCGAAGCCTTCGTCATCGAAGCCGACGACCTGAATCTCCCCTGACCGCCGGTCGAATCCCTCGTCAGGGCCCCATCAGGACGGCGACCGGCCGAAGCGCCGGGATATTCTGGCAGACGATCCGGACGACGGCCGTCAAAGGAACCGACAGGATCATGCCCGGGATCCCCCAGAGCCAGCCCCAGAAGAGAAGGGAAAAGAACACCAGGAGCGGGCTGAGGCCCAGGCCCTTGCCCAGGATCCGCGGCTCGATGAAATTGCCCAGGACGTTGTCCAGCCCGACGGTGATGACGAGGATCCAGAACGGCGTCCAAAAGTTCCCGAACTGGAAGTAGGCGAAGCCGACGCGCAGGACCGTGGCGATGAGCGAACCGATATTCGGGATGTAGTTCAAGGCGAACGCCAGCAAACCGAAGAGGAACGCGAAATCGACCCCGAAGGCCTTCAAGACGATCCAGACCATCAGGCCGTTCCCGATGCCGATCGCCGTTTTGATGACCAGGTACTTGCGGATCTGGACATTGATCCGTTCGAGGATGCCGTGGATGCGGCCGGCGTGCCCGTCGCCGATGGCCTTGGGGATCTTGGCTTCGGCCCGGCCACGGCCGGCGACGATGAACACAAGAAAGAGGAAGACGAGAAAGAGCTTTCCCAGAACGCTGAAGAAGGGGCCGATGGCCTTGAGGATGGAGCTTCCGAGCCGGTTGACGTCGAGGTTCCCCAGGACGGAGGGCACGTCGATCTTGAACGGGCCCAGGCCGGTCTCCAGAAAGCGGCTGATCTCGGCGAGCCGGCCCTGGTACTTCGGAAGCTCGGTCACCAGGGCCTTGCCGCTCGAGTAGACCAGAACGCCGACGAGATAGAGGATGACGGCGATCATGACCAGGACGATCGGCACGGCCCACGGCCGCGGACAGCGGCACCCGGTCAGGAACGTCAGCGCGGGATCGATGATATAGGAGAGAAAGACGGCCAGGATGAACGGGATCAGGACCGGCCGGGCCAGCTTCAGGACGACGCCCGCGACGAAAAGAAGGACGATCGCGAGCGCCCCCTTGAAGAACTTATCGTCGTTCACTCCGCCCTCCCCTCCCCCCGGCGTGCGGCCGTCACTTCACGGCCCTCATCCCGGCCAAGGCGGCCATGGTGGCGCCGAGAAGCGATCGCCCGGCCGCCTCGAGCCCGTCCGGCACGCGCATCGCGCCGCAGAGAACGCTCCCGACCCGTCCGATATACAGGTGCTGGCCATAGCGGTTCCGGGAATGGAAGCTCGGGGGGAGCTTCTCGACGGACTGGCCGTCCGCAGCCAGGCTCGCCAGGAGCTCTGGTAAGCATGTCCTCGGCCGCCGTGTCCGATCCTCCGTCGATGAAGAAGCCCTCGAGCTCGCGGTCCCCGGCCTTGTAGGTCGCGACATAGCCGTCATGGAGGAATTCGTAGCCCATGAAATTCTTTTTGACGTATTTCTCGCTCCGGGCGACGAGGCCGTCCTTGGGGAAGGCCCGGACGAGCGCCGGGAGCCCGCCCGCGGACTTGATCCCCGCGGCGACTTTGGCCCCGACCTCGACCAGGGTCGATTCCGTGGCCTGGCCCAACCCGAAGGCCAGCATCTTCACGTAAAACCGCCCGGACAGGAAGTTCAGCGCCTCACCCTCGATATAGCCCAGGTCGCCCAGGGCCGCGACCTTGTTCTCGGGATAGCGCTCGGCGGCGAAGATGCCGAAGGCGTTGAGCGGCAGTCCCATATCATAGATCTCGAGCGTCAAGGTCGCGCCCGCGCCCTTCTTTTCCAAGTCGGCGACGATAAGCTCGCGGAAATCGTAGCCCAGGTAGCTCTCGGCGGCGCCGTCGATATATTCGAAGAGGTTATCGGGGAAATAGCTTCTCGGCGCTTCGGCAAGGGACCAGGCGGCCGGCTTGGGCACCAGAGCCGAGAGCTCCGGGTTCGCCGGACGCGTTTGTGAGGCCGCGGCGAGCGGCGCCAGAAAACAGAGGACTGCCAGGGCGGCCGGGACGGCCGGCCCTGTCCGGATCCGGGCGCTTCTCATGATCGACCTCCGCTTGGGAACTCGAAGTCAATATAACTGACGCGCGGAGACTTGGCAAGCCGCCCCGTCATTGCGCTCGCGCGCCTCGTTTGACAGGTCCCGTCAAAAGGCCCATCATGGATTGAACATGGCCAAAGCGCGCGTCGTCGTCGTGAGATCGCCGAACGCCTGGACGGCCGGCGGCGACCCTGATCCGGCCGTCGTCACCCGGATGTTCGCCCGCGGTTTCGCGCGTCTCGGGGACGGGGCCGACGGCCGCGCGGCCGCCGCCTCGCTCTTCCGTCCCGACGACCGCGTCGGCATCAAGGTCAACACGATCGGCGGCCGGGCCATCAGCACCAGGCCCGAAGTCGCGCAGTCCCTCGCCGGATGGCTCGCGCTGAACGGCCTCCCTGAAAAGAACCTCTTCATCTGGGACCGGACGACCCGGGAGCTCCGGGGGGCCGGGTATGCCCCCTCCGCCGGGCCGGGCGGCGTTCGGATCTTCGGCACGGACACGGACGGCGTCGGCTACGGCACGGACCTCGTTTCCCACCTCGGCGTGGGCAGCCTCTTTTCGAGGATCCAGACGGAATTCGCGACGGCCTCGATCAGCCTGGCCATTCTCAAGGACCACGGTCTGGCCGGCGTGACGGCGGGCATGAAGAACTATTTCGGAGCCATCCACAACCCGAACAAGTACCATGATTCCCACTGCAACCCGTATGTCGCCGAGGTCTTCGACGCGCCGCCGGTCAAGTCCCGTCACCGCCTGACGATCCTCGACGCCCTGACGGTCCAGTTCCACAAAGGGCCTTCCTATCACGCCCGTTGGGCCGAAAAGTTCGGCGGCCTCGTTTTCAGTCTCGACCCGGTCGCGGCCGACGCCGTGGGATGGGCCCTCATCGAGCGGCTCCGGGCTGCGGCCGGCCTGCCGACCCTACGGGATGAGGGACGGGCGCCGGACTACCTCGCGACGGCCGAAAAGATGGGCCTCGGCCGGGCCGACCCGGCGGCGATCGATACGATCGAGGAGACGGTCCCATGAACAGGCGCGGCTTCCTCCGCGGCGCGGCCGGCGCGGGATTGGTCGTGGGCGCGGGCCTCCCATCGCTCGGCCGCCGGCTGGCCGCGGCCGGCGCGGGGCCGGATCTCTCGCACGTCGAGGCCCGCTATTATGTCAAGCTCCCCGACCGCGAGATCGAATGCAGGCTCTGCCCGAGGCTCTGCCGCCTGGGAGACAAAGAGCGGGGCTACTGCGGCGTCCGCGAAAATGACGGCGGCACCTACTACACCCTGGTCTACGGCAAGGTCTGCAGCGTCAACATCGATCCGATCGAAAAGAAGCCCTTTTTCCACGTGCTGCCGGGCACGACAGCCTTCTCCCTGGCGACCGCCGGCTGCAACGTCAACTGCAAGTTTTGCCAGAACTGGGAGATCGCCCAGGTCAGGCCCGAACAGGTCGAGTCCTACGACCTCGCCCCCGAAGCCGCCGCGGCCCGGGCCGCCGGATCGGGCTGCCCCTCGATCGCCTACACGTACACGGAACCGACCGTCTACTACGAGTACATGTACGATACGGCCGTGCGGGCCAAGCGCAGGGGCGTTCGCAATGTCGTCGTCACCAGCGGCCACATCAACCCCGAGCCTCTGGCCGACCTCCTGGCCGTCGTCGATGCGGTCAAGGTCGACCTCAAGGGGTTCTCCGAGAAGTTCTACTCCGAGTACGTCCGGGGCGATCTCAAACCCGTCCTGGAGACGATCCGGGCCGTCGCCAAGTCCAAAGCCTGGCTGGAGATCGTCGCCCTCGTCATCCCGACCCTGAACGACCGCATGGACCAGATCCGGGAGATGAGCCGCTGGATCCGGAATGAGGCCGGCGACAGCGTCCCGGTCCACTTCACGCGCTTCCAGCCGATGTACCTGGTCAAGAACCTGCCCCCGACGCCCGTCTCGACTCTCGAAGCCGCGCGGCAGATCGCCCTCGAGGAGGGCCTACGATTCGTTTACGTGGGCAACGTCCCGGGCCATGAGGGCGAGAACACCTACTGTCCCGGCTGCGGCCAGACGGTGATCGCGCGCACGGGCTTCAAGATCGAGACCGTCCGGCTCAAGAAGGGCAAGTGTGCGGCATGCGGGACGCCGATCCCCGGCATCTGGACCTGAAGCCCTGGGCGCCGCCGTTCCTCATGGGCTTTCTGGCCGCCTCCTTTCAGATCTACCTTCTCAGGGAATTCGGGGCCGAATTCTACGGCAACGAGCTCATCTTCGGCCTCTTCCTCGGATCATGGCTTCTCTGGGGCGGACTGGGCAGCCTTGTCCGGCCCCGTGGGAGGCCCGGAGCCGGCGAAGCGAGACTGGCCGGGCTCTACGGTGGGGCCGTCGTTCTCTTTTTTGCCGGGCTGGTCACGCTGAGGTTCTCCCATAAGCTCATGGGCATCCTCCCGGCCGAGCTGACAGGCCTCGGCCCCGCCCTGGGATTCGCCCTCCTGCTCAGCCTGTTCCTGAGCTTTCCCCTGGGGCACTCGTTCGCCCTCAACGCAAGATCCCACCGCGGCGGCGTGCCGGCCGTCTATATCCTGGAGTCGGCCGGATCGGCCGCGGCCGGGCTCATGGTCAACTTCGTGCTCATTCCGAGGTTGTCGAACTGGCAGGGAGCCGCCATCGTCGGCGCGGCGGCAGCGGCGATGGTCCTCGTCACGATGAAGCCCGGCCGATGGAAGGTTCTCCCGGCGGTGGCCGTCGGATTGGCCCTTGTCCTGGCCGGATTCGACCTTCCGTCCCAGAGAGCGGCCTGGAAGCCCCTCAGCCTGATCGAGGCCAGGGACACGCCGTACGGCAAGCTCCAGGTCATCCGAAACAGAGAACAGCTCACGTTCTTCGACAACGCCCTGGCCGTCTTCTCTCATCCCGATGAAGGGGCGGCCGAGGAATCGATCCATTTTGCCCTGCTCCAGCGGGACTCGCCGCGAAACGTCCTCCTTGTCGGGGGCGGCGCGAGCGGGGGCGTCGCCGAGGCCCTGAAATATGCCGGGGCGCGCGTCGACTGTGTCGAGCTCGACCCGGCGGTCGTCCGGCAGGCGAAAAAGCTCCTGACCGGCCCGGACCGGGCGGCCCTCGACGACCCGAGAGTCCGCATCTTCTATCGCGACGGGCGTTCCTTTATCGCCGGGACGGCCGACCGTTATGACGCGATCCTCCTCAACCTGCCCGAGCCGGCCACCGCCCAGATCAACCGCTACTACACCCGTGAATTCTTTCTCCAGGTGCGGCGAAAACTCCGGCCGGATGGGATCTTCGGCTTCGTCGTGCCTTCCGGCGAGAACTATATCAGCGACGCTCTCGGGCAATTCCTGAGCTCGCTCGCGGCGACTCTCCGCGGTGTTTTCCCGAACGTCGCGGCCGTCCCCGGCGCCAATTGTGTCTTCCTGGCTTCCGACGGCCCCCTCTCGATCGATCCCGGCTGGCTTTCGGCCTCCATCGTCAGGCTTGGCCTGAACCTGCGCTTCGTCAGCCCGAACATGCTCCCCGCCCGGCTCGATCCGGGGCGGGTCGAATACCTGGCCCGCAAGCTGTCCGCTCCG
>CAVULT010000026.1:0-420979 GCA_963742235.1 Candidatus Aminicenantota bacterium | reverse complement strand
GATTCTAGAGGGCATGAGCCCCGCCAGGTCCCATCTCGAAACCAGGAGGTGCACCCGTGAAGCGAGCTTTCTGCGGCGTCGTGATCCTGCCGGTCCTCGGCTCCTTAATCGCCTTGATGATGGGCATCGGCCCCGTCCCGGCAGGCCCTCAAGCCCAGCACCCGGGATCCGTCCAGGGCGGCGCTTCAAGTGACGAGCGATTGGCAAAGCTCGGCGAACTCATTTTGTCCGGACTGGCACAGAGGAATATTCCGTCCGTTTCTATCGCGGCGGCCCGCAAGGGCCGGGTGATCTGGGAGCAATCGTTCGGATGGGCGGATCGTGAGAATCACATCAAAGCCTCCCCGGATACGGTCTATTCCCTGGCTTCGACGACGAAACCGATGATCGCGACGGGGCTCATGGTCCTTGTGCGCGAAGGACGAATCGACCTTGACGCTCCGGTCGATCGGTATGTCCGACCGGATCTATTGAAGGCCTACGAAGGGCGGGCAAAGGACGTCACGATCAGACGCCTCCTCCATCACACGGCGGGACTGCCGCAGCATTTCAACTACTTCTATACGGATGAATCCGAGGGGCCGCCGCCCCTGGAGGACACGATCCGGCGCTTCGGCATCATTATCCGGCCGCCAGGAGAGGAATTCCAGTATGCCAACCTGGGATATGCTCTGATCGGGCATGTCATCGCCCGCGTCTCGGGCCGGTCTCTCGCCGAGTTCATGAAGGAAAAGGTCTTTCAGCCACTCGGCTTGACCGCCGCGGCGTTCGATCCGGACCTAAGTCGCCGGAGGGATCTCGCGGTCCAGTACGATAATCAGGGAGGGATCGTTCCCTTCCATCGATCGGACACCCCGGGAGCGGCTCATGGTTATGCAAGTGTCCGTGATCTCATCCGCTTCGGGATGTTCCATCTGAAAGACCACCTGAAGGATCAGAGCCTGATCCTCGACGACGGTACGATCGACCGGATGCGCGAGGAAAAGGACGGAGCGGCCCATAAGGGCGGCAGAAACGAATCGTATGGACTGGGCTGGTTCTTCGCAGACACGGCTCAGGGCATTCGGACTGTCTGGCACGAAGGAGGCTGGACGGGCGCAAGCGCAATGCTGAAATTTCTGCCCTCCGACGACATCGCGGTCGCCGTCTTGATGAACGTTTACGACACCGAATTCGTGAACCGGGTGACCGAAGAGACCCTCCGGGCCCTGCTTCCCGGCTACGGAACCCCGGAAAGCCCGCCGACCGGTTTCGTCGCATCGCCCGCGGCGCCTCCGTTCAACCTGCCTGCGGGAACGTACTCGGGCGAGATCCTCGCGTTCGAGCGAGCGATTCCCTTGACCCTGGAAAAGACGGATAGCGATGGGCTATTGGCCCATCTTGGCGAGTCGCCGTCGCCGCCTCGGCCCGTGCGTGACGTGCCGAGTGACGTTCCACGCGTCCCCGGACAGCTCCTTGTCTTCTTCCCAGGTCCTCTCGGCGACCGGGATTCGAGGAGATGCGCCCATAACATCGTGCTCGACCTGCGATGGGCCGGTGACGAGCTCATCGGGACCGCTTCCGCCATGACGTTGGGAGGGCAAGGCTATAAGGGGATCGGCGATCAACGGATGCATTTTTTGCTTACTTACCGCGCGTCGCTAAAACGGACACTTGGCATCAAATCCCGGTGACTTTAAGATGACCAATTTTATCGCCAATGGAAACGTGACTTCAGGCGGGAAGGGTTGCCCATGTCGTGGACCCGTTAAATTGATTGCCTATTTCCCCCGGACGTGCTAGAAGTGGGGTTTCATCAGGAGGTCCAAGATGATAATAAAGAAAGTGCAGTGTCTGGTTCTGTTCCTCGCGGTAGCCGCGTCATTGGCCTTTTCGGCTGAGGCCCCCACGGTCGCGTTCAAAGCTGGGGATTTTTATCTCTCTCCCCAATTGGTCGGTGTCAGCGCAGGGAGCGCTGGAAAATTCGCGCTGGGTCCGAATGTCGAGTACTTCTTATCGAAGGTCATCGCGGTCGGAGGGGACGTTTCGATCTACCTGGTATCCCCCGGCGGGTTGTCCCTGTTCCCCGACATCGAATATCATTTCAATGTCAACGTCCGGGGCCTCGATGTTTTTGCCGGAGCAGGCCCGTCCCTTTTCGTCGGATTCGGCTCGGAAGGGAAAACCCTATTCGGCGCTAAGGCCTTCGGCGCCGCGCGCTACTTCTTCACACCCAGCACCGGGGTCTTTCTGAAACTCGGAATCGCCTCCAACAAGGAAGGCACAGCCGGCCTCTGGGCCATCGGAGTCTCCTTCAAGTTATAATCCGGCATTCGAAAGTGGCCGGTCGCATGACAGACTTGGTCGGCAAGCCGGCGTCGCTCATCCCGACGCCGGCGCTGGTCGTTGAGACGGAGGCCCTCGAGCACAACCTGCGCCTCATGTCCGACTTCTTCGCCCGCCGCCACGCCAAGTTGCGCCCGCACTTCAAATCGCACAAGTGCGTCACGATCGCCAGACGCCAGCTCGAGAGCGGCAACGCCGTCGGCGTCACCTGCGCCAAGCTCTCGGAGGCCGAGGTCCTGGCGGCGGGCGGGATCCGGGACATTCTCATCGCCAACCAGATCGTCGGACGGGACAAGCTCGAGCGGGTCGCCGAGTTGGCTCGGCAATGCCGTCTCACCGTCGCCGTGGACGACGAATCTCAGGTGCGGCAGCTCGCCGCCGCGCTGGCCGGGACAGGCGCCACGGTCGGCGTCCTGGTCGAGGTGGACGTCGGATTGGCCCGCTGCGGGGTCCCGCCCGGCGAGCGGGCGCTCCAGATCGCCCGAGCCGCGGCGGCCGCCGACGGAGTCGATTTCCTCGGCATCCAGGCCTACGAGGGCCATTGCATCACCGTCATTGACCCGGAGGACAGGCGCCGGCAAGTCCTCGCCTCGATGCAGAAGGCCGTGGACACGAGGCGGCTCATCGAAGCGGCCGGCCTGCCGGTCCGGGTCCTCAGCGGCGGCGGCACGGGGTCCTACGATATCACGGGGGTCATGGACGGCGTCGACGAGCTCCAAGCCGGTTCTTACGCTCTGATGGATCATTACTACGCGAAAATACGTCCCGAATTCGTTCCCGCCCTGAGCGTCATCGCGACCGTGATCTCGAGCAACGGTTCGGATCACGCCGTCCTCGACGTGGGCGTGAAAGGGGTCGGGTCGGATCTCGGCCCTCCCGTCCTGGCGGATCGCCCGGACGACGAGATCTCACGCTTCGCGTCCGAGGAACACGCGTCCATCCGGGTCGGCGGCCGCCCACTCGAGATCGGGGACAGGGTCCGGCTCGTCCCGTCGCACGGCTGCACGACCTGCAACCTGCACAGACGGCTCTTCGCGGTTCGTAACGGGATCGTCGAGGACGTTTGGGCGATCGAAGGAAGCGGCTGTCTGGATTAACCGATCACGACGACTTCATGATCGGTGATCGATCTGACCTCGAAATCGCACCAGCCATTGATGGCGCTGGTTTTAAGGATCTCCCCGGAAACGAGAAATCTCAGCGATCTTGAGGGACCGTAGCCCGGCAGCTTGACCGAGAATTTCAGCGGTCCGATCGGAATGAATTCGTCGACCGGCTGACGCCACGTTCCGGCACTGGTGAGATTCACGATATGAAGAATGACCGTATCTTGCTGGTGGTAGATGTTACAGTCGATCAGGCCCCGCCCCTCCACGACCAGCGGGATGTTCTCTTTGGACACCCATCTGACGAGGTTCGAGATCAGGGTCCCGTGATCCGGGAGATTATATCGGCCGTATTGCCTGTCGATATCGGCGGGCATGAAGGCGATCCTTCCCCCTCCCGTGCCGGTATGCAGAACAAGCCCGGGGATTTGGGTTCTCGGAACTCTCATCCAGGCGGTTTCTGGAGGGTAGATCGGGAATTCCGGGATAAAGGTCAGAACGGTCTCCGCTCCAGGATCGACGTTCAAGGGACCCAACAGGCCGCCGAACGAGATGATGTCCGTTTCCTCCAATCCCTTCAGGACCGGGTGGCGCGTGCCGATGGCCGCAGGCTCGCTGGCGTTGTGCGGACCATCAAGGCTTCCGCGCAGCTCCGGCGTGAGCCGAAGATAAGTATGCCGGGTGTCGTTGGCCTGTCCGATCATTCGTTGCCTCAGCCCGGACGCGGCATGATCCGTCGCGTGCACGGCGAACAGGTCGGCCAGCCCATAATCGGGCAACCGGTCGCCCCACTCGTCATAAAGGGACGTCTCGCCGGTCGCCAGGACTCCTCCGCCGCCCGCGGCGAACTGCCTCAGAGCCTCGGCCTGGCCCCTGGTCAGGATGCCGAGGTTGGGCAGGACGAGCGCGGCCAGCTGAGGCGCCTCACGCTGGATATGATCCGCGTGGACAGGGATGAAAGGGATCCTGGCCCGGATCAAAGCCTGAGTGACTCCGCGCAACGGCAGATCCACCAGCGTTTCCGTGTCGTCCCGGCCGTAAAAATCGACGTTGTGCTGCGACCATAAAACTCCGACCGTGGCGGCCGGCTGACGGTTGACCAGGTATCGTTCGTTCGCGGCATGCCAGGCGAAGAAAGGCGCCGCGGTCTTATAGATCCGCCGGTCCTCATGATAGGCGCCGACATAATGCCACCAGGGCTGAATCCCGCCGGCCACCCCTTCGATCATCCACATTCGCGCCTCGGGTGACGGCTTCGCGGCGACCCGGAAGGTCGGCCCGCCGTTCTGGTACATGGCCATGCTTTCAGGGGCGAGCTTGTCCCAACCGAGCAACCCGTGGGTCAGCTTTCCGGTAAAGGCATTGAACTGAAAGCCGCCGCTGTCGCTCCGCGCCTGATTATCGAGCATGATGATCTCGGCCCGGGCGCAGGTCTCTTTGAAATCCCTGAATGACCAGGCCTGGTCGCCGATCGAGCCGCTGTTCATTCCCGACCAGACGCAGCGGGCTCCGCCGGCCCGTTTGGTGGTCCTGTTGTTGAGTTCCCAGATCTCGATCCTGCGGCCGTAGCTCCACTGGATCCACTGCCGGTAGGCCGGATCCTCCCAGTCCTGCGCGGCCGGCAGGCCCAGGCCGGTTTTGTCGCGGAAGCTCTTTTTGCAGTTCTCGCAATAACAGATCGAGTCACGGCCAAGGCCGCTCCAGCTGTTATCGGTAAATCCTTCAGGATGATAAATTTCAGCGATCTCGGAAAGGATGGCCGGGATATGTTCTCCGTAATAGGGGCCGTTGATGCAGGTGACCCACAGATCGCCGGCTTTATAGGGTTCGCCCGATGAATCGACCGCAAACCATCCGGGATGAGCCCGGTAAAGCTCTTCATGGGCGCGGTTGGAGTCCATCCTGGCCATGACGGCCAGTCCGTCCTCATGGGCAGCCCGGCAAATATCGCCGAAGAGATCGCGGCCTCCGAGATATTGAGCCTGGCGGTGCAATGGCACCCGGCTTGGATAGTAGGCGACGATGCCGCCGGCATTGACGATGATCCCCTCGACCCGGGTTTTTTTCCAGTGGCTTCGCCACCAGGCCAGATCGTACTGACCGGGATCCATTTCGGTGATGTTGGTCTGGCCCCAGCGTTTTGCGCGCCTGTACCAGGGGATCGGCTCCTGCTGAGCCGTGTCGTCTCCGGAACGTGATCGCGGAATTGAGATGATATCTTTTCCGGCGAGAATCGCCGCGGCGGTCGCCGCCTGACCCAGAAATCTTCTTCTTCTCATGAGCGGCACCGCTACGCCTGGTATCTTAACATTTTTAGCTCAATTTCTCTTGAAATAGGCACGTTCCCCAGGGATCGAGGTCAGCCTGATCCCGAGTTCTTGACTTCCGCCCGGGGCCGGACTACCCTCGTTTTTCGAGTTCCCCATGACCAAGAGAGCAGCCGTGCCCCTCGACCGCCGCGCATTTCTGGCCATGGCCGGAGGAGCCGCGGCCGCGGCCCTCACGGCACGCGGCTTTGGCAGCGAGTCCGCCTTGATTTCCTCCGCCCCGGCCGAAAGCCCGGCCTTGCCTCGCCTCCTCGAAAATCGGTTTCTGACCTTTAACTCGGTCATCCGGGTCAACCAGATCGAAGTCCGCCGCGACAGGAACGAGGGCGTCGATGAGGCGTCCGTCCATACGCCGCGAACCGTGCGCGACCTCCGCTCGGCCTTCGCGGCGGGATTTCCCGGCGGACGCATGACCTGGGCGTTGAGCTGGCTCGCCCTCCAGGACCCGCGGCCGAACTACAGGGAGATCCGGCGGCTGGTCAAAGGCTTCCACGACGAGCATGGGGACGAGGTCACGTTCATTCCGGGCGGGTATTTCGCGCCGATGTACAACACCCGGGCCGAAGTCAACCGCGACCTGCACGAGGCCCTGGAGATGGTTTCGACGCTCGTGGGCGGGGCTACCGGCCGCGGAGCGTCCTGGCGGGGTTTCTCGCCGCCGAGAACCTGGCCTGGCTGGCCGAAAAAGAACGCCTCCACGTCTGCCAGGGCAACATCTGGAGCCAGTACGCCATCGACAACGGCGACGGAGACGGCTCGGTCTGCTACCCCTATTACCCGAGCCGCCGGCACTTCCTGGCCCCGGCGCGCGAAGCCGCCGACCTCGTGGACTGCGTCAACCTCGACGGCTGGACCTGCGACTTCCTGGCGGCGCGGCGGGCGGGGTTCGCCCAAGGCTTCAACAGCCGGATGGGGGTCGGTCCGATCGAGACGATCCGCAACCTCGGCCCGGAGAAGGGGCTGGCCGAGATGCGTCACACGACCGCGGTCCACTTCGATGCCGGCTTTGCGCTCAACAAGTTCGCCTGGGTGACGAACTGCTGGGAGGTCTGCCTGATCAAGGAATTCGGCGGGCTCGAGTGCCTGACCCAATGGCTGGCCGGGATCCGTAAGCGTTGGCCGGAGACGCTGTGCCCCACGCAAGGCGAGTTCGGTCTCGCCTGGCGGAGGCACTTCAAGGACAACTCGCGCCTGGATTACCGCTTCATCGAAAAAGGCTCGGGGATCGGGGGCTCGGACGCCGACCGGGAGATCCGCTGGTTCATGAACGCCGATTTTCGGCTGGCCCTGCTCAGGAACATCGGCGCGCCGCGAACGGAGAAAGTCATCGACTTCACGCGATACGACCTCGGCGCCCGCGAGCCCGGCGAGATGGGCCGGAACTGGAGTTTGATGAACCGGCTCAACCAAAAGGGCACCCGGCCTCAGGACGTGCCGGTCGAGCTCAAGGCGCTCCCGGCCGAGGACAAGGCCTTTATCGCCCTCCGGTACCCGGAACTCTTTGAGGAGTAACCCCGACGCGGATCCCGGGGTGAGGCGCTCCGTTGACAGTCCCGAAAACGTGACTTAGAATGCGGGAAGTTTCCGGCCGCCTTCCGCTGCGGCCGGAACTATCACGGGGAATATGATCAGGAGAAACCCATGAAAATGCCGATCTGTGTGGTCCTGGCAGCGGCCTGCGTCCTCGCGGCGCTGCCCGCCCGGGCTGAAGAAAAGCTGGAAGGCGAGGAGCTGACGGTCATCCGCTGCACGTCCGGGGAAACGACCGTGTGGAAGATGGTCGAGGACGGCTTTGCGGAAGCCGGCCAGTTCAGCGGCGAGACATCGCTGTACTGGCACGACGCCGCCGGAGTCGGCTCCGTTCTGGAGCTGGCGCTGCCCGTGAAGAAGCCGGGACCTTACGCGCTCTCCGTCGGCCTGGTCCGTTACCGCACCTTCGGGACGTTCCAATTCCTGGTGAACGGCAAGGCCGCCGGCGCTCCCGCGGACATGTACGGCAACCCCGAAAAGGACGCCGCGTCGCCCTTCACCGTCACCCTGGGCACGTTCACCCTCGAGGCCGGCGACAACGTCCTGGCGCTGCGCCTCGTGGGGACGAATCCGAATACGGTCATGCCGAACCATGGCGCCGGCATCGATTGGATCCGCCTGACGTCCGTGGCCGCGCCGCCCAAACCGGACAAGAACGAGTGAGCCGGCGACAGGGGTCATGAGCAAGGGCGGATGCCCCCGGAAGAAAGGGTCGTTTGAGTCGGACGGCCCGTCCGCGGCCGGTACGGAATTCGATCGTTCGTCCAGTCCTTCGACTATTCGATGCGCCCGAGTTGGCCGCAGGCCGCCATGAGAGCCCGGCCTCGGGGGCTGCGCAATTTGACCAACACGCCGGCCGCCTCGAGACGTTTTGTGAACGACTCGATCTCGGCCTCGGTCGGAGCGCGGCCGATGGGGGAGGAGCCGGGATTGTAGGGGATGAGGTTGACGACGGCCCGGCCGGACGGCGCAGCCGCCCGGAGGAAGGCCGCCACCCCTGCCGCCGCGTCCGGGCCGTCGTTCCGGCCCGGGATGAGGCAGTAGTTCACCGCGAGCGCGAAATTGCGGCGCTGGGGGTAAAGGGCCAGGACGGCGGCCAGGGCCTCGAGGCCCACGCCCCGGCTCGCCGGCATGAGCTCGCCGCGGAGCCCTTCGTCAGGCGCGTTGAGGCTCACCGAAAGATTGAGGCGTTTGAGCCCGAGGCCCCTGAGACGGGCGATGCCCTCGGGCAGGCCGAGGGTGCAGACCGTGATATCGTTCTGCGAAAATGCGGGGCCGGATTCGTCGAGGAAAATAGCCAGGGCTCCCGCGAGGCCCTCGAAATTGTCGAGCGGCTCGCCCATGCCCATGAAGACGATCTGGCCGATGTCCCAGCCCAAGCTCAAGCGGGCCGCCGCGTACTGGCCCACGATCTCCTCGGACCGGAGGTCCCTGACGAAGCCCCGCCGGCCGGACTCGCAGAAGACGCATCCCATCCGGCAGCCCACCTGGGAGGAGACGCAAAGGGTTGCTGGTCGCGGGTTCGGGGCCGCGGCGGGCCACGGGAACGCGCACGCATTCGACGCGCCGGCCGTCGTCGAGCCGGAGGAGGGCCTTGGCCGTCGTCCCGAAGGGCCCCGCCTCCTCGACGACGCCCTCGACGGCGGGCAGCCGGAGCTCGACGCGGGCGGCCAGCGCGGCGGCGGTCTCCTTGGCGATGGCCTCTCCACCGGGCTCGAAGCGGCCCTCGGCGAAGGCCCGCCTATAGAGGCGGCCCAGGGCTCGCGAACGTCCGCCGCGGCCGGCCAACGTCTCGAAGGCCGGACGGGTCAAGCCCAGGATGTTCACGCGCCCGTCGGTCTCCGGCATGGGGCCACTGTAGTGGAATCCCTTCCCCGAATCAATTCAAGCCGCTGCCTCGCGAGCCCGATCTCCGCTTTTCCACCTGATCGAACTTGCATTGGGCCGGGGCCTTGTCCGGCCTCCAGCGCATGAACTTGGTCCCGTGGCGGAAACGTCCACCGGTGTATTGATCATAGGCCACTTCGACCACCAGGACCGGCTTCAGCGGTTCCCATTCGCCGGTCCGCTCCGTGGACCATCGGCTCGGGCCCCCGGGGGAGCGGCCCGTGAATCCCGGCGCCCGCCGCAGCCGCTCCAGCTTGGCCGTCAGGGCCTTGCGATCTCCGTCCTTGATGGCGGACATGAATCCCACGTGGTGGAGCAGGCCGTCATCTCCGTAGAGGCCGAGCAATAGCGAGCCGACGAGTTTGGTCCCCTCGAGGTAGCGAAAGCCGCCCACGACGCAATCCACCGTGCGGATGACCTTGTACTTCACCATGCCCGTCCGCTCTCCCGACCGATAGCCGAAGTCGAGCCGCTTGGCGACGATCCCGTCGAGCGAGGCGCCCGCGCGCCGGAGCCATTCCTGGGCCTGCTTCACGTTCGTCGTGGCCGGCGAGAGGCGCAGACGCTCGACGCCCTTGGCGAAGTCTGCGTGAAAGCGCTCGAGGGCCTTCCGGCGCTCCTTCAGCGGCTCGGCCGCGAGCGATCGGCCCGTCTCATCCACCAGCAGGTCGAAGGCGATCATGACGGCCGGGTGCGCCGCCGCGAGCTTCTGGACGCGGCTGGCCGCCGGGTGGAGCCGAAGCTGGAGCTCCTCGAACGAGGTCCCTCCGCCCACCGGGATCACGAGCTCGGAGTCGATGACGAAACGGCGGGCGGACAGGGACTTGAGCATGGCCACGATGTCGGGGAAATAACGCGCCAGGGGCTTGCCCGACTTCGACTGCAGCTCGATCGTTTCGCCGCTGCGAAAGGCGAGGCACCGGAAGCCGTCCCACTTGGGCTCATACTGCCAGTCCTTCCCCCGGGGCAGCTCCGGGACGAGCTCGGCGTCCATCACGGGGTACGGCGGCTTGATGGGGAGCGCGAGAGATTTCATTCCCGGCTCTTTTCCTCGGTCAAAACCTGGCGCAGCTCGAAACGCTTCCGCGGCGACAGGAGCGGTTTCCAAAGATCGCCGCGGCGGGCCACCCGCCCGGGCATATTGTCGATCCGAAAGTCCTCCATGCGGATCCCTCTGGCCACCTCGTCCCAGGTCACCGGCGCGGAAACGGTCGCCCGGGGCTTCGGTCGTACCGAGTATACGGAGGCCAGGGTCCGGCCCCAGGCGTTCTGGTTGTAGTCCACCAGGACGCGGCCGGGCGGTCTCTTCTCGATGCGATACTCGGCGGTGATCGTCTCCGGATGGAGCTGCTCGAGGCTCTTGGCCATCCGTTTGGCGACCGTCCAAACCTGCTTTTGGAGCGGCCCGCGCACGATGGGGACGTAGACGTGCAGGCCCTTCGACCCTGTCGTCTTGACCAGGTTCGGCATATCGAGCTCGTCCAGGGCGCGGTGGAGGATCTTCGCCGTCTCGAGGACCTTGCCGAATCCCGCCGGGGGCACCGGGTCGAGGTCGAAATGAAGGTAATCGGGGCGGTTGACATCGTCGCAGCGGGCGTACCACGGATTCAGATCGATGCATCCCAGATTGATCACCCACAAGAGGGTGGCGAGATCGCGGACGATGGGAAAATCGATGATGTTCCCCGAGGAGTGCTTGATGCGGCAGATCTCGATCCAATCCGGCCGGGGCACGGGAGCCCGCTTCTGGAAGAAGTACTCCCCGGCGGCGCCGTTGGGATAGCGCTTCATCACCATGGCCCGATCGATCAGGTGGGGCAGGAGGACCGGCGAGATCCGCAGGTAGTAGCGGAGAAGATCGCCCTTCGTGATGCCGAGCTCCGGCCAGAACGGCTTGCGGAGATTCGTCAGCTTCACTCGGCGCCCGCCGATCTCCAGCGCGACCTCGTTCCGGTCCTCGGGGATCGAAATCCGCCCGGCGTCCGTTTTGCGGGTCCGGGACAAGATCGCGACTTGTGACTTCATGACGACGCCTCCTCGTCTTCCCGGACCTGTGGCCGGGAATAGTGGCGCGGCGGCAGCTTCGGCGGCTTCTTCCCGTGCAGAACGGCCCCCTGCACCGGAATATACTCCAGCTCTTCCCGGTCCACGGCGCGGCGGAGCAGCAAGCCGCCGCGGCTCATATCTCCCCGGGCGACAAAATCGCGAGGGAACCGCAGGCGCGGTCCGAACGCCTTGAGCAGGACTTTCAAATATTTGCCGGTGGCGATGCTGCCCAGGAGGACGATCTCCGTTTCCGGCCCGGCGCGCCGCGCCAGCCGGCGCGCGTCGCGGGAGAGCGGGCGGGCGTACGCTTCGATATCCTCCCCGATCCCCGTGGCGGCGAAGAGCCGGAGATCGTCGGCCATGATCCGGGTCTCCGGCGGCAGAAGGCCGCGGCAGGGGGTGATGACCAAGATGCCGGGGCACGAAGCCGGAGGATCGGCGAACGCCGCGGCATAAGTCATCTTTCCCCGGAAATAGAGGCCGCTCAGAAAGGTGAACAATTCACCCAGAGGCACCCCGTCCCCACGGAGCCGGCTGGCGAGATCAAAACGGGCGCGCGGACGAAGGACCATCTGGGCCCTGCGCCCTCCGCAGTGGGCGGGGGAAAGCAGGAAGATTCTGCTCATTTTCGGAATCAGACCCCTTGATTCCCATTTTACCACGCCGCCCCGAATCGCCTCCCCGCAAGGCCGAACTTCCGGCGCTCCTGAAGGAGCGGGACGTCGAAGGACGTCCAGCGGCTTTCCACAGGTGCGGGCGATGCCGAAGGGCGCGGATGCGACGATATTCGTCAAATCGCGTCAGGGCGTATGGCTCGAGACGGCCGGGACGGCCGCGGCGGGATCGCCGGGCCGGAGCGGGCCGGACTCCGAGGCCGGGTAAGGCCGGAGGGCCACCGCGAGTCCGGAGTCCCCCGGAAGCAGGCTCGGCTGGCTGAACGACGAAATGAACAGGCTTTCATGCCGTCTCCCGATGCAGGAGAGGACGCCCTGCAGCGGCTCGCCGGGCTCCGATCCGGGGATATCCACGAGCGTGTAATGGTTCTTCTTGGTGAACAGGGGCTCCTTGACGTCCGGGTCCAGGAAGTTCCGCTGGCCCCCGCCTCCCGTGATGACCATGAGGACGCCGTTGTAGACCAGCGTGGCGTGGACGTGCCGGTGGCCGAACGCCGCCAGGACGACGTGATGGCGGGCCAGGATATCCAGGAACTCGTTCTCGTTCTCGATCGCCGGCGTGAGCAGGGAGGCCAGGCCCGGGTCGATCCTCCTGAACGGGGCCCGCGGCGGGACGTGGGCGAAGAAGAACTTCCGGGCCGGGGCGGACGGGCTGAGCACGCCCTCGAGCCAGTCCAGTTGCTCGCGGCTGAAGCCGTGCGTCCCGTGGGGACGTGAGTCGCCCATGAACACGAAGCGCTTGTCGTCCAGGTCGAAGTAAAAGTCCCGGTCGCCGAAGAAGGCCCGGGCCAGCCGCTCGCCCTCCTCCCGGACGTCATGGTTCCCGTCGACATGGATAATGGGACAGGGCGGATCCTCGATGACCTTCAAGTAGGCGCCAAATGACTCGATGACGGGCGAGACGGCCCGGTCCCCCAGATGGACGATGAACGCAGGCGGCGGGTCGAGCGTCCCGATCTCGCGGAGGAAGCCCTTGAAGGTCTCGTTGCGGTCGGAGACCGTGTCCCCGATGATGACGAACCTCAGGTCCCGGCCGCGGCGCCCGGCCTGGATCGCCCGCGCGGCTTCGCCGTTCGTGGGCACGAGTCCCCGCATCTCCTGCGGCAGCGTGACGAGGGTCTCGTCCTCACGGAACCGGGACAGGTCATATCCGCCGTTTTCGACGCCGTATCGGCAACGGCCCGTCAGCAGGGCCAAGGCCAGCGAAATCAATACGACTCTCATTCGGAACATGGATCGTTTTCATTTCTCCCACTTTCCATTATAGCGGACGCCCCAAGCCGCCTCCTCTCCGACGGCAGGGGACTAGGAATGGAGGGGCGATTCTGAGAGAATGATAGCGGGCTTCCCAATGAGGCCTTGGGGGAAGGTCATGACAACAAAAAACAAGTGGCACAAGACCGTTGCCGACGATGAGCTCAAGGAAGGGACTCCGCTCGGCGCTCGGATCGGCACGCGGGCCGTGTTCCTGGCTCGGGTCGAGGGCCGGATTTGCGCCATGGGCGGGAAATGCAGCCATTACGGCGGGCCCCTCGAGAAAGGGCGGCTCCAGGGCCATATGATAACTTGTCCCTGGCACACCGCGCGGTTTGACGTCAGGTCGGGACAGGTGCAGGCGCCCCCGGCGCTCGACGATCTGGCCCGCTACGAGACGAAGGTTGAGGCCGGCAACGTCTATGTCAGGAAAATTCCGGCGGAGGCCCTCTCCGTCCCTCGTGGACATGACGACCGGACCTTTCTCATTCTCGGGGCGGGGGCGGGCGGCCTGAATGCGGCGCTGGCGCTGAGAAAGATCGGCTTTGCCGGGAGGGTGCTGATGACCACCGCGGAGGCCGACCTGCCGTACGACCGGCCGGACCTCTCCAAGGGATTCATGGCCGGCGATACGGCCAGGGACAAGCTGGCCCTCGAGCCCGAGCCCGTTTACCGGCAGCTCGGCATCGAGATCCTCAAGGAATACCGGGCGACCGGCCTCGACAGAGGAAAGAAGACAGTAATATTTGCCAATAGACGGAGGCTCCGCTACGACAAGCTCCTTTTGGCGACCGGCGGGACTCCCAGGATCCCCGAAATCAAAGGAAACCGGCTGCCCGGCTTCTTCCTCTTAAGAAGCCTCCGCGACGCCGAGGCCATCGCCTCCGCGCTCTCCGGGGCCAAAACCGTGGCCGTGATCGGGAGCAGTTTCCTGGGGCTCGAGGTCGCCGCATCGCTCCGCTCGCGGGGCCTCGACGTCCATGTCATCGCGCCCGACATCGTTCTGATGGCTCGCGTGTTCGGCCCCCGGGTCGGCGCGTTTCTCAAGAGAAAGCACGAGACAAGCGGCCTGGTCTTCCATCTCGGACGGACGGTGACGGAAATCTCCGGCGGCAGGAAAGTGAGCGGCGTGGTCCTTTCGGACGGCTTGCGGATCGCCGCCCAGGTGGTCGTCGCGGCGATCGGCGTCGTCCCCGCCACCGGATATCTCGAGACAAGCGGCCTCGTCGACAAGGGCGCCGTGTTGGTCGATGCCACGTTCCGGACCCGGGACCCGGACATCTTCGCCGTGGGGGATATCGCTCTGGTCCCGGATCCGGTGACCGGCGAGCTCCGGCGCGTGGAGCATTGGGTCGAAGCCGAGCGGCAGGGGCGGCATGCGGCCTTGGGCCTGACCGGTATCGAGGAAGCCTACCGTGAGACCCCGTTCTTCTGGACGAACCAGGGCGACGTGTCCATAAAATACGCGGGCTATGCGAGTTCCTTCGATCGCATCGTCTTTCGGGGCGACCTCGAGGCGGAGAAAGTTCTCATCGGCTATTACCGGATTGGCGCGTTGCGGGCGGTGGCGGCCATGGGCCGGACGAAGGAGTTCCTGGCCGCTCTGGAGATCATCAAGGCGGGGGGCGGGATCCCGCCGTCCCGGTTCAAGGACCCGCGCGTCGATTTGGGAAATATCTATTCTTGACCGGGGAAGTCAGGGAAAATAAGATGGAAGCTGAAGGCGGCCAATAAAAACGGGAGAGCGACATGAAACGCAATGACTTCATGAAAACGTGCGCCGGCGTATGCGGCTGCGGCGTGCTGGGATTCCTGGCTCCGCTTTCGGCCGCGGCTGAGGGCAGGGAGGGACAGACAACGACCGTCCCGGCCGATGATAGCCAGTTGAAACAGCAGATCGATGGAGCTCAAGAGCGCTTCGCCAAGCTGTTGTCCATCATGGCTGAAGATCTCGACAGCTCCGTCCGTCTCAAGATCCTGCGGAGCCTGGGCCGCGAATGCGCCCAGGACTACAGCGCGCTCTTCCAGAAATACCGCGGCGATCCCAAAGGCTTTCTGGCCAAGATCCAGACGGCCTGGGTCGAACGGGCCGAGTACGATGAAAAGAACGGCGTTCTGCGAGTCATCGGCAAGCCCAGTCCCTGCGCATGTCCCCTGGTGAAAGCCGGGCGAACCCCGGGCGAGTTCTGCGACTGCACCCTCGGCTGGCAGGAGGCGGTCTTTTCGACCGTGCTGGGCAAGCCCGTCGCCGTCGAGATCGAGGAATCGGTCCTGCGCGGCGGTTCGAGGTGCAGCTTTCGCATCGCCGTCAAAGCATAGTCCCGATTTGACCCGTCAGAAGACGGTCACGGGGACGCCCCTCGCCCGGGCCTTTTCGGCCAGCCCGCGGAGCGCGCTCTCGGGGGCGGGGACGAGGTCGCTCGAGGGACAACCGCGGGCGAGCGTATAGAGCTGGACCGCGACCGGTCCGATCGCGACGAGCCTCTCGATCCACGCCGGCGCTTCCGACTCGTCGAGGTTCCCGGCCGCGCCGGCCGCGACAAGCGACTGGACCGTGACGGGCGCCCGCTCCGCCACGATCCGCAGGCCTTCCGTGATCGTGTCCAGGGTGATCCCCCGGGCCGGCCGGTTGTAGCGTCGAAACACGTCTTCCGTCCCGCAGTCGAGCTTCATGATGCGAACGTCCAGTCGGGCCAGGGCGTCCCGGACATCGGGATCTTCGGTCCCGGCGGAATTCGAGAGGACGGCCGTCCGCAGGCCTCCGCCGAACCGCGCCCGGATGGCGGCCACGCGGTCGACCATTTCCGGGAAATCGGGATGGAGGGTCGGCTCGCCGTTTCCCGAGAACGTCAGATAGGCGGGAGGCGCCGGCAAGTCCTCGAGCGCCCGGACGACCGCCCGTTCGACTTCGTCCGGCGTGGGCAGAGCGGCCGTTCCGGAACTCAGGCGAACGACCGTCTCCTTGGTCCAGCCGTACTGGCAATAGACACAGTCGAAAGGGCAGCGCTTCACGTCGCCGGGGAAGAGGTTGATCCCCAGGGACGCTCCCAGGCGCCTCGATCGAACGGGACCATAGGTCAAGCCCTTCTTGAGTTCGAGGATCATGCCTTTCGGCTCCCCGCCGGCGCTCCGAAACGGTCGCGCAAGGCCCGGCCCAGCCGGCTGACGCCCTCCCCGATCTCCTCCTCGTCGGTCCGGGCGATGCAGATCCGGAAATACTCCGAAGCGTCGGCGCCCAGGAAGTAGTTCTGGCCGGCCGAGACGATCACGCCGTAGGGATCGAGGAAGGCTTCGAGCTCGGCCCGGCTCAGCCGTTCCGGCATCCGGACCCAAAGGGTGTAGCCCCCCGGCGGCTCGGTCCACGTGACGGAATCGGGGAAGGCCGCCTTCATCGTTTTGAGAGTCAGGTCGAGACGCTTGCGGTAGGCGCGGTGCAGCCGCCTCAGATGCTTGTCGTAGTGGCCCTCCTCGCAGAAGCGGTGCATGAAGACCTGGGCCAGGTGGTTCGAGGTCAGGTCGGTGTAGCGCTTGACGGCGGTGAGTCGCCGGACGCACTCCCGGTCGGCCGCGATCCAGCCCACCCGGAGCCCGGGGAAAAGGGCCTTGGAGAAGGTCCCCACATAGATGACGACGTTCCCCTCGTCCATGGATTTGATGGGCAGATCCACCCGGCCGTAATATTTCATGTCCTCTTCGTCCGGCGGATCGGCCCCAGCGGAAAGAGCCTCGGGTCGGGATCGAGCTGGGCCAGGCTGATCGCGTCCGCCCCGGGACCGGACCGGGCGGGCGCCTCCGCCGAGGGACCTTGGAACGCCCCGTAGGCGCGCTCGGCCTCGGGCCTGGCCCGGCCCCGCCAATCGATCTCATGCCCGACGACGGCGGCGTCGGCCCCGACACCCCCTCTCTTCTGGACGATGGTGTAGGAGCCAGGCCGGCTGCGCAGGTAGCCCAGGGCCTGAAGCTCGGCATAGGCTTGGGCGACCGTCGTGCGGTCGACGCCAAGCTGCGAGGCCAGCCGCCGGCTGGAGGGGAGGGCCTGGCCCGTCCGAAGCGTTCCGGCGTCGATGAGGGCCCGGACCTTGTCGATGACCTGGCGATACAGGGGCCGCGGCCCCTTTCTGTCGATCGTGAGCATCATGGTTCTTCTCCCGGCGCAGGATGCGCGACCAGGATAACGCAATAAATTGGCCTAGCGCAATAGCCGATTCCAAGAAAAATGGTCCCGGCCAATTTGGGGACAGGCGGATCTTCCGGAGAGGCCGGCCGCTTCGACTTGAGCCGGATAGTGTGCTATGCTCAGTCAAGCGGGAGGTTGATATGCCCTGGTGGATCGTCGTGCTGCTGGCCGCCGTTCTTCTGCTGGCTCCGTGGGGAGCCGTTCGTCATGCGCGAGGCTCCGCGCCGATGAATTCGCCGCAGGCCGAGGTGACCGTCAAGAAGATCAAGTCCTTGTCCCAATCCGAGCTGGTCGCCATGCTGAATCGGGTCAAGACCAGCCGGCCCCCGGAGCCGCGATTCGGCGCCTTGTGCTACGAGACGGTCAGCATCTACGAGCGGATGGAATATCTCTGCCCCCATTGCGGCGAGAAGACCTTTTACCCGCGGAGCCCTCTGGGCGACGAGCTGATCAGCCTTCAGGAGCTGGAGCGGGAATTCGCCGCTTTCCGCAAGAAGTCGCCGCTGAAGATCGATATCGAAGAAAACGGCTATTGCCAGCACTGTGACTCCGGCGGCAAACCGCGCGGCGTGACCCTGATCGTGACCTATGAGGACGGCTCGACCCACCGCTCGTTCCCTTTCACCCTCCAGGATCTGAACAAGCTGAAAGCCCTGCTGACCGGCAGTCTCCTGTGGGATGCGGGCAACGACAACCAATTTGCCTTGAGCGATGAGATCCGGCGCCTGCAGGACCTTCTCGGCGTCAAGCTGGATGATCGACCCTAGGCGTCCTACGCCATGGAAGGGATCAAGGCCGCCTCGTTCCTGCCCGGCACCGCCGTGCTCGAGCTGACCTATCGCTGCAATTCCAGCTGTTTTTTCTGCTCCTGCCCGTGGGAAAACCCGGAAGGCGGTTTCGAACGCCGCCCGGAACTCGACACGCCGGCCTGGAAGGGGATCGTCAGCGACTTGTGCCGTCTGGGGATCAGCCAGATCGCCTTCACCGGGGGCGAACCGCTGCTCCGCGGCGACCTCAAAGAGATACTGGCCCACGCGGCCGGCTGCCGCGCCACCCACGTGGACACCGTGGACGGCGTTCTGCGCTCGTTCGAGGCGCCTCCGAAGCTCTATCTGCTCTCCAACGGCCGGCTTGTCGATCGGGCCCTGATCCGGTTCTGTTTCGTCCACGGCGTGCAATTGAGCCTGAGCCTGCCGGGATTGGAGACCTATCCGCAGCACACCGGCGCGGGACATGCCGACGAGATCCTGGCCCACTTTTCCGCGGCCCGGGAGATCGGACTGAAGACCGTGGCGAACATCACTGTCACCCGGAAGAATATCGACGAACTGGAGGCGACCATCGCCGCCGCCCTGCTGGCCGGGGCGGATCAGATCCTGCTCAACCGCTTCATGCCTGGCGGCCGCGGCCTGGCTCATGCCGACCAGACGCTGGGGCCGGAGGAGGTCCGCCGCGCCCTGCGCATCGCCGACGCCACGCTGACCGCGGCCGGGCGCCACGGCTCCACGGGCGCCGAGATACCCCGCTGTCTGGCGGAAAGCGGCGACTTCCGGTATCTCCGCGTCAGCCATCGCTGCTCCGCCGGCACCGGCTTCTTCGTCATCGATCCCTCCGGATACATCAGGGTCTGCAATCATTCGCAGATCCGGCTGTGCCGCTTCACGGAGTGGCCGGAGCTGAAACATGACGCTTATTGGCGGCGTTTCCAGCGCAAGGACTATTTGCCTGCCATGTGCCTTGATTGCCCGCAGAAAGGCGTATGCGACGGCGGTTGCCGGGAGGCCGCGCACATCGTCAACGGTGCGCCCGATGCCCCGGACCCGCTCTTCGAGGGCGCATGAGCGGAAGAAGGAGAGCGGCGAATGGAATTCTCTGAGGCCGTATCCAGGCGGCGGACGGTGCGGCGGTTCGGACCCGAGCCCGTGCCCGAGGAGACGATCCGGCGGGCCCTCGAAGCGGGGCTGAAAGCGCCCTGCAACGCCCACCTCAAGAGCTGGCAGTTCATCCTGCTGCGCGATCGGGAGCGGAGGCTCCGGGCCGTGGCCGAGGGCCTGAAAGCCAGGGACATGAAGGACCGGGATGAGATCGAGCGGTTCGTCGCCCGGTTCAGCGACGAAGAGCTGAAGTCCGTTTATCGGCGCTCCCTGCCGGTGCAGCTGAGCATGATGCTCGAGGCCCCCGAGGTCCTCGTCGTCTGCTACAAGATGAAGCCGCTCGCAGACTGCCGCTCCCTCTTCGAGCTGAATCCCCTGGCCTCCGTCTGGATGTCGATCGAGAACATCATGCTCGCGCTCGCGGCCGAAGGCCTCTTCGGATGCACCTATACCCCTTACGACGGGCAAGGCCTGAAGGACATCCTGGAGGTGCCGCCGGATTACCAGGTGGCCGCGGTCGTCCCCTTCGGCTTTCCGAGAACGGAGCCCGAGAGCCAAAAGCCCGAGAACCTCGACGCGCGCCTTCACATCGACGTCTGGGGGAGCGCTCGTTTGCCTTGACACTTGCAGTTGAAGCGTTGTTAAATGAGGCATCATCAAAGACAGGCTGTGGAAAACGGCCGAAAAGGGACGTGATCATCATGGCTAAGAAAATTCTGGTCGTCGACGATGATGCGGACATCGTTTTACTTCTCGCCGCTCGGCTCAGAGCGAATCACTATGACGTCATCGTGGCCCATGATGCGGTCCAGGCTGTGGACAAGGCCATTCGCGAGAAGCCGGATTTGATTCTCCTGGATATCAAGATGCCCGCGGGCAGCGGCGTCAATGTGATGGACCATCTCAGGGATTCCTCGGAAACCGTATTGACCCCGGTCATCGTCATTACGGGCTATCCCAGCCTGGAGCTGCAGCAGCAGGTCAAGGAAATGGGGGCCAAAGGCTTTATCTCCAAGCCATTTACGGCTGAAGACGTACTGCCGAGAATCAGGAAGATCCTGGGCGAGGCAAGTTAAGGGTATCGCGGCCGGGGGCGCCGCCGGAATGCCAGGTGGCCCCCGATCGGGACGGTTTTCCGCTATAATCCGTATGGCTATTCTTCCAGCTCCCGCGAGGTGATCATGAACAGACTGTTGCGAGCCGGCCTCGTTCTTGTGCCGGGCCTTCTGCTGGCAATACCCCTCATGGCCGCGCCCGGGCCGGTCAAGCCCGCGATCGCGCCGAAAGCCCTTCCCTTGCCTCTAAGCGACGTCCGCCTGACCGGCGGTCCGCTGAAAGCGGCCCAGGACCGCGACGCCGAATATCTGCTGTCCCTTTCCCCCGACCGGATGATGGCCTTCCTCCGCAAGGCCGCCGGGCTCGAGCCCAAGGCGGAGGGCTACGGCGGATGGGACGGGGCTGACCGCCAGCTGACCGGCCATATCGCCGGCCACTACCTCTCCGGCGTGAGCCTGATGTACGCCGCGACGGGGGATCGGCGGTTCAAGGACCGGGCCGACTATCTCGTCGCCGAGATGAGGGCCGTCCAGGACAAGCACGGCGACGGATACATCGGCGCCCAAACCGACCGCGCCAAGACGCCGGGCAAGATCCTCTATGGCCAGCTGGCCGCCGGGGACATCCGCTCGTCCGGCTTCGACCTCAACGGCATGTGGTCGCCCTGGTACGTCCAGCACAAGATCTTCGCCGGCCTGCGCGACGCCTACCGCTTCACCGGAAGCCGCGAGGCCCTCGAGGCCGAGACCCGGTTCGCGGCCTGGGCGGAAGGCATCCTGGCCGGGCTCGACGACGCCCAGATCCAGAAGATGCTGGGCACCGAATTCGGCGGCATGAACGAGGTCCTGGTCGACCTCTACACCGACACCGGCGACCGGCGCTGGCTCCTTCTCGCGGACCGCTTCGACCACCGGGCCATCGTCGAGCCTCTCGCGCGCGGCGAGGATATCCTCCGCGGCAAGCACGGCAATACCCAGGTTCCCAAGCTCCTCGGGGTGCTGGCCCGCTACATCGCCACGGGCAGGCCGGCCGACGGCGCCGCGGCGACCTTCTTCTGGGAGCGTGTCGCCCTTCACCACAGCTTCGCCACCGGCGGCCACGGGCGGAACGAATACTTCGGCGAACCCGACAAGCTCGACGACATGATCGAGGGCCGGACGGCCGAAACCTGCAACGTCTACAACATGATCAAGATGACCCGGGCCCTCTTCGCCCTCGACCCGCAGGTTCGCTACGCCGACTTCCATGAACGCGCCCTCTTCAACCACATCCTCGGATCGATGGATCCCGCCGACGGCGCCACCTGCTACATGGTCCCCGTGGGCCAGGGCGTCGTCCGCGAATACCAGGACATGCAGGAGGACTTCACCTGCTGCGTCGGCTCGGGCATGGAGAGCCACGCCCTGCACGGGGATGGGCTCTATTACGAGTCGGGGGACACGCTCTGGGTGAACATCTACGCGCCCTCGACGGCGGTCTGGACGGCGGCCGGCGCCCGGCTGACCATGACGACGTCCTTTCCCGAGGGGGAGGCGGCCGGGCTCGGGCTCGAGATGAAGAAGCCGCGCCGCTTCACGATCGCGCTCCGCCGTCCGTTCTGGGCGGGCGAGGGGTTCTCGGTCACGGTCAACGGAGTTCCCGTCAAGAACCCGGGCCCGGCCGGCTCTTACATCCGCCTCGAGCGGACGTGGAAGACGGGGGACAACGTGGCCCTGGTCCTGCCCAAGGCCCTCCGGCTGGAGCCCCTTCCCGACAATCCGGACCGGGCGGCGATCCTGTGGGGTCCGCTCGTCCTGGCCGGCGACCTCGGCCCCATTCCGCCGAGACAGCCCCGCGACGAGGCCGTCGCCACGTCCGCGACGGCGGCGCTGTGGCCGAAGACGCCGGTCCTCGTGACCGCGGCGAGTTCGCCGGAAGAATGGATCAAGCCCGTGGCCGGCCGGCCGGGCGTCTTCCGGACCGCTGGCGCCGGACGCGACAGGGACGTCGACCTCGTCCCGTTCTACCGCCTCCATCGCCGCGTCTACGCCGCTTATTGGGATATTCTGACCCCCGGGAAATGGGACGAGCGGGCGGCGGCCATGAAGGCCGCCGGAGAGGCCCGGCGGTCGCTCGAGTCGGCCACGGTGTCGTTCGCCCAGCCGGGCCAGATGCAGTCCGAGCGGGATTTCAACCAGCAGGGAGGAAAGACGTCTCCCGTCGAGCTCCGGGGCCGCTACGGCCGCCGGGCCGCGGATTGGTTCTCGTTCGACCTCGGCGTCGATCCCTCGGCGCCGATCAGTCTGATCGTGACCTACAGCCGCGATGAGCGGGCCGACCGTGCTTTCGCCGTCCTGGTCGACGGCCGGAAGGTGGGGGACGAGCGCTTCGCCCGGCGCAGCCCCCAGGAGAGTGAAGGATTCTTCGACGTGGCCTATCCCATCCCGGCCGAGGCCGTCGCCGGCAAGCGGAAGGTCACGGTCCGGTTCGAAGGGATGAACGGCCTCGAAATGGGGACGGTATTCGGGATCCGGATCGTCCGGACCGACAAGCGCCCCGGGGATGAAAGAGCGGGCCACGCGCCGGAGCTCAGAAGCGCCAGAGATAGGAAACCTTGAAGAACAGGCTGTTCTTCAGAGCGTAATACCGCGCGTTGAGATAAAAGACGCCGGGAGAATGATTAAGGTTCGGGGCTGGGAAGAGAGCTTCACGCCGAGAAGGCCAGGTAGTCCGATCAGGCGCGTATCATCCGGAGGAAGAACATGAATCCCAAGAAGGTCGTCATCATCGGCGGCGGGATTGCCGGGCTCTGCACCGGCGTTTACCTGAAGAAACAGGGCTTCGATACGGAGATCCTGGAAATGCACACGGCCGCGGGCGGCCTGGCCACGGCCTGGACCAGGGGCGGCTACACTTTCGAGAACTGCGTCCATTGGCTCGTCGGTTCCAAGGAGGGCGGGTCGCTGAACGCCCTCTGGAAGGAAGTCTTCGATATCGGCCGGATCCGGTTCCATGAGGATCCCATCTACCTCGTCATGGAGCGGGGAGCGGAGACGATCACGATCTTCCGCGACCCCGACCGTCTGGAACAAGAGCTCCTGGCCAAGGCCTCCGAGGACGCCCGGGCCATAAGGGAATTCACCCGGCTCGTCCGGAAATTCTCGAAGCTCCGCTTCCCCGAGGGCGATTCCCTGCCGGCCAACCTTGGGGCGATGGTCAGGATGGTTCCGTATTTTCCGGCTCTGGCAAAGTACGGCAAATTGACCATGGGGGATTTCTCGGAAAGATTCAAGAATCCCCTCCTGAAGGGCTTTTTCTCTTCCGGGACCAAGGACCTGACCATGGTCGCCATCATCTTTTCGCTGGCCTGGATGGCCTCCGGCAACGCCGGGTATCCGCTCGGCGGCTCCCCCAGGCTCATCGGCCTGATCGAGGAGGCGTACTGGAACCTCGGCGGCCGCATCCGGTTCAAGGCCCGGGTCGAGCGCGTCCTGGTCGAGGGCGGCCGCGCCAAGGGCGTGAGGCTCGCCGGAGGGGAGACGGTCGCCGCCGACATCGTGGTCTCCGCGGCCGACGGCCATGCCACGATCTACGACATGCTCGAAGGGAAGTTCGTCGGCGACAAGATCCGGAAAGCCTACGAGACCTACAAACCGTTCCCTTCCTATGTCCAGGTCTCGCTCGGCGTCGGGGCCGGCCTGGCTGCGGAGCCCGGCTTTCTGTCCGTGTTCCTGGACAAGGCCATCGAGGTGGACCCCCAGACGCGGGAGAGCTGGCTTTCCTTCCGCGTCTTCAACTTCGACCCGGCTTTTTCCCCGTCCGGCAAGACGGCGGTGGTCGCGTTCATCGCCACCGATAATGATGAGTATTGGCGGCACCTCCGGGAAGCGGACCGGGCCCGCTATGAAGCCGAGAAGATGCGGGTCGCGGACGAGGTGTGCCGCGTTTTCGAGAAGCGGTTTCCCCAAGCCCGGGGGACGATCGAGGTCGTCGACGTGGCCACGCCGGCGACCGTCATCCGCTACACCGGCAATTGGCGCGGCAGCATGGAAGGCTGGCTGCTGACGCCGGCCACGGGATTCAAGGGGCTCCCTCCGGTCCTGCCTGGCCTCGAGGGCTTCTATATGGCCGGCCAGTGGACCAGCCCGGGGGGCGGCCTGCCGGCCGGATTGATGACCGGACGGGCCGTCGCGCGCCGCATCTGCAAGGACGCGGGGGTCCGCTGGCGGATGTCATGACCGCCGGATTGCCCCGGCGATCCCTCGGGCCCCGGCTGTCGCTCAAGGACAGGCAATATGAGGGGACCGATTCCTATCCTTCGTCTCCGGTCGGAATGATGCCCGCGTTCTCGACCATGAGGATGACGGTCAGGCCAGGATGACCATATTCCGGCCTTCATGCTTGGCCCTGTAGAGGGCCGTATCGGCCGCCCTCAGGAGATCCGCCGGATTGGCGCCGTGTTGGGGGAAGGCCGCCACGCCCATCGACAGGGTGATCGGACCGAAGGCGTGGCCGCCGTATCGGACCCTCAGGTTTTTCGCTTCCTCCACCAGACGGCCCGCCATCCGGCCGGCCTCATCGAGAGGGCATTCGGGCAGGATCAAGATGAATTCCTCGCCTCCATAGCGGCAGGCGATGTCGGACTTCCTCAATCCCGCCCTGAACAAATTGGCGATTTCGACGAGAGCCACGTCGCCCGCGGGGTGGCCGTGCATGTCGTTGAATGTCTTGAAGTGGTCGACGTCGATCATGACGACGCCGATCTGCTCCTGCTTCCTGGCGGCCCGGTAGATCTCGCGCAGGAAGATCTCTTCCATATAGCGCCTGTTGAACAGGCCCGTCAGCGGGTCCTTGATGGACTGGCTGCTGAGGATCTCCCTGAGCCGGATGTTCGAGATCGACAGCGAGAGCAATTCGGACAGCGTCGTGTAAAGGTCTCTCAATTCGGCGGTCATTCCGGAACCGTCTTTCCCCTTAGCGGCCGCGGCGCTTCGGATATGGAGAAGGCCCAACACGTCTCCCTTGGCCATCAGCGGCAGACAGGCATAGCCCGCGGCGGGCAGGCGCTTGAGGTGCGGGCAGATGAGCGGGCTTCCGGCATCATCGACGACATAGATCCCGCCCCGGCGCAGCGCCCAACAGTCATCGGGGGCGAAGACATTGTTCTCGACGTCCTCGGGGAAACCGCCCCAGCGGACGGACGACTCGAGGTCCGTCTTGGACGGGCTCAGAAAGAACAGGGCGCCTTGCGAGTCGGGAAACAGCCTCATCAGGGACCGCATGATGACCGGGCCGATCTCCGATGCCGTCGGGCAGGCCTGGAGGAACTCCCGCATTTCGCTCAAGATGCCGTTCTGGACGTTGCGCTCTTCGAGCTTCTTCACGAGAGCCTGGAGCCGGTCATTCGACCGGCGGGCCTCTTCCTCCGCCCGGCGGCGCCTGGTGATGTCGCGGACGATGCCGATGGCGTTCCAGCGGCCCTTGATCTGCGTCGAAGAGAGGGAGATCTCGACCGGGAATTCCGAACCGTCCTTTCGATGAGCGACGAGCTCGACGGTCCGTCCGAGCGTGGCGTCCAGCCCCGTCTCGCGCCAACGGGTGAAGGCCTCGGCGAGCTTGGCCCCATCAAAAGCCGGGGCCAACAGGTCATGCACGTTCTTTCCCAGGGCTTCCTTGATCGTAGGTCCGAACATCCGCTCGGCGGCCTCACTCCAGAACGTGACGCGCTTCTCATTGTCCATCGTGATGATCGCGTCCTGGGCTGCGGCGCTCAGGGCGCGGAACTGTTCTTCGCTCTCGCGCACGATCGCCTGGGCCCGCAGGCGCTCGGTGATATCGCGGGTGACGCCGATGATGCCGGTCGGCTCGCCCGCCTTGTTGTGGAGAAAGGACATCTGGATCTCGGCCCAGACGGTCGATCCGTCCTTGCGGATGAGCTCCAGCTCCAGGGTGCGGACACGACGGGTTGGCCCCTCCTGCCGCTCCAGGGCGAGTTCTTCGGCCAAGACGCCCTTGACCAGCTCCAGGGAAGCCGGCACGACCGTCTCGGGGAGAGGTTGGGCCGTCGCTTCCTCGACGCTCCAACCCCTCAATTTGGTGATGGACGGGCTGAGATAGGTATAGCGGAGGTCGAGATCCATCATCCAAATGACGTCGACGACATTCTCCGCCAGCAGTTTGAAGCGCTCTTCGCTCCGTTGCAGGGCTTCCTTGGCCCTCTTCAGCTCGGCGGAGGCCCGCATGAGCTTCATCGAGCCGGCTCCACCAGACTTTTCCACATAGAACTATAATTATTTCAAGAGGATAACACGGACCATCGCTGGAGGGGATGAACCGGGGGGTGATTGTGGGGCCGGCCTCATCCCCGCGGGGGGTGAGGGAGACCCTGACAAGGCTTCAGTTCTTGATCAATCCCTGGATGATCCCCAACAGCACATCGGGCTTGAACGGCTTCTGCACATAAGAAACCGCGCCCATATCCATGCCCATCTTGATGTCCTGCGCGAGCGTGCGGCCGGTCAGCATGACGATGGGAATCGATTTGTACTTTTCGTCGGCCCTGAGCGTTTTTACGATCTGATAGCCATCGACCTTGGGCAGCATGATGTCCAGGATGATGAGATCCGGATTTTCCTGATGGATCTTGTCAAGGGCTTCCTGGCCGTCGTAGGCGGCGATGACGCTGTATCCGTTCTTGGCTAGCCTGGACTGCACCAATTCCACGATCCGAGGCTCGTCATCGACGATTAAAATCTTCTTAGCCATATGGGCCCTTCCTTTCGTTACCGGATTGGCTTCCCCCAAGGCCTTCTGAATTCTCGACAGCACATCCTCAGCTTCGAACGGCTTGGAGATGAAATCCACCGCGCCCATCTTTTTTGTCATCTGCTGTATTTCCAGGCTGGGATAAGCCGTAATGACAATGACCGGGGTCAGAGCGGTATCCGCGGAATTCCTGAGATGATCCATCACGCTGAGACCGCCGCCGCCGGGCATCTTCATGTCCAGGAGAATCAAATCCGGCTTCTCGCTGAAGGCCTTGGCTACGGCCTGCGCCGCATCATAGGCCGCGACGACCTCATAGTGATTGGCCTTCAGCCGCGAGGCGAGAAGCGAGGCGATCTGCTTATCGTCGTCGACAATCAATATCTTCTTGGCCATACTGAACGATGTCTCCTTTCGGTTCTTTTCCGATATTTTCCTATAAACGGATCTTCCTTAGCAACTCCTCTTCCGTACTGGCGTCTTCGGGAAAACTCGGGACCCTCAATTCGACCTCGATTTCCGAGGCCAATCCTTCCTTGGCCAGGGAGCTCTCAAAAATGGACTTGAGTCTTTCCGCCGTTGCGCAGGCGCCCTTTTTATCGGTCTCCGGCAGGGCCACCAAAACCGTCCGGTTATCGTGAATGCTGATATCCGACTTGCGCCTGAGGTCGGTTCTGATGAGGAGCCCTAAACGGTGCACAAGAGAGGCGATCTTGTCCTGGCCCAGCTTCTCCTGCAAAGCATCATAATTCTTGACTTCAAAAACGATGATGGATAAAGAGGAATTCTCTCTGGCCGCCGCGGCCAGGCCGTCGGCGACATATTCCTTGAATAAGTCCCTCGGGGAGTACTTCGGCAGGCTGAAACTGACTTTGGTTCCCCGGCCCAATTGGCTTTCGACCCGGATGTCCCCTCGATGCAATTCGATAATGCCTTTGGAGATGGCCAGGCCGAGGCCGGTGCCTTTTTGGACGGACTCGAATTCCCGGCCGAACTGGTCAAATTTGTTGAAGACCCGGGGCAGATCGTTACCGGAAATGCCTATGCCGGTATCGGAAACCGCGCATTCGACGCTGCTCGCTTGATCGACGATGGATATTTCGATCCGGCCGGCCGGAGTGAACTTGAGGGCATTGCTCAGCAGATTCACGAAGACCTGGATGATCCTGTCCTTATCCAGGTAAAGCTCGATCTTGTCCTCGGGGAGGTCGTAGGCCGTTTCCAGCCCCTTGCTTCGAAACGCGTGGGCAAAGTTCGCGCTCACTTCCCTGGCCAAAGACACGATGTCCGTCAATTCTCTGTCCAGCTTGATCTTATGCGCTTCGATCTTGGAGATATCCAGCAGATTGCCGATGAGGCGGGCGAGCCGGTCGATGCCTTCGATGGACATGGACAAGAACCGCTTCTGCTCGTCATTGATATCGCCGTACACGCCGTCCAAGACCTGGGAGATTGCCTCTCTGGTCACGGTCAGAGGCGAGCGCAATTCATGCGAGACGGAAGCGACAAAATCGGATTTCAGCTCATCGAGCTTCCGCAATTCGTTGTTGGCCTTCTCCATCTCCTTTTTGGCGATATCCAGATCGCCCATGATATGCAGCATGGCCTTCTGCATCCGAGTCAGGTCTTTGCTGTGCTCTTCGAGATCCCGGTCTTTTCTCTCCAGATCGCTGATGATGGACATGATCTGACGCATATCCCTGGCCAGGCCCACGGTGCCGATGACTTTGCCGCCTTGCTGGATCAAGGCGCCGCTGAATTCGACCGGAATGGCCTTTTTCTGCTTGGTCAAAAAATTGAGGCCGATCGTATACCCCACGCCGGTCACGACGATCTTGCCCAGAAATCTGCGCAGGAGGTCCCTTTCTTCCGGCAGGAATATCTTGGCCGCCGGCCGGCCGATAAGCTCGGCTTCCGTGTAACCCAATAAACTCAAAGCGGATCTGTTCGCCGATCTCAGCGTGGAGTCGGGATTGATCACGATCAGAGCATCCGTCATCGAGGATATGATGCTCTCCAGGTATCCTCTCGGGCCCGGCTTGGCCGCCCGTTGGACTTTGAGGGCGAGCTTCTTCACGTGGCCGTCCTTGAATCTCATCGATCTTTCAGCTTTTCCTCGAGCTCCTTTTCCTTCTTCTCCAGCTCTTCCATCTTCAGTTCCCGGTCCACCGCGAATTTGCTGAACCGCTCCAAGTCGCGCATCTTCTCTCTGAGATCATCCTGTATTTTTTTGCTCTCGGTGATGTCGCGGATATTGACTTGGATGACTTTGGCCTTGTTGATCATAAAGACCTCGGCAGGGACGATCAGCCCGGTCTTGGTTTTTACCGGCAGGTCGTCGTAATGGATGACGCCGTCACTCTCCAATTTTGCCAGCGTCGCCTGAAAATTCGGGCGGTCGTTGGTCACGCCGATATCCCAGAGCTTCTTTTTCAAGAGTTCTTCGCGGGAATAGCCCAGCAATTCCTGGATCGACGAGTTGGAATTGAGAATGCTGGCTTCGACCTTATGAACGAGGAGGAGTCCGTCGAGCGACGTTTCAAAGGCCCGGCGATAGCGCTCCTCGGACTCCTGCAGGTCTCTCTGCAAGCGCTTGCGCTCGGTGTTATCTTCAATAGCCAGAAGGACCAGCTCTTCTTCTCCTTCTGCCCCCGTCGCGATGACGGCCGCGACCTGCTTGGGAACGCGCAGCTGACGGGCGTTCAGGAGCATGAATCGCTGTCCAATGTGCGCAAATTCATGCTCGACTTCATAATCTTGAATAACCGCTTTTCCCGGGATGATTTCTTTCAAGAGCTGAATCAGCTTGGGAATATTCCATTGCCCGTCACCTAAACCCGGAAGCGGCCGGCCGATGGTTTCTTGGGCTTTGACCTTGAACGTGGAATAAAAAGCCTGGTTGGCGGAAATGACCCGCAGCCTCTTATCCAATACCAGAAAGGGCTCCCTCAATGTCGCCAGGATGCTATTGGCGTATTCCAGGAGCACCTCGACCTCCGACTGTCCTCTCGGCGTCCTATCGTTCATTTTCAGGCCCCCCTAAGAATGAGAATTCCCGGCCTCCGGCCGCCCCGGACAGAATATTTGTCTCGATCCATGAAAAAATGCTGCAGAATGACGGCTGGGAGATTTGTTCGTGCCGCAAGCACACTTCGGACCATCGGCTCGAAACCGTCCTTTGTGGGATGATGATAAACTCCACCTCGGATCGATGTCAAGGTTTTCTCCCGATTCTGTGATTTCTCCTCTACTAATAAAAACCCTCCAAATGCCGAAACTTTCTCAATGGGGCATAAAAATGGCGGAATACCGAGCCCGGGAGAGCGGCGGCGCGAGCCTTCGCGGGAGGTCCGGGAATTTGCTACAATGGTGCGAGGGGTCAGTTCGTATCAGGCTGCTGAGGGCGACCGGGCCGGACGAAGGTGCCATGAATCCACCGATTGTCGGACACGCGGAAACGCCGGAAGCTGTGCCCGGGCGCCGCGCCGGGGTCCGGACGGCGGTCTTTTTCCTTTTGGCCCTCCTCCTGTGCGGCGCCGGGATCTCCGCCGGGACAGGGGCCGATGCCGAGGGGGCCATAACCACCGGATTGACCTATCTCGGCGAAGTGTTCACGGACCTCGCCGGCGGCCTGCGCCGGGGCCCGGTTTATATCCACAACATTTCCCTGACCCTGTCGCTCGACCTGGATAAGTTCGCCGGCTGGCGGGGAGCGAAGCTGTTTGTCTATGGCATGAACATCGAGGGAGGCGACCCCGGGCGCCATTTCGGCGAAATCCAGACCGTCAGCAATATCGCGGCTTCCAACGCCACGAGGCTCTATGAGGCCTGGATCCAGCAGGATCTTTTCGGCGGGCGGCTGTCGCTTCTGGCCGGCCTCTACGACCTGAACTCGGAGTTCGACGTCGTCGAGGCCGCTTCGGTCTTCCAGAACTCCTCCCAGGGCATGGACCCGACCTTCGCCTTCAGCGGCCTCAACGGACCTTCGATCTTTCCGTACACGACCCTCGGCTTCCGGGCCCGGCTCAAGACGGGCGGGTTCTACCTGCAGTCCGTGATCCTGAACGGTCTGGCCGGCGACCCTGCCGATCCCGACGCGACGCGGATCATCCTGCGCAGGGGCAACGGCGTTCTCCTGGCGGCCGAGGCGGGCTATCACCTTCCGGTCGCCCGGCGGCGGCACCGGCGACAGGCCGTGCGGGAGAGCATCCGCCGCTATGTCCCTCCGTCCTACGCGGACAAGATCGCCTTTGGCTTCTGGGGTTACACCGCCCGCTTCGCGCCCGTCCTGCGGCGGCCGGGGGAACCCGGGAAGATTCGCGGCGACACGGGACTCTACGTTCTGCTGTCCCACACGGTCTGGCGCCAGGACGGCGAATCCGGACGGAACCTCACGGCCTTCGCGCGGGTGGGGGTGGCCGACGCCAGGCTCAACCGCCTCGGATTATTCACGGGCGGCGGATTCTCTTTTACGGGCCTCATTCCCGGGAGGAGCCGGGACATCGCCGGACTGGCTTTCGCCACGGCCTTCAACGGGGACGATTTCATGAGGAAAGCCGCGCTGGAGGGATCGCCCGTGCGGCGGGCCGAATGGAATCTGGATTTGACTTACCAAGCCCGCCTTCTGAGCTGGCTGGACCTCCATCCGGACCTCCAGTTCGTGATCCATCCCAGCATGGCTCCGGCCGTCCGAAACGCCTTCGGGTTCGACATCCGGATCGAAATCCATCTCTGAGGGGGAAGTCCGTCCGCCTCGCCCGAAATCGGGACGCGGCGCCGGACTCTTCTTTGTAAGGCTTCTTTACGGGCGTGCGAGTCCCGGTCCTCGTGCGGGTGGCGAGCGCCCCGGAGAATCTGGCACATGGATTGCACATATCCCATCTTATGAACAAGCCGCACGCGTGGAGGGCATGATATGAAAAAGACGCTCCTGGTCCTGACGGTTCTGGTGATCAGTCTCGCCGCATGGGGGACGCCAGCCGCGGCCGACGATCGGCCCATCGCCTTCGTCCACGCGGTCATCATCGACGGCAGCGGGAATGCGCCTCTCGAAGACGGGACGCTCGTCGTGCGCGGATCCAAGATCGAAGCCGTTGGCCCGGGGTCCGGGATATCCGTCCCCGCGGGGGCTTTGGTCATCGACGCAAAGGGCCGGGCGTTGATGCCGGGACTGGCCGATATGCACGTCCATCTCCTCGGCGGTTGGGACGGCGAGTCCGTGGACATGCTGGGGTACCGTCGTTACCTGAACGCCCTTCTTTATGCCGGGGTCACGACCGTTCTCGACATGGGCAGCGTCAAGCCTTGGATCATCCAGCTTCGGAACGAGATCGCCGCAGGCCGGCTGACCGGGCCCCGCGTCTATTGCGCCGGTCCGCTCATCGACGGGCCGGATCCGGCCTGGCCGCCGATCTCCTACAGCGTCTGCTCGGCCGCCCAGATCCCGGGGATCGTCGCCGGGCTCAAGCAGGACGGAGTCGATATCGTCAAGGCCTATATCGGTCTGTCGAATCCCATGATGTTCGCCCTGGCCGCCGAGGCGCGCAAGAATTCCCTGCCGGTCTTCGTCGATCAGAGCTGGCGGAACGGCTCGCCGGAGATCGCCGCGGCGGGGATTTCCGCCTTCGCCCATACGCCCGACTTCATCTGGGGGAGCGAGATGACGGCGATGCTGAAAGACAGGGGAGTGCGGTTCATCTCCACGCTCTCGGTCGTCGAGGCCAAATCGAAGCGGCGGCTCGAAGACCTGTCCTTCCTGGAAAGTCCGCTCATCAAGGGCTCGACGCCCCCCGATTTCGTCGCCGATCTCCGGGCCTATGCCAAAGAAGCCGCGGAGTCCCCGTCCTGGAACAAGGGCCCCAAGCAGCAGAATTTGCAGCGGTTCAATAACCAGAAAGCGAATCTGAAGAAGCTCTTCGACGCCGGCCTCGAGTTTGCCGCGGGCACGGATTCGCCCTATCCCGGCTCGTTCCTGGGCGAGGGGCTCCATCGCGAGCTCGAGCTCCTCGTCGAGGCCGGGCTGACGCCCCTGCAGGCTCTGACCCTGGCCACCCGGAACGCCGCCCGGCTCATGGGAGCCGAGGCGGAATGGGGAAGCCTGGCTCCAGGCCGGCGGGCCGACATCATCCTGGTCAACGGCCGGCCTGACCGGCGCATCGCTGACACTCGGAATATCGACGCGGTCATGCGCCAGGGCCGGATCCTCGATAGGACAAAGCTCGCGTTCAACGCGGCCGCCGACCCCGGATTTCGTCCGGTATCCCCCGTGAGCGCGGCCAAATGAGGCCGATTTCCGGAACTTGAACAGTCTTATGGGCTGAAGTATCATGACCAAGGGTGAGACGAGAAACTCGAGCTTATGCCGAAATCCATAGATATCATTCTGGAGGCGCTTGCGCCTCATCTGAGGTCTCAGCTCGACAACCTCGGCTATCCCACGCTTTCCCCCGAAAGGGACGATCTGCTTCAGGAGATCCGTATCAGGATCTGGAAGGCCCTCAAGAGCAGGGAAGGCGAGATTGAATATTTCAATGCCTATGTAAAAAAAGTCGTTTTATCGGTCTTTATTAATGAAGTCAAAAAACTCCAGCGGGAGAGGCAGCTGATCAGCCATGCGGAGGATCGGCAGCCTGGGGGAGACGGAGGCGAAGGGAATTGCACGGGATCGGACAACCCTCTGAGGGACATCATCGTCGAATCGTTGGCGGCCCTCGGGGGGACCAGACGGCGCGTTATCGAGCTTCGACTCGAGGGATTCACGCTGGCCGAAATCGCGCGACTCAACAATTGGTCCCCCAGCAAGGCCTGTAATGAGTATTATCGCGGGATCAAGGAATTGAAGAATAGATTGGCGAAAAGGGGGATTCGCTATGAAGACTGACCTGGCTCAGATAGCGGAGGTCTATCGGGCCTATCTGGGTGAGAAGAAGACCGAGGGGGGCGTGGAGTGTCCGGCGCCGGAGGACCTGGTCCGGCTCGTGACTCAAGGGGCGGGCCGGAAGGAAAGGGCGAGCATCATGGATCATGTCTCGAATTGCGCCGACTGCGCCCGGGTCCTCAAATCCCTCCTTCGCCTTTCCGAAGAGGTCGACAGACTCACCGGGAAGGCCGAGGTTCTTCAAAGCTGTCCGCAGGACGGCGTCTTGGGCAAGAAGCAGCCTGCCCGGCCTCTTTTCGGCAGGAGGGCCGCCCTGGTGACGCTGGCCGGCCTGGTCGGGCTGGCGATCCTGACCTTTTCGGTGATCAAGCTTTCGGACCGGCCTGTGATCCGCGGGACGGCGGGATCCCAGATCAGGCTGATCAGCCCCAAGCAGGGCGCCGCCCTCGCCGCCAGGGATGTCAGATTCAAATGGGCGGCCGTCCCCCAGGCTGCGCGCTATGCCGTGGAGCTCTTTGACAAGTCCCTGGAAAAGGTCTGGCAGAGCGGGCCGATCTCCGATGCGGGGACGGAGCTTCCGGCCGACGCTCGCGGGATCGTTCTCGAGGGGGAGACCTATTTCTGGAGGGTCACGGCGGTTCTGGAGGACGGCCGGGAGCTGGTCTCGAAGCTGGCCGAGTTCTCGATCAGAAAATAACCCTTTAGAATCCGCCCGTCAGGACGTAGGAAGCCCAATAGAAGGGATGGGCGTATCTCGTTTCCTGCATGGCTCTTTTGGCGGCGCGGAGGGCCTCGGCCTTGCCCTCGCCGCGAAAGTACGTGTCGTAGAAATGCCTCATGAATACCGCGCCGGACTTGTCGTTGAACGGCCACAAGGTCGATAGGACCGACTTCGCGCCCATATAGAAGAAAACCCGCGGCAGGCCGAGGTTCCCCTCGTTCATCACGATCGTGCCCCTTCCCGTCTGGCAAGCCGACAGCACGACCAGGTCCGCGTTCGTCCGAAGGTCGTACATTTCGGAGACCTGAAGATATCCGTCTTCCCGGTCGTCGGCTTCGGGTGACATGAGAAGCGCCGACCGGAGCGGATAGTTGTCGTCCGAGAAGGCATGACAGGCCAGATGGATAAGCCGATAGGCTCCGAGATCGAGGCCCTTCAAGGTCCCCTCGGTGGCATCCGGCCCCTGATAGGCGTCGATCTTGCCCGGCGCGAGCCTTCTCTTGAGGTCGGCGACCTCGTCCTTTACGCCGGGGAGGGATCCGATCTCGAAACCGCGTCTCCCGTAAATGTCGTCGAGGATGGCGCTCGGCGAGAGGGGCGTCGATCCTCCTCGGAGGCGGCCCGGCCGCGGATACTTCGATACGCCGAAGGCCAGGCCTTCTTTGGCGTAATGGAATTCCTGCTGCGTCCCGGAAGGGCCGAGAGAAGAGGCCGAGGGTGCGTACGATACGGTGAATCGGTCATTGACATATGTCGGAGGTACGGCGGCGGACGCCGGCAGGACCAGGGCCTCGAACGGCAATCGGTACAGGATGCCGTCGGGAACGACGATCAACCGGTCGACCCGGGCCGAAAGGAAAGGCTCAACGGGCGCAACAAGGATCTGATAGAGCCGCCGGGCCGCCGGGAGGCCCCTGGCCACCGGGATCGAGGGATCCTCGAGGAAGCTCAGAAAGCCCGTCAGGGCATCGTCGAGGTCCCGGGCCGGGGGCAGCTCGATGAGATGCAGGGAATCCCTGCTGACGCAGAAGAGGATGGACTTCGTCTCCCCTAGGAGGTATTCGAGAACGGCCGTCCGGTCGTCCAGGACCCGGCTTTGCAGGAGATCCAGGGGAACGGGCTTGGGAGACCGGTCCGCACGGTCACCGGCGCCGTAGCGATCGAAAACCTCGGCGTCCAGAAGGTCGTCGATCCGGACGATCCTCTTTTCCTGCCGTTCCCGCTCCTCCCCGCTGAGGTTTCCCAGGGAGAGAGATTTCAGGAGCTCTATCCGCTCCCGGCTGAGTTTTGCCTTTTCGGCGTCTTCCGAAGCCGGCTCCGGGCGGGGCGGGTTTCCGGCCAGCCTATCCTGGAACTCCATATAGGACCGGGCCCGCAGATACTCGGACAGGCGGAATATTTCGCGCTCGTAGATGCCGCCGTTCTCCCCTTTAGACAACTTGAGATAGAGGTTGATCAGCGCCTGAAAGGGCTCCCGCTTCATCCCGATGAACTCGGCCCGATGGACATCGCTGAGGATGCCGGAGAACCCTTCGCCGATGATCCCGAGCGCGAGATTATAAGATTCGATGGCTTGGTCATAGTCTTTGCGAGCCTCGGCGCAGCGGCCGAGGCCGTAGGCGGCCCTCATCGTCAGGAACGGACTTCCGGTCTGTCTGGATACGGAGCGCACCTCCTCGAAATACCTCTCGGCGTCAGGAATCGAGCCGGTCCCGAGCGACGTCTCGCCCAATAGGGATAGGATCGTTCCATCCGTCAAGGAAGCCGCCTTCGATTTCCTGGCCTCATCGAGGGCCGGGACGAGGATCCGCCGGGCCTCTTCCAGGCGGCCTTGGTCGATATAGACGTCAGCCCTTCCGGCCAGCGCCTCGAGACGGATACTCCCGCCGCCCTGGACCCCGTTCAAGCCGAGACAAGAGTCGAAGCATTCCAGGGCCCTTTGCCGATAATCATCCGACTGAAGGCGGCGTCCGAGGCTGCCGAACAGATTGCCGAGGTTGACGAGCAGAGAGGCTTCGAAGGCCCCCGTCGCCCGCTCCGGAAGTCGCGATGCGGCCTCCAGAAAGTAGTCCTTCGCCTTGACGTAGTCCCCGAGGGACATATACATTCCGGCTATGTTATTCAAGCATCCGACCACGTCCTTATCGTCCCGCCCCATCCCCAGGTCATTCAAGGCTTTCAGGAAGAAGCTGAGCGCCCGGGAAAAATCGCTTCTCAGCGCGTAATATGTGCCGACCTTGGTTGCCGCGCCGGAAGCTTCGTCTCGATATCTCAGGGAATCAGCCAGTTCCGATGCCCGGAGACTGAGGTCGAGGTATTTTGCCTGGCCGTCTCTTGAACCCAAGTAATTGATGCTCCAGGCACCCGCGATCTTGAGCCGGTAGGGGGAGCTCCCGATCGCCCTGGCCAGCCTGTCGGCTTCCTCGAATCTCGAGTTGGATCCGGGGATGTCTCCGGAGGCTCGGAGCTCGAGCGCCCTGGCGAAAGCCCGCTGGAGAGCCATTTCGGCCTTGAAAGAGGCGGCCTCGTCCGAAAGTCGCTGCTTCAGAGCCCAGTCATATGCAACCCGGGTGTTCTCCATGGCTTCTTCCGTACGGCCCGCGTACAGGAGGAGGTAGCCGAGGATATGGAGAATGCGGGCCCGCTCGGGCCTGCCAATCTCCGCACGGGAAAGAGTGACCCTGAAATAGGACACGGCCTCCTCATAGGCGCCCTTCTCTATGAGAGCCTTTCCTGCGGTCAATACTGCCGATTCGTCTTCCGGAAGCGGATATCCAGCCGCGTCCCCGGGGAAGAGGAACAGGCCTGCTCCCGCGGCGATAAGGGCCGCGAGGGCCCAGGTCCGCGCTTTCCAGGCCAATAATCGCATGATCCGCCTCAGCCGGCACCAGCGGCTTCGGACATCATAGGCAAAAGAGTGGGCGGCGACAAGCGCTCCGTTGCCCCAAGCAAAAATATATTTTTCTATTTGCTGAGAAAAAAGCGAACAATTATGGGTCTTTATTATTGGGTGAAGTCGATGTCAAAGGTGAGGCCAATGTCAAAGAAAAGGGGCAAAAGGGGGGTTTTCTTCTTCCTATCCTGCGCGCTTTTTCTGGGACTCGTGTCCGGAGCGCCCAGGCCCGACTTGACCGCGGCGGAAAAGGACGCCTACATCGAGGTCCATGGGCCGGGCATTGCCTACGTGCCGTTGTCGGCAAAGTTCGTCAAATATGACGGGGTGGTCCGAAAAGTGGCGAGGTTCTCCGCGGCCCTCCTTACGGGCGAAGCGGACTGTCAATGCCCCAGGTGCTGTAATGGCGAATGTTACGTCCTCATTTATGCCGACTTCATTTTCCCGGGCGGGTTCAAAAGGATCCTCGTATACCTTTGGGTTAAATGCTAGTCCGCGCGGCCAGCGAAAGATGGGCAAGCCTGCGTTCAGAACGGCCCAAAGACGATTGGTTCGAAATACACAAACCATCCTGAGGACTCATTAGACCTGCGCTTGATTCGAGGCGCGGCTTAGGCTTGCGGCATTTGACATGCCGGCGGCCATTCCGCTATGGTACCTCTCACGATGAGAATCGCCCGATTCCTGTCCCTCGCGTCCATTCCCGTCCTTTTTTCCCTAGCCGGAGGCGCCGTGAAAGATTTCGGCCCGCAAATCCCCAAACAGGTCCTGGACTGGAAGGCCTCGGGACAGGACGCGGTCTATGACCGGAAGACGCTCTACGATTACATGGACGGCGGCGCGGAAGTCTACCTGGCCTTCGATTTCCGCGAGGTCTTCGTCCGCAAGTATGCCGACGCCGCGGAGAACGAGCTGAATCTGGACATCTACGACATGGGCTCGCCGGCCGAGGCCTTCGGCCTGTTCTCCTGCGACCGGCAGGATCCGGAGGCGGGGATCGGCCAGGGCTCGGAGTACGGCCCGGGGCTCCTTCGGTTTTGGCGGGGCCGCTATTTCGTCTCGATCACGGTCTCGGGAAACGAGGACAAGGCGGAAAAGGCCGTCCTCGAGCTGGGGAATGCGGTCGCCCCCTTGCTCGGCCCGGACGGGGCTCTCCCGGAGATGCTCGAGCTCCTTCCCTCGGCCGGGCTGCAAGCGGACAAGACCTCGTATTTTCATAATCACGTCCATCTCAGCAACCGCTATTTCGTCTCTTCCGAGAACATCCTGAACCTGGACGAAAAGACCGAATGCCTGTTCGCCGAATACGATTCGCCGGGCGGCGATGCCGGCCGGCTGCTCGTCGTCCGCTATCCCGACGCCGCCAAAGCCAAGGCCGCCGCCTCGTCGTTCCTGAAGTCGTTCCTGCCGGGGGCGGACGCCGATGGGGCCGGACTGAACGAAAACAAGAAATGGACGATGATCAAGACCCGGGATCGCGTCCTGGCGGTCGTTTTCGAGGGGTCGTCGAAAGACTACGCCGGGCGGCTCGCTGAAACGGCCGTTCGTCCGCCCAAATAATGAGGTGACCATGACATCGTCCATGTCCCGCCGCGATTTCATCCGCGGCACCGCCGCAGCCGTTCTGGGAGCGTCCGCCGCGTTCGGCCAGAGCCCGGCCGCGCCGGCCAGGAAGACCCGCGTCGTCCTGATCCGGCATCCGGACGCGCTCGACGCCGATTCCGCCTTCAACGAGCCGGTCATCCAGCAGATGCTGGACGAAGCCGTTTCGAAGCTCCTGGACCTGAGCGATCCGGTCGAGGCCTTCAAACGGCTGGTCAAACCCGAGGACATCGTCGGGATCAAGACCAACGTCTGGTCCTTTCTGCCGACGCCCGCCCCGGTCGAGAAGGCCATCAAGCGCCGCGTCCTGGACGCCGGGGTCGAGGAGAAGAACATCGGGCTGGACGACCACACCGTGCGGACGAACCCCCTCTTCGTGAAGGCCACGGCCTTGATCAACGCCCGCCCCCTCCGCACGCACTACCTGGCCGGCATGTCGGGCTGCCTGAAGAATTACATCATGTTCGGCGAATCCCAGCCGGCCTATCATCCCGACAGCTGCGCCGCGCTCGGGTCGCTCTTCCTCCTGCCGCAGGTCAAGGGCAAAACCCGGCTGAACGTCCTCTGCGCTTTGACCCCGCAATTCCACGGGCGCGGCCCGCACAATTTCAGCCGCCGCTACGTCTGGAACTATAAGGGCCTCATCGTCGGGCAGGATCCGGTGGCCGTGGATTCGGTCGGCCTCCGGCTGATCATGGCCAAACGGCGGATCGAATTGGGGCCGGCCCAGGAAATTCCCCCGGTCCCCAAGCATATCCAGCTCGCCGACACGAAATACGGGATCGGCACGGCCGACCCCCAGAAGATCGAGTTGGTCAAGCTGGGCTGGCTCGATGACATTCTGATCTGAACGCCGCGTCGGAGGACGAACATGTCCAAATCGAGATCCGGCCTGTGGGCCGTATCGGCCCTGATCCTGTTTTCGCTCGGCGTCCTGGCCTGCGGCGGCGCTCAGGACGGCGACGCGCTGGCCTTTCTCGGCTCGTCCCTCTGGACGAAAGCCCACGACGTCGAGATCCGGGGCGATCTGGCTTACTGCGCCTTCCTCGACGGCTTCGCGATCCTGGACCTGTCCGATCCCCGGGACCCGAAAACGCTCTCCCAGATCCATCTCGGGGGAGGGTTCGCCGTCGCTCTATCCGGAAACCTCGCGTTGGTGGCCGCGGCCGACAAGGGCCTGGCCGTGATCGACGTCACCGACCCCAAGGCCCCGGTTTTGAAGAGCGTCCTTGATACTTCCGGCGAAGCCCGGGACGTCGCGGCTTTCGGTTCCACGGCCTTCGTGGCCGACGGAGCCGGGGGATTGCTGGCCGTTGACATCGCGGATCCCGCGGCGCCGAAGATCGCCGGCTCCTGGGATTCCCCCGGCGAGGCGACCGGGATCGTCCTCCGGGGAAATTCGCTCTTCCTGGCCGACGGCAGCGCCGGCCTCGAGATCGTCGACGTCGCCGATCCCGCCCGGCTCGCCTTGACCGGGGCCCTCGATACGGACGGCACGGCCGAGAGCGTCGCGCTTTCCGGGGACTATGCCTATATCGCCGACGGCTCCGGCGGGATCAAGGTCGTGGATATCACCTCGCCGGCCGGGCCCAAGCTGGCCGCCTCTCTGGCCGCGGAGGGATATGCCCATAGCGTCTCGGCGACCGAGAAGCTTATCTGCGTCGGGAGTCTCTATGACGGCGGCTACCAGATCCTCGACATCTCCAACCCGGCCTCCCCGGCCGTCGTCTCGACCAATAAATACACGATGTACAACGAGGGTTGGCGCGTCATCCTGCGGGACAGCCGGGCCATCGTCGTCGACTACTTCTCGGGTATCTTCTTCATGGACATCGCCGATCCCCGGAAGCCGAAGGTCATCGGCCTGTTCCCCACGCCGAGCTCCATCGTCGCCGTCTGCGGCCGGGACCGCTACGCCTTCGCGGTCGGCGAGCTCTCCGGCGTGCTGGCCGTGGACGCGGCCGATCCGGTCCGGCCCGTTCTCGTCGGCGGGACGGGGATCTTCCGTGGCGTCCAGAACATCGCCGCCAACGGCAGCTATGTTTACGTCACCGACCGCTGGTCGATCAGGGTCTTCGATGTCACCGACCCGGCCAAGCCGAAGCCGGGCAAACCCCTGACATTCACCGAGGGCATCCCGAGGACGCTCGTCGTTCGGGGGAGCTCCGCCTATCTCACGGCCGACAATTTCGGCTTTTACACCCTCGACGCCACGAATCCGGCCGCCCCGACGGTCGTCGGCTCGCTCAAGCTGCCAGGATTCACCTACGGGCTGGCCGTATCCGGGGATCGCGCCTACCTGGCCAACAGCGACAGCGGCCTCCACATCCTCGACATTCGGGATCCGAAGGCGCCGGTCGAGATCGGGCTGGTCAAGCTCGCCGGCGAGCCGAGCGGAGTGGCCGTCCGGGGGGATCTCGCCTACGTGGCTTCCGGAGCGGAGGGCCTGATCATCGTCGACATCGTCCGGCCGGAGGCGCCGAAGATCCTGGGGGCCGCCGCCTCCGAGGATTTTTCGAGCGCCGTCGTCCTGGACGGACGCTTCGCCTATGTCGCCGACGGCCTGGCGGGCGTCAAGAAGATCGACGTTTCCGACCCGAATGCGCCGCGGCTCGTTTCGTCCTACGACACGCCGGGGGAGGCCCAGAATCTCTGTGTCCTGGGAAAGACGATCCTCGTCGCCGACACCTACTCGCTGATCCTGCTGAAAAGATAGAATTGTCGCATGAAGAGGATCCCGGCTCTGATCCTGGCGATCGCTTCGGTCGCCTCCTTGGCCGCCCAGGAGGCCCCGAGCGCCGCGGATAAAGAAAAGACGTATCCGTTCATCCTCAGGGATTCCCCGGCCCGTCTCTTCACCATGCGCCAGGTCGACGAGAACAGCCTGAGCGGCTTCAGGCTCTTCTCCGACGCGCTCAACAGCGAGCTCAAGCCCGTCCTCAGCTACGTCATCCAGGGCGCCTTCGGCCTTCTCTTCTTCAAAACGATGACCCACGAGGAAGGGCATCGATCGATCCTGGTTGGGGAGGACATCGGGTCGGTGTCCCACCCGTTCCCGTTCTCGGAGCGAAGCGGCTACGTCGACGGGGTTACGGATGCGACCCTGCAGAACCTGCGGGACACGAAATTCCCCGTCTTCATCCGGCTCCATACGGCCGGCTTCGAATCGGACTACATGCTGGCCACGCGGGAAGAGACCCTGATGTCCCTGGGGGACGATAGCTACAAGAACCTCGTGGTGGAATATCTGCTCCGGAAGTTCGCCCTCGTCCGCTATTTTACGGAAGGGATCTTCAAGCACGACACGGACGGCCCGGAGGAAGCGGACGAGCTGAAGCGGGACGTCGTCGGCAACGACCTCTACGGCGTCATCCGCCACCTGTTCCGGCCCACCATGGCCTACACACGCTACACGCGCTACGCCGACCTGACGGACCAGGAGCGGCATTACCTGCACCGGGTGGAAGGGCGGACGTTCCTCAACCTGGCCAACGCCAACATCATCGGGGTGAGCAATGTCCGTCTGTCCGACGACCTGCGGGTCAATGTCGGCTTGGGGCACTGCATGGGGCCTTTCGGCGATTTCATCGACCAGAAGCTCTGGCTGGCTTATAAGGGGAAGGTCAAGATCAACGCCTATCTGCGCGAGTTCGAGAACCTCGACCGCTGGTTCCTCGGGGCCGGGATCGGCATCAACGATTATCCGCTGGCCAAGCGCGTGGCCGTGTCGGCCGTGATCCATTACTGGAACCAGCCGCTCGGTCTGAGCTTCACCGAACAGCGCGGCAAGCCGGGCGGGGCCGTCGATGTGACCGGCCGTTACAAGCTGCTGCTGAGGCCCGATTCCCGCTTTCGGGAACTGTCGCTCGACGTGGGCCTGATCTACAAGGGCGCCGGCTTCCTCCCCGAGGAAACCGAGCTCGGGGAGTATCTCGGCGTCCGGCTCGGTCTGAGCCTCGGCTTCAGCGGACGCTAGAGTCCGAAGGGAGATCTCGATGAAACTCAGCCTTCCAGCCCAAACGCTGTTGCTGCCCTCGCCGGTGCTCGTCATCGGAACATACTGCTCCGATGGCAAGCCCAATATCATGACGGCCGCCTGGGGAGGGATCGTCTCCAGCAAACCGCCGTGTCTCAGCGTCTCTCTCAGAGAGGCCACGCTCAGCTATCACAACATCAAGCGGACGGAGGCCTTCACGGTGAACTTTCCCTCCGAAAAGCATCTCAAGGAGGCCGACTTCGTCGGCATGGTGTCGGGACGGGAGTTCGACAAATTCAAAGAGACCGGCCTCACTCCGGAAAAAAGCGCGCTGGTCAACGCCCCGATCGTCAAAGAGTTTCCCTATGCTCTCGAATGCCGGCTGATCAGGCAGGTCGATCTCGGCCTGCACACGATGTTCATCGGGGAAATCGTCGGCCTGGTCGCCGACAGCGAGGTTCTGAATTCCAAACAGATTCCGGACATCGAGAAGGTGCGGCCGATGCTGTGGGGGTCATTCGGCAATATGGCCTATTTCGGGATCGGCGCCAAACTCGGCGAGGCGTTCTCCGTCGGGAAGAAATAAAGACCGGCATGAAACGAGGAAAGAGGGAAATGAACGAGGCCTGAAAGCGATCGCCGGACGACTTCGAGATGCTGGCCGGGGCCGTGAAGCCCTGAAGGCTATTTCCCTTCGATCTCGTCGGCCAGCTTCGCGGCGCCGTAGAGCTTCCGCAGGGCCTCGATGATGTAAGCCGGGTGGACGGCCACGGCCCGGTTGACCTCTTCGTCAAAGAAGAATCGCCCGGCCAGACTCTCGATGTTGCCGTCGAAGATCAGGCCCACGATCTCCGCGTTCCTGTTGATGACCGGAGACCCCGAGTTGCCGCCGATGATGTCGCAGCTGCTGACGAAGTTGACCGGCGTGGACAGGTCCAGCTTCCCCACGTTCGCCCAGAAGGGATCGGGCAGGGCCCAGCCCCCGGATCGGTTGAAGCCGAGCGACCGGTCGTAGAGCCCGTAGAGGGTCGTTTCGTAGGGGGCGAGGGTCCCGTTCATGGGGTAGCCGGCGACGGCGCCGAACGACAGACGCAGGGTGAACGTCGCGTCCGGATACATGTTCTGTCCGTACACCGCGAACCTGGCCCGGCCGAGCTTCTGGCTGGCCGGCACGAGGACGCTGTCGATGTTGTCCTTGGTCCACTTGACGCCCTCGCGGACGCGCGGGGCCAGCTTCCGGGCCAGGACGATCAACGGGTCCTTGGACGCGTCGACGGCCTTCACGCCGCCGTCGATGAGCGCCTTGCGGACGGCGACATCGGCCAGCTTGGTCCCGGTGATGAGCTGCCGGGCCGCCTCGGCCGGGGTCCCGGTCCCCAGCGCCAGCCGGATAAAAGGATTGTCCTGGCCCAGCTCGTCGAGGGACATCTTCAGCGTGCCGGCCAGGTTGGCCTCCTCGAGGTCGCTGTAGACGGGCGCCGCGGAAAAGAGGTTGAAGCGAAGGCTCGGCAGCTGGGCTTCGTGGTAACCGTCGAGGCGGTCGGCGTCGGGCTTGATGATCTCGGCGACGTAGAGCACGATCGTCAGCGCCAGGTCCGCCAGCCGGCTGCCCATGAGCCTTTCGTAGAATTGAGGCTTGTAGAGGCCTTCCTCCTTCTTGATGACGTCGGCGATCGCGGTCCAGGCATCGCCGAACTCGCCGTGCCAGGCGGGATTGGCGTCCACCTTGTCCCTGAACATCTTCTCCTCGAGGACCTTTTGGTCCATCAAAGCCTTGCTCAGGAGCCCCTTCTCGTATTCGCCGGTCAGGGCCTTCTTGCTGTTCTCGAGGCCGAAGATCGAGACCAGGGCGCGGCGCTGTTCTTCGGGCCCCTTGGCCGCATAGGCCCCGAGGATGGCCAGCCGGCCCGCGATGTACTTCAGGAGCATGGGGTAGCGGTGGTCCCTCTCGAAGCCGAGCTCGGACATGGTGAAGAGCCGGTCCGTGCTGCCGGGGTTCCCGGAAACGAAGACCAGCTCGTTCACCTCGGCTCCCCGGGTCTTCCACCTGAAATAGTCCGCCGGTCTTACCGGCCTGCCGTTCTCGTAGACGCGAAAGAACGCCACGTCGAGGTCGTAGCGGGGGTACGTGAAGTTGTCCCAGTCGCCGCCGAAGTAGGCGACCTGCCGCTGGGGCGCGAAGACGAGCCGGACGTCGGTGTAGACCTTGTAGCGGTAGAGCCAGTATTCGGCCCCGCCGTAGAGACTGATGACGTTGGAGCGCAGGGCCGTCCCCTTCAGGCTTTCGTCCTCGACCTTGGCGATCTCGGCCTCCCTGGCCTTGAGGGCCTGGTCATTGCTCATGCCGGGCTTGACGGAGGCCATGATCCGCCGGGTCACGTCGTCCGTCGAGATCAGGACGTTGAGCTCGAGGTCGGGACTCTTCAGCTCCTCCGCCTGGGTCGCCGCGTAGAAACCGGCGGCCACCAAATCCTTCTCGCCGGTCGAGTTCTTTTGGAGCTGGCCGACGGCCACGTGATGGTTGGTCATGACCAGGCCATCCGGGCTGACGAAGGACCCGGAGCCGCCGTCATTGAACCTGATGCTCGACAGCCGGACGTGGTCCAGCCATTCCTTGGTCGGCGTGAAGCCGTACTTTTCCTGGAGAAGCTTGAGGGGCGGGTTGGAGAAGGTCCACATCCCTTCGTCCGCCGGGGAGGCGGAGGTCATCAGGACGAGGATCATGGCGGTCGCGGCGCCGGCGAATCTCCCGGCGGGCAGGGCTTTTGCGTTCATCGGGGTTCACTCCCGGCTGTATTGGAGCGGCCGGGCGTCGCGGCCGCCGTCCGCCGCCGCGCGCCCCGGCCCGGGGCCTTCGTCAGCCGGCTTTGCGGCCGGAAGAGGATCTCGTCGGGCGCCAGTCCCTTTTTCTGGCTTCGTCGGTGACGAAAACGAGCTCGCCCCTCTTGAGCAAAGCCAGGTACAGAAGCACGCAGTCCCAGGTTCCGGTTTTTGGGCGTTGAGAGTTTTTTGTCATGGCGTCATACGACAATTGCAATAAATATGCCAAGACGCCAACGGGGGGACCTCAAAACCCCTGCCTTGGAATGTCTCGGCCTTGCGGCTCCCTGGCGCTCTAATCCTCCGGGGCGGGAACAGGTCCCGGACGGCAGGATTCGCAGCCCCGGGTGCCGCGGCGTGGGCTTTGGCCCGAGGTCCGGGACTTCACCGATCCCAGCGGGCCCGGCAACACCTGAGGAGTCTGTAGCCGTCTTCGTCTTCCACGAAGAAGTACGCTTTGCCGTCCCGCCAAAGCTGGATGTCGTGAACGATGGGGACCTTGGCGATGTAGCGCCCGTCGGCGTCGAAAACGTCCCAATAGAACTCTTTCTTGTCCTGTCCCTTTTCGAAGGTCTTCACCAGGAGACGCCCCTCCTCGGCCAGGACGAAGTTGGAGAAGGGCGGGTAGGCATCGGGGAATTGGAGCATGTCCTTGACGTTGACGCCTGGGCCGCTCGGCATGCCCTTCAGCATTTCGTCCTTGTCCGCCTGGGTGATGACGACCGGGTCGTATTCCCGGCCGACCGTCTTGAGGAGCTTGCCGTCGGCGGAGACGACCTTGATCTCATACTTGCCGGCGCTGCCGAAATAGAGGAGGCCTTGCCGGTCAAGCGCAAAAAGGAGGTTCATCGCCGAGAACGGGTTCATCTTGGTCTGAGCGGAGATCTGGAACTCGAACGAGGCCAGCTTGACTTTCGGATTGAGCTCCCGGTCATAGGTCTTGACGTCCATGGACATCTTGCCGCCCTCGCCCAAGCCCACGGAGCGGGCCACGATCAGGCCCCGGTCGTCCATCTGGATCCCGGACAGGCCAAGGCTCGTCGCCGTGGATATCTGCCGCCTGAACGTCCCGTCGAGAGCGAAGACCGCCAGCCGCCGATTGAGGGCGTCTTCGACAAGGACCTCGCTCTCCGGCGTAATGAGGATGCCCACCGGCTGGTTCAATTCCCCCGGGCCCTGGCCCGCTCGGCCGAAGGCCCGCACGAATTTGCCCGCGGCGTCGAAGACCTTGACCCGGCTGTCCTTCGTATCGAGGACATAGACCGTGCCGTCCTTGAGAACGTCCAGAGCCGAGGCCGCGACGAATGAGGCATCGGGCGAATCGCCGCCGCCGATCGTATAGATCTCCTCGAGGACGAGCTTCGCCGGCGCGCCTTTCGGCGGGACGGGCTTCTTGCCGTTGGTGATGACCGTGACGCCGTTCTCGGTCCTGGCCTTGTACTGGCCGGAGAGCGCCGGGACGATGAAGGTCAAGGAGGCCAGAACGGCGAGAACAGTCCTTCCTTTTCGCATCTTCATCGAGAACCTCGATTCGCCCCTCTTTCGGAGAGGATAGTAGTCCCGGCCTTGGGCCATGTCAAGATACGGACTTGACGGGACCGGAAAGAAGCCTCTTCAAGGGAACCAAATTCCGTTTTCGAACGTCTCTATTAATGGATGTTTTTTATCCCATGGAGGAATCTATGCCGATTTCCCGCCGTTCCGTTCTGAAACCCGCCATTCTATCCCTGCTCCTGGCCGCCGTCCTGGCCGGGGCAATCCCTCTCGTGTCCCAGGATAATCCGCTCTGGCTGAGGTATCCGGCCGTTTCGCCAGACGGCGGGACGATCCTGTTCTGCTTCAAGGGCGATATCTACAAGGTCCCGGCCGCGGGCGGCCAGGCCTTCCCCCTGACCATCAGCGAGGCCTATGATTACGCCCCCGTCTGGAGCCACGACGGGAAGTCGATCGCCTTCGCCTCCGACCGCTTCGGCAACTTCGACGTCTTCGTCATGCCGGCCGAGGGCGGGGAGGCCCGGCGCCTGACGTACCACTCGGCGTCCGACACCCCCAGCAGTTTCACCGCGGACGACAAGAGCGTCATTTTCAGCTCGGCCCGCCAGGACACGGCGGCCAACGTCCAATTCCCCATGGGCACCTTTCCCGAGCTCTACAGCGTGCCGGTCGGCGGCGGCGAGGCCGCCCTCGTTCTGACCCAGCCGGCCATCGCGGCCACGGTCGATCCCGCCGGCGGCAAGATCATCTATCACGACCAGAAGGGTTACGAGAGCGAGTGGCGCAAGCACCACACCTCGGCCATAACCCGCGATATCTGGGTTTATGATCTGAAAACCAAGACGAACACTCAGCTGACGACGTTCAAAGGCGAGGACCGCAATCCCGTCTTCGACCCGAACGGCGACGATTTCTATTACCTGAGCGAGCAGAGCGGCTCCTTCAATGTCTACAAAAGCTCGCTGAGCAAGCCCGCGGTCTCGGTCCCCCTGACCGATTTCACCAAGAACCCCGTCCGCTTCCTGACCCGGGCCAAGACCGGACTTCTCTGCTTCGGTTACGACGGCGAGATCTACACCAAGGCCGGCGCGGCCGCCCCCCGGAAGGTCGGCATTCGCATCGCCGAGGACGGGCGCCAGGTGCTCGAGCGGACCCTGCCCATCGGTGGAGGCATCACCGAGATGCGGCTCTCGCCCAATGGAAAGGAAATGGCCTATGTCTTCCGCGGCGAGATTTTCACCGGCAGCGTGGAGGGCGGTCTCAGCAAGCGGGTCACCAATACGCCCGGACAAGAGCGGAGCGTCAGCTTCAGCCCCGACGGCCGGTCGCTCGTCTATGCCGCCGAGCGCGATAACAACTGGAACGTCTACAAGACCTCGATCCTGCGCAAGGAAGAGCCTTACTTCTTCGTTTCGACCGTCCTCAAGGAAGAGCCGGTCGTGGCCACCGCGGCCGAGGAATTCCAGCCGGAATTCTCGCCGGACGGCAAGGAGGTCGCCTACCTCGAGAACCGCGTCGTTCTGAAGGTCGTCAACCTGGCCTCCAAGGAGACCCGCAAGATCCTGCCCGCCGACTACAACTATTCCTATTCAGACGGGGACCAGACGTACAGGTGGAGTCCGGACGGCAAGTGGTTCCTGGTCCAATTCGCTTTCGTCCGCCTGTTCTCGCCCCAGGTCGGGCTCGTTTCGAGCGACGGCAAGGGCAAGGTCGTCGACCTGACCAAGAACGGCTTCGGTGTCTTTATGCCCCGCTGGGGCATGGACGGGACGATGATGACCTACGCCAATCCCAGGGAGGGCGCGGTCAATACCGACGGCTCCTCCAGGGAATACGACGTCTTCGGCATGTTCTTCACCCGGGCCGCCTACGACCGGTTCCTCCTGTCCAAGGACGATTTCGCCCTCGTCAAGGAGCAGGAAGACAAGGCCAAGGAGGACAAGGACAAGGCCGATAAGGACAAACCCAAGGCCAAGGACGCGGCGGTCAAGCCGGAGGAGCCGAAGAAGGACCTCGTCTTCGAGCTCGACGGCCTCGACCGGCGCAAGATCCGCCTGACCATCGCTTCCGCCGATATCGCCGACATGGCCCTGACCAAGAACGGCGAGAAGCTCTTCTACCTGGCCCGCTTCGAGAAGGGCTATGACCTGTGGGTGACCGAGACGAGGACCCGCGACACCAAGCTCTTCGCCAAGCTGGGCGCGAACCAGACCGGAATGGAGCTCGCCGCCGACGGCAAGGCGCTGTTCGTCTTCGTCGACGGGCGGATCATGAAGATCGACCCCGAGAGCGGCAAGTCCGACCCCGTGGCCATCGGCGGCGAGATGGTCCTCGACCAGACCGCCGAAAAGGCCTACATGTACGACCACATGTGGCGGCAGATGAAGCAGAAGATGCTTGTCGCCGACCTTTACGGAGCCGATTGGGACTCATACTTCGGCATCTACCGGAAGTTCCTGCCCTTCATCGCCAACAACTACGATTACGCCGAAATGGTCAGCGAGCTTCTGGGCGAGATGAACGTCTCGCACACGGGCTGCTACTTCTCGCCGCAGCGGAACCCGACGGCTGACGCGACGGCCGCGCTCGGCATCTTCCTGGACTATGATTTCGCCGGCCCGGGCCTCAAAGTGGCCGAAGTCCTCTCCGGCGGCCCCCTGGACAAGGCCGAGCTCAAGATCCGGGCCGGAAACGTCATCGAGAAGATCGACGGCCAGGCCCTGGACCGGACCGTGGACCACTACAGGCTTCTCAACCGCAAGGCCGGCCAGCCGACCCTCCTTTCCGTTCTCGATCCGGCCTCCGGAAACCGCTGGGACGAGGCGGTCAAGCCGATTTCCCTTGGCGAGGAGAACGGCCTCCTCTACCGGCGCTGGGTCCGCAACCGCCGGGCTGAAGTCGACCGCCTGTCGGGCGGGCGCCTCGGCTACGTCCACGTCCAGAGCATGAGCGACTCCAGCTACCGGACGGTCATCGAGGAGGTCCTCGGGCTTAGCCCCGACAAGGACGCCCTGATCGTCGACACCCGCTTCAACGGCGGCGGAAACCTCCACGACACCCTGGCGGATTTTCTGAGCGGGAAAAAGGTCTTCGACATCGTGCCCCGCGGCCAGGTCGTCGGGGTCGAGCCCTATAATAAGTGGATCAAGCCGTCCATCGTCCTGATGGGCGAGTGCAACTATTCCGACGCCCATCTTTTCCCCGTCGAATACAAGGTCCGGGGACTCGGCCAGACGCTGGGCATGCCGGTTCCCGGCACGGGAACGTTCGTCTGGTGGGAGTCGCAGATCGATCCGACCCTGCGCTTCGGCATCCCGCAGGGCGGCTGGCGGACGCCCGACGGGAAGCTCTGCGAGAACAACCAGCTCGAGCCGGATATCCTGGTCAAAAACGACCCGGACGTCATGTCGGCCGGCCGCGACATGCAGATCGAGGCCGCGGTCAAGGCGCTGCTGAAGACGAAGTGAAGAACACGGGGGGCGGATCCCCCGGGTGGACTCCGCCCCCTAAGGATCCTCTGGATCGTCTTGCCGGAGAGGACTGTTCCTGCGACGGCGTCAGGGATTCCTATCGGCCCCAACAGTAGTTCCCCAGGGAGACGGACCTCGCCATAAAGCATCCGGATTGGCACGTTTTGTGAATGCTTGTGGAGCGCGCCTGCGCCGTTGGGCGGTTTCATCGCCGGCGCGGCGTCAAAGAGAGCTATTCAAGAGGGGGGAATCAAGGTGAGAAAATTCGACCTGGCGGAGCTCCGGAAGGCCTGCAAGGGATCAAGGACCGACGGACGCAATCAATCAAAATAAAGGAGAAAGGACGATGACGAAACTCAACATCTATCTCAATTTTCCCGGCAACGCGGAAGAAGCGTTCAAGTTCTATAAGTCTGTTTTCGGCGGAGAGTTCCGTGCTCTGATCCGCCTCAAGGACATGCCGATGCCGGGCCAAAAGCTCCGGAAAGAAGATGAGGACAAGCTCATGCACATCGCCCTGCCGGTCGGCAAAGACGATGTCCTTATGGCCAGCGATGCTCTGGAATCTCATGGACAGAAGCTCACTCCGGGCGATAATGCTTACATTATGGTCCAGCCGGACAGCCGTGAAGAGGCGGACAGGATCTTCAAGGCCCTCTCCGTGGGCGGCAAGATCGAGATGCCCATTGCCGACCAGCCGTGGGGCGACTACTACGGGAGCTTCACGGACAGGTTCGGCATCGGGTGGATGGTCGACTACTCCAAGCCGAAAGCCTAGTCCTTCGTCTTTCGAACGCTCTTGAAGAACTGCACCTCGCGTTCGTGCTTCTCGGCGGCCTCGCGCGTCTTGAACGTCCCCAGGTTCCTTCGTTTTCCTGTCTTGGGGTCCCGCTTGATCGAATAGAGGCGGTATTCCCCGCCTCGGAGTTTTTTGATCATGGCTCGCTCCTGGTCGAATCGATCGGCCGGACTTCTAGAGAATCCTGGAGCGTCGCTTCCGCAGTCCGCCGACGAACGCTTACCCTTCCGACGTCGTTTGAGTTTTCAAGAAACGTGCCAATTTCGGGCATAGGAGGAGATCTGAGATAGGGGGACATTTTGGTGCGGTTCCGCTATAATGAGGCGAAATTGGCCCGGAGGAAGGACATCATGAGAAACCAACGCTATCGCTCGATGCCCCCCGAGAACGCCGTCGGCCGCCGCGATTTCCTGAGAGCCGGCGGAGCGCTCGGCGCCGGCCTGGTCCTCGCCGGCCGCAGCCTTTTGGCCGCTCAGCAAAGCGAGGGCCAGCAGCCTCCGGCCAAGCCGGCCGCGCGTCCCCCGAGGCCCAAGACCAACATCGAGGATGCCCTCAAAGTCCCCAAGGCCGAATGGAGCCTGCCCGGACCGTTCCCGGGCCGGGTCATCGAGGTCTACGACCCGGCGGCCATGCCCGACGGCAAGGTCGACGCGGCCGTGGTCAAGGCCATGGTCGAGAAGGGCATCCGGGGGTTGACCGGAAAGAGCCTCAAGAAGAGCTTCGGGCTGTTCTTCACCAAAAACGACGTGGTCGGGCTCAAGGTCAACCCGGTCGGGCCGGGGCTCATCAGCACCCGGCTCGAGGTCGTCGACGCCGTCATCGATTGGCTCGCGTCCTGCGGCCTGCCGCGCCGGAACATCGTCATCTGGGACCGCTTCGACTACATGCTCAAGGACGCGGGCTTCACGCCCGAGCGCTTCCCGGGCGTCGGCATCGAGGGGCTGCAGACGATGGACGAAGCGGCCGCCGAAGGCAAGACCCAGGACAACAGCAAATGGCTGAACGCCGACGGCTCCCATGTCAGCGTCCCCAATTTCGACCAGGAGGTCTTCTACTGGGCCGACGTCGAGGGGCCCAAGGACCTGCCTTACCTCAACCAGCACGTCTTCAACGGCAAATACTCGTATTTCGGAAAGCTCCTGACCAAGAAGCTGACCAAGATCGTCAACCTGCCCGTGTTCAAGAACACCGGCAACGCCATCTCCATGGCCACCAAGAACATCGGCTACGGCGCCGTCTGCAACACGAACCGGCTCCACGCGCCGCTGTTCCTGGACGTCTGCGTCGAAGTGCCGGCCTTTCCGCCCGTGCGCGACAAGATGGTCCTCAACATCACCGACGGCCTGCGGTCGCAGTACGATGGCGGTCCGGACAAGAACGCCAAGTTCGCCTATATCGACAGCCGGCTGTATTTCGCTTCCGACCCGTTCGCTCTGGATATGGTCTGCCATACCAGGATCGTGGCCAAGCGCAAGGACATGGGTGTCGCGGTCAACGAGAATCCCCGCTTCACGGATTACCTGCGCTATGCCGAGAAGCTGGGGCTGGGGATCGCCGATCCGGCCAAGATCGCGCATGTCAAGGTCTGACGGGCCGCGACGGACGAGGAGAGCGGGGAGGGGAGCCGCCCCGGCGGCGTCCGTGGGGCTTCTTTTCTGCATGATGACCGCGCTCACGGCGGCTGGCGGATCGCCTGTCGGGCGCCAGACAGTCCCCGGCCCGCCGGCGATCCCGGGGCCTGAATTCGCTCCCGGCTGGGCCAAGGCCGGGCCGCTCCGGACGTTCACCGGCCAGGACCTCTTCAACCAGATCGACGGCGGGGCCGAGCTCTTCCTCGAGTTCGGATTCGTCCGGCTTCGCCTCCAGGCCTACGCCCGAGGCAAGGCGGAGCTGACGCTCAACGCCTACGAGATGGAGAGCGCCGCGTCCGCCCTGGGCGTCTATCTGATGAAGATGGGCAAGGAGACGCCTTTCCCCGAGGTCACGGCCCGCAACTCCAGCGAGGACGTCCAGCTGACCATTCTCAAAGGCCGGTATTTCGTCCAGGTCGATAACCTGGGCGAGGTCCCTGCCTCGAAAGCCGAGACCGTGGCCCTGGCCAACGCCTTCCTCGCCGGCGTCGCGGAGGAATCGGCCCTGACGCCGCTCGACCTTCTTCCCGCCGAGGACAAGGCGCCAGGCTCCGAGCGCCTCGTCCGGGGACCGTACGGCCTTCAGCCCTACTTCACTTTCGGGGAAGGGGACATTCTATCGTTCGGCGGCCGGATCTTCGGCGCCCTGGCCGAATACCGGATGCCTGGAGGGGCGGCCTTCACCCGCCTCGTCGTCCCTTATCCGGACGCGGGGGCCGCGTCGGCCGCGTTGGCCTATCTCAAGGCCAATCTCGACCCCTATTTGAAAGTCACAGGCGACCGGCCCGACGGCTTCGATTTCGTCGATTTCCAGGCCAGGAAGGGGGCTGTCGTCAGGTCCGGCGCCATCCTGGATATCCGGTTCAACGGCACGGACTAGGCTCCCCGCCGGCCAGGGCGGTTGCGATCGCCGAATGTCTCCAGGAATCGGCGTTTCCCCCTTCTCAAGATCCCGGCCCTCTCACAGCTCGCGGCGGCGATCCGGCCGATCTCTCCGGATGTCAGCCCGGCGGCCAGGGGACATATCCAGCAGCGTTCGATCTCCTCGCACATCAGGCAGGATCGTTCCGGGGTCGAAAAGCGATCCATCCGAAGCTCGGCGTACGAAGCGATCTTTTCCGCATAAATTCCGTGCGGATCTTTCATCAACGAATCGACATCTCCAAAACAAAATTCCCGGCACCCCGAAGGCCCGGGATCATCTCTCCGATAGTGCGGGAAAACGGCGCACCCCCAGAGTGTTCCTTGGGCCGACAAGGCCATTCGGTCCCGTCCGGCCGGACAATAATGCACCGCTCGGCCGGGTTCCTGATAGAAATCGGCCCAAGGGATATCCCGCAACCGATGATAGCGGGTGAGAAAGAAGTCCCTCGTGCGCGAGATCTCGTCTTCCAGCCGGCGCAGGGCCGCCGGGGTCCACGGCGGGGTGTGGGCGAAATGGACATCGAGCTTTGGGACGCCCAGGCGGATGAGGTATTCGACGGACTCCGCAAGATACCCGACCGTCTCCACGCTGAAAACGCTGTTGGTCTCGAGCGCGATCCGAGGCCTGGCCAGGATCCCGGGGATGATCCGGCTCAGGGCATCGAAGCTTCCCTTCCTTCTCGAGATGTCCTGGGCCAGGCCGTCGAAGCTCAGGACCAGGGAGAACTCGTGAGCGGCCAGGAAATCCAGGATCTTATCGTCGAGGAGGCTGCCGTTCGTGGTCAGAGAGTATCGGACCCTGCGGCGACGCCGCGCCGGCAGTCCCTCCAGGCGCTCGACGGCGCGCTCGATCAGGTCGAAGGCGAGAAGCGGCTCGCCGCCGGTGAAGCTGACGACGCATTCCGGGGCAAAAAAGGGATGGAAGGCGTCGATCGTCCGGACCAGGGTCGAGAGATCCAGCCGCTGATCGCCCCTGTCTTGATAACAATAGGAGCAATCGAAGTTGCACCGGTCCGTCAGGATGACGGCCAGACTCTCGAGCTTGAGCTCCTCGAAGGAGCGCTGGCGAAAGGAGCGCAGGCCGGCCGGATGCTCGACCTTAGCCTCTGATGACGGTGCTGCCGTGCGGACACCCGCGGTCGGCGGCATAATAGATCGTGTTCACGATCGTATCATAATCGTCGCGCGCCTTATCGAGCTTGGAGTCACTGCGCGCTTCAATGAGCTTGTCGAACTCCGCCAGGAACTCCTTGTCCGTCATCTTCGGTCTTTTCTTGCTCAGCTTCGTGAGCTCATCGAGAAAACGGCCCAGCTGATCGAACAGAAGAGGAAGATTCGGCACGTCTTTGCCCATGTTCACCCTCCTTGAATGAAATATGACTCATCATCGACCTGTTCACGGGGAAAGTCAATACGGACGACGGGCCGGAAGATTCACCCTCTCCGGTAGACATCAGTGCTCGGACCGGAGCCAGCGAGGTCCCCGGGCGATGACGGCCCGCGCCGGCTCCCCGGCCGCCTACAGCTCCTGGTCCTTCCAGGCCCCGGCGTACTTCGCGGAGCCTTTGCATTCCTGGAAGACGACGTGACAGATCCTCATGCCCGGCATCAGCTTGATCTTGTTCCGTCCCGCGTTGTAGATCTCCAGGATCTGCCGGTTCGAGATCCCCGGAGCCAGGAAGGGCGCCGCGATATGGCTCATGAGGCCGATCCGGGCGAACCTCGAGCGCGAATTCAGCCAGCCACACACGTTCCCGGGGAGAGTGATCCGCTCCTTCGTGATCCCCAGCACCAGCTCCCCGGGCTCCAGGAGGTAGCCGCCGGCGATGTCCGTGAGCTTGGCCAGCGTCCGATAGTCGATGTCGGCCCGGGTGATATGCCGGTCGGTATTGAAGACCCGCAGCTTGTCATCCAGCGTCAGGTCGATCGAGGCCGGGCCGACGGCCGTCTCGTCATACGGCTCGATCTTGATCCGGCCGTCACGGATCTGCCGCAGGATCTCGGGTTTTGCCAGGATCATGGTCATCCTCCCGCCGTCAGGCCAGATTAATCGCCGCGCCGGCGGATGTCAAGGCGGCCGCGTTTTGTCCGATTCGTTATAATGGATGAGGGAGGCGCGCCCTGACGGGCACGGCGCCTTCCGTGGCGGCGCCGGGAGTCCGCAAACCCAGGCGCCGTGAGGGGGGAACAATGGTCAAGCTGGCTCTGTACGTTCGGTTGGAGGCAAAACCCGGCAAGGAGAGGGACGTCGAGGAGTTTCTCCGCGGCGGGCTCTCGATCGTCGAAGGAGAACCGGCGACGGTCGCCTGGTTCGCCCTTCGGCTCGGGCCGACGACGTTCGCGATCTTCGACGCCTTCCCCGACGAGGCGGGCCGCCAGGCCCATCTTGCCGGACGCGTCGCCGCGGCCTTGATGGCCAAGGCGCCCGACCTCCTGTCCAAGGCGCCGGCCATCGAAAAGGTCGACGTCCTCGCGGCCAAGCTGCCGGCCTGATTTGTGAAAGGGGTTGTCATGAAGACCATCCTGACGATCGTCGGCGTGCTTCTCATCTTTTTCGGCGGGGTCTGGATCCTCCAGGGGATCAATGTGCTCCCCGGGAGCTTCATGACCGGCGAGATCCAGTGGGCGATCTACGGCGGGATCGCGGTCATCGCCGGCATCGTGCTGATCGTATTGGTCCATAAGAAGAGAGCCGCCCCTCCGGCCGCTCGCTGACGCGACGGCCCTTGAGAAAGGCGGAATAAAATGAAAGCGATCCGCGTCCGCGAATTCGGTCCGCCCGAAGTCATGAAAATGGAGGAGGCCGCCGACCTCCGGCCCGGCCCCGGGCGGGTCCTCGTGAGGATCAAGGCCGCCGGCGTCAACCCGGTCGATGCCTATGTCCGATCGGGCATCTACGCGAGGCGGCCGGACCTGCCGTACACGCCGGGCGCCGACGCCGCGGGCGTCGTGGAGGCGGTCGGCGAAGGCGTCACGCGGATCGCGGCCGGGGCGCGCGTCTTTCTTTCGGGGACGGTCACCGGCGCCTATGCCGGGCTGGCGCTCTGCCAGGAATCGCAAGTCCATCCGTTGCCCGACAACGTGACCTTCGCTCAGGGCGCGGGCGTTTCTATCCCTTATGCGACGGCCTACCGGGCGCTCTTTCAGCGGGCCCTGGCCCACCCCGGGGAAACCGTTCTGGTCCATGGCGCCTCCGGCGGGGTCGGCGTGGCCGCCGTCCAGCTCGCCCGCGCGGCCGGAATGAACGTCATCGGAACGGCCGGAAGCGAGCGCGGCCGCGACCTGATCAAGGCCCAAGGCGCCGACGCCGTGCTCGACCACCGCGCGGCCGGCCACCTCGACGAGATGACCAGGATCACCGCGGGGCGCGGCGTTGACGTCGTCGTGGAGATGCTGGCGAACGTCAACCTGGATAAGGATCTGCAGGTCCTGGCGCCCGGCGGGCGGGTGGTCGTCGTCGGCAGCCGCGGCCGGGTCGAGATCGACCCGCGCGGCATCATGTCGCGCCAGGCCTCGATCCTCGGGATGATGCTGCTCACCGTAGCCGAAGCCGACAAAGTCGAGATCTTCGCCGCCGTCTCGGCGGGCCTCCGGAGCGGAACGATCCAGCCCGTCGTCGGCTCGGAGATCCCCTTGGCCGAGGCGCCCCGGGCGCATCACCTGATCATGGAAACGCCGGCCTACGGCAAGATCGTTCTGATACCCTGAGCCGGGCCGTCCTCCGCCTTCAGGCCTTGGACTTCGTTTCGGTCAGATGGAGGCGATGCAGCAGCCGGTGCAAGATCGGGGCCACCATGATCCCGACAACCACGAGGAAGATGATGCCGGAGTAAAGCGCGTAGAACGAGGCGAAGATCTTTCCGGCCGTGGTCCGGATCAGGTCGACCGGGCCCATGCCGCCGAGGATCATCGAGGCGTTGAGCAGGGCATCGATCCAGGACAGGTTCTCGAAAAAATGGTATCCCGCAACCCCCAGGCCCAATGACACGCTGATGATCCCCAGTCCGATAAGGACGTGGTAGATCTGGCGGCGGATGAACCGCCCCAGGGGAAGAAGAGGCTCGCTCCTGTGCTCGTACACGCCCGCACCCGTCTCAGCATAGCACATCCTCCCGGATCTGGCACGCTCCCGATGGGAGGGCTTCGCAGCGCGGCCGCCCCCCGGCGCGGCCAGTTGCCTCACGGCCGTCCGACGCCTATAATGGATTCCGTAAGGGGGGAGAAAAATGAAAAAGACTCTTTATGTCGCCGTCAGCCTGTCCCTGCTGCTCTTCGTGAGCTGCTCTGTCATCCAGGTCAGCGAGGATTATGACCGGAGAGCGCCTTTCACGACCTATAAGACCTTCGATTGGATGCCGAAACCGGACCGGATGCCGCCGAACGCGCGTGCGGCCATCGAGAGAAATCCTCTCCTCGGCAAACGCATCCAGGAGATCGCCGGCGAGATCCTGGCGGACAAGGGAATGACCCAGACCACGGAAAACCCCGACATCCTGATCAATTATTATGTCGGCTTCAAGGACAAGGTCGACATTTCGGGCTGGGGTTATTTCTATGGCCCCCGCTGGGGTTTTTACTGGCCTCATCTCGGGCCCTACGACGATTACACCTACACCGAGGGGACCCTGGTTCTGGATTTCGTGGACGCCAAGACCAACGAGATGGTCTGGCGGGGGGTCGCCGATAAGGCCCTTTATGATTACTACTATGCCGAGTCCAACCATAATTTCAACGACCGGGAGCTGTCGAAGATCCTGTCGAAGATGCTGAGCCAGTATCCTCCGGCCCGGTCCGCGAACAGGGCCAGGTCCTGAGTCGGGGCCGGCGCCGCGGGATTGCCGGATCCCGCCTTGACGCCCGGGCCCTGACGACATATCTTCTTCGCTGAGGGCTGAAGCCGGGTTTGGCCCCGCCCCGTGCGGCCGAAGGCGTGCGGGAAGGTCTGACGCGGAGGGATCGTGAGCAAGGCGTCGTTCATCGGGGGCCTTCTCGCTCGCGACGGCCGTCGCCCTCGCCGCGTCCGCGTATGTTTCCGAGCGGCCGGGGCCTTCGGGAGCTCCGCTGTCCTGGATCGTCCAAGCGAGCGGCACAATAGCGAATCTGCGAGGGCTATCGGTCGTGGACGACCGGACGGCCTGGGCCAGCGGATCGGACGGCACGGTTTTGAGGACCCTCGACGGGGGTACGACCTGGACGAACCTGTCCGTGCCCGGAGCGGCGACCACGGATTTCCGTGACCTCGAGGCCTTCGGACCCGATGAAGCGGTCATTATGGGCATCGACCGCCCAGCGACGATCTTCCGGACGGCGGACGGCGGGAGAACCTGGACGCGGGTCTTCGCCGACGACTCGCCGGGCATATTCCTGGACGGCCTCGCTTTCTTCGACGAAAAGCGAGGGCTGGCGGTCGGCGATCCGATGGACGGACGGTTCTTCTTCATTGCCACGACGGACGGGGGGGCCACGTGGCAGCCCCTGCCGCCGCCGTCGCGGCCGAAGGCGCTCGAGGGAGAAGCGGCCTTCGCCGCCTCCGGCACGAGCCTGGCCGTCCTGGACAGAGACCGGGTCTGGCTGTGTTCGGGCGGGACGGCCTCGCGCGTTTGGCGCTCGGAGGACGGGGGGCGCAGCTGGATGGCCGCCCCGTCCGCCTTGTCGGCCGGCTCCCCTTCGACCGGCGGATTTTCGATCGCCTTCTGGGACGAGCGAAGAGGGATCACGGTCGGCGGCGACTACAAGACCGAAGCCGCGGCCGTCGGGAACGCCGCCGTCTCCGTCGACGGAGGACGAACGTGGACCTCGGCCGGAGCCAGGCCGCCCGGCGGCTTTCGGGAGGCCGTGGCCTTCGTGCCGGGAGCGTCGCCGCCGCTGGCTGTCACGGTCGGCCCCTCCGGTTCGGATTTTTCTCTCGACCTGGGCAAGACCTGGACGCCGATCATCACCCCGGCGGGACTTCACGCCCTCGGCTTCGCCAAGAGGGGACAGGCGGGCTGGGCGGTCGGCCGGGGAGGGCTCATTGCCAAGCTCATGCGCCGCGAGTCCAGGCCCGGCCCCGATTGACTTGACGGTTGATATTGACCCGGCCCGTGGCTAAGATGGGCGCATGACCAACAACCTCGAAGCGGCATCCTCCGGAGGTCAACCTCAGCCGGGCCCGCACGCCCCGGCGTCCCTGCTCCGCGTCCTCGGCGTGGGCAGCATCGTCGGCATCGTCGTCGGCACCATGATCGGCTCGGGCATTTTCATCGTCCCGGCGACCGTGGCCGCCCAGGTCGGATCGCCTCTCGTCATGCTCGCCGTGTGGATCGTCGGCGGCATCCTGAGCGTCTTCGGCGCCCTGTCGCTGGCCGAGCTGGCCTCGGCCTACTCGGAAACGGGCGGCATCTACGTCTATTTGCGCGAGGCCTACGGTCCCCTGGCCGGCTTCCTCTTCGGCTGGACGCTCTTCCTGGTCATCGATTCGGGGACCATTGCCACCCTGTCCTCGGCCTTCGCCACGAAATACCTGCCCCACTTCTTTTCCATGGCACCGTTCGTCCAGAAGGCGGCGGCCATCGGGTTCATCCTCGTCCTGATGATCGTCAACATCCTCGGGGTCAAGCGCGGCGCCCTGTTCCAGAACGTCCTGACATCGCTCAAGTTCGTCGCCCTGGCCGGCATCATCATCGTCGTCTTCCTGTTCGCCCGCGGGAACTGGGGAAATCTCGTCGCGCCGGCGGCCGCCGGCGTCGGCGGGGGAGACCTCGTCGGGGCCTTCGGGCTGGCCCTCGTCGCCGCGCTCTGGGCTTACAAAGGGTTCGAGTCGTCGACGTACAACTCCGGCGAAACCCGGAACCCTTCGCGGACCCTGCCCCTGGGCATCATCGCCGGGTGCGGCCTGGTCACTCTGCTCTACCTGCTGGCCAACGCCGCCTATCTTTACGCCATGCCGGCGGCCCGGATGGCCAGGTCCGACCGGATCGCCGCCGACGCCATGGCCGCCGCGGTCGGCCCTCTCGGCGCCTCCATCGTCGCGTTCATCATCCTGTTCTCGATCCTGGGCGCGGCCAACGGCCACGTCCTGACCGGGCCCAGGGTTTACTACGCCATGGCCAAGGACGGCCTCTTCTTCCGGAAGATGGCCTCGGTCCATCCGAAATTCCATACGCCCCACGTCTCGATCCTCGTCGTGGGCACGTGGAGCATCATCCTCAGCCTGAGCGGGACATTCGACGAGCTCCTGCGCTACGTCATCTTCGGCCACTGGATCTTCATGGGCCTGGCCGTTTCCGCGGTCATCGTCCTGCGGAAGAAGCGCCCGGACCTCGCCCGTCCCTACAAAGCGCTGGGCTACCCCGTGACGCCCGGGCTCTTCGTCCTGGCCGCCCTGTTCGTCACGGTCAACGCCCTCATCGGGACCTTCTGGAACTCGTTCGCCGGCCTGGTCATCATCGCCCTGGGCATACCGGCCTACCTGTACTGGAACCGGAAGAGGGCCGGGCGCGCATCCGCCCCCGGCCCCCGGGATTAGGTCTCGCCGCGTCGACGATTCGCGGGCGCGCCCGTCCTTCACCCGGCGTGGATGATGGAGACGGGGCAGACGTCGGCCCCCGATCGGGCGCAGGCTTCGAGGTCGTTCGGGACCTCGCCCGCGGCGATATTTCCGTCGAGCCTGTAGGGGGCCGTGATCTGGCTCCAGGTGTCGTCGCCGTTCTCTTCGAAAACGTCGGGACATTCCTGGTAGCAGGCCCCGCAGGAAATGCATTGTTCGCGGTCGATAGTCACTCTCATGGCGATGCAAGCCTCCTTTCTTCGGCCCTCCGGACCGTGGCGGGGGATGGACTCATCTGAGAATCCCGTCGAGCGAGATCAGCAGAAGAAGACCGAGCATGTGAAGGTTCATCGTCCGGAACAAGGACGCCTCCGTCCGGCCGAGCGACAGCCTGAACATCAAAGCCCGGCCGGCCAGCCAGAGCGATATGGCCACCACCCCCCAGCGCGTCAGCGAGAGCCCGAAGGCGCCCCAACCGGCGATGACCAGCGATGCGGCCGCCGTTCCCAGGACCCAATGGGACACGACCCGGCGGGCCTGAGTCTCCGAGAGGACGTCCAGGAGATTCGGCACCCCGGCCTCCCGAAACTCGCGGACGCGACCGAGGACGATGAGCCAGAAGTGCGGGATCTGCCAGATGAAGAGAACAAGCCCGAGGGCCGCGATCCGGGGGTCGTCGAGCCGGCCTCCGGCGTAGGCCCAGCCGACCGCCGGGGCCAGGGCCCCCGACAGCGCGCCGGGAACCGCGGCTACGGGGCTTGTTCTCTTGAGCGGCGTATAAACGCCGTTGTACCAGGCCGCGGCCAGCGCCCCCAGGACGACGGGACGGATCCCCCCCAGGCTCAGGATCGCGAGCCCCGCGGCCAGGAGGATCGCCGAGAAGCCGAGGGCCAACGCCGGACGGATCCGGCCCGACGGGATGGGCCGGTGTCTCGTCCTGTCCATGCGGGCGTCGAGATCCCTCTCCTGGTACTCGTTGAGCGCCGCGGCCCCCGCGGCCAGAACGAGGACGCCGGCCCCCGCTCCGGCGAGTCCCCCCGACAGGCGCGGCGAGGCGAGGAGATAACCCGCCGCCGCGGCCGCCGCGGCGAGAAGCACCAGCCCCGGCTTGCAGAGCGCCAGGTATCTCAGAGGCAGGGACGGCGGCGCCGGCGAGGCTCTCACTTGAGCGTCTCCAGGTAGGCCAGGATCGCGTCCAGGTTCTCCGCGGTCACGGGGATCTTGGGCATGATGGACGGGTAGCCCTCGATGACGTCGCGGTTCGGATCGAGGACGTACTGCCTGATGTAGGCGGCGTCGGCCGTGACGGTCCGTTCCCGGCCCGCCGACAAGACCGTCTGCCGTCTCCCGACGAGCCCCTTGAACGTCGGCCCGACCTTCCGCGAACCGTCGAGCGAATGACAGCCAAGGCAGCCCTTGTTCTTGAGGGCCTTGAGCCCCAGGGCCGGCTGCCCCATTTCCTCGGGGGCCGCGTACCAGCGGGCGAAATCGGCGGCCGGCATGACGATGACCTGGCTGTGCATGTGGGAGTGCCCGACCCCGCAGTACTCGGTGCAGAAGAGCTCGTACGCGCCCGTTTCGTCGGCATCGAACCAGAGGTGGGTCTTCATGCCGGGAACGCAGTCCTCCTTGATGCGGAAGGCCGGGATGTAGAGGCTGTGAACGACGTCGAGGGAGGTCATGGTCAGCTGGACTGGCTGACCGAGCGGCACCCGCAGCACGTCGTCCTCGCGGCCGTTGGCGTACCGGAACAGCCACGACCATTGCCGCGCCGTCACCTCGACCGGCATGGCCCCGGCCGGCGCGTTGCGGATGAACTCGAAATCGACCCAGCCGAAATAGAACATGACCATGACCAGGGCCAGCGGGATGACCGTCCAGACGATCTCCAGGGCCGTGCTGTCCTTGACCGTCTCGGAGCGGGGCCGGCGCCGGGCATTGTAGCGGAGAAGAAAAACGACCATGACGGTCGTCACGAGGAGGAGCAGGACCGCGGCCGAGGCGACGATGAAAAAAAACGCGCTGTCGACCTTGCCCGTGGATACCGCCGCTCCCGTGAACATCGGTCACCTCCGGAACATCACGTCGCTGAACGTCAGGAGGATCACGGCCGTCAGGGCCCCGATCGCGACGCCCAGCATGATCTTCAGGAACCGGCCCTCGGACCTGAGGTGCATGAAGAAGACGAGAACGAGCCCGGCCTTCACGGTCGCGATGAGCAGGTTGACGGCCACGCCGAAGGACGGCATCCCGAGCCGGGCCACGACGATCGTCAGGCCCAGGAAGAAGAGCAAGGCCAGCCAGACGACGACATCGGTCCCGTCCGACGCGGCCGCCACGCCGGACGGTCTCGCGCCAGCGCCGGATTTCTCCATCGTCCGCCTCCTAGGTGATCAGGTAAAAAAGCGGAAAGAGATAGATCCAGACGATATCGACGAAATGCCAGTAAAGGCCGGTGTTCTCGAGACGCGAATAGCGGTCCGGGCCGATGACGCCCCGCTTGGTATAACGGACCATGAAGGCGATGACGATGATCCCGATGAGGACGTGAAGAGCATGGAGGCCCGTCATCGTGAAGTACAGGCCGAAGAAGATGATCTCGCCGTTCTTGAGCCCGAGCAGGGTCGGGCCGTTCGGGTAGATACCCCGCCCGATCTTGGCCGCCCACTCGACGCCCTTGATGGCCAGGAAGAGCGTCCCCAGGCCGATGGTCGTCAGCTGAAGGGCGATCGACCGCCGGGTCTCCCCCCGCCGGGCCGCGGCGACGGCCAGGGCCATGGCCAGGCTGCTCGTCAGCAGGATGGCGGTGTTGACCGAGCCCAGGACCAGGTTCTCGTCGGTCGCGGCGCGATGGAAATCCGCCGCGAACTTGTAGCGGTAGATCGAATAGAGCAGGAACATGCCGCCGAAGAACAGGAGTTCGGTGAAGAGGAAGAACCACATCCCGATCCTCTTCCCGGCTTCGTCGGAGGGCCCTCCCCGGGCTTCTCCGGCGGGCGTCGCGGCCTGGGCTTCGTTCCTCATGGCCTCACTCCGGCCCGTAATCGTAAGGCGTATCGGAGATGACCGGGAGCGTCCTGAAGTTTTCCGCCGGGGGCGGGGAGGGGATCTGCCATTCCAGCGTCTTCCCGCCCCACGGGTTCCGGGGCGCCCGCTCGCCCTTGAACAGAGCCCGGATGAGGTTGCTGAAGATGATGACGAGCCCCGTGACCAGGATCCAGGACCCGACCGTGGAAACGACATTCAGGGCATGGAATTCCGCGGGATAATCGAACGAGCGCCGCGGCATGCCCTTGTAGCCGAGGAGGAACATGCTGAAGTAAAGGAACTGGAAGCCGATGAACAGGATGAGCCAGCCGAGCTTGGCCCGCCGCTGGCTGTACATCCGTCCGAACATCTTCGGGAACCAGTAGTGGAGTCCCGCCAGGATGGCGAAGCCCGCCCCGCCGAACATGACGTAGTGGAAGTGGGCCACGATGAAGTAGGTCCCGTGGACGTGGAGGTTGGGCGCGAGCGACCCGATGATCAGGCCGGTCAGGCCGCCGATCGAGAACAGGAAGATGAACGACAGGGCGAAGATGAGCGGCGCGTCGAGCGTGATCGAGCCCTTGTAGAGGGTCGAGATCCAGTTGAAGATTTTGACTCCGCTCGGCACGGCCACGAGGAACGTCAGGAACGAGAAGATCACCCGGGCCGTGTCGCTCATGCCGCTCGTGAACATGTGGTGGCCCCAGACGGCGTAGCCGAGGATGGCGATGCCGAGGGCCGACATGGCCACGGCGGTATAGCCGTAGAGGGTTTTCTTCGAGAACACGGGGATGATCTCGCTGATGATGCCCATGGCCGGCAGGACCATGATGTAGACCGCCGGGTGCGAGTAGGTCCAGAAGAGGTGCTCGAACAGGATGGGATCGCCGCCGCGGGCCGGGTCGAAGAAGCCCACGCCGAAGGCCCGGCTGAGGATGATGAACACGAGGGTGATGGCCAGGACGGGCGTCGCCAGCATCTGGACCCAGCCGGTGGCGTAGAGCGTCCAGCAGAACGCGGGCATGCGGAACCAGCCCATGCCCGGGGCCCGGAGGCGGTGGATCGTGGTGACGAAGTTGAGCCCCGTGAGGATCGAGGAGAACCCCAGGACGAAGACGCCGAGGACGGCGACACTGACGTTGGTCGGAGTCCGGATGCTGTACGGGGCATAGAACGTCCAGCCCGTGTCCGGCGGCTTGCCCTCGATGAAGAGGGACAGGAAGACGATGAGGGCCCCGGTCACATAGAGCCACCAGGACAGCCGGTTGAGCCGCGGGAAGGCCACGTCCCGCGCTCCGATCAGGATGGGCAGGAAGAAATTGCCGAAGGCGACGGGGATCCCGGGAATGATGAACAGGAAGATCTGGATGAGGCCGTGGATCGTGAAGAGCTCGTTGTAGGTCTGGGCCTGCATGAGCGCGCCCGGAGCGATGAGGTTCAGGCGCATCAGAACGCCGATGGTGACGCCGATCGAAAAGAACGAGAGGAGCGCGCCCAGGTACATGATGCCGATGCGCTTGTGGTCGGTCGACATCATCCAGGCGGCCAGGCCGCGGAGGCGTCCTCTGTTCGCGTAGAACGAGACTTCGGTCTTCGGGCCGGGTTGGTCGGGCATGGCGGTGCCTCCGGAGCGAGCGGCGGTCGGCATCATGGTCATCTCACGCTGCCCGCGGGCGCTTCCTTCCGACGGAGAGATAGAGGAACAGTCCGCCCAGGAAGGCCAGCGTGACGGCGCCGAGGGCCGACAGGAGCCCGTAAAAGCGCGGCTGGCCTTCAGGCTCATGGGGGTAGCAGAACAGGAGCGGGGCCGGGTCTTCGGCTTCCGAGTCGCCGGCGGCCGCCCTTCGGAGGGAGGCGCCGATCGCGACGGGCGAGAACATCACCGGATAGCCGACGCCGTAGGCCGTCCTGGAGACATGGACGTAGCCCGAGATCCTCCCGCCCGGACCCAAGATCACCAGGACGGAGGGATGGATGAAGCCGTGGGGCTGCCTCTCGAAGCGGAAGCCGAGAGAGTCGGTCAATTTCCCGATGCTTTCCGGCGAAGCCGTCAGGAACGTCCAGGCTTCGGCCGGAAAGCCGGGGCCCAAGGGCTTGATGTAGTTTCTCTTGGCCGCGGCCGCGTCTTGCGGGGTGTCGGCGGCGTCGAAGCTGAAGGTGACGAGCTTGTAGTCCGCGCCCGGCGTCAGCGGCAAAGCGGAGACGAGCTGCCCCAGCGCTCCGAGGGCCTGGGGGCAGACATGCTCGCAGCTGTAATAGACCAGTGCCAGGATGACCGGACGGTCGGTCAAGTCCGCGAGCTTCCAGGATCGGCCGCGGTCGTCGACGACGAGAATGTCTCCCGGAATGTCGGCGCCGACATGTTCCGTGATTCCAGGCCGGTCCGCGGCGGCCGATCCGTCGGCGTGAGGGACAGGGGCCGGGGCGACGGCGGGGCTGGTCGTTGAGGCCCACATGGTCATGGCTGCGATCCAAGCCAGAAGCGGGCCAACGCCCTGCCGGCCGTCTCTTTTCTTTTTCAGGTTCACCCCGTACAAAATGTGCACCTCGAACTCGGCTTCCTATAAAGATCAAAGCAACAAACATGCCAGATGAGTTCCGGCTTGGCCGGTCGTCCTTCAGGGGAGGCCATGCGCCGACCCCGCCGGTCCGGCCTCGAGGCGTCCCGAAGGGCAGGATGCCGTCCTTCAGGGGAGGAAACCGGCACGGACTTGTTGACGACCCCATATTGACGAGGCCCGAAGGCTGCGGGCCCGGCCGAAAAGACTCTCCCGGATCGTCCCGGCCGCTCTATTGGCCGAGGGCGGTCAATGCGCCCGCGGCGATCGCCAGGATCGCCATGAGGATGCCCATGCCCGCGAAGCCCAAGCCAAGCAGCCCGATCAGCCCCGTCATCACCAGCCAGATGCCGAGCAGAAGCCTGCTCGGCTGCTTCGTCAATTTCATCGTCTCCTCCTGATCTTCTAAGCCCGGCCTCTCGTCAGGAGGCCCAGAACGGCGACGAACAGCGCCGCGCCGATGATCGACCAGACGATCGGAAACTGTGTTCCTCCGATGCGGATGACGAATAACATCGGCAGCCCGAGCGTCCGGCCCAGCCACATCCCGATCAGCGCCCCGATGAAACCCAGCGCGATCGATCCCAGGCAGCCCGCCCGTGAGAAACCAGCCAGTGACTGGCCGATCGCGCCCACGACGCCGGCGACGGCCAACAGGACGACCAGATGCATGAAGGTCATGTCTTTACCCGCCTGGGAGCTTCCGAGACTATTTGTGCGGAGCGGGAGGAACCTTGGCCCCCGCCTTTCGGGCTTCCGACAGGCCGATGGCGATGGCCTGTTTTCGGCTGCGGACCTTTTTCCCGCTCCGGCCGCTCTTCAGCTTCCCCTCCTCGAATTCCTCGAGGACTTCGCCGACCTTTTCCTGAGACGCTTTTCCGTACCGGGCCATTTCTCCCTCCTCTTTGCCTTTCGACTTCAAATCCCGCGAGGATATCCGATCCTCACCACGGGCGCAGGCCGCCGCGCTAGTATCCTTCAATATGCAAACGGCGTGCCAAGGGCATTTTGGGGAAGGACGGCCTGAGGGACGGGAAATCCGGCCCCTTGTCCCGCGGCGCCGGAAAGAATCCGGCCTTCGGGGATTCGCCGGGGCCGCGCCGCCCTTCGGCGAGCCTGAAGATATTGACACCCGCCCGGCGCCGTGAATATCATGAGCCTGTAACCGGGAGGGCCCCTCCCCGAGCCGCACGCGCGCGGTCTTCGGCCGCGCGAAAAAAGGAGATCCCGATGTCCCGACTTTCGATGCGCCCGCGGATCATGATCCTTGCACTCTTGATCGTGGCGGCGGGTCTCTTTGAGTCGTGCCGCTCGCGGACGGCGGCCGTGTCGCCCGAGCCCGCGAACCGGGGGATCAGGACCTCCATGCCTTTCGAGAAGGTCCGCGCATCCTTTCAGGATCCGGACATGATCTATGCCCCGTTCATCTTCTGGTTCTGGGACGAGCCGCTCGACCCCGCCAAGATGGCCGAGATGTCACAGGTCATGGCCGGCCAGCGCTTCAACCCCGGCTACGCCCACGCGCGCCGGTCCATGGTCGGGACACCCGACCTCCCCGACGCGGAGTGGCTCGGCGACACGTGGTTCGCTTCGTTCGACGCCGCCCTGAAAGAGGCCGAGGCCCGGCGGAGTTATCTCGGCTATTGTGACGAATATTGGTGGCCGAGCTTCAGGGCCAACGGTCGGGTGCTCGACGCCAATCCCGATCTTCGCGCCGTATCCCTGAGCTGGGAAACCCGCGAAGTTTCCGGCGGCTCCGAAATCCAGGTCCCGGCGTCGTTTTTTGCCGTCGCCGCGGAGCTCGGCCGGGCCGCTTCCGCAGCCGCCGGCCCGGGCCCGGGACCGGCCATGATCCTCAGCCGGTCGCTTCAGGTCATCGGCGCCGGCGGGTCGTTTCTCTGGAAAGCGCCCGCGGGCGGCACGTGGCGCATCTATGTCTTCAACACCTACAGCCACCCCGGGGCCGACGGATCGAACGTCAACTATCTCGACTCCCGCCTGGCTCCGGCGTTCATCGAGATCGCGCTCGAGCCCTATGCCCGCCGCCTCGGCGACCGGCTCGGCCGCTCCGTCCCCGGCGACTTCATCGACAACGAGGGCGACTACGGCTGGGGCCTGGCCTGGTCGTCGACTCTCGACGAACGCTACAAGGAACGTTACGGCCGGGACATCCGCCTCTGGCTGCCTCTCTCCGTCGACCGGGACGTCGAAGGCGTCTTCGCCCGGGCCCGCTGGGAATGGTTCGACCTCGTCTCCGATATCTACGCCGAGGACTTCCGGGCCGTGACCGACTGGCACGAGAAGCGCGGCATGTCCACGACCGTTCATTTTTGGGAAGAGGGCATCCAGCCCCAGGTCTCCGCCGTCGGCGACCACCTGAAGATGCTCCGCAGCGTGACCATGCCGGGCCAGGACTGCCTGGGCCGGAAGGCCCTCCGCGTCCACGATTTCAAGGAGATCGAGTCGGTGGCCGAATTCGGGAACACCCGGGCCGTGACCGAGCTCATGGGCGCGGGGGCGGCCGAAGGGACGCCCTGGGGGACCTTCAACCCCGCTTTTCTCAAGCAGGCCGCCAACGCCGTCACGGCCTGGGGCATGAGCCACGTCATCCCTCACGGCGTCTTCACGACCCGGAAGCTCACCGGGAATCCCTGGCCCCCCGACTGGTACGCGGAGAACCCGATGTTCCCGTACCTCCACAAGTGGACCGACTTCGTGCGGCGGGCGAGCTTCGTCAATTCGATGGGGCATGCCGCGGCCGACGTCGTTCTCTATAACCCGATCGAATCGGCTTGGCTGCAGGCCGACGCCGGGCTCCTTGACGTCAACATGTGGTCCTTCGCGGAGGATAACCCGGCGGGAAAGCGGATCAATGCCATCGACAGGGTCTATGCCCAGGCCGTCGACGACCTGACCGCGGCCGGGATCGAATTCCTGATCGGCGATCGGTTCTATCTCGAGCAGATGGAGGTCCGCAAGGCGAGCCTTGTCCGCGGCGAATTCGCCTTCCGGACCCTGATCCTGCCGGCCCTCGACATTCTGCCGCTCCAAGCCGCCCGGAAGATGGTCGATTTCGCCAAGGCCGGCGGCCGGATCTACGCTCTGGCCGAGCTCCCCACGGCGTCCGCCGAGCAGGGCTGGGGCGACCCGCGGATGAAGGAGCTGATGGATGCGCTCCGCTCCCAGCCGACCTTCATGGCCTGTCCGGAGGGCGGCCTGAAGACGCTGTTCGAAGCCGGGAGTCCCGCCCCCGGACTCGAAGGCCAGGTCGTCTTCAAGACGGGAGCGTTCCCGCTGCTCCGTCACCATCGCCGTGTCGACGGCCGCGACTTCATCTGGCTGGCCAACAACGCCGACGTCTGGCAGGCGAGCGAGGTCGCGGTCCGGGGCGCGAGGGGCGCCGCCTCGATATGGGATTGCGAGACGGGCCTGATCCGTCCCGTGACCTCGACCGAAACGGAGGGGAACAGCGTTCTGAGGCTGGTCTTCAAGCCCTATGAGGCCTATTGGCTCGTCTTCGATCCGCGGGAGGCGGCCCATGTCGGTCCTCCCGAACGGCTGCCCGCCGTCGAGCCCGTCGCGGCCGTCGAGGGGCCGTGGACGATCACTTACGATCCCGCCATCCAGCCCGTGATGGAATTCCCGATGACCCCGCCGGCTGAATTCGTCCAGGGCGTCGAGAAGCCCCTCGACGATTGGAGCGCCTGGGGCCTGCAGAAGTTCAGCGGCCTTCTCGACTACACCGGCACGGTTATCGTCGAAAAACCCGAAAAGGGCCTGAGCCTCGATCTCGGAAAGGTCGGGCACGCCGCCGAGGTCTGGGTGAACGGAAAGAGCTGCGGCTCGCGGCTCTGGGGCCCGTACGTGTTCGACGTCGGGAAAGTCCTGCGTCCCGGCCGGAACGAGATCCGCGTGCGCGTCGCCAACCTGATCAACAACAGCTACGGGGAATTCGCGGAGTCGGGTCTCTTCGGCCCCGTGCGCCTCGTCCGTTCCCGCTAGCTCGCCGGGACCCCGATCAAGGACCGGAGGACGGCGTCGAGGTCATCACGCGGGCGGACTCCTAAGGGACGTCCCGCCGCTCGAAGCGCCAGAACGAGAGCGCCGCGCCCACGACGGCGATCCCGGCCAGCACGGCCACGGACTCGGCCGGCAACGCCCCCGTCTTCATGATCACCCGCGGATCATAGTAGGCATTGGGCGAATAGGGGCGAAGGAAGGCCGCCTTCGGCCAGATCTCGGCGATGACCTGGATCAGATAGGACAGGAGAGCGACGAAGAACCCGGTGAAGGCCACGCGGCCCGCCTCCCTCCCGAAGACCGAGACAAGAAGCGTCACGCCGAACCAGGCGGCCTGGAGCAGGAAGAAATTCGCCGCAAGGAGCGCCAGCGGCTTCGTCCCGAGGGCGTCGAGACCATAGAGGCGCTGCCCGACGAAAGTCGCCGCGGCCCCGGCGAGACTTAGGACGGCCAAGGCCGCCGCCGCGAAGGCGATCTGTCCGGCGAAATATCGTCCTCGCGAGATCGGCTGGCTCAGAACGAGCTCGAGCGTCCCCGCCTCGATCTCTCCGGCCACGGCCCGGGATGCCAGAACGACGGCCACCGCGCCGCCGATGGCCAGCGCGACCGGATGATTCCAGCCGAAGGCCAGCAGGTCGGCCGGGCTGAAGCCGCCGATATACTGTCCGATGACGTCCTTCATGACCGGCGGGAGGCTCTTCATGAGCTCGGCGAAGAGCGTCGGCACGTCGATGGACGACACGACGGCGCAGATGACGAATTCGAATCCGGCCATGACCGCGGCGGCCACGCCGAGGAAGAGCCCATAGCGGCCGGCCAGGCGTCTCAGGAGGTTCCTCATCCTCCGTCCCTGTAGTATGTCAGGAAGATGTCCTCGAGCTCGGCCTCGGGGAAGACGAAGCGTTCGACCTCTTCGCGGGCGATGCGCCTCAGGACGGGATTGACGTCGCCCCGGATCCACAGCCTGGCATCTCGGCCCTCGACCTCCGTCCGAGCGACCCCCGCGACGGCCCCGAGATCGAGCGGCGCGTCCCCCCTGAACCTCACCTCGAGACGACGGAGCATGCGGGCCCGGAGATCGTCCACGGATTCGACGGCCACGAGCTTCCCGGCACGGAGGATGGCCACGCGTCCGCAGACGGCCTCGACCTCGGACAGCACGTGCGACGAGAAAAAGACCGCCCGGCCCCGGGCGGCGAACTCGAGAACCAGGTCGCGGAAGGCTTTCTGAACGAGCGGGTCGAGCCCCGTCGTCGGCTCGTCGAGAAGGAGCAGCTGCGGGTCGTGCTGCATGGCGATGACGAGACCGATCTTCTGCCGGGTCCCGTGGGACAGGAACTTGACCCGACGCGCCAGGTCGGCAGGCTCGAGGCCGAGGGCGGCAAGAAGCCTGGCCCGGAGGACCGGCGGGCCGGCGATGCGAAAGCCCGCGAAGTAGTCGAGGAGCCGCCTCCCCGTCATCTCGCCGTAAAGCCGCATTTCTCCGGGCAGGTAGCCGATCTCGCGCCGGGTGCGAAAATCCGCCGGCGCCCCCCCGAAGACCGTCACTCGGCCTGTCGAGGCGTGCACGAGTCCGAGGATGATGCGGAGCGTTGTCGTCTTCCCGGCTCCGTTCGGGCCGAGGTAGCCGAAAACCTCCCCCGCTTCGACGGAGAAGCTCACGCCGTCGAGGGCCCGGACAGGGCCATAGCGTTTTGTGAGATCGTCAATGGCCAGCGTCGGTACATTCATCCCCGTCTCGACGGCACTACTATAGCGCAGTCGAGGCCCTTCCGGAAGACGGCTCCCGCCGCGCCGGGAGTCCCGCCCTCGCATTGAGACCCTCCGGAAGCGGGGACTATCATCGGAGAGGTGAACACGATCTATGTCGATCGTGATGAACCAGGAACCCCCGGTCCTGCTGGCGAGGCTGCTGCCGGACAGGGTCTTCTGCCTGGATACGAACGCCCGCGAGCTGGCCGAGCTCCGTCGGGTCCGTCAGGAGTATCTGAAGGGCTCAGGCGGCCGGGCGAAGACGATGGTGCGACCGCCAGACACCGAGGAGGCCGACGGCGGCCTCGAGCTTGACCCGAAGGCTCATTTTAGACCGGCCGGTTCGCCGCTCGGTGAAATGGATCGGGACCTCGCCGACGCCGAGGCCCAGGCGCTCACAAACATAGGTCATCTCGACCATGAAGAGGTAGCCGTTGGAGCGGATGCGCTCCAGGCCGATAGCCTCGAGCGCCGACCTGCGCCAAGCCTTGAATCCGGCTGTCGCGTCGTGAGTCTTGAGCCCCAGGAGCGTCCGGGCGTAGGCGTTGGCCGATCGGCTCAGGACGCGCCGGCCTCGGCCCCACTCATCGTCGGTGCTGCCGCCCCGAACGTAGCGCGAGCCCACGACGACGTCATAATCGGCCAGCTTCTCCAGCAGGCGGGGGACGTCGGCGGGCGAATGAGAGAAATCGGCGTCCATTTGGACGATGGCCTCGGCCCCGTTCTCGAGAGCCCAGCGGAATCCGTCGATGTAAGCCAGGCCCAGGCCGCGCCGGCCGTGCCGGTGGAGGACGGCGATCCGGCCCGGCGATGCGGCGGCCAATTCGTCCGCCAGCCGGCCGGTCCCGTCGGGGGATTCGTCGTCCACGTCGAGCAGGCGCAATCCGGGGACGGGCAATGCGAGGAGCGCCTCGGCCATCCGGGCCAGATTTCCCGATTCGTTATATGTGGGGACGACGATGATGACGCTCATGCGGACCCTTTTCTCCAGAGATTATACAGGATGGGCGGGGATCCGGCTATCCGGCCGGGCGCTGGCGAGACCGGGGGCCCGTCCCTGACGCAAACCTCAACGCATCGAGCCCGGGCGAGAGATCGGGACCGTGGCCGTTCTACTGGTGGACGAGGATCAGATTCAGTATGGCCTCTTCCGGGCTGCCGGGGGTGAAGTCGAACTGCATGTGGCCTCCGGTCATTGTCAGCTCGTCGTCGTCCAGGGACCAATCGAACTGGCTCTCGCCGGACATCCCCGACGTCCACGTCAGGGTCATGACATCCGTGGATGCGGACCACGTTCCGCTGAAGATCTCCGGGCCCTGGCCCGGATCGGTGATCGTCAGGACGAACGTGCTGGAGGCGAAGACCAGGGTCAAGGTCGATCCCCGGGCGACGATGTCGGCCTTCGTGTTCGAATCGGCGATGCTCACGTACTCCGCCTTGGTCGCGCTCCAGGTCCCGATGAAGTCCGATTCGTCCTGCGGACCTGTGCTGCTCTTGCAGCCGGCGCCGCCCAGGACGGCCGTGACAGCGAGAAGAATCAGCGCCTTCCTTAGCATATTGCCTCCCGTGTATCCGGCAAGAATGAATGATCTTGGGCCTGATGCAGGGCGAGAGTGGTGGGGAAAAAGCCGGGCCCCCACGTCGGTCGCCTGGCCCAAAAATATCCCTGCGCCGGGGATAAGTCAAGGACATTCAGGGCCGGGAGCCCGGCGGAGGGCCGGTGGATTGAGCCCGGACGCTCAGGTCTTGAACTTGGCCGGGAACTGCTTCACGATCCCCTGGGTCAGCATATCGGCGAACATCAGCATGTGCGCGTGGCCCTTGTCGTACGCCTCGATGTCCGCTCCCCAGTCTTTCTTGAGCCGCGAGACGACCTCCTGGGTCGTGTAATCCAGGTGCTTGTGCAGCATGTCCGCCATTTGTGCGCGCCCCCAGTTCGGGTTGGCCCCGCTCAAGAACGCCGCGAGATCGTCGGCGTTCGCGGTCCATTTCTTGCTGGCCGCGTCGAGGTCGGCGGCGACGCCGGCCTTGGCGGCCTTGACGACGTCGACGGCGATGAGGATATGATCCCGGAGAAGGGCCGTGAGCTTCGCCCCGGCCGCGTCCCCGTAGAACGGCTTGATCGCGTTCCCGATGTCATCCTGGTTCTTCAGAAGCCGCTCGGCGATCTTCCCCTGGTCCTCCAAACGCGCCAGCGCGCTGACGATGTAGTTCCTGGTGTAGGTGATATGGTCCTCCCAGAGCTTCCGCATGGCCATCCCCAGGTCTGCGGCCGATTTCGTCATCATCATCCCGCCTTCCGCCTTCTGCATCATCTGAGCGGGCGCCGGACGAGCCGCCACCACGCAGACCGAGAAAACGACCAGCATGCCGATCACCATCTTTTTCATCTTGCCCTCCTGACTGATCTCCGCGGGCCCACGGCGTCGGCCTCCGCGCGGCCGTTTCTCAAGGCGGCTCGCTCCCCCCGGGGCTTCCAGGCCTTGCGACGCGCGTCGGGGCCAGCGCCGAACCCGCGTCAACTCTCATCCGGCAAGATACGTGCCAGACTCCGGGCGGCCGGCCATCCCAGACCCATTCGACCCCTCGCCTTGAATTCGCGGAAATCGCTTGTTTCCGGGGATGCGTCGGAAAGGGATGTTCCCGAGACGCGGGACTTGACGATCAGAAAGTCCCGATCTTCTCTTCGGCGCGCGGCGCCGGGGTTCTTATCGTTTGACGCGGCTCCACAAGGAGCCGTTTCGTTCCCTCGGGAAATCCGGCGACGTAATCGTCGATCGATCGGATCGTGTCGCTGCGGATCTTCAAAGCGTGTCCCCCTCGTGCCTTTTGCCGTCCGGTCGAGGCTCCCGGCCGTCCGGGAGCCCCCCGAGAACGGGACGGGGAAGGCTCAGCTGGTTATGGTGACGCTGATCTCGGTCGACGGCGTCGCATAGGCCATGATCTTGTCCACCGACAGGGCGCCGGCGAGGACCCCGAATCCGGCGAGCGAAAGGACCACGGCGATCAACAAGATGGCCAGTTTCGTTCTGATCTTCATGATATTCTCCTCTTTCCTTGTTTGTTTTCTTCTGTCTTTACACTCTTTTAGACGTCGGGTCCCGCCAAAAGGTTCCATTCCCTATAAAAAAAGTAGGGATGCCAGGCCGATCCTGAAAAAGGTCCGTGCCTGCGGGTGTGATGTCCGGTCCTCGAAAGGGACCGGCTCGAGATTCAGCTCATCGAAATTTCGGGGTCCCGGCGCACCCCCCCGTTGCTTTCCCCGTGCGCCGGGACCCCGTGAGTCTAAGTACTTGACGTTGATGATCCTGTGTTCGTGCTTGGCCTTCGTGACCGCCAGGATATAGCCGTCCTGGCCGGGGATCCAGATCTCCGCGAGCGTATAGGCGTCGCCGATCTTGTCGAAGACCACGTGGCCGTCCGCCGGGGACGTATGCATCCCGGCGGCGACCCGCGTCAGCGATCTGAGCCATGGCCATGTCCTTGCTTCCATCGGTCACCTTGAAGACCGAGGCCGTGTCGTCCCGCGCGAAATCATAGGTTCCCGCGGGAAGAGTCTTGCCCTCCACGATGAAGGGGAAGTCGATCTGTGCCCGGATCATCGCATTCTGCCCGTAGGCCGCAGCCGCGGCGAGGAGCGCGAAGAGACCAACCGTCAGTATCATCCGTGCTTTCATGGGAAACCTCCCTTTTGAATGCTCAGAAGACGTCAGTCGAGGACGACGTCGACCTGGCCGGAGATGCTCGGATCCTTCTTATCCCAGACCTTGAACGTCACCTTGTCGCCCTTCTTGAAGCCGGGGTTCTTGAAATAGACTTTCGTCCTGAACCCGGTAAAGCCGTACATGGAGCCCTCATCGACGGACAGCGTGCCGCGCATCGTGAGCGGCGGGAAGAAGTCCGCCCTCTGGGGGAAATTGTAGAAGCGGACCCAGGCGGAGATGATGCCTTCTTTGCCCAGGTGGCGATAGAAGTCGACATCGTGGATCTCGCCGTTGTAGTTTTCGCGGAGCTCTTTGAACGTCGGCATCTTGTACTCCTGGCCCTGGTAGGTCATGGTGATCGTGTCGCGGCTGACGACGATGTCCTTGTTCTGATTCTTGGCCGCCATGTAGAAGACGAACATCACATAGGGGCTTTTGATCTGGAAGTCGACCAGGGCGGCGTCGACGGCGACCAGGATCGGCCCCCGTTCGCTGGCGAAGGCCCCCATGCCGAGGTCCTCGGTTTGGCCGTACGCGGCCGCGCTCAGGAGCAAAACGAGCAGGATGGATTTGAAGATTTTCATGCTTAACCTCCTCTTCTCGGGAAGAAGATGCAATCTTTGTGCCAAGGATATTCCGCGGCCTCTCCCCTTGACGGCGGGCGACTCCCGTCCAAATCGGCCGTTCCGGCTGCTCGAATATCCTGTGGGACAGGATGCGCCGGGGTCCTGTCGTCCTTCAAGGCGGACCGGGGGGAGGGGGAGAAGCCGTCGAAAGGGCTGCTTTGCCGGCGATATCGGAGGATCATAGGGAGGAGAGGGGCGGCTCCGCGGCGGCGGCCCCGCCGTCCGGCGGAATCAGGCAAATGGCATAGAGTTTGCATAATCGATGTCGTCAAAGGAGGCTCAAATGAAACGATTCCTTCTGATGCTAAGTCTGGTCACAGTGGTCGTCCTGGCCGGCGCTCCCTTGCTTGCGGGCGGCCGACCCTGGCTCAGGACCCGGCAGCGCCCCTCCGGGAGCCCCCCAGGCCTTCGGAGCCACTCTCGATATCGGCTATTGTTATGACTACCTGGCCCCCTTCGGGAGCTGGATCAGTCTCGATCCGTATGGCTACGTCTGGTGTCCCAGGCATATGGGCTATGGATGGAGGCCCTATTCCGACGGGGATTGGATCTGGACCGATTACGGCTGGACCTGGATGTCCGATCTCGACTGGGGCTGGATGCCGTTCCACTACGGCCGCTGGGGCTGGGACGACGATTTTGGCTGGTTTTGGACCCCCGGAACCGTCTGGGGCCCGGCCTGGGTCACCTGGAGGTGGAGCGATCTCTATTTCGGATGGGCGCCCATTCCCCCCGGTTTCGATTTCCGCCCCGGCATCGATTTCGACGCGATGGCCCTCGGCATCCCGCTCAACTCCTGGGTGTTCGTCGGCGGGTCGCATTTCCTCGACCGGGACATGCGCCGGTATGTTCTTCCCTTTGAAAGGAACGCGACGATCGTCGGCAACACGGAGATCCGCAACAATTTCGATTTCCGGGGCGACCGGATGGTGAATAACGGGATCGATCCGGAAACCATCCAGCGTGTCACCGGACGCGGCGTCACGCGCTACAACCTGGTCGATTCCGACAGGCCGGGAGCGCCCCAGGTGTCGGGCCGGGAGGCCCGCCTCTATCGGCCGTCGATCAGCGAGTCCTCGGGCGCCCGGCCGAAAGAATTCCTCAACCGGGACCAGGCCCGGCGGGAGCTGGCCCCGGCCCGGATCTTCGAGCCGCGGCCGCAGGAGCGAGGCGCGGCGCCGGAGTCCGCCGTCCGGAAGAGCCAGGCCGAGCAGCGATCCCTGCTGATGCAGAGCCAAGCCGAGGAGCGGAAGAGCCTCGAACGCCGTCGCGCTCAAGAAGCCAGCCGGATGAATAGCGCCGAAGAGAAGGCCAAAGTCCAGCAGGATTATCAGGCCCGGGCGGCCGAGCAGAAGAAGCAGCACCAGGCCGAGCAACAGCAGATGACCGAGCGCCACAGGCAGGAAGCCGAACAGGTCCGCCAATCCGGCCAGTCGAGGCAGCCGCCGCCGGCCTCCCCCGAGGAAGAAGTAGCCGGGGGGCGACCATGATCGCGCATCGTCGGCCGTCCCCTCGCCGCCGGGCTGGCCGCGGCCCTGGCTCTCGTCGGCCTTCTCCTTTTCCGCCTGCGCCCAGGAGACCCGGGCGCCCGTCGTCATCCAGCTGACCAGCGCTCCCGCCGTCATGACGGTCGGCCAATCGGTGAATCTGACCGCGAATGTCGGCAACGATTCCTCTGACGCCGGCGTCGACTGGTCCTGCACCGGCGGCGCCTGCGGGACGTTTGTCCCGGCCCACACGGCGAGCGGCGCATCGACCGTTTATACGGCTCCCGCATCCCCCGGCGCGGTGACCGTCAGCGCGGCCGCGACCGCGGATGCGGGCGCCAAGGCCAGCCTCACCATCACCGTCGTGCCCATCGGCTCGAACGCCATGCTCAACGGCGCCTACGTCCTTGCCGTCCAGGGCGTCAACGGCTCCGGCAGCTATTCCGCCGTCGGAACGATCCTGGCTGACGGCGACGGCCATATCACCGGGGGGGAACAGGACTATGCGGACGAGTCGATCCAGGCCGGGCCCGACTCTCTGACCGGCGCCTACGCCATCGGGCCGGACGGCCGGGGCAGCATCACGCTCAATGTGAACAACCCGAACCTGCCTCAAGGCGGCGTCGAGACGTTCAGCGTCGCCGTCACTTCGGCCAGCCACGCGCTCGTCATCGAGTTCGACGGAACGGCCAACTCGAGCGGCAGCCTCGACGCCCAGGCCTCGAGCGCCCTCGATCCGGCGGCGATCAGAGGCGCGCTTCGCCTTCACGGCCCAGGGCGGGGACATCGTCAACCGGTCGCCGATCGCTCAGGGCGGCGTCCTGACCATGGATGCCTCGGCCGGGAGCGTCACGAGCGGCACATATTTCGAGAATGACGCCGGCCTTGACTTTCTCATCCGCGATCACCGGATCGCTGACCGGGCCCGATGCGTTCGGCCGCGGGACTCTCGGGCTCAGCGTCGGCCTGACCTTCGCGTATTATGCCGTGCAGGGCCAGGTGCTGCGGCTCATCGGAACGGACGCTCCCTCGCTCGTGGCCGGGGGCAGCATGTACGGTCAGGGGGATGCGGGCGCGAGCGCGACGTTTTCGAGCGCCTCGCTCGCCGGCGACTACGTCCTCTCCGAGGCCGGGAGGTCGACTTTCGGGGCGCTGGCCCTGGCCGGCCAATTCTCGGCCGATGGGGCCGGCAATCTTGCGGCCGGCGTCGCCGACCTCAATAACGGCGGGGTGACGACGTTCGCCTCGATCGCGGGCCAGGCCGGCTACACGATGGCCGGCGACGGGGTCGGGACCCTGAGTCTCCCTCCAGCGGCCGACCAGCGGAGGAGCGTCTCCTCGCTGCTGATCTTCGCCGTCTCCCCGGCCCTCAACCTGTTCGACCCGAACAGTGCCGTCGGCGGAGGCGGGGCCCTGGTCATGGATAATGACGGCGGCGCGGTCGCCTCCGGATACATCGTGCCTCAATCCCCGGGCGATTTCGAGGGCGACTACGCCGTCAACCTGCAGTTCGTCGGGACAGCCGGGGAGACCGACTGGGTCGGACAGTCGGCCGCTTCGGGGGGCGCCCTGACCGGGACCGTCGACATCAACGAAGCGGGACGGACATCAGCCGGCTTGATCTTCAGCGGCAGCTTCACGGCGGATGCCGCCGACGCGGGCCGGTGGACGGGCGATTTCGCCGTGAACGGCGTCGTCCACCACATCACCTTTTATCGGATCAGCGGAACGCTTCTCCTGATCGTGGATACCGACGCGGCCGATATCGGGATCGGGATCCTGGAAAAGCGGTAGCGAGGAGGTTCCGATCAGGTCCAAGGCCAGTTCCGAGGGCCGGAGGCCGATCTCCGCCCGCTTGATAGTCCGCGCCGTCGGGTTGATCACGCTCGGCAGCGGAATCGTCACCATCATCTCGGCTGCGGGGAGGTCCCTCCCCGGGCGCATTTTGATCCTGAGCGACGTCTTCCCCCTGGAGTTCCTGCACATCTCCCGCTTCCTCTCACTCCTCATCGGATTCGCCCTGGCCGTCTCCTCCCTGAACATTTTCAAGAGAAAGAAGAGGGCCTACCGTCTGGTCATGCTCCTCGCGGGGCTGTCGGTCATCTTCCATCTGACCAAGGGACTGGACTATGAAGAGGCGGCCAGCTCCCTCCTCCTTATGGTCGTCCTCTTTCTGGCCCGAAAAAGCTTTACGGTCAAGAGCAGCATTCCCGATTTCCGCTCGACGCTCGCCAGACTAGCGACGGCGCTCGCCGTCACGCTGCTCTACGGGACCCTGGGCTTCTGGTTCCTGGACCAAAGGGATTTTGGGATCAATTTCTCCGTCGCGGACAGCATCCGACGGACGATCGCCGCCTTGGCTTTCGCGAGCGATCCCGCCCTCATCGCCCGGACGCGCTTCGCCGCCTGGTTCCTCGATTCACTCGATCTCATCTCCATCACCGCCCTCGTCTACGTCCTGTATTCCCTGTTCCGGCCCGTCTTCTATCGGCTCAGAACCCTTCCCTTGGAGCGCGACCGGGCCGCAGCAGTTCTCGAAGCCCACGGCCGTTCCTCGCTCGACCCGTTCAAACTTCTTGATGACAAGACGTATTACTTCTCCCCGTCAAACCAGGCCTTTCTCGCCTACCGGATGGCCGGGAACTTCGCCGTGGTCCTGGCCGATCCGGTCGGACCCGAGGACGAGATCGCCGGGATCATCCGGGCGTTCAAGGAGTTTTGCGAGGAGAACGATTGGAAGCTGGCTTTCTATCAGACCCTGCCCGACTTCCTGCCCCTCTATCGGCGGGCCGGCTTCAAGAAGATGAAGGTCGGCGACGACGCGATCGTCGATCTCGAAAAATTCAACCTGGACGGCAAGTCGATGAAGCACATCCGCCACGCCATCAATCAATTCCAGAAGGCGGGCCTCCGGGCCGTCTATTACGACCCTCCCGTCCCCGACGACGTTCTGGCGGGGGTCCGGGAAGTCTCGGATGATTGGCTCAAGATCCCGGGCCGGCGGGAACGAGGCTTCACGGTCGGGGTCTTCTCCGAGGAAGAGATCCGGCGGACCCCCGTCTTCACCGCCGTCCAGCCAGACGGATGCATCCTGGCCTTCATGAACGTCATCCGTTCCTACGCCCCGGGAGAAACGACCATCGACCTGATGCGGCACCGCCGGGACGCTCCCGACGGGATCATGGACAGCCTTTTCGTCCGGCTCTTCGAGCGACAGCGGCACGAGGGGTTCAAGAAGTTCAGTCTGGGGCTGGCCCCGCTGTCGGGCTTTCGCGAAGGCGAGGAGGCCGGAGCGGAGGAGCGGGCCGTCCAGTATTTCCTCCAGCGATCGAATTTCCTGTTCAGCTACAGCGGCCTGGCCGGGTACAAGGCCAAGTTCGCGACGCATTGGGAGCCCCGCTATGCGGTCTACCGGAACGTGCTCGACCTTCCCCGTCTGGCCGTCGCCCTGGTCAGGGTCTCGGGGCTGAAAGACGGAGTCGCGGCCAGTGCTTAAGCCGCCCGCCAGGAAGGTCTTGCGGTGGGCGGCCGCCTACATCATCGCCGCCGCGGGCCTTTTCTGGGTCTTCCACGACGTGGAGTGGGCGAAGCTCCTGAAGAGCGTCACCGGGCTCGATTGGCGCTGGGTGGCCCTTGGCGTCCTTCTCGACATTGTGAGCTATGCCGTCCAGGGCGCCCGTTGGCGTCTCCTGCTCAGGCCGCTTGGGAAGATCTCGGTGCTGCAGGCCACCCAGGCGGTCTATGCCGGCCTGTTCTTCAACGAGGTCGTCCCGTTCCACCTCGGCGAGCTCGCCCGGGCCTACCCGGTCTCGCGCTGGATGGCGGCGCCCCTTGTCGCGGTCGTCCCCTCGATGGCCCTGGAACGGCTCTTCGACGGGATCTGGCTCGCGGCCGGCATCGGCATCACGGCGATCTTCGTCCCGCTTCCGCGTGACCTGCTCCAGGCCGGCGACGTCTTCGGCTTGGCCATGCTGGCCCTGACCGCGGTCCTGGTCTACCTCCTGGTCCGGAAGGCCCGTGAGCCCCGCCCCGGACGGCCGGGCAAGCTCATGCGCTGGAGGGCGACGCGCTGGATCGTCCTCAATCTCAGGAAGCTCGAAGAAGGGCTGCGGTCGATCGGATTCACCCGGCTTTCGGCGGCCGCGTTCTCCGGTTCCTTCCTGATCCTCTTGCTCCAGACGCTCTCCTTCTGGTTCATCATGGCGGCCTACGGCCTGCGCCTCTCGTTCTGGGTGGGCGGCGCCGTCTTTCTCATCGTCCGCTTCGGCACCGTGATACCCGGCGCCCCCGGGAACCTCGGCCTGTATCAGCTCTTCTGTGTCCTCGGGCTGACCCTGTTCGGCGTGGACAAGACGGCCGCCGCGGGTTTCTCCATCGTCGTCTACGTTCTTCTCTCGATCCCTTTGTGGGTGCTCGGGCTCCTGGCCCTGGGCCGAACGGGGATGAAGCTGGCCACGCTCAAGGCCAAGATCAAAGAAAAAGAAAAGGAGGCCCTGACATGAAAACGAGCCGTCTCCTGGTTGCCCTGGTCCTGGTCTGTTCGGGCCTTCTCTCCGGCGCGGAAGAAGTCGTCGACTTCGGCCGCTTCGGACCCGTCACGCTCTATCGCAGCGCCGGCCCCGCGGCCCAGGTCGTCCTCTTCGTCTCCGGGGACGGAGGCTGGAATCTCGGGGTCGTCGACATGGCCAGGTCACTGGCCGGGCTCGGCGCGCTCGTGGCCGGGATCGACATCACCCATTACTTGGGGGAGTCGGCCCGCGGCACCGAGGCGTGTTTTTACCCGGCCTCGGACTTCGAGGAATTGAGCAAGTTCGTCCAGCGAACGGCCGGGCTGCCCAGCTACATTCCCCCTGTCCTGGTCGGCTATTCCTCAGGCGCGACCCTCGTCTATGCCATTCTCGTCCAGGCCCCGGCGGCGGAGTTCCGAGGCGCGGTCAGTCTCGGGTTCTGCCCCGACCTCGTCCTGCCCAAGCCCCTCTGCAAGGGGAGCGGGCTCGAATGGAAGACGGGGGCCAAGCCGGGCGAATTCGTCTTCCTGCCCTCGGCCAATCTCGAGGTCCCCTGGGTCGCTCTTCAGGGCCTGGACGACCAGGTCTGCGCCCCCGTCGCGACCCAGGATTTCGTCCGCCGGACACGAAACGCCGAGATCATGATGCTCCCCAAGGTCGGACACGGCTTCATGGTCCAGCAGAGCTGGATGCCCCAGTTCAAGCAGGCCTTCGGCCGCATCACGAGCGCGCCGCCGGTCGAGCATCAGGCCGCGGTCGAGAGCCTCCAGGACCTGCCCCTCATCGAGGTCCCGGCCAAAGGGGCCGGGCGCGATGTCCTGGGCGTCCTGCTCACCGGCGACGGCGGCTGGGCCGTCGCCGACCGGGGCCTCTCGAACGCTCTGGCGGCCGCCGGCGTATCCGTCGTCGCCCTCAACTCCCTCAAATATTTCTGGGACAGAAAGACCCCGGAAGAGTCGGCCTCGGCACTCGGAAGGATCCTGAGGCACTATCTTAGGGCCTGGAACAAAAAGCAGGCCGTTCTCATCGGCTACTCTCTCGGCGCGGACGTCCTGCCGTTCTTGATGAACCGGCTGCCCGAGGACGTCCAGGCCGCGGTGGACACCGTCGTCCTGATGGGCCCGAGCGCGAGCGCCGAGTTCGAGTTCCATCTGGGCGACTGGCTTGGCCGCTCGCCGGGCCGGAACGCCCTTCCGGTCATCCCGGAGATCCAGAAGATCAGGCCGAGCGTGGCCATTCTGTGCGTTTATGGCGAGGGGGATAAGGACCAGATCTGCGGCGCTCTCGACGCCCGCCGGGTCAAGTCGGTCGAGATCCCGGGCGGCCACCGGCTGGGCGGGGGCTACGGCCCGGTCGCCTCGGCCATCCTGGCCTCGCTCAAGGAGCCGCAGGGGCCCTTATCGGACCTTCAACGGAATGAATAGGTTTTCCTGCCCTCTCCTGACGCGGAGGGCGAGAGTGTCGCCGCTCTTCGCCCCGGCGACGGCCGCTTCGAAGTCACGGGTCGTGGTCACGGCCACCCGGTTGACTTCCTTGATCAGGTCGCCTCGTTGGAGCTCGGCGTCGTCGCCGGGGCCGCCGGGGGCGACGTCGGTGATGAGCACGCCCTTATCGGACCCATAACCCAGCTGCCGGGCGATGTCCGGTGTCAGGGTCTGGATGCTGATCCCGAGCTTTGGGCTCGTCGGCCCCTTCGGCCCCTCCGAAGGAGCGGGCGTGGCGGGCGACTTGGCCGCTGGCCGTTCGCCCAACGTGGCGTAGACATCGACCCTCTCCCCGTCCCGGAGGAGGCCGATCTTGACCCGGGTTCCGGGGGCGGTCGCGGCGGCCAGGTTATGGACATCCGTGCTGGACTCCACCGGTTTCCCGTCGAATTCGACGATGACGTCGCCGGGCTTGATCTTAGCCCCGTCGGCGGGACTCTCGGGAGTCACATCACTGACGAGGGCCCCCTTCGTATCTTTGAGCCCGAGCGGCTTGACCAGGGATTCGTCGATGTCTTGAGCGGTCACCCCCAGGTACCCCCGGATGACCCGGCCCTTCGACAGGAGCTCGGCCATGATGGACTTGGCCATATTGATCGGAATGGCGAAGCCGAGCCCGACATTGCCTCCCGTGGGGCTGGAGATGGCCGAGTTGATCGCGATGACGTTCCCGTCGAGATCGGCCAGCGCGCCGCCGCTGTTGCCGGGGTTGATCGGCGCATCGGTCTGGATGAAGTCCTCATAGGCGGCCAGGCCGACCGAGGACCGGCCCGTGGCGCTGATGATGCCGTGCGTCACCGTCCGCAGCAGGGCGAACGGATTGCCGACGGCGATGACCCATTGCCCGACCCGGACCGCGTCGGAGTCGCCGAGGACGGCCGACGGGAGGTTCTGGGCCGCGATCTTGATCACCGCCACGTCGCTCAGCGGGTCCGTCCCGATGACCTTGGCCTCGTATCTTTTCTTGTCCTTGAGGATCACAGTCAGCTTATCCGCGCCCGCGACGACGTGATTGTTCGTCAGGATGTGCCCGTCCGGGGAGACGATGACGCCCGAACCCAGGCTGCGTACCGTCTTTCTTTGGGGCTGGGCGGGAGCGCCGAAGAAGCGCTTGAAAAAGTCGTCCCCGAAGAACTGCCTCAAGGCGTCGTCAGGCAGGCCCTGGCCCTGGCTCTGGACGACCTGCTCGGCGAAGATCGGGACGACGAAACCGCTGACCTTGTCGGCCGCCTGCTCGAAAGCGTCGCTGATCTCCGCCATCAAGGCGTGGATCTGGGCGGCGTCCGGTGCGTTGGGCCTGACTTGCCCGCCCGGAAGACCGGTCACTCCAGCCTTATCCCGGGACGCGGCCCCAACGGCCGAAGTGAACACAATCAGGCCGATCAGAACGAAAAAAATGACGATCTTTGGGTGTTTCATGGATAAAATCTCCCTTCTTCCTGGTGAAATATAATCAAGAAACATGCCAACCGGGCGCCTCAAGCTGCAGTGGCGCCCAGAAACGGCCTTGACAGCCGGAAGAGGCTGTTCTATCCTCCGTGCAAACGCCGCACGGACCGCCGACTTGAGCATGATCTCCCGACCGGCCGCCATTCTCTCGGCCCTGATCTTCGCGGCCGCCTGCTCGAGCGGGGATCAGGACCGGACCGCGCCTTCGGTCCTCGGCCCGGCCGGCGAGCTCACCCCGTCCCGGTCTCACTATTTCGATTGGATCAACAGCCAGTACGAGGGGACGACCGAGACCCAGTCCCTCGTCAACCTGGCCTTCTTCCAATGGCTCCATGACGAATACGGCCTGACCCTCGACGTCTATTCCCTCGACGTGGGCAACATCGATGACGGGCCGTACACGGCCGGTGTCGGACGCCTCATCCCGTACCATTATGGGACATTGGATAGCGAGGAATTCAAAGCGCAGTTCCCCCGAGGTTTCGCCCCCCTGGTCAAGAAGGCGGCCGGCTTCGGCGGCCGATTGGGCGTCTGGATGGGCCCCGACGGCTTCGGCGACACGCCCGAAGAGGAAAAGGCCCGTCTCGACATGCTCGTCTCGCTTTGCCGGGACTATGACTTCATCGCCTTCAAGTTCGACGCCGTGGCCGGCCAGCTCCGGCCGGAGAAACAGGACGTCTTCCGCCGGGCCATGGAGGCCTGCCGGGTCTATCGCCCCGACCTTCTCGTCCAGAACCATCGGGTGAAGCTCGGCTCCGCCGCCGGGGTCGAGAGTGTCTCCCTCTGGGAGGGGGTCGAGACCTATATCGACGTCTTCATGCCCAACAGCGGGACCGCCTCTCACCACAGGGCCGGGGCCCTGGCCCGGGAGCTGCCGCCGGGCCTGACCCGCCGCCTCGAGGACCACGGCGTATGCCTTTCTTCCTGCCTGGATTTCTGGGAGGATGACCTGATCCTCCAGGCCTTCAACCGTTGCCTGCTGCTTGCTCCCTCGATCTACGGCAATCCCTGGCTGCTGAGGGACGACGAATTTCCCAAACTGGCCCGGATCTTCAACCTTCACCGCAAGTACCGCGATATCCTGCCGGGCGCCGTCGTCCTCGACGAGGATCGCTGCGGCCCCTTCGCCGTCTCCAGAGGGGACGGCGCGACCCGCTTCATCACGCTCCGCAACCTGACCTGGGATCCCGTGACGTACTCGATCCGCCTCGACGAGACCATCGGCCTCGGATCCGGCGGGGAGATCGAGGTCCGCCGCTTCCATCCTTCCGAGGCGGTGCTCGGTCGCTTTCCGAGAGGCTCCGACCTGGCCGTCGAAGTCGCGCCCTTCCGGTCCTGTCTCATCGCCGCCTCGACGCGAGCGCTTCCCGAGATCGGCGTCGAGGGCTGCGATTATGAGGTCGTCCGGGAGACGACGGGCAAGCCCGCGGTCATCAGACTCCTGGGCGAACCGGGAGCCCGAAAAGAGATCCGGCTGGTCTCGGGCGGCCGGGCCTTCCGCCGGGCCGCCTTGGACGGCGCCGACGCGGCCGCCCTTCTCGACGACAGGATCCTTCGGGTGGAATTCCCCGGCCGCGGCCTGAACGACGCCTGGCACCGGAAGATCGGCGACCTCGAACCCTGCCCCGTTCCCGTGGACGCCGAAGCGTTGTTCGAGGCGACTTGCTTCGCCGCGGACAACAACGCCCTCGAGGTGCGCTCCCTCCTCCGCTCCGGCCCGAGCGCCGTCCCTCAGGTCAAGGCGGCCCGGACGGCCTTTTTCACGAAGCCCATGTTCGTCAACCGGGCGATCTGGGACAAGAACCTCTTCGACGGGAATATCGGAACGGCCTTCGTGGCCCGTCTCGACGGCCGGTCTTTCCGCTTGGATCTCGGCCGGCCCGAGCGGCTGGACAGGATCGTGCTCAAGGTGCGCGACCGCCAGGCGGCCGACCTCAGTCCCGACCTCGATCGCTTCGGCGACGAGGCCACGGCGGAAGTTTCCGAGGACCTCGAAACGTGGATCCCCCTGAGCCCGGCCTGGGGCGGGAAGGGAACGATCGCCGAGCTCAAGACGCCTCCGGAAAAGCCCCTGCGCTACCTCCGCATGAGCGGCGCCCCGCGCCGCCTCTCCGAGGTCGAGGCCTTTCGGAACGGCCGTCCCCTCGACCGGTCCTCATGGCGGGCCTCCAACCTCTTCCCTGCCTATTCGCGCGCGGCCGCCGTATCCGCCTGGCAGCTGACCTTCAAGCCCGAAGAGGTTTCGGAGAACGCCTATCTGGCCGTGGCCCTGAACGGGACCCACGGCGTCGAAGGCGCCTGGGCCGCTCTTCGCGTCGACGGTCGGCCCGTCGGAGCCCCTGACCGGGCCGTTTCCTTCCCCAGCAATACCTGGGAATACTTCAACGTCGAGAGTGACAAGAACTATACCTATTATTTTCCCCTGCCCGCGTCGACGGCCGGAAAGACCATCGACATCGTCGTCCTCATTCTCCGGGGCGGGACGAACGGCGTGAGGCCCGAGGCCTGGCTGACGGCCTACCCTCCCCCCCGGGCGACGCGGGAGCTCGTTCTTTACGATTGAGCGAGCTCTCCTGGCCGGGAGAGGAGGCCGCATGGTCAAGAATTTCGGGTTCGGCTCGCTTCTCGCCGGACTCCTTGTCGCCCTATGCGCCGCTTGTCCGGGCGGCCGTCCCCAGGTGACCACCGGAACGCTATTCGAGGAGATGATCGACCTCGACGGCCTGGCCCGGTTCCCCGAGCCCGCGTTCCGCACCGTCCAGTTCTCCTCGACCGATCGTCGCAGCCGGATCCCCGGCGGCCCGGACTGGTTCGCCAACGCCGACGGGTTCGGGGGCGAGCCCGTCCCGAATTTCGAGGCCGTTCTTACGGCGCCCGTGGGGGCCGGCCCGGGCGAATACCTCATGGCCGACGTCCCGGGCCCGGGCGCCGTCGTCCGCCTCTGGACGGCGGCGATCGCCGGCCGTCTTCGGGTTTATGTGGACGACATGGACCGCCCTCTTTACGACGGCGAGGCCGAGCCGTTTTTCCGCCGGCCTTATGACATCTTCCCGGAAATGCGGGCGGTCGACTCCGAGCGCTTCCGGGCCACAGTGTATCAGCGCGACGCTTCCTACGCGCCCCTTCCATTCGCCAGGCGTCTCCGCATCGTCTGGACCGGGAAGCTCGACGAGATCCATTTCTATCACATCGGGATCCGGCGCTACTCCCCGGGCACCGCCGTCGCGTCCTTCAAGCCGGATGACATTTCCACATTCAGGGGAACGATCGACCGCGTCACCGCGGTTCTGGCCGATCCCGAGTCCCGCCCGGCCTCTCCGTCGGCCAAACCCCCCCGGACTTTCGAGGTCGAGCTCGCTCCCGGAGAGAAGCGGCAGGTCCTCACCCTCGAAGGCCCCAGCGCCCTCGAGAGCTTCTGGCTGCGGCTGCGGGCCGACGACCTGGACGCGGGCCTGAGACAGACCGTTCTCCACATCGTATGCGACGGTTTCCCCCGGGGCCAGGTCCAATCCCCGGTGGGGGACTTCTTCGGCGCCGCGCCGGGGGTCAATCCCTACCGGTCGCTCCCGTTCTCGGTCGCCGAGGACGGCCGCATGTCCTGCCGGTTCGTCATGCCCTTTGAGCGGTCCTTGGCGCTTCTTCTCGAGAACCGGGGCGGCCAGCCGGTCCGCGTCTCGGGAGAGGGCGTGCCCGAGGATTTCGCCTGGAACGCAGGGGCCCTGCACTTCCGAGCCCGCTGGCGGGTCGATCACGACCTCATCGCCTCGGGCGAGGATGTCCAGGACCTGCCGTTCCTCCTGGCCAGGGGCCAAGGCGTCTACGTCGGCACGACCTCGATCCTCCTCAATCCGGCGGCCGTGCCGACGCCATGGGGCAACTGGTGGGGAGAAGGGGACGAAAAGGTCTTCGTCGACGGCGACAAGGTCCCGTCCATCTTCGGCACGGGCTCGGAGGATTACTATAATTATTCCTGGTCGGCTCCCGACATCTTCTTTTTTCCCTACTGCGGCCAGCCCCGGAACGACGGGCCGGGCAACAGGGGCTTCGTCACCAACTTCCGCTGGCACGTCCTCGACGCCATCCCCTTCGAGAGCTCCATCGGATTCAGCATGGAGCTCTCGAGCCATGAGCGGACGCCGGGGCTGTCCTATGCCCGGACCGGATATTACTATGCCCGTCCGGGGACGATCGACGACGTCGAGGCCATACAGCCCTCCGACCTTCGCCGCCTTCAGCTGCCCGACGGCTGGCAGCCCGCCGCCCGGTTCGGGGCCGCGAATTCCGCGTTCTACGCCGTCGAGGAGATCATGTCCGGGCGCAAGGACACAGTCCTCAGGGAGGGACGGCTCTGGGCGGGCGGACGGCTCCTCGTCTGGACTCCGGAGAGATCCGGCGACCGGAAGGAGCTCAGGATCCGGGTCGAACGGGCGGGCAGGACGCAGATCCACATCACGGCCGCCTTGACCCCTCGCTCCGGCAGGTTCGCCGCCTGGCTCGACGGCTCTCCGGCCGGCGGAACGGCCGAGCCCGCGACGATCGATCTCTACGACCGGTTTCGAACGCTTTCAAGGACCTTCTCCCTCGAACCGGCCGACCTCGCGGCGGGCGATCACACGCTCATCCTCGAATACAAGGGAAGCGACACCGGGGCGGCCCGGCCGGAGATCGGCCTCGATTTCGTCGGGGTCCAGAAGCTCGGCCAGCGGCCCTGAGGAGCCGTGGGGAGCGAAGAACAAGGAGATCGAAGATGACCATGACATCCCGCCGTCTGCCGCTCATCCTGCTCGCGCTGTCAGTCGGGCTCCCGATCATGTCGGAGCCGGGACGCCTCGCGGCCCAAACCGGCGAAGTCAATCTCAAGGTCTACGCGGTCCCACTCCATCAAGGCCGCATCAGCCCGATGCTCTACGGCGGCTTCGTCGAGCTGCTCGACGACCATGTTCCCGGCATGTGGGCGGAGATGCTGGGAGACCGCGGCTTCGAGGGCGTCCTGCCGACCTCGACCTGGGACTATTTCCGGGGCGAACCCAATCTCTGCGATCGGGACTGGGATCGAAGCCTCGATTGGAGCTATGACACTGACAGGCCCTTCAACGATAAGCAGTCCTGCCGCCTGGATGTCTCCGAGGGCCGCCCGGCCCGGCTGACGCAAAGCCGGATTGCCGTGCGGAAGGGGATGGCCTACCCGTTCTCGGGCTGGTGGCGGGGCGGCGCGTCGACGCCCAAGGTCCGTGTCTCCCTCAAGGCCGAGCTTCCCGACGGGACCTGGACGACTCTCGCCGCCGCGGCTCTCGCCTCTCCGGGGGCGGAATGGCGGAGATTCTCAGGCAGGCTCGTTTCGCGCGGCACGACCGACAGGGCGGTCTTCGAGGTCGAGGCCCGGGGCGCCGGACGGCTCTGGCTCGACAAGCTCTCGCTCATGCCGGAGGATAACGTCGAAGGGTGGCGTCTGGATGTCGTCAACGCGGTGAAAGAGCTCGGGCCGCCGATCCTGCGCTGGGGCGGATCGACCATCGATCCCGGGCCCTACCGCTGGGCCGAAGCCATCGGCGAACGCGACCTCCGGCCGTCCTTCGTCAACCGCGTCTGGGGCCGCCGCGACACGAACGACGTCGGCGTCGAAGAGTTCGTCCGTCTCTGCCGCGCCGTCGGGGCCGAACCGCTCGTTTGCCTCAGCCTGGGCGACGGCGCGGACAACGCCCGCCGGCTGGTCGAATACCTCAACGGTCCCCCCGATTCGGAGTGGGGCCGCAAGAGGGCCGCCAACGGCCGCCCCGAGCCCTACGGGGTCAAGTACTTTCAGGTGGGCAACGAGATCACCTCGCCCGGCTACCTCGCGAGCCTCCTGGAGTTCGTTCGCGCCGTCCATGCCGTCGATCCGGCCGTCCGGATCCTCTCGTCGTTCCCGACGAGGGAGATCGTCGAGGCGGCCGGTCCGGATCTGGCCATCCTCGCCCCGCACTATTATCAGCCCGACCTCGACGGCGTGGACGCGGACCTGCGGAGGATCGAGGGCTGGATCAAGGCTTCCCCGGACGGCGGCCGGCTCAAGATCGGCGTCACCGAGTGGAACATCGACGCGGGCGACTGGGGTCTCGGCCGGGGCAAGCTCGGAAGCCTCCGCTGCGCCCTTTTCGAAGCCCGGTTCCTCAACGTCCTCCACAGGCATTCCGATTATGTCGTCCTGGCCTGCCGCTCGAACATGACCAACAGCTTCAACGCCGGGACGATCCAGACCAACGCGGCCGGGCTCTACCGGACGCCGGGATTCCTGACCATGGAGATGTACAGGAATCATTCGAAGCCCGTGCCCTTGCGAGTGGCCGCCGACCTGCCCGCCGCGGTCGACGCGACGGCCTGTGCCGCCGAGGACGGGTCCGGCGTGACCGTGTTCCTGGTCAATCCCGGCGAAGAGCCGGTCCGGGTCGCGCTCGACCTCGCCGATCTGGGGCCCGGCTTCGGCGTCAGGGGAGGGGAGGTCGTCAAGGATTCGCAGGACAGGCGTCAGGCCGACGTCGTCAACGGCTTCGCCGATCCCCGGAGGGTCGTCAGGGTCAAGATCGAGGTTCCGGACGGGAACGTGGTGACGATCCCGGCGCTCTCGATCGCCGCCATCGACTGCGGCCGGCGATAGAGAAGCGCGGCCGTCAACGCGGGCCGCCCTCCGGCTTCGTTTCCTTGAACCGCGTGATAGCGCGTTTGGTCAGGTTGATGAGCCTTGTGACCTTGATGCCTCGGGGGCAGACCCGGGTGCACTCGAACTTGTTCTCGCAGGGCCAGACGCCGTCGGGACGGTCGAGCGCGGGGAGCCTGTCCTCGAATCCCCTGTCGCGGCTGTCCTCGAGAAAGCGGCTGGCCTGGACGATGGCCGCGGGACCCAGGAACCGGGGATTCACGTCGGCGACGACCGGACAGGCCGAAAAGCAGGCGGCGCAGAGGATGCAGTTCGTCGCGTCGTCGAAGGCGCTTCGCTCCTTCGGGGACTGAAGCCGCTCCCGCCCTTCGGCCCCGGCCTCGGGCGCGATCAAGTAGGGTTTGACCGACCGGTAACGTCCGAAAAACGGCTCCTGTTCGACGGCCAGGTCCCGGAGGACCTCGAGGTTTCGCAAGGGCTCGACGGTCACGGCCGGCCCGCCATCGACGGCGACCTCCCTGACGAGGGTCTTGCAGGCGAGGCGCTCCCGGCCGTTGATGACCATGGCGTCGGAGCCGCAGACCCCGTGTCCGCAGCTCTTCCGAAAGACCAGGGTCGGGTCGATCCGCCGCTGGATGTCGACGAGAACGTCGAGCAGGCGCTCGTCCGGCCGGGCCTCGACCTCGAATCTCTCGAAGGACCGTCCCGCGGCCTGCTCCGGCCGATAACGAAGGACATCGAGGACGACGACCATATCAATACACCCTGGGCGCGGGCGCCCACCGGGCCAGGTCGACCGGACGATAGCCGATCGAGATCCGGTCGCCGTCGATCAGAGCCAGAGTGTGCTTCAGCCAGTTGGCGTCGTCACGATTGGGATAATCCTCGCGCGAATGCGAGCCGCGGCTTTCCGTCCGGCCGAGCGCCGAGACGGCGGTTACGTAAGCGAGGTCGAGGAGGCCCCCGAGCTCGATCGTCTCGAGCCTTTCGAAATTGTACGCCCGGGCGGTATCGCGCGGACGGAGACGGCGCGCTTCCCGGCGGAGCTCCTTCAGCTCGTCGACGGCCTCGGCCAGGTCCGTCCCGCGGCGGTAGATCCCGACCTTGTCCATCATCACCGTTTCCATCCGCCGCCGGAGGTCCTGGGCCTCCGGCCCGGTCGCGCCGGGTCGCGGCTCGAGGCGTTCCTTCCACTGCCGTGCCAGGCCCGGACCGTCGCCTGGCCTCCCGCCTCCTGCCGAGCCCGCGGCGAACTCGGCCATGTGGTCGCCGGCCCGCCGGCCGAACACGACCAGGTCCACGAGGCTGTTGGTCCCGAGCCGGTTGGCGCCGTGCACGGAGACGCAGGCGCATTCTCCTGCCGCGTAGAGGCCCTGATAGGCTTCCCCCGGGGTCCAGGCCGTGACCCGCCCGAGATCGTCCGTCGGGATGCCTCCCATGGCGTAATGCGCCGTCGGCAGGACGGGGATCGGCGTCGCCGAGGGGTCGATGCCGAGGTAGGTCCGGCAGAAGCCGGTGATATCGGGGAGCTTCGTCTCGAGAGTCTCCTTACCGAGAGCCGTGGCGTCGAGAACGACGTAGTCTCCCGTGGATCCGTCTCCGGCGAACCCCCGGCCCTGCCGGATCTCCGTGACGATGGCCCTCGAAACGATGTCCCGGGGAGCGAGGTCGAGGAGCTTCGGCGAGTACCGCTCCATGAACCGTTCGCCGGCCCTGTTCCGCAGGACGCCGCCCTCGCCGCGGACGGCCTCGGTGACGAGAATGCCGAGCCCGCGCAGCCCCGTCGGATGGAATTGGAAAAATTCCATGTCCTCGAGGGGGACGCCGTTCCGGGCCAGGACGGCCGGGCCGTCGCCCGTGCTGGCGAAGGCATTTGAGGTGACCCGGTACATCCGGCCGAAGCCGCCCGTCGCGAAGAGGACGCTCCTGGCCTGGAACAGGTGGATGTCGCCGGTGCGAAGCTCGACCGCGACGACACCGGACGAGGTCCGTCCGTCCAGGACGAGGTCGAGCACGTGGAATTCGTCGAAGAACGCGACCTCGTTCTTGACGCATTGCTGATACAGCGTCTGGAGGATCATGTGTCCGGTGCGGTCTCCGGCATAGCAGGAGCGGCGGACCGCGGCTTCCCCGAAGTTCCTCGTGTGCCCGCCGAACCGCCGCTGGTCGATCCGGCCGTCGGGCGTCCGGTTGAAGGGCAGGCCCCGGCGTTCGAGCTCGACGACGGCCTCGATCGCCCCGTCAGCCAGGATCAGCGCCGCTCCCTGGTCGACGAGATAGTCTCCGCCCTTGACCGTATCGAAGGCGTGCCACTCCGGCCGGTCCTCCTCGACGTTGCCGAGGGCCGCGCCGATACCGCCCTGGGCCGCTCCGGTATGAGAGCGGAGCGGATGGACCTTGGACAGCACGGCCGTCCGGACGCGCCGGCTGGCCCGAAGGGCGGCGTACAAGCCGGCCCCCCCGGCGCCGACGATGACGGCGTCGTAGTCGTGACGGACGATCCCGTTCGTCCCGCCCATGTCAACCGCCGGTCCGGGTCCGGCTCCGGGCGGAGCCGCGCGGCTTCGTCCGCGGGCCCGTTCTCGAGACCGGAAGGCCGGGCCGGGTCATGGCCAGGGGTTCGAGAACGCGCTCCAAGGTCGCCTCATCGAGGAGCCGGCGCTCCCTGACTATGGCGGCGATGGGCTTTCCCGTGGTGATCGATTCCCGGGCCACCTCGGCCGCGGCCGCGTAGCCGATGAGCGGGGACAAGGCCGTGGCCAGGCCGGCACTCGACCTGGCGAACGACCGGCAGCGCTCCCTGTCCGCGGTGATCCCATCGATGGCCCGGGCGGAGACCTGGCGGATCGCGTTGGCCAGGATATCGATCATGAACAGGAGATTGAACGAGACGACCGGCATCATGACGTTGAGCTCGAGCTGGCCGGCCTGGACCGCGGCGCTCACGGCGAGGTCGCCGCCCATGACCTGGCAGCAGACCTGGTTGAGCATCTCGAGCATGCTCGGGTTGGTCTTGCCCGGCATGATGGAGGAGCCCGGGGCGACCGGGGGCAGGGAGATCTCCGCCAGGCCGGTCCGGGGCCCGGAAGACAGGAGCCTGAGGTCGTTGGCGATCCGGTCGAGCTCCAGGGCCAGATTGCGGAGGGAGGCCGAGAGGTCGGCAAAGGGCCTCAGGCTCTGCATGGCCTCGATCGGGTCGGCGGCCAGCCTGAGCGGCAGTCTCGTTTCGCCGGCCAGGCGCTTGACGACGAGCCCGGCGAAGCGCGGGTGCGTGTTGAGCCCCGTGCCCACGGCGCTGCCCCCGATGCCGAGCTCGTGGAGGGAGCGCGCGGCGAAGGCGAGGGAGGCCCTCGACTTCGCGACGGCCGCCTTGTAGGCCGCGAACTCCTGGCCCAGGCGGATGGGCACCGCGTCCTGCAGGTGCGTGCGGCCGGACTTGAGGACCCGGTCGAACTCCCGGGCCTTCCGGCCGAGCGAGCCCTCGAGCATCAGGAGGGCGGGGAAGAGGCCGTCCCGAAGGAGAGCCAGTGAAGCGAGCCGCATGGCCGTGGGGTAGACGTCGTTCGTGCTCTGGGCCATGTTGACATGGTCGTGCGGGCGGACCAGGCGGTATTCGCCCTTCCGGCCGCCGAGCAGCTCCTCGGCCCGGTTGGCGACGACCTCGTTGACGTTCATGTGGAACGATGTCCCGGCGCCCATCTGGAAGACGTCGACGACGAACTCGGCGGCGAGCTTTCCCGCCGCGATCTCGTCGCAGGCCGAGGCGATGGCCTCGGCCTTGCGCCGATCGAGGAGCCCGAGGCGGGCGTTCGCCAGGGCCGCGGCCTTCTTGATCCGGGCGCAGGCTTCGATGAGCGGGGGCGGGACCCTGAGGCCGCTGATGGGGAAATTCTCGACGGCCCGCTGGGTCTCGATGCCGTAATAGGCGGACGCCGGCACGGACTTGCGGCCGAGCGGGTCCTTTTCGATCCGCTTCCGGCCGATCGGCTTGGAATCCATCCCGAATCACCCTTTCATCCATTGATAGCAGTTTCCCGGCTGAAAATCCAGCCGCCCGAATCCCGCCGACTTGAATACCGGCCGGCGGGAGTGATAGATTCTTTCCCGTACAGATATCCGGAGGTTCCCCATGACGATTCCCTCATCTCCCGCGGCCGCTCTCGAAGGCCTCCCCGTCCCGAAGCTCGACCGGGTCGACCTGGTCACGGTCAAGCTGCCCTTCGTCGCCCCGTTCGGGACAAGCGTTCACGTCTGGACGGACAAGGAAGCGATGCTGATGCGCCTCGAATCGGGGGGAGTCACCGCCTGGAGCGAGTGCGTCTCCGACCCCGACCCGTTCTATTTTTACGAGACGAACGACACGGCCCGGCACATCATCAAGGACTTCCTCCTGCCGCTTGTCGAGCCCGGAATACCGCTCGGCGAGCTCGGGCAGCGATTCCGCCACGTCCGGGGCCACGGCATGGCCAAGGCGACGATCGAGAACGGGCTTCTCATCCTGCTCGCGCTCCAGCAGGGGACGCCTCTCCACGGGCTCCTGGGCTTTCCTGCCAAAAAGATCATGTCGGGCCTGAGCATCGGCCTCAAGGATACCCCGGCCGACCTCCTGTCCGCCGTCGAAAGAGCCGTGGCCAAGGGCTACCACCGGGTCAAAATGAAGGTCAAGAAGGGGCAGGATATCGACTGGGTCCGGGCCGTCCGCGACCGTTTCCCGAAGGTCCCCCTGATGGTCGACGCGAACGGCGACTATTCGCTTTCGGACCTGGCCCACCTGCGCCGGCTCGACGATTTCGGGCTGATGATGATCGAGCAGCCGCTGTCCTACAGCGACATCTACGAGCACTCGCTTCTCCAGAAAGAGATGAAGACCGCGATCTGCCTGGACGAATCCATCCACAGCCTGGCCGACGCGGCCACGGCCATCGCCCTCGGCGCCTGCCGTATCATCAACGTCAAGCAGGGGAGGGTCGGCGGCCTCATGGAATCGATCAGGATCGCGGGCTTCTGCGCCGCCCACGGCGTCGACGTCTGGTCGGGCGGCATGGACGAGACCGGCATCGGCCGGGCGGTCAACATCCACCTCCAGACGGCCGACGGCTTCACCCTGCCCGGCGATACGTCCGAAACGTCGAATTATTTCGACGAGGATGTCGCCGACCCCCCCGTCGTCCTCGACGCCGGGGGGTTCATCCGCATTCCCGAAGGCCCCGGGCTCGGCGTGACCGTGGTCGCCGGACGCGTCCTCAGGCGGGCCATCCGCTGGGAGCGCCTGTTCGGCTAGGGCTTCCCGGGATCAGCCCGCCTTCTTCATCAGCTTCACGCTGCGCGTCTTCGGTTTCGCGCCGCCCGTCATCAGGGCCTTCTCTTCGCGGGACTTGGTAATATAAAAGCCGTCAGAGGTGTCCGCGAGCCACATCCGGGAGAGGAAGTACCGGCCGCCGATCTCGTCGAATGTCAGCTCAAAGGCGGGCGCGCGGTCCGACCGCTCGGCCGATTCCGTGGCGAAGAAGACCTTGACCGCTCCCATGGCGTCGGAGATGGTGAAATCCCACGCGTCGGTGTTCAGGCGCTGCGTGATCTCGTATTTCCCCGCCGGAAGCGTCACGTTATCGACGGAGAAACTGAACGGGACGTCGGCGATGAATACGAGCGTCTGGGCGGCCGCCTGTCCGGCCATCAGGCCGAGGGCCGCCAGGACCAACAGAATGACCTTGCCGTTCCGAATCATCATGATCTCCTCCTTCTTTTATGAGCCCGCCCCAAGGAGGCGGCGGGTCTCGTTTGCATCCGTCACGTCGTGCCTCCCACGCCTGCTATTTCTTCTTGGCGGGGACGCGTTCCTCTTTCGGCCTCATGCCCTTCTTCATAAGGGCCTTCTCGGACCTGGACATGGCGACGTAGTAGCCGTCCTCGTCGCCGCCGAGCCAGAGGTTGGTCAGGAAGTACTGGCCGCCGACGTTGTCGAAAGTCGCCTCATAGGATCGCGGCGGCTTCATCATCTCGGCGGGCTCGGTCGAAAATTGGACCTTGACCATGCCCTTGGCGTTGTTGACCGTCCACTCCCACGGCTGCTCATAGGTCTGGATGAACTCATACGTCCCGGCCGGCAGCATGGTATTGTCCACCATGAAAGCAAAGGGGACGTCGGCGACGATCGTGACCCCCACTTGGGCGCTCGCCGGTCTCGGGCCGAAACCCGGCGATAACAGGACGAGGACCAGGAACCCCAGAACCGTTCTCCGCATCGGAAACCTCCTTTGATCGATCATCGAATGCCCGGCGAGCCGGACCTTGAAGACCGTTTCCGGCCCCCCAAGTTCCATCGCACGGGACTCTGTTCCGTCCCTCGGCACCCCCACATCCGGATCGGAACTCCCCGGCCTTGGGACCCTTCGTCCCCCCCTTACGACGAAGAGCCCAAGGCGGGAAGACAGCGGATTGAGGAGGTATCACCTCTTTCCCAACGGCTGTGTAATTCAAGATTCGTGCCAGCCGCGGCGATCAGAGCGAAAATCCAGTCCGGTGATTTGTGCGGAATGATCTCGCGTGCTAAGATAGGCACCTGTTATCACGGCAACCATCTTCGTCTGGGGGCAGCGGAATGGCCGGAAGCGATGATTCCGACGGGAGACCGGTCTTCTCGGCCGGCGCGTTCGACGTCGTGGCCATCGCCGCGTCCGCGGGCGGGCTGAACGCCTTGGGCCTCGTCCTCGCCGGGCTGCCGGACGTTTTCCCGGCCGCCGTCCTGATCGTTCAGCACCTCGACCCCCGCCACCCCAGCTTCCTGGCCGATATCCTCAGGCGCCGGACGGCCCTCCGGGTCAAGGAAGCCGAGAACGGCGAGAAGCTGTCGCTCGGAACGGTCTTCATCGCCCCGCCGAACCGGCACCTCCTCGTGAATCAAGACGCCACGCTCGTCCTGACCCAGACCGAGCTCGTGCATTTCGTCAGGCCCTCGGCCGACCTGATGTTCGAGTCGGTCGCCGCGGCTTTCCGGGACCGGGCCATTGCCGTCGTTTTGAGCGGCACGGGCAGCGACGGCTCGATGGGCGTCGGCGCGATCAAAAAGATGGGCGGCACGGTCATCGCCCAGGACGAGACGTCGTCCGAGTTCTTCGGCATGCCGGGCGCGGCCATCCAGACGGGCCATGTGGATTTCGCCCTGCCGCTCGGCGAGATTCCGCCCGCTCTCATCCGGCTCGTGGCCAAAGGAAGCCTGAATGAACCAGCCTGACGGCCCTTCGTCCCTGGGCGCCCTGCTCGAGTACCTGAGGTCCGCCCGCGGTTTCGATTTCTCGTCCTACAAGCCGACGACGCTGACGAGGCGGATCGCCAGGCGCCTCCAGGCGGTCGGCGCTTCGAACCACCGGGACTATATTGACTACCTCGAAGTCCATCCGGACGAGTTCACGGCGCTGTTCAATACGATCCTGATCAACGTCACTTCGTTCTTCCGCGACGCCCAGGCCTGGGACTACCTGCGCCGCGATGTCGTCCCCATGATCATCGCGGGCGAAGGCGAAGAAGCGGCCATTCGCGTCTGGAGCGCCGGCTGCTCGTCCGGGGAAGAGGCGTACAGCCTGGCCATGGCTTTCTCCGAGGCCCTCGGCCCCGACGCGTTCCGCCGCAGGGTCAAGATCTATGCTACGGATATCGACGAGGAGGCCCTGACCCAGGCCCGGCAGGGCCGTTATCCCCCTAAGGATCTGGAGCCCGTCTCCGAAGACCAGAGGGAGGAGTACTTTGAGAAGGACGGACTGAACTACGTGGTCAAAGCCGAGCTCCGGCGATCCATCGTGTTCGGGCGCCACGACCTCGTCCGCGATGCCCCCATCTCCCACATGGACCTCCTCGTCTGCCGGAACACCCTGATGTACTTCAACGCGGAGACCCAGGCCCAGGTCCTGAACCGGTTTCATTTCGCCCTGGCTGACAACGGCTATCTTTTTCTCGGAAAGGCGGAGATGGCCCTGGCCCCGGCCAAGCTCTTCGCTCCGGCGGACATGCGTTTCCGGGTCTTCCGCAAGGTCACGTCCGCCGGCCGCCCCGACGGGCCCTTTGTCCCCCCGATGCCGCCCGAAGCGCCGGACAGGGTCGTGAAGAACGACCGGGCCCTTTTGCTCGAGGCGGCTCACAGGGCGGCCCCGTCCGCTCAGGTCGTGCTCGACGCCGGGGGAAAGGTCGTTGCCGTCAATGAAATGGCCCGGGACCTGTTCAAACTGGGCCCCAAGGACCTCGGCCAGCCTTTCCAGAACCTCGATCTGTCGTTCCGCCCCGTCGACCTGCGCACGCCCCTCGAGAAGGCCGTCGCCGAACATCAGCTCGTGCTGCTCAAAGACATTCGGCACGCGGGCCAGGAAGGGGTCGTCCTCTACTTCGATGTGGAGGTCAAACCCCTCTACGGACCGGAGGGCCTGCCGCTCGGCGCCAGCATCGCCTTCGTCGACTCGAGCTGCAGCCATAGCCTGCAGTTGGAGATCGAGCGTTCCCGCCAGGAGCAGGAGACGACCAATGAGGAGCTCCAGTCCGCCAACGAGGAGCTGCAGACGACCAACGAGGAGCTCCAGTCGACCGTCGAGGAGCTCCAGACGACGAACGAAGAGCTCCAATCGACCAACGAGGAGATGGAAACCATGAACGAGGAGCTCCGGTCGACGAACGAAGAGCTGCGGGGCGCGAACGACCAGCTTCGCAGCCGGACGGACGAGCTCGATCTGGTCAACGGCTTCACCCAGTCCATCCTCTCGAACGTCAGCGTGGCCATCGTCGCCGTCGATCCGGAGCTCAAGATCGTGCTCTGGAACAAAACCGCGAAGGCCCTGTGGGGGCTGGACGCCGACGATGTCCGGGGCAAGCCCTTGGCGGACCTGGAGATCGGGCTTCCGGTCGGCCAGCTCGTCGGGCCGGTCCGGTCGTCTTTGAGCGGCGGCGGCGGGGCCCGGAAGATCCTGCTCGACGCCGTCGACCGCAAGGGCAAGCGTTTCCGCTGCCGCGTCACGATCACGCCGAGCACGGGCGCCGCTCGCGAGCCCCTCGGCGCGGTCCTGGTCATGGAAGAGGACTAGCGGGTCGGCCATGAAGAAACCGGCCTTCGTCGATAAGCAGGTCGAGGACACCACCGCTCAGATCGTGGAGCTCGCCCGACGGGCCCGGGATCTGCCCGAAGAGCACAGGGCTCTGTTCGCCGAGGCGATCGAAGAGCTCCAGACGTCCCTCCAGGAGCTTCAGGTCGCGGCGGAAGAGCTATCCCAGCAGGCCGAGGAATTGGCCGAGTCCCGCCTGGCCGTCGAGAAGGAGCGCCAGCGCTATCTCGAGCTTTTCGACCACGCTCCGGACGCCTATCTCGTGACCGATGCCCTGGGGCTCATCATCGAAGCGAACGAAAGGGCCGGCTCTCTTTTACATATCGCCGCGGCCAATCTCCTCAAAAAGCCCTTGGTCCTTTATGTCGATCGATCCGACCGGAAGGCCTTCTTTGCCCAACTCGGCCGCCTGAGGGAGTCGGGCCGGCTGGAGAATTGGGAGATCTACCTCCGGCCGAAGACCGGCAAGCCTTTCCCGGCCCAAGTGGACATCACGGCGATTCCGGGGTCGGAGAAGGGTCCTTCGGGCTTCCGTTGGATTGTTCGCGACGTCACCGAGGCCAAGAAGCGGGAAGCGACCGCCCGGCTGGCCACCTTCCCCGAGCTCAACCCCCAGCCCGTCGTCGAGGCCGATGAGGCCGGCCATGTCTATTACCTCAACGCCGCGGCCCGCCGCGTTTTCCGCGGCCTTCCGGATGAGGGCGCCACGCACCCGGTCCTGGCGACGCTCGCCGGTGCCGCCAAAAGCCTCCAGAAATCGAGGAAGAAATCTCTCATAAGACAGGCTCAGGTCGACGACCGCTGGTTCCAGCTGGATATCTGGTCGGCCGCCGGCGATGACCGGCTCCGGATCTACGGCCGTGATATCACGGAAGCCAAGAAGACCGAGGAAGCGCTCCGGGCGAGCGAGCAGGACTACAGAGATCTTGTGGACAATGCCAACTCCGTCATCCTCCGCTGGAAGCCCGGCGGGGAGATCACCTACTGCAACCGCTTCGCCCAGGAGTTTTTCGGCTATTCCGAGAAGGATTGCCTCGGCCGGAGCGTCCAGACCCTGCTTCCGGAGACGGACTCGTCGGGCGCCGATCTGAGCCGCCTCGTCGGTGAGATCGTCGCTCGCCCTGAAGTCCATAAGAGCCAGGTCAACGAAAACGTCCTCCGGGACGGCCGAAGGGTCCTGGTCCAGTGGACGAACAAGGCCCTGGCCGATGACTCGGGGAACGTCCGGGAGATCCTTTCCATCGGCAACGACATCACGGCTCGAAAGCGGGCGGAGGAAGGCCTGCGCGAAGCGAGGGATTACCTCGACAGCCTCTTCAATTATGCCAACGCTCCGATCATCGTCTGGGACGCGCGGTCGCGGATCACCCGGTTCAACCACGCCTTCGAGGTCCTGACCGGACGCTCGGCGGAAGAGATGCTGGGCCGCGAGATCGGGATCCTTTTCCCCGGCGATCTCCGGTCGGAATCCCTGCAGCGGATCAGGCGGACGATCTCGGAAGGCGAGCGCTGGGAGGCCGTCGAGATTCCCATCCTCCATAAGGATGGTTCGGTCCGGACGGTCCTCTGGAATTCGGCCAACATCCTCGGTCCGGACGGAAAGACCGTCGTGGCCGCCATCGCCCAGGGCCAGGACATCACCGAGCGCAAGCGCATGGAAGACGCGCTGCTCGTCTATCAGGCCGAGCTCGAGGAGAAGGTCCGGGACAGGACGGCAGAGCTCGCCCGCTCGGCCGCGCTCCTCGAGCGGATGTTCGCCAGCGTCGATCTCTCGATCGCTTACATGGACGGGGACCTCAACTTCATCCGCGTGAACCGGGCCTTCGCCGACGCCTTCGGCGGAGCGCCCGAGTCCTATATCGGGAAGAACCTCCTCCGTCTGCTCCCCGGCGCCGGCAGAGAAGCGGTCTTCCGGCGGGTCCTCGAAACAGGCGAACCCCACGTCGAATTCGAAAGTCCCTTTCCGGACGTCAGCCGGGCCGGCCGGGGGCCGTCCTATTGGGATTGGAGTCTGCAGCCGGTCTCCGCCGGGGACGGGACGAAGGACCTCGTCCTGAGCCTGGTGGACGTCACCCCGCGGATCAAGGTCGAGGAGGAGCGGCGGCGCCTATCGACGGCCGTCGAGCAGAGCAGCGAAGGCATCGTCATCACCGATGCCGCGGACCGCGTCCTTTATGTCAACCAAACCTTCCAAAAGCTTCATGGCCTCGACCGGGCCGATATCCTCGGGCGGAAGTACGAAGACATTCTCAGGTTCGACATCGAGGAAGAAGCGTTCAGACAGGATATCCGCGAATGCCTGGAGGCGGGCGAGGTCTGGAAGGGGCGGCTGACCCGGGCCGTCGGCGGACTGGCCGACCGCAAGCTGGACGTGACGGTCTCCCCGGTCCGCGATCCTTCGGGCCGGGTGGTCAATTACGCCATCCTGGAACGCGACGTGACGCACGAGCACAGGCTCGAAGTCTCGGTGCGCCATCTGCAGAAGATGGACGCCCTCGGCACGCTGGCGGGCGGCATCGCCCACGATTTCAACAATATCCTGGTTCCCATCTTCATCAACGCGGAGCTGGCGGCCTTCGACGCCGAGACCGGCAGCCCCACCTCCGCGTATCTCGAGCTCATCCTCGAAGCGGCCAGCCGGGGGCGGGATCTGGTCAAGCAGATCATCGCCTTCAGCCGGCCGGCGGAACAGAAGCGGGATCTCGTGGATATCGGACCTGTCGTCAGGGAGGCGGTGAAGTTCCTGCAGTCGTCGATCCCGAAGAGCATCGCCATCAGGGAGGAGATCGACGCGGCCCCGGAGATGGTCCGGGCCGACCCGACCCAGATCCATCAGGTGATCATGAACCTGGGGAGCAACGCCGCCTATGCCATGCGCGACGGGGGCGGCCGGCTCGATGTCGGTCTCGGCGAGGTCGCGGTCAGCCCTGAAACGGCGGCCCAGAATCCCGACCTGAGGCCTGGCCCCTATGTCAAGCTGACGGTCGAAGACACGGGCTCGGGAATGACGAGGGAAGTCCGGGACAGGATCTTCGATCCCTTTTTCACGACCAAGCGGCGCGGTGAGGGAATGGGCATGGGCCTGCCCGTGGTCCTGGGGATCATCAGGAGCCACGGCGGCGCGATCACCGTCTCTACGGCCCCCGGCAAGGGGACGACATTCGAGGTCTACCTCCCCGCGGCGAAGGGGGGCTTCAAGATTGCGCCTCCCGTGGCCGGACGGATCCCCAGGGGAAAGGGACGCATCCTCTTCGTCGACGACGAGGATATGCTGATCCGGAGCGTCCCGCGCATGCTGGAAAACCTCGGCTATTCCGTGACGGCCGTTCCGGATCCTCGCCAGGCCTTGGCTCTTTTCCGCGAGCGGCCCCAGGATTTCGACCTCGTGATCACCGACGAAACGATGCCCGGCCTGTCCGGCGAAAAGCTGGCCCGGGAGATGCTGACCGTCCGTCCCGGCATTCCCATCATCCTGTCGACCGGCTACAGCGAGGCCGTCCGGGAGGAGGAGATCCGCTCCCTGGGGATCCGGGAATTCATCATGAAGCCGTTCTCGACCGGCGAGATCGCGGAGAAGATCCAGGCCGCCTTGAAGAAGTCCTGAAGGACCGGGCCGGCGCTTTACGCGTCCTCTCCGGCAGGACTAGGCCCCGCAGTCCGCACCCGTTCCGGACCTTCCCCACGGTTTTCGCCTTAAGATCGGCAACCTGATCGGAGAGACCGTCGGTTTCCGGAATTGGCATGGTTCTTGATAGAGATGGTTCCTGGAAGGAAGGTGTCCCATCAGGATCCGTACAGGGTGGTTTGGATTTTCGACAAGAGTGTGGCCGGTGATCCTGCTGGCGGGGTTGTCCCTGGGGTCGCCCGCCCAAAGCGGTCAGGAGGTCATCTCCCCGGGGGAGACGGTCACTCTGGACAAATGCGTCAGCATCGCCCTCGAGCGCCTGCCCGCTCTGCTGGCCGCCCGAGCCACGTCGGACGCTGATAAGAGCCTCGTCCGGGAGGCCGAATCCGTCTATTATCCCCAGATCGATTGGACCTCCTCGGCCGGACGCTCGCTCATCGGTCCGAGGACCTCTCTCGGCATCCCGACGAACTCCGTGACCTTCAACTCCTATTCGACCGGCCTCAACCTCAGCCAGAACATCTTCGATTTCGGCCGGACGCCCGCGCAGGTCCGCATCCAGAAGCTGGGCTATCGCGCCTCCGTGTCGGACATCGAAACCGCCACCCAACAGGCCGTCTTCGCCGTCAAGCAGAGCTATTACGGCGTTCTCGAGGCCAAGCGGAATCTGGACGTCGCTGACGAAGCCGTGAAGCAATACCAGGCCCATCTCGATCAGGCCCAAGGGTTCTTTGAGGTCGGGTTGCAGCCGAAATACGACGTCACCAAAGCCAGGGTGGACTTGGGCAACGCCCGGGTGAGCCAGATCAAGGCCGCCAACGCGGTCAAGCTGGCCCTGGCCACGCTTAACGACGCCATGGGCCTCATGGGAACTCTCGAGTACAGCCTCGTGGATAACCTGACTTTCGAAACCAGCGCCATTTCCTTCGAGGACGCCTTGGCCCAAGCTTATGAGAACAGGCCTGAGCTGGCCGCCTTCAGGGCCAGGCGGCAGGCCGCCGCGAGCTCGATCACCCTGGCCAAAGCGGGCTTCCTCCCCACGCTCGGCGGCACGGCGTCCTATGATTACGCCGGAAACGCCTTCCCCCTGGCCAAGGGATGGAGCTTGAGTCTGAGTCTCAATGTCCCCGTCTTCAACGGGTTCCTGACCCCGGCCCAAGTCGCCGGGGCCCGGGCGAACCTGAACGTCCTTCGCGCCGACGAAGAAGCCCAGAAGCAGGCCGTCGGTCTGGCGGTGGAGCAGGCCTACCTGAACCTCAAGCAGGCGGAGGAGCTGGTCCCGGTGGCCGAGCTCAACGTGACCGCGGCCCAGGAGAATTTCGATATCGCCGACGGCAGCTACAGAGAAGGGGTCGGCGACCCGATCCAGGTCGCCGACGCCAGCGTCATCCTGATCAGCGCCAAGATCGCCTATAACCAGGCGCTCTACGACTGCAAGGTCGCTCGAGCGAGCCTCGATCTGGCCATGGGGTTGCGATGAACAAAAAAACCGCCGGTATTCTCGTCATTTCGATGGGGGCGTTTCTGGCCATGACATCGGCCGCCTGCAAGAAAGCCGGATCTCCGTACATCACCGAGAAGGTCACTCGCGGCGATATCATCACGGCCGTCACGGCGACGGGCACGCTCAACGCCGTCACCAGCGTCAACGTCGGGACCCAGGTCTCGGGCCGGATCACGACCCTCTTCGCGGACTTCAATTCGCCCGTCAAGAAGGGCCAGATGATCGCCCGGATCGATCCCGCCCTCTTCCAGGCCCAGGCGGACCAGGCGCGGGCGAACCTGGCCAACGCCAAGGCCAACCTCGACAAGGCCGCGGCCACGGAGGCCGACGGCAAGAGGACCTGGGACCGGTACGTGAACCTCTTCGGACGCGACCTCGTGGCCAAGAGCCAGATGGACACGGCGGAGACCGCCTATCTGACCGACCACGCCTCGACCCTGGCCGCGAAGTCTCAAGTCGACCAGGCCGCGGCCGCCCTCAGCCTCGCGGAAACGAACCTGATCTATACGAGGATCATCTCGCCGGTCGACGGCGTCGTCATCTCCCGGAACGTCGATGTCGGGCAGACCGTCGCCGCGAGCTTCCAGACGCCGACCCTGTTCGTCATCGCCGCGGACCTGACCAAGATGCAGATCGACACCAGCGTGGATGAGGCCGACGTCAGCAGCGTCCAGGTCGGGCAGGACGTGGACTTCACGGTCGACGCCTACCCCGACGTCACGTTCAAGGGCATGGTGCAGCAGGTCCGGAAAGCCTCCGCGATCCTCCAGAACGTCGTCACCTACGACGTGGTCGTGCACGTGAGCAACCAGGACCTGAAACTCATGCCGGGCATGACGGCCGACGTCTCCATCATCACCTCCGTCGTCCGGAACGTCCTGCGGATCCCGAACGGCGCCCTGAGGTTCCGGCCCATGGTCAAGGGGAAGCTGGCCGCCGCGGAGCGAGGGCCCGGGATCTGGACCCTTGAAAACAAACATCTCAAGCGCATCCCTGTCAAGATCGGCTTCAGCGACGGGACCCTGACCGAGATCGTTTCCGGCGATGTCAAAGAGGGCGATACGATCATCGTCGAGTCCCTGTCCAAGCCGAACAGCCAGGGGGCCGGGTTCAGGATGTTCTGACATGGCGCTCGTCGAAGTCCGGGAGGTCGTCAAGATCTACGACGTCGGCGAAGTCCAGGTCAAGGCCCTTGACGGGGTATCCGTCTCCATCGACAGGCAGGAGTTCGTGGCCATCATGGGCCCCTCGGGATCGGGCAAGTCCACGTTCATGAACCTTCTCGGCTGTCTCGACAAGCCGACGGCCGGACACTACGTCCTGGACGGCCAGGACGTCGGCGGCCTGGACCGCGACCGGCTCGCCGAGATCCGGAACCGCAAGCTCGGTTTCGTCTTCCAGGGATTCAATCTCCTCCCGCGCGCCTCGGCCGCGGAGAACGTCGAGCTGCCCCTGCTCTATGACGGCATTCCGCCGCGTGACAGGAGGTCCATGGCCGTCGCCGCCCTCCAGAGCGTCGGTCTCTCGGGACGGGAGGCCCATCGCCCCAACCAGCTTTCGGGCGGCGAGCAGCAGCGGGTGGCCATCGCCCGGGCCCTGGTCAAAGGCGCGCCGATCATCCTGGCCGACGAGCCCACCGGCAATCTCGACACCAAGATGAGCGTCGAGATCATGGAGCTGTTCGTCAAGCTCAACGAGCAGTCGCACATCACGCTCATCCTCGTCACCCACGAACCCGATATCGCGGCCTACGCCGGCCGGATCATCAGATTCCGCGACGGCCGGGTGGTCAGCGACGAGAAAGCGGCCGGGACCAGGGCCGAGCGCACCACGGCTGCCTGGACGAAAGAGGTGTCCCGATGATCAACCTGATCTGGACGCTGAAGATCGCCGTGAGAGCCCTCCAGGCGAACAAGATGCGCTCGGTCCTGACCATGCTCGGCGTCATCATCGGCGTCGGGGCCGTCATCGCCATGCTGGCGGTGGGCACCGGCGCGAGCCAGAGGATCGCCGAGCAGATCCAGAGCATCGGCAGCAACCTGCTGATCATCCTGCCCGGCTCGACCACGTCGGGCGGGGTCCGGATGGGCGCCGGGACTCAGCCGACCCTGACCCTGGGCGACGCGGAGGCCATCAAGAAGGAATGCCCGACCGTCCTCTATGTCGGGCCCGTTCTCTCGGGCGTGGCCCAGATCATCTATGCCCACACGAACTGGTCGACGAGCGTCCAGGGCACGACGCCGGACATGCTGGCCCTGCGGAACTGGCCCCTGGCGAGCGGCCGGACGTTCACGGATCAGGATGTCAAGAGCGCGACCAAGGTCTGCCTGCTGGGCCAGACCGTCGTCGACAACCTGTTCGGCAGCGAGGACCCTGTGGGCCAGTCGGTCCGGATCAAGAACATTCCCTTCAAGGTCCTGGGCGTGCTGGCGGTCAAGGGACAGTCGTCCGTCGGCCAGGATCAGGACGACACAGCCTATATCCCCGTGACGACCGCTCAAAAGAGGCTCTTCGGAACATTGTTTCCGGGCATGGTCCGCATCATCATGGTCGAGGCCAGGAGCCTCGAGGAGATGGACGCGGCCCAGCGTCAGATCACGTCACTTCTCCGGCAGAGGCATCATCTTGTCCAGAAGCAGGATTCCGACTTCTCCATCAGGAACCTGACCCAGTTCATGGAAGCGGCCGAACAGCAGTCCCGGGTCATGACGCTCCTCCTCGGCGCCATCGCCTCCGTCTCGCTCCTCGTCGGCGGGATCGGCATCATGAACATCATGCTGGTCTCGGTGACGGAGAGGACGCGCGAGATCGGCATCCGCATGGCCGTGGGCGCCAAGACGAGGGCGATCCGGATGCAGTTCATCGCCGAGGCCCTGACGCTCTCGATGATCGGCGGGATCGCGGGGATCATCGCCGGCGTCGCCGTCTCGAAGGTCATCTCGGCCCTGGCCGGCTGGTCGACGGTGATCTCGCCCTTCTCGATCATCCTGGCCTTCGGGTTTTCGGGGATCGTCGGGATCTTCTTCGGCTACTACCCGGCCTACAAGGCCTCCCTGCTCGACCCGATCCTGGCGCTCCGCTATGAGTGAGCGGGCGGGCGCCTAGCTCTTTTCGAGGTCGTAGTAGTAATCGAGCCCGGTGTGGTGGATGAGCTCCTCGCGCATCAGGTAGCGGAGCGTATTCATGAGCTTGCTCTGCTGGACGAACAGGTCGTTTTCGGGGTAGAGGCCCTCGCGGGTCATCGGGCTCTTGAAATAGAACGACAGCCATTCCTGGATGCCGTACATCCCGGCCCGCGCGGCCAGGTCGGTGAACAGGATGAGATCGAGGACGACCGGCGCGGCCAAGATTGAATCGCGGCAGAGGAAGTTGATCTTGATCTGCATCGGGTAGTCCATCCAGCCGTAGATGTCGATGTTGTCCCAGGATTCCTTGTTGTCGCCGCGGGGCGGGTAATAGTTGATCCGGACCTTGTGATAGAAGTCCCCGTACAGCTCCGGATAAAGGTCGGGCCGGAGGATCGTATCGAGGACGCCGAGCTTGGAGATCTCCTTGGAGCGGAACGACTCGGGGTTGTCGAGGACCTCCCCGTCCCGGTTGCCGAGGATGTTCGTCGAGAACCAGCCCGAGATGCCCAGCAGCCGGGCCGCGAGGCCCGGCGCGAGGATGGTCTTCATCAGCGTCTGGCCCGTCTTGAAGTCCTTGCCGCAGACGGGCAGGCTCTTCTCCGCGGCCAGCTCGAGGAGGGCCGGGCAATCCGTGGTGACGTGAGGGGCGCCGTTGATGTACGGAAGGCCCATCTTGAGCGCGGCATAGGCGTAGATCTGGCTGGGGCTGATCTCCGGGGAGTTCGCCTTGAGGCCCGCCTCGAAGGCCGGGACCGAGGCGTGGACGCCCTGGGCCGCCCGGTAGGCTTCGGTCGAGGCCGTCCAGCACATGACCAGGCGCGACGTCTGGTGCCGCGACCGGAAGTCATCGATGTCCTTCATCAGCATCTCGGCCAGGTCCATCTTCGTGGCCGCTTTCTTGACGTGACGGCCGTCGAGGTTCTGGACGAACTTCCGGTCGAAGACGGCCGGCATCGGCTGGATCGCCTCGAGCTCGTCCCGGACCGCCTCGATGTGCTCCGGCTTGAGGACCTCGGCCTTGCGGGCCGCCTCGTAGGCCGAATCGGGGAAGCAATCCCATCCGCCGAAGACCATGTCGGCCGGGTCGGCCAGGCCGATGAACTCCTTGATGGGCACGACGCGGCCCTCGGTCCTCTTCCCCAGGCGGATCTTCCCCATCTGGGTCAGGGAGCCGATGGGACGGGCCAGGCCCTTGCGAGCGGAGAAGAGCCCGGTCAGGAGCGTCGAGGACACCGCGCCGATTCCGGGAATCAGAACGCCGAGCTTGCCGCGGGCCGGAGCGATGTCGCTCCCTCTTCGTATTGCGGACATGGTGAGTCCCCTTTCAATTTCCGGAGGTCAGAGTGTTCGCGGAGGGGGCTCCTCCGGGCGCTCGATCATCCAGAATCGGATGAAGCGATAGATCATGTTGAGAACGGGAATGCAGACGAGGATTCCGATGACCAGGTCCAGCCGGTTGATGACGGAGAACACCAGGATGCCCATGTAGACGAGCCCGCGGAAATCGCCGCTCGCGCCCGACCCGGTCCAGATCCCGCGGTACTCCCGCTCGAGATAATAGAGGAGGACCTGAAGCATATAGGCGGCCAGGCCGAAGAGGCTGACGATAAAAAAGCCGCGTCGGCCCGACTGGCGATAGTAACCGACGGCCATGGACCCGAGAACGACGAAATCCGTGACCCGGTCAAGGTAGAGGTCGAGGTAGGCCCCGAAGCGGGTGCAATGCTTCGTCGACCGGGCCAGCATGCCGTCCGCCGCGTCGAGCAGCGTCCCGGCGTAGATGAGGAGGCCGGCGACAATGAAGCCCTGGCGATTCCCGGTGAGGAAGAAGAGGGCCCCGGCCGCGCCGAGGACGAACGCGGCCACGGTGATCTGGTTCGGCCGCAGCTTCAGCCGCAGCGCCGCCCGGACGATCAGAGCGGCGATGGGACGGTTGATGATCCGGTCGAGCTTGGCGATCTTGGGCATCCACGCCGGCAAAGGAGGCTTGAGGGACGCCTCGAGATCGAAGCCCGGCACGTCCCCCTGGTGGTCGCTCATCGATAAATTATAGCACCGGGTCTCCGGATTCTCCAAATCGCCCCTGGCGCACGTCTTGCAGGTCCGGACGGCCTCCCTTATAATGGGTGTCAAATCGTCACGAAGAGTATCGATCGATCCATGATGACAAAAAATGTCAGCGAGATGAGATGCGTCATCATCGCCGCCGGGCGGGGGAGCCGGCTCGCGGCCCGAGCGGCGGTCAAACCGCTTCTCGAGGTCGGCGGGAAGGCCCTCATCGACAGAGCCATCGACGCCGCCCGGGCCGCCGGCGTCCGCGAATTCGTCGTCGTGACGGGGTACAAGGGCGAGGAGGTCGAGGATCATCTCCGGTCGAAGGCCGGGCTCGACCGGATCTCAATTGTAACCGTTCGGAATGACGAGTGGGAAAAGGAGAACGGGCTCTCGGTCCTCAAGGCGAGGGCCCTGGCCGGGAAACGGTTCCTGCTCATCATGTCCGACCACATCTTCGATCCGGCCCTTCTCGACGGACTGGGACGCCGGGCGATCGGCGGGGATGAGATCATCCTGGCCGTGGATCGCCGGACCGCGGGCCAGCCCTACATCGACCTCGACGACGTGACCCGCGTGCGGGACGTCGACGGATATATCGCCGCCATCGGGAAGAACATCCCCGAGTACAATGCCTTCGACACGGGCGCCTTCCTTTGCACGCCGGCCCTGTTCGAGGCCCTGGAGATAAGTCAGGGGAGGGGCGACTATTCCCTCTCCGGAGGCATCCGGGCTCTGGCGGAGCGTGGCCGGGCCCGGACCTGGGACACGGGCGGCCTTTTCTGGATCGATGTCGATGACGAGCGGGCCGTGGGCCGGGCCGAAGAGGCCATCGCATCCGGGCTCGCCGGCCCGCCACGGGCCCTCCGACCGTCCCGACGATTCCCGCGCGGCGTCCGGGTCCTTCTGAGCGGCGCCGGGCTGCTGCTCCTCGTCTTCCTGGTGTGGAAGGTCGGCCCGGCCACGGTCCTTGGATACGTCGGGCGCTTCGGGCCCTGGTTCCTGGCTATCGTCGGCCTCGGCTTCGGCTGGCTTTTCTTCCAGGCCTGGGCCTGGCATATCATCCAGGCCACCTATTTCCGGCGGGTTTCGTACTGGCGGCTCTTCCGGGCCAAGATCATCAGCGATTCCCTGAATGCGCTTCTGCCCACGGCCAACGTGGGCGGCGACGCCGCCAGGCCCTTTCTCATCAGGCGTCAGGTCCCGCTGAAGGAAGGCATCCCCGCCGTCCTCGTCGACAAGACCGCCGAGGCCTTCGCCGGGGCGCTCTTTCTGGTCACCGGGTTCCTCCTCAGCCTGCTCCTGCTCAAGCTCCCCGGCTGGATCAACACGGCCGCCGCGCTCTGCCTCACAGCCACCGTGGCCGGGATCGCCCTGTTCATCGTCTTCCAGCTGAAGGGCTTTCTCTGGACGCTCGGCCACGTCGCCAAGATCTTTCCGCGCATCCGCGGGTTCATCGCCAAGCGGGAGGGGCACATCCGGGAGCTTGACGCCAACCTGCGCGTCGTCTATGAATGCCTGAGCCCGAGGACGGCGGCCGCGGTGGCTTGCCATTATGTGGGCCGGCTCCTCGGGGTGGTCGAGGTCTATGTCATTCTTCGAGTCCTCGGCGCCGACGTCTCCGCCCTCCAGGCCCTGTTCATTTCGACGGGCGTGACGATCATCAATACCGCCTTTTTTGTCGTGCCCGGGCAGTTCGGGGTCATGGAAAGCGCTCATGCTCTGGTCCTTCAGAGCCTGGGCTTCCCCGCGGCGCTCGGCCTGAGCATCGGCGTCATCCGGAGGATCCGCAAGATGGCCACCGCCGCCGTCGGCCTTGTCCTTTACGCCGCGCAGACATCATCGCGCGGAAGCCGGTCAAAACCGGACGCCAAGGAGTATATTCCTAAGATGCGACTTGAATCCTAACCGAGGACATCCGAAGGAGCCCCATGAATCACGCCGGATCGAAAGCGTCTTTGCGCTCTTGTCATTCCCTTCGCCGTCGCGGTCGCCTTTCTCCGCCCAGTCGTCCGTCAAGCCGGACCAGGCCGCGGTCGAATTCGGGCCGCCCGCGCGAAAACGGGCTTCTGCCGCCGATGTCATCCCGCGTCCTCCGGCCCGAATAACACAGCTGATGGCCGTCCTAAAGTGCCCGGCTAACATCGCCTTCATCAATGCCGGGCGTCGAGTGCCGAGGACTACGGCGCGGCCGAGGTCGGGGACGGCGACGCCGGCGACTCCGCCACACCCTTTTTCAGGCCGCGTATCAGCAAGCCGGTCGACAGCGCGGGCCGGGCTCCGGCTGGTCTACAGGAAGCTCGTCCTGGACGAGGACGTCAACGCCAAGCTCACGTCCGGGAAAGTCCCCGAGACCGATCTCACCAAGACCGAGAAGGTCACGCTGCGCCGGCTGCTCAGCCACACGGCCGGGCTGACGGTCTCGGGCTTCGGCGGCTATCGCGGCCGATCCTTCGTGACCGACGCTCGCTCCAAGTGCTCAATGGGGAGAAGCCGGCCAACATCGCCCCGATCCGAGTGGTCGTCTGCCGGCAGCCTCGGCGCTTCGGGCGGGGCCATTCGTCGAGTGCCCAGCGCCGCCCAGGATCTCGGGCCGGTCGTCGCCCGGTTCTTCCTCCGGGAGGCCTCGCGCGACCTCGTCAACGAGAAGCACCATTCGAATCCCCTTGCCCGGCCCCTGCCGGCCGACCCGGCCGCGCCCCTCTACGTCCACTCCACCGACACTATCAACCGCAACACCGAGCGTTTCCGCCGCTCGTCTTCGAGGACGACCCCGTCCGACGGGACCGGGTTCCTCCGATCTGGCGACGATGTGGGTCGGCTCCTACCGCCAGCCCGTGACCGGGGTCGCCGTGCCCGATCCGGCCGGCCTCCGGAAAGGTCCCGGCCGTCACGACGGGTCCGCCGACGGCGCCGCTCAACGACCTCGCCCTGGCCGTCGCCGCCTATCTCTATCCGGACGGACGCGGCCGGATGTATCAGTACCCAATGTCACCCGCCTCGGACCTTTGGCGGCGAAGTCCGGGTCCTGCCCCGAATCGCTGCCCTTCCAGCCGGTCGAGGACCGGGCCGATGGAGAGGCCCGGCGCTCGCGATGGGCCGAATGGGCCGACCGAACAATCCCTCGCGCGGCCGAGATGGACGGACTTCCCGCCGCGGGAAAGTGACTCTTGCCGAGTCGAAGCCTTTTTTGAGGCGCTGAAGGCAAAGCGATTTCGTCAGGATATCGTCGGCCGGGTTCCGCCTGTCGATGCGTTCGCCAACCCGGGCGCTGAGCCAAGGCCGGCCGCCCTCGTCCTTGACAGCGCTTCGCGCGCGAGACTATGATTCCGCCATTGAACGCTCCGGAAGGAAGATCCATGAAAAAACCCGCCCCTCTGTTCGCTATCGTCGCGGCCGTTCTGGCGTCCGTGGCGACCGCCGCGATCCCCCAGGGGCCTGTCCAAACGGCGGGCGATCCCGTCGTCCTGAAGATCATCGAGCTCGGCACGACGGATAACCGGGTCATGGTCTGGAACGATTATGCCAGCAACCGGTTCGGCGGCCGGGAGACGGGAACGAACGCCTACAGCGACGCCTCCGCCTGGGCAGTCTGGCAATTCCGCCAGTGGGGGCTCGAGGCCGAGCTCGACGAGGCGGGAGAGGTGCCGGTCGGCTTCAACCGCGGCCCCTGGTTCGGCAAGATGGTCAAGCCGGCCGAAAAGACTCTCTCCTTCGGGACGCCGAGCTTCACCGCGGGGACGAAAGGCGCCGAGCGAGGTCCGGTCGTCGTCCTGAAGGCCGACCCGTTCTCGATCCCCGGGCGGAACGCCAAGCCGGAGGACGTGGAGAAGAAGAGAGCGGCCGTCGACGCGGCCATTGCCGAAGTCCGGGCGAACACGGCGGGGTACAAGGGCGCCTGGGTCCTCATCCCGGGCGAGAGCACCGGCTTCGCCCGCGACGGCCGCAAGGGCACGGCCGAATACTCCGACGCGCAACTCATCCCCAAGCTCACCGCGGCGCTCGTCGAGGCCGGGGCCCGCGGGACCGTCCAGCTATCCAAGACCGAACCGTTCCGGATGCTGGACGGCTATGCCGAATCCTGGGACAAGCTCCCGGTCCTGCCCGACATCAAGCTGGCCGAGGGCCAATACAACGAGATCAAAGGCCTCGTCGAGAAAGGCGAGCCGGTCGAGCTCGAGTTCGACATCCGGAACTGGTTCAAGATGGGGCCGGTCAAGTATCACAACGTCGTCGCGACGCTTCGGGGGACCGAATTCCCGGACGAGTACGTCGTCCTCGGCGGGCATTTCGATTGTTTCAGCTCGGCGACGGGCGCCGTCGATGACGGGTCCGGATTCGGGCCGATGATGGAGGCCATCCGGCTCATCCAGGCGGCCGGCGCCAGGCCGAAACGGTCGATCGTCGTCATCCTCTTCGCCGCCGAGGAGCAAGGCCTCATCGGCTCCCAAGCGTGGCTCAAGAACCACCCCGGCATCGCCGCCAAGATCATGATGATGATCAACCGGGACAGCAGCCCCAGCGCGATCACCGGAGCGGTCGTGCCCGAGACCTGGCAGTCCGATTTCAAGCGAATCACCGCGCCCCTGGTCGCGCTCAATCCGAACTGGCCGTTCAAGCTCGAGAGGGGCGTGCCGCGGGCCCACGCGACAAGCCCCGGCGGGACGGATTCCTCCTCGTTCGAGATGGAGGCCGTGCCGACGCTCCGTTTTCAGACGCAGACGGATTATCCGTATAACCACGCCTGGCATACGCTCGCCGACCTCTACAGCGAGCTCGTGCCCTACACGGCGCAACAGCAGGAGTCCGCGCTGGTCACCGCGGTCGTCGCCTACGGCGCGGCCAACCTCGACCGGCCGCTCCCGAGGGAGGGGGTTTATCTGGCCGACGGCCTGTACGCCGATATCGCCCTCGGGTCCGCCGAGGCGCCGGTCCATATCATGACCAGCCTCGATTTCGTGAATGCGCCCCTTCAGACGGCGAACTTCGTCCGCATCGTCGAGGGGAAAGGCGGCGGGCCGCGGGGCCCGGGCATGGGCCCTCGGGGCGGCGGACCTCCCGGAGCGGGGCCGCGGCCCGAGATCCCGCCGATCGGCCAGGTCGACCTGCGCGACGGCCTCATCGTCGGGCTCGTCGTCTCCGACGTCCAGAAGTCGGTGGCCGTCCCCAAGCTGCCGCCGGCGGGGAACCCAGCCCTCAAAAACGACGCCGCCGGCGTTCTCGGCGTGTCCGGACCGAACACGTTCTATCTGACCCTTCGCAAGCGTCCTGGACTGGACAAGACGGCCACGGCGATCGGCCGGACGATCGCCGGGCTCGATCTCCTGAAGACGGTGAAGAAGGGCGAGGCCATCCGGAGCATCCGCATCGTCCGGGTGGGCCAGGCCGCCCGCGATTTCAAGACGGACGACGAGGCGTTCAAGAAGCTTCTCGAGCCGAAACGGTAAAAAGGAGTCCATGTCCATGAAAAGTCATCGCTCATCGCTTTCGATCATCCTGGCCCTTTTGTCGGTCTCCCTCGCGGCGCACGCCCAGGTCCGTCCGGCCGATGCCGCGGACACCGTCATGCTCAACCGCATCTGGCTCGAGGGGACGAACAATTCCCGGGTCATGGAGCACCTGAGCTGGATCACGGACGTCTTCGGGCCGCGGATCCCCGGATCGCCGGCCTACGACAAGGCGGCGGAGTGGGCGGTCCGGCGATTCACCGAGCTCGGCCTGGCCCATGCGGCCATCGAGCCTTCGGGCGAGTTTGGCCTGGGCTGGTCCTGCGAATATGTCTCGGCCCATATGACGGCCCCCTCCTATATGCCGATCCTGGCCTACCCCCGGCCGTGGACAGGCAGCACCAAAGGGAAGATCACCGGGAGCCCCGTCTTCGCGATCCTCTCGTCCAAGGCCGACATGGACAAATACAAGGGCAAGCTCAAGGGCGCGATCGTTCTCCTCAATGACCCGAGGCCCGTCCATCCCAACTTCAGCGCGCCGGCGACAAGGCTCGACGACAAGGGCCTCCGGGAGATCGAGGACATGCCGATCCCCGTCAAGCCGGCCAAGCCGGGTGAAGCCGGCGGGGAAGGCGGCCTGAAATGGGAGGAGATGGAGGAGTTCTTCAAGGCCGAAGGGGTCGGCGTTCTCGTCGAGTCCTCGAGCGGAAGCCGGTCCGATTACGGCACGGTCAACGTCGACGCCTACGGCGGGAACGGGAAGGATTTCCTGACCCGCGGCCAGAGCCCGCGGATCATCGTGGCGGCCGAGGCCTACAACCGGATCTGCCGCATCCTCGATCTCAAAGTCCCGGTGACCCTCGAGATCGAGGTCCGGACGACGATCTATGACAAGGACACCCAGGGATACGATGTCACGGCCGAGATCCCCGGCACGGACAAGAAGGACGAGCTGGTCATGCTCGGCGGCCATCTCGATTCCTGGACGGGCGGCACGGGGGCCGTGGACGACGCCGCCGGATGCGCGGTGGCCATGGAAGCCGTCCGGATCCTCAAGGCCCTCGGGGTCAAGCCCCGGCGGACGATCCGGGCGGCGTTCTGGACCGGTGAGGAGGAGGGCTTCTTCGGATCGCGGGGCTACGTCGTCCGCCACTTCGGGGACACGGACAAGCAGAGCCTGGCCAAGATGGACTTCGAGACCCTCGACAAGAGCTGGCGCAACCCCCTCGGTGATTCGCGGAAGCTTCTGGCCAAGCCCGACTACGCCAAGATCTCGGGGTATTTCAACTACGACAACGGCTCGGGCCGGATCCGGGGCGTCTATCTCCAGGAGAACTTTGCGGTTCGTCCGATCTTCGAGGAGTGGATGAAGCCGCTGAAGGATCTTGGCGTGACGGCCCTCACCCTGCAGGATACCGACGGGACGGACCACCTGCCGTTCGATTACATCGGCATCCCCGGCTTCCAGTTCATCCAGGAACCGCTCGACTACTTCCCCTGGCTCCACCACACGAACCAGGACGTTTACGACCATGCCGTCCCCGAGGACCTCATCCAATCGGCCGTCGTCATGGCCTACTTCGTCTACCAGACGGCCATGCGGGAGGACATGCTGCCGCGCAAGCCCCTGCCGATCCCGGTCGAGATGCCGTCCAAGGGGAATTGATCTTTCCGGAAGGAGTGAAATATGCCCAAGAACCAAGCCTATTGCGGACTCGATTGCGGCGAATGCGAAGCGTACATCGCCACGCAGAAGAACGACCGGCCCGGACTCGAAGCGGTCGCGAAAAAGTGGGCCGCGCAGTTCGGCGGCAAGGACATGGGCGCCGACGCCTGCGTCTGCGACGGCTGCTCGATGGGGAAGAGGGTGAGCACGGCCCACGCGGTGACGTGCGGCATCCGCGTCTGCGCCTCGTCGCGCGGCGTCGCGACCTGCGCGCACTGTCCGGACTACGGCTGCGCGACCCTGCAGGGGTTCTTCGCATTCGCCCCCGTCCTCAAGGAGAAGCTGGAGACGATCCGAAAGGGGCTGGGCAAGTAGACTTCCGGCGCGCCCGGAACGAGGGATAGATACGGGGCGTTTTTGCCCCCGAAAACACCTGTTTTAAGCCAAAAACAGGCCAGAAAACGAGCCTAACTTATTGATATTGTTCGTGTTTCTGTGGTCCGACCCCTACCTATTAAGAATGTACAGCGAGACATTGAGGACCATCGCGAAGCCGACCCACAGAAGGTAGGGCACGAGGAGAAACGCGGCAGCCTTCGAGATCTTGTGGAAGCGCAGGATCGTTCCCAGGATCAGGATCCACATGGCTACGATGATGACGAAGGCCCCCAGGATCCGATGGGCGCCGAAGAACATGATCGACCACATAACGTTCAGGATGAGCTGGGCCACGAAGACGAACAGCGCTCTCTTGACCTCGACCCTTCGGACCCCTTTGTCATAGACGAGCCAGGCGGCGAGTCCCATCAGGGCGTAGAGGGTCGTCCAGACCGGGGCGAAGATCCAGCCCGGCGGATTGAACGCCGGCTTTATCAGCCCGGCGTACCAGCCCGGGATGGACGGCGTCGTGAAGAGCGAGCCGACGAAACCGGCGAGCTCGCAAACGATGATGAAGACGACGATCCCCAGAACCTTCTTCATTTCGATCTCCTGCTCCTTTCTCTGACGGCAGGCGTCTTGCGCCGCTATCGTACCCCCAGGGGCTTTCGGACGACCGCGCTGCGGCCCGTCTCGACATCCTCGATCGAGATCACCAGGTCATAGGAGCCTGATGCGACGCCCGGCAGGGTGATCTCCGCGACCAGGATGTCGGGTTTCCCCTCGAGCTTCCTGTGATCGCGGATCCTCAATCCCGCAACGGCCTCGCCGCCGTCAGTCCTCGAGACGAGCTTGGCCTCGACAGACAGGATGGGAGGCTCGTCGGGCTCGGCCGGATCCGCCAAGAAGGGGATAATGACCGTGAGGTTGCGGCCGCCCGGCGATGTTTCTCCGGCAACAAGCCGGCCTTCCTTCGGGATCAGGCGATAAAGGTCGATGAGGGACGGCTCCGAGGCGGCCATCCTCTTCCCGGCGGCCGGGGTCGCTCCGGACAACCTCACGTAGGGAGCACCCGGGCCCTCCTCGAAAAGCAGCGGTGACGATATCCGGATGCCTGCCTTCTCCGGAACAGCGACCTCAAAGCCGGCCCGTCCGACACAGGACTCGCCGTTGACCAGGTCCCGGACGACGATCCGAATATCATGGGCCCCGGCCGAGACCGGAACGATGGCATAGGCCCAGAGGCTCTTCCCGTCGAATTTCGAAAGATCCATTTCCCAGCGCCGCGAAAGCTTCGCGGCGCCGCTTTCGTCCCGGAGAAAGGCGAAGATCTCATTGCGTCCGGGAGGCACCCCCGACTTGGCGTCGACCTCAAGCCTGGCCAGCAGGCAGACCTGAGCCCCGCCGTCCTCGAGGACGACCAGGGGATCGACATCGAGGCTTTGAAACGCGGTCACGGGCCTGTCGGCCCAGGCCAGGTCGATGAGCTGAATGTCTTTTTCGAAATCCGACATCTGCGAGAACGGCTTGGGGTCGGCATAGCCGTCCTGGGCCAGGACACGGGCTCCGGGCCGGGCGACCTCGACGCGGATTTTGTGGTATTTCCCTTCCCAGGTCTCCCGGACGTAATAGCCGAGGACATAAAAGTTCCCGGTCAGGGTCTGCAGGTCCCGGGCGATCGCCTCGGCCTCGTTGATGTCGGCGAAATATTTCCCGCCGGAGGCGATCGACAGGTCCTTCAGCGAATGGTCCTCCCAGATAAAATGGATCTTCGCTCCCCCCATGGGGCTCATCTTCCAATCCTGGGTGTTGACGGCGAAGACCGTGGTGCCGACCGCTCCGAACAGCTTCCCGAGCCGTGCCGCGTTGGGTCCCAGGTTTCGGGACGTGAACAGGATGAGGCTTTTCTGGCCGGGGATGGTCTTGAAGACCTCGACCAGATCCTCCATCCGGGGCACGAAATCGATCCTCCCGTAGGCCGCTGTCCCCGGCACGAACACCCCGCTCATCCCGGCGCTTGGCGAATCGATGACCGCCAGACCGGCCTCATCCCTCCCGACGCCGGCGGCGCCGAGGGAGCCGTTCGACGGGAGTTCCAGCTGCCGGCCGCGGCCTTCGTCGAAGGCCGCCCTTCCCTCGGAACGGAACGGAACGGCCGCGCTGTCATCGAGGGGACCGACCCATTCTCCGGAGCTCGGCCGGGTCTCGGCCGGCTTGTTGATCGCCCGGCGGATCCGGCCCATGTCCGAAGTCAGGTACTCGCGAATAAAGAACCCGGACGCGGCATAGAACCCGATGACGGCCACCTCATCCCCCGGCCGGACCTGAGTATCCAGGAAACGGAGTGCGGCGGTCCTGGCTTTGACCCGGCCGGCCTCGTCGCCGGCCTGCTGGTCGAGGAAGATGAAGATCTTCCTGACATTCGCCCCGCCCTCCCGGACGGCGGCCTCGGCGGCCCCAGGGGGCTGAGGCATGAGCGTCATTCCCGCTTCGGTCAAAGCGTGAACCTCGAACTCGGTGATCGTTTTCCGTTGGCCGTCCTCGTAGAGGGAGAAATCCTCCTTCCGGAGCTCCGTCAAGGGGAGTCCGTCAGGACCGAGGACCCTGACGGACACGAGCTTGACGATGGCGGCGGCGTCATGACGCAGGGGGCGCTTCTGCTCTCCGGCCTGGCGCGCGGCGGCCGAGAAGGCAAGCCAGCCGACGGCGGCGCCAGCCGCGATAATCCCTTTGACCGCCCTCTTCGTCAAGGCCGATGTCCTCCCTCCCTGATGTCCACCTCGGTCTCGACCGTGAAGAACTTGTACTCATCGTAGATGACATCGACCTCGGAGAGCTGAAGCCGGCGGCCGCTCCGCCGGCGATAGGTCTCTTTCGCGGTGAAGCGGCTGGGAAAACGGAGGCCGTTCTTCTCGAAGGCGTATTCCGAAGCGAAAAAGAGATCAGGGATCATATCGAGACGCAGGGCGGTCTCCTCGACGGTCTGATAATGACCGATGGAGGCCGGATTCCACTCGATCTTGAGGACGCTCGCGTCCTCCTTGCGGAGCCAGATCGTGCCGAAAAGCTGTTGCGGGAGAGTGCCGGGCTTGGGGACGGCTTCGATGACCAAGGCCTCCTCGCCCCGGACCTTTTCTTCCCTCACGATCCTGTAGTCATGGACGGCTTGGATCTCCCGCCTGAGAAGGCCGAGCGGGCCCATGACGACCCTGGCGTGCGAGAAACTGCGGGTCTTGAGCGGCGATCCGGGGATCGAGACCCGTTTCTGATCTTCCTCGAGGAGCGTGCGGCGCTCGTCGACAAGCCCCTCGCGTTCCCGGACGATTTGATAATCATAGAGATAGCGATGGCTCTCCCGTTTCCCGACAAAGTATGTTCCCAGCTGCGGTGAAAAGGTCCGCGGCCTGACTTCGGGAAGGAACCACTCCTCGATCCGCTCACGGCAGACGAAATTCAGGACGGACCGGTCGAGCCTGTCGCAATACTCGGCCGCCCGCGCCAGCAGGGACTCGAGAACCGGAGCGGAGGGGGATCCCGGGATCCGGCCTTGATGGCCGGGAGGTCGATCGATCACTGCGGAAAGGACCAGAGGCGGCAGAACCGTGATGACGATGATACCGATGATCCGCGAGCGGCCTTGCCTGCAGGCGTGACGGACTGGCCTCACTTCGTCCCCCTCAGCGGAGCCACGCCGGACGCTGAAAGCCCGCGCCGTCGCACTCGGCGCATCCCGGTGACTTCGCTTTTCCGCCCTTCCAGCCCTTCTCTCGATCTGAATAATAGGTCGGTCCGGGCCGCTTGTCAACGGATTCGGCCCCGGGGGGCGGGAAGATATCCCCGGCGCCCGGCTCGGCCCCTCTCATCGTCCCCGAAAAGTGGTATCATGGCTGTTTTAATGGAGCATTGATGGACGCCATTCGCGCGGCAGGCCTGGTCAAGACGTTCGACGGCTTCACGGCCGTGGACCGCATCTCCTTCGCCGTCGAGGAAGGGGAGCTCTTCGGCCTCCTCGGCCCCAACGGCGCCGGCAAGACGACGACGATCAACATGCTCGCGACCCTTCTTCGGCCGACCGCGGGAAGCGCCGCCGTGGCCGGCTTCGACGTCGCCCGCGACCGCGACGCCGTGCGCAAGAGCATCGGCATCGTCTTCCAGGAGCCGGCCCTCGACGGCCGCCTGACCGGGCGCGAGAACCTGGAATTCCACACCATGATGTACGGCATCGGCAAGGCCGAGCGCCGGCGCCGCATCGACGAGGTCCTGGCCCTGGTCGAGCTCACGGACAAGGCCGCGACCGTCGTCGACAAGTATTCCGGCGGCATGAAAAGGCGCCTCGAGATCGCCCGGGGCCTGACCCACCGGCCCAAGGTCCTCTTCCTCGACGAGCCGACCCTGGGCCTCGACGCGCAGACGCGCCGCCATATCTGGGAGTACGTGCGCAAGCTCAACAAAGAGGCCGGCGTGACGATCATCCTGACCACGCACTACATGGAGGAGGCCGACTTCCTCTGCGACCGCGTGGCCATCATGGACCACGGCACGTTCGTGGCGCTCGACACGCCGGCCCGGCTCAAGGACATCCTCGGCGGCGACGTGGTCTCGCTCGAGCTCGAAGGCGATACGGCCGCCTTCCTGGATAGCCTCGGCCGGCTCGATTGGATCAAGCGCTCCAAGCTCCACGACGATGTCCTGTCCCTGACCATGGAGCGGGGGGAGAGGCGCATCGCCGAGCTGGTCGTCATGGCCCAGCAGTACGGCGTCACGGTCAACTGCGTCAACCTGCGCAAGCCCAGCCTCGAGGACGTCTTCCTCCACTTCACCGGCCGGACCATCCGCGAGCAAGAGTCCAGCCAGAGCGAGCGCAACCGGGCCATGGTCATGAGGCAGCGGCGGGGGCATCCGTGAAGATCCACTGGACCGCGGTCTACGTCTTGTGGCGCCGGGAAATGATCCGCTACGTCCGGGCGAAATCCCGGATCTTCGGCTCCCTGGCCATGCCGGTCTTCTTCCTGGCCTTCCTCGGCCTCGGCTTCCGGCGCATGCCCGTCCCCGGGATGGGCGGCGGCGCCGGCTACATCGGCTACCTCGCCCCGGGCATCATCGGCATGACGCTGCTTTTTTCGTCGTCGATGCAGGGCATGTCCGTCCTCTGGGACAAGGAATTCGGCTTCCTCAAGGAGATCATGGTCGCCCCGGTCAGCCGGGTCTCGCTCGTGCTCGGCCGCATCGCCGGCGGCACCACGACGTCCATGCTCCAGGGGATCCTCATCTTCGGCGCGTCGCTCGTCATGGGCTTCCGCTTCCGCGGACCCGCCGCGCTGGCCTTCGGTCTCGTCTTTATGGTGCTCATCTCCTTCACCTTCATCGGCCTGGGCCTCGTCTTCGCCTCGCGGATGAAGGACATGCAGGGCTTCGGCATCGTCATGAACTTCATCATCTTCCCCTTCTTCTTCCTCTCGGGCGCGCTCACGCCCCTGGAGAACTTCCCCTGGGCTATCCGGGCCCTGTCCTACGCCGATCCGCTGACCTACGGCGTCGACGGCCTGCGCGGGGTGCTGACCGGAACGTCGTCGCTCCCCGTCCTGGTCGACCTCCTCGTCATGGCCGGCTTCGCCCTGATCATGCTCTTCCTCGGGGCCTACTTTTTCGAGACGAGCGAAGGCGTCTAGACGCCTCGCGCCGCCGGCGAGCCCGTCTCTTCGGCTTTGTTCGGGATATCGCTCCTTGCCCCCGCACCCCGGAAACCTCCGTATACGGTTTTCCCCGCCTCTGGCGGGTCCCCCTTCCCTCACGGGGGCCTTGGAGCGATATTCCTCGCAGCCTCGAGACGGACGCCCCGGTTCGGGAGGCGATCCGAGCCGGCCGATTAAGGCAGTTTCCCCTCCGCCGGCGGCGCGACGGAGCCCGCATAGAACACCTCGCAGGGCTTGTTGCTGAACAGCTTCGCCGCGCTCTTCAAGAGGTTCGCCACGGGGCTGGTGAGCGATTTGAAAACGTTGATGTTGCCAACCTCCGGACGGTTGAACGGTCCGCGCACTTTTTGGGTGAGCATGGCGCAGCCGTGCTGATCGACGACCGCCACGACGACGTCCTCGAAGCGGTTGTCGTTGAAATTCAGCCCGCCCTTCATCGCGATCCTGCGCTTTTTCGTGGCCATGGCGACATCGACCGCCTCGGCCACGCCGTTCTCGACCTTCCAGACCGAGACCAGCTGGGCGATGACGCCTTTTCCTCCCCGGGAATCCTGGAAAAGGTCGGCGAAACGGTAGCCCCGTGTGAGAGCCGGCCCCAAGGGGCCGGCGAGGAAAAACGCCCCGACATCCACCAGGCTGAACCTCCGGCTCCGGAGGAGCGACATGATCAAGTCGTCGATATCGATGCCGTTGACGACGATATTTTCGCCGCTCAGGGAAGCTTGGCCGCGGAGGTTTCGTTTCGCTTCAACAAATAGTTTCCCCTTCGCGGTCAAGTCCACGGAGAGGTCCGCCAGCCCTTCCATGTTTTTCGCGTTCGGAGATTCTTGCAGCAATTGCTCGATCTTGAGCTGCTTCACAGCCCAAATGATCCTGAATTGAGCCTCGGCCCCCGTGAAGTCCGCGTGGAGAGTGCCGTTCCCCGGCCCGCCGAAGGCGTTCATGCGGGCCTCGCTGACATCGAAAACGCCGTTCTTGCCGGCGACTCTCATAACGAGGTCGGCCATCGCCAGGCCCCCGGCCTTGACCGTTCCGCAACGAACGTGGCTGGTGAACGACAGGTTCTTCAACAGGTCCCCGCCCGCGGTCGGCCCGGTCGAGAGGTTCTCAACCGTGATATCGACGCCTTCGAGCGCAGTTCCCCCGCCGGACCTCAGGTCCGTAAAGAGGAAGCGTCCTTGGGAAACGACCAGCTTGTTCAGGGCTATGCGATCTCCCGACCACGTGCCTTTGGGCATGACGATACTGAGCCTTCCGTCTTTCTGCCGGAGGACGGAGACGGCGGGTTTGACGATCTCGATCCGGCTGATCCTGACCCTGCCCGTGATGAGCGGCAGGAGCTTCAGGCCCATCTTCATGCTGGCCGCGGTCGCCACGTCGGCGCCGCCGTTCGTGACGCTGATATCCGCGAGCGAAGCGCCGAAAGCCGGGAAGAAGGAAATGCTCACATCGCCGCGGACATGGACCTCCATTCCCAGGGCCTTCGACGCGGTCGCTTCGATCCGGGATTTTAGGGCCTTGTGGCCGAATAGGAGGGCGAGGAGGACGAGGACGATGATGGCCAGGACCACCCCACCGGCGATCAAAATCATTATTTTCTTACGGTTGGCCATGACTTATCCCTCCTAACCGAAGACCGATGCCTGCCCCAGGCTTCGCCCGCCGCAAAGACCTGCTGTTGAGATTCTGCAAGCCATATGCCAACTCGCTCGAGACCTTGATTACGAGGGCCTACCCCTAGTAACAGATCTCCTTCTGTCCTTCGAAATAGGAAAAGTACCGTTTCCCGGAAGGGCTGAAAGACGGCCCCATCTGCCTTTCCTCGGCCTCCGGATTGCCCGTTACCCTGAATCCCGTCTTCTTCCCGAGAGGAGGTCAATTTCCTGGCATCCGGAGAATCGGGAGACAGGCTGGCACGAAATCCGCTCCTGGACAGACAGGGTCTCCCCAGTCGCCGCGCCGTCCCGTTGCGGACGGGGCGGGACGGCGAGAGGCAAAAGAAAAGAAGGAGGTCGATATGCTGGAAACTATCATCATCATCCTGGTCATCCTGTGGGCCCTGGGATTCTTCGCCTTCCATGTCGGAGGCGGCCTGATCCACGCCCTCATCGTCATCGCCCTGATCATTCTGATCATACGACTGTTGCGGGGCCGGAGAGTCCTTTAGGAGGAGGCTCCAGCCGGATTTTAAGGGAGGCATCATTCATGAAGCTTGCAGGTATCGTTCTGATCGTTCTGGGAGCCTTGGTTCTGGCTTATCACGGCATCCGTTATACCGACCGGGACAAGCTGATCGATATCGGACGCCTCAAGGTCACGACCTCGGTAAAGAAGACCGTCCCGGTGCCTCCGGTCGCGGGAGGCCTGGCGCTCGTCGCGGGCATCGCGCTGGTTCTTGCCGACCGAAAAAAGAGATAGCAGGCCTTCGGAAAGATCCCGGCCGGCCAGCGGGGGCTCCGTTATTCGCCAAATCTCTTGTAGAACCAGGTTTTGACGAATTGCGTGAGGATCACATAGCCCAGCAGCATGAGGCCCAGCAGCAGCCAGTAGAGCGGCGGAAGCGGAACAAACCCGAGCGCGCCGGCCAGGGGCGAGACGGTGAGCCAAGCCCCTGCCGCGACGATGATCAACGACGTCGCGATCAGCGGCCAGCTGGCCCGGCTCTGGATGAACGGGATCTTGTTGGTCCGGATGACATGGATGATCAGCGTCTGGGTGAAAAGCGACTCGACGAACCAGCCGGTGTGGAACAGGGCGGGGTTGGTCCGGGCGTGGAACACCGAGAGCATGACGGCGAAAGTCAGGTAATCGAAGATCGAGCTGATCGGCCCGATAAAAAGAATGAACCGCTGGATCGCGCCGATCGTCCATTTGCGCGGCCGGGTCAGCCAGTCGGCGTCCACGGCATCCGTGGGGATGGCCGTCTGCGAGAAGTCATAGAGCAGGTTGTTGGTCAATACCTGGATCGGCAGCATGGGCAGGAAGGGGAGGAAGGCGCTGGCTCCCACGACGCTGAACATGTTGCCGAAGTTGGAGGAGGCCGCCATCTTGATGTATTTGATGATGTTGCCGAAAACGCGGCGGCCTTCGAGCACCCCCTGCTCCAGCACCAGCAGGCTGTTCTCCATCAGGATGATATCGGACGATTCCTTGGCGATGTCCACGGCGCCGTCGACGGAGATGCCCACGTCGGCGGCCTTCAAGGCCGGGGCGTCGTTGATGCCGTCGCCCAGGAAGCCCACCACGCGGCCCCGGCTTTGCAGGGCGCGGATGATATGTTCCTTTTGAGCCGGCGCCAGCTTGGCGAAGATGCCGGTCGCGCCGGCGGCCTCAGCCAGCTCGGATTCGCTCATGGCTTCGATCTCCGAACCCAGCAGGATCTTGTCCGCCGGCATGCCGACCTCCCGGCAGATAAAGGCCGTGACGATCTCGTTATCGCCGGTCAGGATCTTGACGTCCACATGCAGCGCCTGGAGCCGCTTCAAGGCCTCGGCCGCGGTCTCCTTGGGCGGATCGAGAAAGGCCAGGAACCCCAGCAGGGTCATGTCGGCCTCGTCCCGAAGGCCATAATGCGGCTCGTCGTCCGCCCCGGGCACGACCTTGTAGGCCACGGCGACGACGCGGAAACCCTGGGCGTTCAATCCCTGCACGAGCTGCTTGCGATGGGCGTCGTGTTCCGGCAGGACATCCAGGACCTCGCCTCCGACTTCCACGCGAACGGACAGGCGCATGATCTCTTCCGCCGCGCCCTTGCAGATCAGGATGTGCTGATCGTGTTGGTCCTCGACGATCACGGACATGCGCCGGCGCACGAAGTCGAACGGGATCTCGTCGATCTTGCGGTAATTCGCTTTCACCTGGAGGTCTTCTTCCAGATGGCCGTGATCGAGGATGGCCTCATCCATGAGATTCTTGAGCCCGGTCTGGAAGTAGCTGTTGAGGTATCCATAGTGAAGGACGCGCGGGCTTTCCTTGCCGCTGACGTCCAGGTGTTTTTCGAGGACGATCCTGCCCTGGGTCAGGGTGCCGGTCTTGTCGGTGCACAGGACGTCCGTCGCCCCGAAGTTCTGGATGGCGTTCAGGCGTTTGACGATCACCTTCTTGCGGGCCATCGTCAGGGCGCCCTTCGACAGGTTGACCGTGACGATCATCGGCAGCATCTCCGGGGTCAAGCCGACGGCCACGGCCATGGCGAACAGGAAGGCCTCCAGCCAATCATGTTTGCTCAGTCCGTTGATCAGGAAGACGGCCGGCACCATCACCGCGATGAAACGGATCATCAGCCAGGTGAACTTGTTGACGCCCTTGTCGAAGCTGGTCAGCTGGCGCCGCCCGACGATGCTGGCGGCCAGCGAACCGAAGTAGGTGCGAGCCCCGGTGCGGACGACCACGCCTGTCGCGATGCCGCTCTCCACGCTCGAGCCCAGGAAGCCGATGTCCGGCAGGTCCAGCGGATTTTGAATGTCCGTGGAGGCGGGGGCGGCGCTTTTCTCCACCGGCAGGGATTCGCCGGTCAGGGCCGCCTGATTCAGGAACAGATCCTTGGCGGAGAGAATCCGCAGGTCCGCCGGCACCATATCCCCGGCGTTCAGCCGGACGATGTCACCCGGCACCAGCATCTTGAGCGGCACCTCGGCGTCCTGGCCGTCTCGCACGACGGTGGCCGTGGTGTTCACCATGGCCTTGAGCTTTTCGGCCGCGTCATCGGCGCGCATCTCCTGTACGAAGCGCAGCACAACGCCCAACACCACCATGACGAAAATGACGGTCGTCGCCCGCAGATCGCCCGTCAGATACGACAGGACGCCCAGGGCGACAAGCAGAAGGACCAGCGGATTCTTGACGTTATTCCCCAGGCGCGCCAGGGGAGACTGCCGCTTCTCCCGAGCGATCTCGTTCAATCCATGGCGCTTGAGGCGGGCCTCGGCTTCCGCCGCCGTGAGGCCGCTCGAGCGCGACCCGAGCTCCCTCAGGACCGCGTCGGCGTCCGTCCGCGACCTCTCCAATAATCGGTCGGGAGCTTTGGCGGCGTTTCCGCCCGCGGACTTCCCAGCCTGCTTACGCGTGTCCATCGGTCATCCCGTTCGTTCCCCGACCCGGGCGGGCCTCAACCTCCCCGGGAGTGTCACGAGGGACCCGCTCGCCGGAAATCGACGAAGCCCCGCTCGACATCGGTCGATATCAGCTGCACGCGGACCCGGTCGCCGACATCCAGGCCTTCGAAGCCCCGGACGAGCTTCCCTTCCACGGGCACGCGCAGCAGCCGCACCCAGGTGCCCTTAGCGGAGGCGCCCGTGACGATCGCCTCGAACTGTTCGTTGATCCTCGATTCGAGAAGAAGCGCCGCCGCGGACTTGTCGACCTGCCGCTCGACTTTGTCGGCCGCGTCTTCCTCTTCGGTGCAGTGTTTCGCCAGCGCTTCCAGATCATCTTGGCTATAGGGCCAGGGATCGCCCTTCAGAGCGGCCTTCAGCAAGCGCTGGGTGATCAGATCGGGATAGCGGCGGTTCGGGGCGGTGGAGTGGGTATAGTCCTTGACCGCGAGACCGAAGTGTCCCGGTGCCGTGCCCCCGGGAAGCTCGGCCGTATATTCCCCCGCCCCCAGGAGCTTGATGACCGCGAGGGAGAGGTCGGGGAACCGAAGCGGATCGGCGGCTTTCTCCTTCAGGAGGAAGGCGTCCAAAGCTATGGGATCCGGATCGGCGGGCAGCCGGAATTGGCGTTCCCCGGCGATCGCGACGATCCGATCCCAGCGTTTCGGCACCCGGACCACCCGGCGGATGGAAGGGAATTTTCTGGACGCGAGAAACCGGGCCGTTACGCCGTTGGCGGCGATCATGAAATCCTCGATGATGTCCGTGGCCCGGTTCTTGGCTTCGACTCTGAAATCCCGGAGCCGGTCGCCGTCGAAGATCGGCTTCGCCTTGATCGTTTCCAGGCTCAGCGCCCCCTGGACATGGCGGAGATTCCTCAGCCTCTGCGCGGCCCGGTCCTGCGCGCGCAGGTTCTCGTCGAGCGCCGTCACGGCCGCGACGGCTTCCGGCATGGCGCCGGTTCCCTCGAGCCAGGCGCCCACGCTGTTGTAGGCCAGCTTGGCGTGATTCCGGACCCGCGCCCGGTAGATCTGAGAGCCCCGCAAGGATCCATCCGGGCCGGTCGTCATTTCAATGACCATGGCCGGGCGATCCTCATCGAAGCTGAGCGAGGTGAGGTCGGTGGACAGATGCTCGGGCAGCATGGGGAAGACCTCGGCCGCGGTATAGACCGAGGTCGTATTGTGGCCGGCGTGCTCGTCGAGGGCCGATCCTTTTTGGACGACCGAATCCACATCGGCGACGGCCACAAGGATCTTGACCTCGTTTCCGGGCATCATCTCGGCAACGGTCAGCTGGTCCAAGTCGCGGGAGTCGTCGTTATCGATGGACGCCCAGACAAGGGTGGTGAGGTCGCGAAGGGTCTCATCTTTAGCCGCGGCGGAGGGCCGGATCCTCGCGAGCTCGGCCAGCGCTTCGGGAGAAAAGTCGGGGAGCAGGCCCCGGTCGATCATCGCCCGCCGGGCGATCGCCCGTAAAGTCGATCTGTGGGATCCTTCGCTCGCGTTGATCGCGTTCATCGGAGTTCCTTTTCTGGCCTCTTTTTCCACACGCCCGTTGCGCCGCGGCTCGTGACATCGGACCGTCTCAGAGGGCGCATCTGACCAATCCAACGGCAGACAAAGCGGTTTTCGTGCCAAGTTCCTTCCTTATTCTCCGGGAGGCCCGGAGGCCGTTTCCTGCATAACAGGATATTGGCCTGATAAACGGGCCTATTTCCGGACAAGCCGGCCCTCGACGATCATCGGACCGAGGCGTCCTCTTTTCACGACCTTTGTCGCCATCAGGGCTCCCGGAGCAGGCGGCAGTCACGGAACGGGGAGGCAACGAATAAGGTCGATTGGCATGATGCTTGCATTGATTCCGGTAAAAGGAGAACTGACATGAAAAGAGTCCTCTGGATCATTCCCTTGGTTTTCGCGATCACGGCGAGCTGCGCCGGATATGGTTCTTCGCCTGGAGTCGGCTATCCGCCCGGCGCGGGAAGCACGATGTATCCGGGTGATCAACAGTATTCGCCCGGTCCTCAAGGCTATGGTCAAAATATGGACACGTCCTATTTTTATGATCAACTTTCCCCTTATGGAAGCTGGATCGACTATAACCCCTATGGCTATGTTTGGGTCCCCAGGAATATGGGCTACAACTGGCGGCCCTATAGCCAAGGACATTGGATCTGGACCGATTACGGCTGGACCTGGATGTCGGACGAGCAATGGGGGGACATTCCCTTCCACTATGGCCGCTGGGGCATGGATAACGACATCGGCTGGTACTGGGTCCCGGGAACGGATTGGGGCCCCGCGTGGGTGACCTGGAGGTCGAACGACCAATACATGGGCTGGGCGCCTCTTCCGCCCGGCGTCCGATTCGGAGCGGGAATCAATTTCAATTCGCAGGCATTCGATATCCCCTTCAATTTCTGGATCTTCATCCAGGGTTCGCACTTTCAGGACCGGGACATCAATCGCTACGTCCTTCCCTATGAGCGCAACAGGACCATTGTCAACTATACAACGATCCACAACGACATCCGCATTCAGAATAACAGGATCGTCAACGAAGGGATCAGGCCCGAAGATGTCCGTCGAATGACCGGGCGTGACGTTCCCAAATACGGCGTGCAGGACGCCCCGCAGCCGGGACATGCAAGAGTCGTGGGCCAGGAGGTCCAGATCTATCGGCCGGCCATCAGGCAGAATGAAGCCGCAAAACCGAAGGCCTTTTTGAACAGGAACCAAGCCCGGCAGGAATTGGCTCCGGCCAAGGTTTTCGAGCCGCGTCCGCAGCAGCCGGTGAAAGAGCAGGTCTCGGCCGTCCAGAAGCGGCAGGCCGAGGAAAAGGCCTTGCTCCAGAAAACCCAGGCGCAAGATCTGAAGGACCTGCAGAACAAGCGCGCCGCGGAACAAGCGCAAGCCCGCGATGCGGCCTCCAAAGCGAAGATCCAGAAGGACTACCAGACCAAAACGGCCGATCTGCAGAAACAGCACCAGGCCGAGAAGCAGCAGTTGACCCAGCGGCACAAACAGGATACCGCGCAGGTCAAGAAAGCCGCCCAGCCGGCCAAGACGGAGAAGCCGCAGCCGCCGGCCAAAAAGAAAAAGTAGGGCTGCTGAAGCCTGAACCTTAATCGAACCGTGACGTCGGCCCCGAGAAGGGTCTTCTCGGGGCCGACGGCGGATATCGGCCGCTTTTTTATCGATGATGCCGTGATGAATCAGGATCGGGGGCGCTGCCGCGGGAGAAGATGGACAGCCGCGCTGCGAACATCGGTCTGTTTCGCGGCGTTGATCAGCGGCGGCTTACCCGCCCACGGGCGCCCATCATCCAGCGCCGCTGAAGGCGGTCCCGGGCGCATCGCATTTTCCCTCCAGCAACAGCCCTTCAGCGCGCCTCTTCGGTTGCGGGATGACGACCCGGCGTACAACAGGAGAACCCCGTTGTGGGCGGCCGCTCTCACGGTCCTCTCGGCGAATGTTTTTGTCTGGGCGGTCGACCGGTTCGTTTTTGATTATCCCTTTTCGCGCATCGGGGCTTCGACCTGGAAGAACAACCTCAAAATGGGCTGGGAATGGGATACCGACAGGTTGGGTATGAATTTTTTCTTTCATCCCTATTCCGGGGGGGCTTTCTTCAATTCGGCCCGCGCGAACGGGTACAGTTTCATCGAATCCGTGCCTTTCGTCGCGTTGGGTAGTCTGACCTGGGAATACTTCGGGGAAACCACGCGGCCGTCCTATAACGATATCATCAATACGACAGCCAGCGGCTCATTGTTCGGAGAGATCCTTTACCGGTTGAGTTCGAATCTCCTGGACGATCGAACGACCGGGGCGGAAAGATTTTTCCGGGAGCTCGGGGCGGCCATCCTCAGCCCCGGGAGAGCTGTCACCAGGCTCTTCAGGGGAAGAATGACCCGGGTCACTCCGGGAGAGGTCTATCAGAAAGAACCGCTCAATGTGGCGCTGTTCGCGGGGCTGCATGTGTTCAATGACGGCACGAGCTTCGGGACCGGCAGCCCCAGCGGAATTCTCGGGATCCACCTGGATTATGGGAATCCGTTCGAAGTCCGCCCCCGAAAGCCCTTCGATGTCTTCAAGCTGCGGATCGATCTCAGCTACGGGAAAAACGTGGGAAAGAAATATCTGGACAATGTCACCGGATACGGCCTTTTATTCGGCAAGACCGTCCACTCCGGGAATCTGGATATGCTGATCGGGGCCTTCCAACACTATAACTACTGGGACAGCCGGATCTTCGAAGTCACCGCTCTGGGCTTCGGCGGAGGGATCATTGCGAAGTGGCAATTCTCCAAGAATTCCAATCTTCAATCCGCATTCCATCTCGGGATCGTCCCTCTCAGCGCCACCAACTCTCCGTATATCGATATTGTGGAGGGCGGGATCCCTGGCCGGAATTACGATTATTCCGGCGGAGGCGAGGCCAAGTTCGAGGGGACTCTGAATCTGGCGGACAGGGGACAAGTGACGGCGATCTATTACCTCTACGCGCTTCACACGTATATCGGACCGGCCGGGAACAAGATCATCGGCATTTTCAAGCCCCGGATCGCCGTCAGAATCATCGGCAATCTCAGCCTTGGATTCGAATACCTGTATTACCACAAGGACAACTACCTTCGGGATTTCCCGGACGTTCACAGACGCAACAGCGAACAAAAGCTTTATCTGATGCTGTATTTTTAAATGGCTGCCGATTACAAAAAGATCGTGGCGGATCTGCTGGAGTTCTACGATTTAAAGGATAAGGCTGTCCTTTCCGTCGGGGCCGGAGGGGGCCGGCTCATCGAGTACGGGCGGACGGCGGGCAAGGTCCTGGCCCTGGACAGTGACGCTCAGGCCCTGGAGAAGCTTCGGGAGAGCCTGAAGATCGCCGGCCTCGAGGACAAGTTCGAGCCCGTCCTGGGGGATTTCTTTAAGGCCGATCTGAAGGCCGATGTCGTCTTGTTCGAATTCTGCCTCCACGAGATGGCCGACCCCGGAGCGGCCGTCGAGCGTGCCCTCGGCCTGGCCCCGGCCGTCGTCGTCTTCGACCATTGGCCCGGCTCCGAGTGGTCCTACATCGCGGCCGAGGAGAAGAAGGTGGCGGCGAGCTGGGCCGCGGTCGGCCGCTTCCCGGTGAAGAAGACCCGGATGTCCGAGACCGTCCAGCTTTTCGGCGACTACGACGAGCTCTATCGGAAGGTGAAAGGCCAGGGTGAAACAAGCCTGGCCAGGATCGCGACGTTCAAAGGCCGAACCGATATCCGCATCCCGATGACCTACGGCCTGGCCCTGATCGAGCCTACTTGATCTTGCTCAGGCCGGGAACGGGGGCGAAAAGTGGTATCATGATCCGCTCGAACGAGGATGGCGGGAGGAAACCATGAAAAGAATGCCACGCTTGCCGATCGGAGTCGCCCTCGTTCTCGCGCTGGGCCTCCTTTTCGTCGCCCCGGCCGTCGCTCAGGACCGCGGCGATCCGGACCTCGCCCTCAAGCAGCTCGCCTACACCCGGGCGCACTACACCAAATTCGACTATCGCATCCCGATGCGGGACGGGGTCAAGCTGTTCACCACGGTCTATGTGCCGAAGGACCGGAGCCAGGCCTATCCCATCATGATGCAGCGGACCCCCTATTCCGTCGGTCCGTACGGCATCGATAACTATCGGACCGTCCTTGGTCCCTCGGAGCTCTTCGAAAAAGAAGGATTCATTTTCGTCTACCAGGACGTGCGCGGGCGCTACCTGTCCGAGGGGGAATTCGTCGATGTTCCGTTTCACAAAGCCCGGCTCTCCGGCCCCGCGGACACGGACGAGAGCACGGACACCTATGACACGGTCGACTGGCTCGTCCGCCACGTGCCGGACAATAACGGCAAGGTCGGCGTCTGGGGCATCTCCTACGGCGGCTTCTTCGCCGCGTTCGCCTTGATCGACGCCCACCCGGCGCTCAAGGCCGTCTCGCCGCAGGCGCCCATGGGGGATGTTGGCAACGGCGATGACGCCTTCCACAACGGCGCCTTCTACCTGGCCGCGAACTTCGGCTTCTACACGTTCTTCCGACCGCGTCCCGGCGGCCCGGAGCTCCCGGGCGGATTCTCCCGCTTCGACTTCGGCACGCCCGATGCCTACGATTTCTTCCTGCGGCTGGGGCCGCTGGCGGCGGCGAACGAGAAGTACTTCAAGAACGGGAATCCCTACTGGGACTACAATCTGGACCATCCGAGCTACGATGAATTCTGGCAGGTCCGCTCGCTCGTGCCGCACATGAAGAATATCAAGCCGGCGGTCCTCTTCGTCGGCGGCTGGTTCGACGCGGAGGATCTGGCCGGGCCGTTGAAGCTGTTCCAGTCGCTCGAAAAGAACGGACCGCTCGGCCCGAACACCCTGGTCATGGGGCCCTGGCTCCACGGGGGATGGGCGCGCATGGACGGCGACCGGCTCGGCAACCTGAGCTTCGGCTCGAAAACCGGGACGTTCTACCGCGAGATGATCGAACTGCCGTTCTTCCTCTATCACCTGAAGGGCCGCGGCGACGGCCTGAAAGGATCGAAAGAGGGAGCCGTCCCGAAGAGCCTGGCTGTTCGCGACGGGCACGAACGAGTGGCGGCGGTTCGAGACCTGGCCTCCCCGGGAGGCGCGCGAGAAGGCCCTCTATCTCGGTCCCGGCGGGAAGCTCGCTTTCGAACCGGCCGCGGACGGGGGAGAGGCCTTCGACGAGTACGTCAGCGACCCGGCCAAGCCCGTGCCCGTCATCGGGGGCATCGGGGACGGCATGCCAAGCGATTACATGACCGAGGACCAGCGATTCGCCTCGCGCCGCCCGGACGTGCTGGTCTACGAGACGGAGCCCCTCGACCACGACGTCGTGATCGCCGGGCCGGTCAGGCCGGCGCTCAGGGTCTCCACCTCGGGCACGGATTCGGATTTCGACATCAAGCTCATCGACGTCTATCCCAACGATTACCCGGATCCCGTTCCGAACCCCGGCTCGGCTCAGATGGCCGGCTACCAGCAGCTCGTCCGCGGCGAGCCCTTCCGGGGCAAATACCGCAGGGGCCTGGACAAGCCCGTGCCTTTCGAGCCCGGCCGGGTCGAGACGATCGAGTTCGCCATGCCGGACGTCTATCACACCTTCCGGGCCGGCCACCGGATCATGGTCCAGATCCAGAGCTCCTGGTTCCCGCTCACGGACCGGAATCCCCAGAAGTTCCTGGATATCCCCAAAGCGAAGGCGTCCGATTTCGAAAAAGCGGTCGAGCGGATCTACCGCGGCGGTCCGCAGGGTTCCAGGATCCGCGTCCTGGTCCTTGAATGACGGCCGGCCTCACCGGCCGACGTTGGCGGATTTGGCCTGGATCCCCGTGGCTCCGTCGGGGGAGGGGGGATTGTCCTCGGTGACCTGGAGCGCGCCGGACCCGTCGTAGGCTCGGACGCGAAGGACATGCTTCCCCGGGGTCGCCTTCCAGCCGTACCTCCACTGGATCCAGGTCAAGGGGCTCAGGGCCGGCAGGCGAAGCTCGGCCTTCTCCCAAGGGCCGTTGTCGGCTTTCACTTCCACCAAGCTGATCCCCTTGTCTCCCGCGTAGGCGATCCCGCCCACCGGGACGACGCCGGAGGCCGAACCCGGCTTGCCCGTCGAAACGATGTCGATGACCGAGGTCGTCTTGACGAAGGCCGTATCGCTCCAATTCCGGTCGACCCAGAAGCCGTGGCCCTTGCGGTCGATGGCCTCCATCCGGACGATCCACTTGGGCTGTTTCATCCCGAAATGGCCGGGGATGAAGATCCGCAGGGGATAGCCGTGGTCGGCGGTCAGGGGCTCGCCGTTCATCTCGTAGACGAGGAGGGTCCGGGCGTCCATCGCCTCGCTCAGGGGCACGCTCTCGTAGAAGCCGTCGGCCGACTCGATGGTGATCTCCCGGACGTCCTTCTTCAAGCCCGCCTCGTCCAGGATCCCCTTGAAGGGGGTGCCGGTCCAGAAGCTCGTGCTGATCAGGTCCCCGCCCACGGGATTGGAGATGCAGGATAGCGTCAGGGCCTGCGTCTGCCGGGGCTTCGTCAGGATGTCGTCGAGGGACAGCGCCTGAGGATGTTCGACCAGCCCCTCGATCTTCAGCCGCCACTTCTTTCCGTCGACCACGGGGGGCTTGAGATCGATGTCGATCCGGTAGAAATCGCGGTTCTTGGTCAGCTCGGCCCGCGTGCCGGGAACGGGCGGGAACCTCTTTTCGAGCTGGAAGGGCGGGGGAGAGGCCGCCGGGCCCGACGTTCCCGCCGCCCGGATGATCTCTTCCTGGTCGACATCCTCCGAGGGCTTCTTGTCCTTTCCGGACACGACGCTCACGCCGGCCGCGGTGACCATCACCACGAAGGATCCGGTCCCGACCAGCCGGAGGAACTTCCGCCTCGCGATCGTGTCCTCGGGCGACGTGTCGGGGGAGGCGAAGGCCGCGGTCAGAGCCCGGCCGAGCAGGGCGCCGCCGCCGATGAGGACCAGCGCCAGCCAAGGCAAAGCGGCCAGCGGCCCCGATGTCTTGAAACCGCCGGCCCACTCGATCCCGGCCGACGAGGCAAAGAGGAGGACTCCCCCGAGCGACCCGTAGAGGGTCTGCCGCTCGGGCCGGCGTTTTCCCGCGGCGGCCAGGACGATGCCGAAGACGAACCAAGTCCCGGCGAACTGGGCCAGGGCCAGGCCCTGCTCGGCCAGCTTGGCCGTGGATGCCGTGGGACCCAGACGGAGGCCGCGGATGACGCCGACCATGGCGTCGATCGTGTGGGCGATCAAACCTCCCGGAAGGGCGCGGGCCATCCAATCGAAGATATCAAAGGGAAGATAGGGCAGCCCCGCCAGACGATGCCCGAGATACGTTACTGCGATGGCCGCGCCGCCGACCAGAAGTCCGAGCGCGCCCGCTGACGCCGTGCTCAGCTTTTTCATCGTTTATCCCCCGGCTCTTCCGCCTGTATGTGCCGACACGTCCAGTCTAGAGGCTTTCCCGGGACGCGTCAACAAGACCGCCTTGACCGGGGCTCGCCGCCGGCGCTATCATCAAAACGCGAGAGGAGATACGCCCATGCGCCCGGACCGTCAGAGTCACGAACCGCCGCCCGCCATCGCCGAGCGGGGATGGCGCTACCATCACCTCGGCATTCCGACCACCGCGCCCCATCCGGGCGAGGTCTATCTGCCCCATCTCAAGATCCACGTCTCGGGGTTCGAGACGAGCCCCTTCGGCATCGAATGGATGCGCTTCGAGCCGGACTGCGGGATCTCCGAGCTTGTTCGGACAGTGCCTCACATCGCCTTCGAGGTTGACGACCTCGAGGCGGCCCTGGCCGCCCTCGGCGCCACGAGCGAGATCAGCTCGCCGTCCGAGGGCGTCCGGGTGGCCATGATCGTTGACGACGGCGCCCCCGTGGAGCTCATCGAATTCCGAAAGGGGAATGCCCCCGGGATGTGAGCCCGCCGCTCCCTTTTCGTACCAGGGCTCCTTGACCTCCTCGTTCAGGCGGCGATATGATGTCCGCACGCCGCTCTGAAGGAGGTCCTCCATGTCCCCATGCCGCCGTCATCTCCTCGCCACCACGGCCGCCTTTATCGTTCTGACGTTTGTCCTAGCCATGCCGCCTGTTTCGTGGACCGGCCCCTCGGCCGCGGCCGCCCCACAGCGGACCGCGCCCGGCGTCCCGCCCGGGATCGACGCCGCCGTCGACCGGATCATGAAATCCTTCGAAGTGCCCGGCCTGGCCCTGGCTATCGTCAAGGACGGCCGCGTCGTCCTGGCCAAGGGCTACGGCGTCCGGAAGCTCGGCGACCCGGCCCCGGTCGATGCCCGGACCCTCTTCGGCATCGCCTCGAACACCAAGGTCTTCACCGCGACGGCCCTCGGCCTTCTCGTCGAGGAAGGCAAGCTCGCCTGGGACGCGCGCGTCGTCGATTACCTGCCGTGGTTCATGATGTCCGACCCCTATGTCACCCGCGAGCTGAGCGTCCGCGATCTCCTCGTCCACCGCAGCGGTCTCGGGCTCGGAGCGGGCGACCTGCTCTGGTGGCCGGAGTCCACGTATCACCGGGAGGAGATCGCCCGTCGCCTGCGGTCTATCAAGCTCGAGACCTCGTTCCGCAGCGCCTACGCCTACGATAACGTCCTCTACCTCGTCGCCGGCGAGGTCATCCAGGCGTTGAGCGGCCGGACGTGGGAGGATTTCGTCGGCGAGCGCATCCTGAAGAAAGTCGGCATGACGGGGAGCAACGTCCGCCACTCGGCGGCGGCCGAGGGCGGCAACGTCGCGACGCCGCACGCCAGGGTCGAAGGGGTCGTCAGGCCCATCACCCCCTTCACGAGCGACAACACCAATCCGGCCGGCGGCATCAATTCCGGAGCCGAGGACATGGCCAAGTGGATGCTGGTTCGCCTCAACCGGGGCAAGCTCGCGGACGGGACGGCCCTCTATTCGGAGCGGACCGCCCGCCAGATCGAGACCCCGGTGACCATCGTGCCCAACCCGGCGCCGCCGGCCGAGCTGGCCCCTCTGAAATCCAACTTCTCCGCCTACGCCCTGGGCGTCGGAGTCCACGATTACCGCGGCCAGCGAGTCCTCACGCACACGGGCGGACTGCCCGGCTACGTTTCGATCGTGACCCTCCTCCCGGAGCGGAACCTGGGCATCGCCGTCCTGACGAACGCCGAGTCCACGGCGGCCTTCTCCGCCCTCACCTGGACGATCGTGGATCAGGACCTCGGCGCCCCCGCGACGGATTGGACCGCGGCCTATCTCAAGCTCCAGGCCCGGTCCGAGGCGGAGACGGCCAAGACGCTCGGCTCGTCCGCGGCCGCCCGCGACGCGTCGTCCAAGCCCTCTCTGCCGCCGGCGAAATATGCCGGCACTTACACCGACGCCTGGTACGGCGACGTCGTCATCGAAGAGACCGGCGGGCGCCTGGTCATGCGCTTCACCAAAACGCCCGCGCTCGTCGGCGAGATGGAGCACTGGCAGTACGACACCTTCATCGTCCGTTGGCGCGACCGCGAGCTCCGGGCCGACGCCTACGTGACCTTCGCCCTCCGGCCGGACGGCTCGATCGAGCGGGCCAGGATGGAGGCCGTCTCGCCCGAGACCGACTTCAGCTACGACTTCCAGGACCTGGACCTGCGGCCGTCGCGAACGTCGAAGCGCTGAGACCGGCTGGCCGCTCTTGACCGGGCCTGACTCGGGGGATATCATGCCCCGCAGAGGAGGCCGAGCATGATCCCGACGCGCCGAAGCCTTTGCGTCCTCATCCTCATCTCGGCTGTCTCCGCCCGGGCCCAAGCCCCTTCCGAGGCGCCGGCGGCGATTAACGGGCTCCGGTCGGTCACGTTGTCCGGGCCGCGCGGCGCCGGGACGGCCGTCTCGGCGATGACGTTCAGCGACGGATCGCAGACCGCCCTCGCCGCGCCTTTGCCGCTCTTCTCGCTCCTCGTCGACGGCCGGCTCACGACCTCGGCGGCTTTGCCGGCCGGGCTCGTTTTCACGGTCGCGGCCGAGGAAGGGTTCAAGCCCGGCGCGAAGCTGACCCTTCTCTTCCGGAACGATTCAAAGGCCAAGATCACGCTCGAGAATCTCGTTCCGCTCGGCCAGGGCCCGGACCGGACGTACATCACGGCCGGGCTGCCCAACGCCCCGCCGCACGAGCTCGACCGGAGCCAGCTCTTCCGGCCCGGCCTTCGTCCGGTCGGAGTGGTCCTCCCGGATAACGCCTGGCATCTCGGCTTCGCGACCGTCGAGACCGGCGGCGGACGCTCATTGACCGCGATCGCCCGGCGGGTCAAGACCGACAAGGCCGAGCGGACGCGCTGGGCCTCGACCCTGGAGCCCGGCGGATCGGTCGAATATGCCCTCTATTTCGAAGCCCACCCCGGCGGCTGGCGACGCGGGCTCGAGATCATGTTCCGCGAGCGCTTCCTCTACGACCTCGAGAAATTCGACGACGCGCTGTTCGAGCGAGCCGATCTGGCCTGGGTCCGCCGGGCCTATCTCATGGTCCTCCAGTTCGCCTGGGACAAGACGTATTACGACCGCGAGGCCGGCCGCTACGCCTTCGATCGGACGCTCACCGCCTGGGACAAGCTCCTCGGCCCCATCGACATCTATACGATCTGGCCGACCTGGCCCCGTCTCGGGCTCGACGCCCGGAACCAGTGGGACATGTATCGGGACCTGCCCGGAGGGCTGGACGAGCTCCGCCGCCAGGTCGACCTGACCCATCGTCTCGGCAAGAAGTATTTCATCTCCTACAATCCCTGGGACGAGAGCACCCGGCACGAGGACCACATCGCCGGTATGGAGGCCATGCTCCGGACCCTCGACGCCGACGGCGTCGTGCTCGACACCCGCGGCGAGTCGAGCCGCGAGTTCCAGGCGGCCGCCGACCGGGTCAAGCCGGGCATCATCATGTACAGCGAGGGCATGGCCGTGCCCCGGGACATGCCCGGCATCGTCTCCGGCCGCGTCCATGACGCGCTCACCATGCCGCCGCCCCTCAACCTGAACAAGTACATGAAGCCCGATTTCGCCATCTTCCGGGTCCTGCAGCTGGCCGAGGGGCCGCTCCACCGGGAATCGGCCGTCTCCTTCTTCAACGGCTACGGCTCCGAGATCAACACCATGCGGCCGGGCCGGCCCGGCTGGATCGAAGAGGAGCTCCGCTACCTCGGCCGCACGACCAGGCTCCTTCGCGAGAATTCGACGGCCTTCCTCGACCCGGCTTGGGAGCCGCTTGTTCCGACCCTCGAGGACGGCCTCTGGGCCAACCGCTGGCGGGATGGAGGCAAGACCGTTTACACGGTGTTCAGCCTGCGCCCCGAAGGATACAAAGGCCCGCTCGTCGAAGTCGACGTCCCGAAAGGCTCGCACCTGGTCAGTCTCTGGAACCACGAGGAGCTCGAGCCCGTCGCGCGGGACGGGAAGAGCTATGCCCCCGTCGACGTCGCCGCTTTCGACGCCGCCCGGCTCGGGACGCGCCTGGAAGGGAATGTCGATTGCCTGGCCGTCCTGCCCGAGCTTCTTCGCGTCGAGGCCGACGGGGAGCTGGTGACGTTCGAGGCCCCGGGCGCGCCCGAAGGAAGCCGGATCGCCGTATCGGCCGGAAATCCATCCTATGCGGAGACGCCCGCATCGTTCGGGACGGAGCGGCGGACGATCGTCCTCCACGAGCATTTCGGCTTTCGCGAGGAGAAGTTCGTCGTCCAGCTCTTCGACCCTCGGGGCGAGATCCTCGACGAGCGGATCGTCCGTCTGCCGCTGGCCTTCCCCCGGCTCGTGACCCGCGTCGAGCCGACGGCGCCGGCCCGGACGGCCCCGCCGGGCATGGTCGAGATCCCGGCCGGGACGTTCGTCTTCAAGACGGCCGGCAACCCCGATGACGCCAACCCGATCATCCCTTATCCGGATACGACCAAACCCCGCCGGCTCGAGATGCGCCGGTTCTTCATGGACCGGACGCCGGTCACCAACGCCGCCTTCGCGGCCTTTCTCGCCGAAAGCGGCTACGCGCCCGCCGACAAGTCGAACTTCCTCAAGCATTGGGTCGAGGGCAAGCCCCCGGCCGGCCAGGGCGACCATCCGGTCATCTGGGTTTCGCTCGACGACGCCCGGGCCTATGCCCGCTGGGCGGGAAAGCGGCTGCCGACCGAGCCCGAATGGCAGTACGCCGCCCAAGGCACGGACGGAAGGCCCTTCCCCTGGGGCAAGAAGATGGAGCCCGGCCGCTGCAACAACAAGCTCAACCGGACGACCCCGGTCACGGCCTTCCCCAAGGGCGCCAGTCCCTTCGGCGTCCTGGACCTGGTGGGCAACGTCTGGCAGGTGATGGATGACGTCTATGACGACGGGGTCTATCGCTTCGGCATCATCCGCGGCGGCAGCTCCTACGCCCCCGAGAAAAGCGTCTGGTATGTCAAGAGCGGGCCCCTGGCCGTCGACCGGGTCCAGATCCATCTGCTCGTGGCCCCCGGCCTCGACCGCGCCGCGACGGTCGGCTTCCGCTGCGTCAAGGACGCCGACTGAGCCCGCCTTCGAAGTATTTTCGGAGAGCCGCGCCGGTCGAAGACGCCGGACAGGACATGACGGCTTCCGGCGTTCCCTGGACGACGAGCGCGGCCGCCTTCGTCGCCCCCCTCGGGTCCGAGATCGATGACGTGCCCGGCCCGGGAAATGAGATCGAGGTCGTGTTCGACCGCGACGATCGTCTGTCCCGCGGCGAGAAGCCTCGCGAAAAGACGGAGCAGCCGGTCGACGTCGGATGGGTGGAGCCCGGTCGTCGGTTCGTCGAAGAGATAAAGGGTCCGGCCCCGGGCCGGGTCCATCAACTCCGCGGCGAGCTTGAGGCGCTGCCTTTCCCCGCCGGAGAGCGTGTCCAGGGACTGGCCGAGCCGGAGATAGTCCAGACCCGATCTCGGCCAGGAGCGCCAGGCCTGAGGCGACCTTCGACTGGCCGGAGAAGACATCCGCGCCTTCGGCCGCCGTCAGCTCGAGGACGTCGGCGATCGTCCGGCCGGAGACGCGGACCGCGAGGACGCCGCGGTTGTAGCGCGCGCCGCGGCAGGTTTCGCAGGTCACGGAGACGTCCGCCAGATGATCGAGACTGAAGGTCTTCCGGCCGGTCCCGCCGCACGCTTCGCAGCGGCCCTCGGGCGTCAGGAACGAAAAATGGGCTTTCCGGAAGCCTCGGGCCCGGGCTTCGTCCGACGAGGCGAACAGGCTCCGGACCGTATCGAAAAGCCCGAGGATAGGTCAGAGGAATGCTCGAAGCGCTTTCGACAGGCGCCTCGATCCCGGCCGCGACGACCTCGGAGAAACGCTCCAAGCCGCGGATCCCGGAGCAGAAGACCGGCCGGCCGGCCTCGGCCGAGGCCCGAATGACGTCGAAAACGAGGCTCGTCTTCCCGCTCCCTGAGACGCCGGTCACGGCCGTCAGGACCCTCGAGGGAATGGCCACGTCGATCCCGCGGAGATTGTTCGCCCGGGCCCCGGCGATCTCGAGCGGAGGTCCCGGGGACCCCGGAAGAGCCCCCGGGCGCTCGGCCCGGCCGGCAAGATAGGGCCCGGTCACGGAGCCTGGCGACCGCTCGATCCGGTCCGGCGGGCCTTCGGCGACGATCCGGCCGCCTTCGCGCCCCGCGCCGGGGCCCAAGTCGATGACGTGATCGGCGGCCCGGATGATGTCCAGATCATGCTCGACGGCGACGACGGTGTTGCCTTCCGCCGTGAGGCCGCGAATGAGGTCGACGAGCTTGCCGGTGTCGCGGGGATGGAGGCCGAGCGTCGGCTCGTCCAGGACGAAGGTGACGCCGGTGAGCTTGACCCCGAGCAGCCCTGCCAGCCGGAGCCGCTGGGCTTCCCCTCCCGACAGAGTGGCCGCGGCGCGGTCGAGGGAGAGGTAGCCCAGCCCGACGTCGCGGATGAGACCGAGCCGCCGCGAGATCTCCCCGCGAAGGGCCGCGGTGACTGCCGCCGCCCGCGCGTCCGTCAGAGGGGAGTGGCCCTCGCTTCCGAAGAAGGCGAGGCTCCGGGCGACGTTGAGGGCGGACAGCCCGGCGATATCGAGCCCCCGGTAGGTCACGGCGAGAGACGCGGGCTTGAGCCGTCTTCCGCCGCAGTCGGGGCACGGGTCGTCCCTCATCAGCACCCGCATGGCCTCGCCCCGGTGGTCGGCGTGCTTGCGGGCGTATTCCTCGGCGACGAGGACGGCGAACCCCTTCCACGGCCCGCGGAACCTGAAATTCCCGGACCGGTTGCCCCGCTGATAGGACCAGACGATATCGTAGACGCGGCCGCCGGTCCCGTAAAGCGCGACGTTCCGCTCGGCTTGAGTGAGGTCCTCATAGGGCCTGGAAAAATCAGTTTCGGACGCCTGGCCGGCCGCCCTCAGCGCGGCGACGAACTGTCCGTGCGGGTCGCCGTAGAATCGGCCCGTCTTCGTCCCGTCCATGGCCCCCGCGAGGAGCGATCTTCCCGGGTCCGTGATCAATCGCTCCGGATCGGTCACGGTCACCGTTCCGAGCCCTCTGCAGCCGGGACAAGCGCCCTGCTCATGATTGAAGGAGAACATCGACGCCGTCAGCGAATGCCCGGCAAGCTCCTCCGGAGCGGTTCCGGCCCGGGCATACAGAAGCCTGTAGTAATCGTGGATCTCGGTCATCGTCCCGACGGTCGAGCGGGGATTGGGGCTCGAGGCGGATCGGGCCACCGCGATGGGAGGCGTCAGCCCCCGGGCCGAAGCGAAGTCCGCCCGGCCTCCCTTGTCGATGAGCGCCCGGACGTAGGCGGAGAAGCTCTCGATGTATCTCTGTCGCGACGCGGCGAAGAGCGTGTCGAAGGCGAGCGACGATTTTCCGCCGCCCGACGGCCCGCAAAGGACCGTGAACCTGCGGAACGGGATGCGGACGTCGATCGCCCGGAGATTGTGGGTCGAAACCCCTTCGAGGACGATGGGCCCGTCCGCTTCGCCGCCGCCCCGGTCCTGAGCCGGCGGCCTCCTTGACGCCGGGAGCTCTCCCCGGAGGGCCCGGCCTGTCAGGGAAGCGGCGCAGGCCGCGATCTCGCCGGGGGCGCCGCAGGCGACGACGCGGCCGCCGTCCTCCCCGCTCCCCGGACCGAGGTCCACGACGCGGTCCGCGGCCCGGATGACATCGGGATGGTGCTCGACGGCGACGATGGTCCGGCCGAGCGCGACGAGCCCCTGGAGCGCCGCGAGGAGGTTCTCGATGTCGGCCCGGTGGAGGCCGGTCGTCGGCTCCTCCAGGATATAGAGCGCGGGCCCGGCCGCGGCCCTCCGCATCTCCGAGGCGAGCTTCACGCGCTGGGCCTCGCCGCCCGAGAGGGTCGTCGAGCTCTGGCCGAGCTTGAGATAGCCGAGCCCGAGGCGCTTCAGGACTTCCAGATCGGCCGCGAGACGCGGGGCGCCGGCAAAGAACGCCGCGGCCTCGTCGACGCTCATCTCGAGAACGTCGTGGATCGACTTCCCCCGGTCCCGCACGGCGAGCGTCTCCTCGTTGAAGCGCCGGCCCTCGCAGTCCGGGCAGACGATGTCGACGTTGCCCAGGAAATGCATGCCGATCTGCAGGAGCCCCGCGCCCCGGCACTTTTCGCACCGGCCGCCGGCGACGTTGAACGAGAACCGGCCCTTGCCGAAGCCCTTGGCCCGGGCCTCGGGAAGCGCGGCGAACCGGTCGCGGATGCGGTCGGAGATCTTCGTGTAGGTCGCCGGGTTGGATCTGGGCGTCCGGCCGATGGGGGACTGGTCGATCTCGATGACCCGGCCGACCGTTCCTTCGATCGAGAGGCCGTCGGCATCGGGCCCGGGACCGGAGCGGCCGGCCCGGAGCCGCTCGGCCAGGACATGGCGGACCAACGTGGATTTGCCCGCGCCCGATACCCCCGTCACGACGTTCAAGGCGCCGAGGAGGAACTCGACGTCGATCGTTTTGAGGTTGTGCTTCCTGGCGCCCCGGACGAGCAGGCGTCCCGTTCCGGGGCGGCCCTGGGAACGGACCGCGGGCGTCCGGTCGCCCGTCAGGAAATCGCGGGTCGGGCTCTCTCCCCGGGGCAGCCGGCCGATGCCGGCCGCCGGCCCCTGATAGAGAACGCGGCCGCCCGCCTCGCCCGGGCCCGGCCCGAGATCGATGAGATGATCGGCCGCTCGCATCACGTCCTCGTCGTGCTCGACGATGAGAACGGTGTTGCCGTTGTCGCGGAGCTCGCCGACGAGATCGAGCAGCCGCGCCGTATCGGCCGGATGAAGACCGGCCGTCGGCTCGTCGAGAACGTAGAGGACGCCCCGCAGTCCGCTCCGGGCCTGCGCGGCCAGCCGGATGCGCTGGATCTCCCCGCCGGAGAGCGTGTCCGCGGCGCGGTCGAGACGCAGGTAGCCGAGCCCGAGGCGTTCGAGCAGGTCCGTTTTTTCGAGGACGGACACGCGCACGGCCTCGCCGGCGGCCCGGCACGGGGCGTCAAAGGCCATGCGCCGGACATCTTCGGCCAGTCCGCGGGCGCTCAGGGCGGAGAGATCCGAGATCGTCCGGCCCGACACGGTCACCCGCAGGGACTCGGGCCGGAGACGGCGGCCGCCGCAGGCGCGGCAGGGAAGCGTCCGGGAGAAGCGCAGGATGTTGTCGTTCCTCTTTGTCTTGAGGATCGTCTCCATGACCGGCAGGATGCCCTTGTAGAATCCTTGTTCCCGGGGTTTGGCCACGATGCCTTTCCAGCGGAGCCGCGATTCGAGCGGATGCTTGCCGTAGCGGATGAGGATGCGATCGCTCCCGTTGAGGACGATGTCGCGCTGGGCGCCGGTCAGATCCCGCCAGGGAATGTCGACGGAAAAGCCGTGGGCCCGGCAGACCTCGTCGAGGACCTCCATGGTCACCTGGGAATAGATGATGTACCCGTTCGGCGTGGTCAGCGTCAGGGCGCCCTGGCGGAGGGTCCTGGCCGGGTCGGAGACGAGGAGCTCGGGATCGATGCGATCCTCGACCCCGAGACCCCGGCAGGCCGGGCAGGCGCCTTCGGGGGAATTGAACGAGAACATCCGCCGCGACAGGCGCAGCCCGTCGGGCGATCCGCCCAGCCGGGCGAAGAGAAGGCGGAGGTCGTCGTGGATCTCGGTCAGCGTCCCGACCGTGGACCGGGGTCCCGGCGTCGAGACCCTCTGGCTGACGGCCACGGCGGGGGAGAGGCCGCTGACGAGGCCGACGTCCGGCCGCCGCAGCTTGCCCATGAACTGCCGGGCATAGGACGAGAACGTCTCGAGGTAGCGCCTCTCCGCTTCCCGGAAGATGACGTCGAAGACGAGCGAGGATTTCCCCGACCCCGACACGCCGGTGACGACGGTCACCCGGCCGTGCGGGATGTCGACATCGACATCCCGGAGGTTGTTCTCGGCCGCGTGACGGACGGTCAGGACGCTCATGGGGGACCTATTATCCGCCGCCGGCGGAGGATCGGTCAAACCCGAGGGCTTAGCGCGGCCCGGGCGGACGCTCGTCGAGGTAGGCGCGGGCCCCCGAAAAATGCGACCGGAACCAGCCGGTCTCCAGGGATTCCCGGCGGACGTTCTTGCCGCTTCCCGGGGCATGGATGAAGACGCCCTCCCCGATGTAGATCCCGACGTGGCTCTGCGGCCCTCCCGGCGTCGCCGCGAAAAAGACAAGATCGCCCTTCATCAACCTGTCCCCGGCGACCGCGGTTCCCGCCAGGTATTGATCCCGGACGGAGCGGGGCATGGCCAGGCCATTCAGCTGATAGACCGCGCGGACCAATCCGCTGCAATCGAAGCCCGAACGAGTCGTGGTTCCGCCCCAGGCGTAGTCGACCCCGATAAAGCTTTTGGCCGTATCGACGAGTCTTTCCCGGAGGATCGAAGCCGACGGCGGTGGTGTCGACGACGGCCGGATGCGAAGCCTCGGGCCTGGACACGGCATAGTCCGCGGGGCCGACGATGAGATATTCATCGAGGCGCCCTTCCGCCTTGAGCTTCCTGGCTTCCTCGACGGCCGCGTCCCGGGAGGAAAAGTTCCCGAAGCGGACCTTGAAGAGGCCGGACCCGGTCGGGAAATAAAAGGCGTCCAGGCCTGCGGCGGTCAGGGTCTGGGCCAAGGCCCGGGCGTTATCCAGGACGGCGAAGGCGCCCACCTGGATCGTGTAGCCCATGCGGGCCAGAGTTTCGCCGGGCTGGGCCGAAGGGGCCGGCCGGGCGGGAGGTTCGACGGCGGCCGTCGCGGGGAGTGATGCGGGGGAGGGAGGCGGGACGGTCCGGGCGCTCCGTCCGGCAGCCGCAATACCAGGACAGAGCGACGGCCATGACCACGACGCCGCCGCTCTTCCGGAGCCTCTTCATGCTCCGTCCTTCCTCCGAACGCGACCGCTATTTGGACTTCGTGATCTTGGGGATGATCTCGTCGATCCAGGCCATGGCGGCATCTTTCGATCCAAAGAAATTGTTGACGCCGATGCCTACGAGACCGTCCTGCCATTTGCCGGTCCAGCCGATTCGCCAAGTCATAAGGTCGGGCCCGCTCCCTCCGCCGATCCAGGGGATGATGACCTTGCGGCACTTGAGGACGCCGTCGCGGTAGCGCACAACGCCGCACGGCTCCTCCCTTGTCGCCGAGCCCGGGATCTGTCTCGCTGGGTCTTCGGGCTGTTTCGCGGCCATGTCGAGGATCATGTCGGCCATGGGGCTGGCCATCCATGTGATCTCGAGGCTGATGCCTTGGTCCATGTGAGGCTTGGGGAAATTCTCGTTGGGCTTGGTCGCGCTGATGAAGATGGACCCGCCGAGGTTGCGTTCCCCCGTCACCGTGAATCCCGCCGGGAGGAGATCCGCTGCCGGAGGAAGCTGGGCCAAGGCGGTGGTCGACACGGCCAAGAGCGACGCGATACCCAGGGGCACCGTCCATGTTCTTCGATCTCTCATGAGGTCCTCCTTTGAAACTGGCGCCGCATCAGGGAAGGGCCGGATCTCGGCCCGTTCCCTTTGAAAGGCGGTCATTATGAGCCCTGCGAGGCCGGAGGTCAAGAACCAGGGCCCTCGACCTTCTTGGGCGCGGTTGCGCAGATATGGTAATATCTCCGCTAAAGGCGGGGCTCGCATGCTCGAGATCAAGAACCTGACCAAATCCTACGGCGACATCCTGGCCCTCGACCGGTTTTCCCTGGACCTCAAGAAAGGCGAGGTCCTGGGTCTTCTCGGCCCGAACGGGGCCGGGAAGACGACGCTCATCTCGATCCTGGCCGGGATTCTCCCGGACTTTTCCGGCACGGTGAGCTTCGAAGGCCGCAATCTCTTCGCCGACCGGACCTTGAAGAACCGCATCGGGATCGTGCCCCAGGACATGGCCTTCTACGACGAGCTCAGCGCCATGGATAACCTGCTCTTCTGGGGCGGCCTCTACGACGTCCCGAGGGCCGACCTGAAGCGCCGGGCCGTGGAGATCCTTGAGCTCGTGGAGCTCTCCGGCCGGGCCAAGGAGCCGGTCAAGAACTACTCCGGCGGCATGAAGCGCCGTCTCAACACGGCCATCGGCCTTCTCCACAAGCCCGATCTGCTGCTTCTCGACGAGCCCACGGTCGGCATCGACGTCCAGGCCAAGGTCAGCATCCTCGACATCATCCGCGGCGTCGGCGCGGCCGGCACGGCGGTCATCTTCACGACCCATCAGCTGGCCGAGGTGGAGACGACCTGCTCCCGCATCGTCATCATGGACCACGGCCGCATCCTGGCCCAGGGGACTCTCGACGAGCTCATCCGCATCGTCGGCGAGCGGGACATCGTCGAGATCTCCGGCGAATTCGCGGCCTCGTCGTTCTCCGAGGCCCTCGGGGACATGGCCGGGGCCGAGATCGAGCTTCTCTCCGTGGCCGACAACCTGGCTTCGCTGGCCGTCTCCGACAGCGGGCGGATCCCGCGGATCATGGACCGGCTGTTCCAGCGCAAGCTGGCCGTGACGGACCTCAAGATCAAGACGCCCGGCCTCGAGACGGTCTTCCTGAAGCTCACCGGCCGCAGCCTGAGGGATTGAGCCGTGCGCCGGTTCCTCCTCATCCTCCGGAACGACGTCCGCCGCCACCTCAAGGCGCCCTGGGTGATCGTGATCTTCATCGCCATCCCGCTCGTCATGACCGGGCTCATCGGCGTCATCTTCGCCCCGCGGAGCGACTCGGGCGAGCTCCCGCCGATCGCCGTCCTTCTCGTCGACCAGGACAAGGGCCTGGCCTCGAAGCTCATTCTGGGCTCGTTCGACGTCGACCAGATGAAGAAGATGTTCCAGGTGACCGTGACCGACGAGGCCGAGGGCGCCCGGCGCATGAAACGCGGCCAGGCGTCGGCCATGGTCGTCATTCCCAAGGGCTTCACCCTCGACCTCTTGGACGCCAAGCCCGTGACCCTTCGCGTCGTCAAGAACCCGTCCGAACAGTTCCTGCCCGACGTGGTCGAGGAATTCATGGCCACCATGGGGGTCATGATGTCGGGCGTCGTCCAGGCCTTCTCCGAGGAAGTCAAAGGCCTCCGGGTCCTGCTCGATGGCCCGGTCGACCGCATCCCCTGGGACAGGCTCGGGCCGGAGCTCGGCAAGGCCCAGAAGAAGATCGCCGCGGCCGCCAAATATCTGGATCCTCTCCTGATCGGCTTGAAGGACGAGGAGACGAAGGCCGCCGGAGCCAAGACGCAGATCGTCCATGAGGGAGATCTTCTCGACCATCCTCCCCGGCATGGCGGTCATGTTCCTGCTCTTCATCGTCCAGACCCTGATGCGCGATATCCTCACCGACCGCGAGGACGGCAAGCTCCGGCGCATGATGACCACCCCCTTGCGGCCGCTCGAGCTCATCGGCGCCCGGATCGCCGGAGGCTGGATCATGGGCCTGGCCATCCTGCTCGTCATGGTCGCCTTCGGCACGCTGGTCTTCCATGCGGTCTGGGGCCCCTTCGGTTTCTTCCTGTTGCTCGCGGTCGCGGCGTCGTTCTGGACGGCCGCTTTCTTCGCTCTCTTCCACGCCCTCGTCCGCAACCGCAACCAGGCCGGCGCCCTCGGCGCGCCGATCATCCTGGCCTTCAGCCTGTTCGGCGGGTCGATGATGAACCCCGAGGTCATGCCGAAGGCCTTCCGGGTGGTCGGGATCCTGACCCCGAACCGCTGGTTCATCGACGCCGCCGCGCTCGTCCGGGAGGGCCGCTTCCCGCTGGCCGGCCTGACCGTGCTCCTCGTGAGCGGCCTCATCCTCCTGGCCCTGGCCGTCCCGGCGCTCCGCCGCCGCTCTGCGTTGTGACCCATGAGACGCCTCCGACGCATCCTCCACGTGGCCGCGAACGACCTGCGGCTCATGGTCCGCGACAAGGTCTTTTTCTTCTGGACGCTGGCCTTCCCGATCCTGTTCATCGTCCTCTTCGGGCTCCTCTATAAAGCCGGCGACAGCGCCCCGGCCGTGGCCGAGCTCACGGTCGTCAACCTCGACCAGGGGCGCTGGGGGAGCTATTTCATAGGCCGGATCGAGGCCCCGGGCATCGCTGTCACCGTGACCGACAAGGAGCCGGCCGCCTACAGCCGCCTGCTCATCATCCCGGCCGATTTCTCGGCCGGGATCGAAGCCCGCCGCAGCCAGGCCCTGGCCTTCAAAAAACGCTCCGGCGCCTCGGCCAGCGCGGCCGCCCGCGTCGAGACCCGGCTCTACCAGGCCATCGCCCGGACGATCAGCGAGCTTGTTCTCTACGGGGGAGGCGACCTGACGAAATTCCTGGACGGGCACCCGGCCTTTCGGGACCTCGTCGCCGTCAAAGGCGAGTTCCCGGCGAACACCGTCACGGTCGTTCCGAGCGGCTTCGATCATTCCATCCCCGGCACGACCATCCAGTTCATCATGATGATCGTCCTGATCTACGGCGGCATCGGCGTCATGGAGGACCGGAAGAAGGGGATCCTCGGGCGCGCCGCTCTTCTCGCCGCTTTCGACGGCCGAGCTCTTTCAGGCCAAGCTCCTCGGCCGCTGGGCCATGGGCCTCCTGCAGGCGCTGATGCTGTTCGCCGTCGGCAAGATCTTCTTCGGGCTCAACCTCGGGAGCGTGCCCCTGGCCCTGCTCGTCATCGCCGTCTTCGCCCTGGCCATGGCCGCGCTGAGCATCTTCATCGGCTCGCTCCTCGCCAAGGAGGACTTGATCATCGGCCTGTCCGTCCTCCTGGCCAACATCTTCGCGGCGCTCGGCGGCTGCTGGTGGCCGAACGAGATCGTGCCGCCGACCGTTCGCGTCGTGGCCAGGATCTCGCCGGCTTACTGGGCCATGGACGCCCTGCACAAGCTGACGTTCTTCCAGGGAGGGTTCGCCGATATCATCGTTCAGGTCGGGGTGCTGGCGGCCCTGGCCGCCGTGCTCACGGCCGTCGCGGGCAGGTTCTTCCGGATCAGGGATTAGGGGCCGCGGGAGCCGCCGGGGGCCCGGCGAGCGGCAGCAGGATCCGGAAGGTCGTCCCCGCGCCGGCCTCGCTCTCGACCTCGATCGTCCCGCCGTGCATCTTGGCGATGGACGTGGCGATGGACAGGCCGAGCCCCGTCCCGCCCTCGCCGTCCGTCCGGACCTTGTCCGCCCGGTAGAACCTGTCGAAGATGAACGGCAGGTGCTCTTCCGCGATGCCGATGCCGGTATCGCTGATGGACGCGACCGCCTGGTCGTCCTTCCGGATGACCGAGCCGGTGATCGAGCCGCCGGCCGGCGTGTAGCGAAGGGCGTTGTCCAGGATGTTCAGGAACAGCTGCCTCAGCCGGACCCGGTCGCCCTTGACCGTGACGCCGTCCATCGGGCCGAAGCTGAGCCGCAGTCCCTTTTCCTGGGCCAGGGCTTCGACGTCCTGCGAGAGCTCGCCGAGAAGGCCGGCGATGTCGACCTCCTGGAAGTTGAGCGGCTCGAAGCCGGCGTCGCTCCGGGCCAGGACGAGGAGCTTGCCGATGATCTCGGACATGTAGCCCACTTCCTGGCCCACGAGCTCGAGGGCCCTCCGGTATTCGTCCTGGCTTCTCGGCTTCTCCAGCACGAGCGACGTCTCGGCCTGGATGACGGCCAGGGGCGTCCGCAGCTCGTGGGAGGCGTCGGCGACGAACCGCCGCTCTTTGACGAACGCCTCTTCGAGGCGGCCGATCATGCCGTTCAGCGTCGAGGCCAGCCGGCCGAGCTCGTCGTCGGTCTCGACGTCGATGCGGCGGCTCAGGTCGCCCTCGCCGATCCCGCGGGCGATGTCGGCGATCCGCTCGACCGGCTTGAGGGTCCGGCCGGCCATGAACCAGCCGCCGACGCCGGCGAGGAAGATGAGCAGGATGGCCGAATTGAGGATGACCATGCGGAAGACGGCCAGCATGCTCAGGACGTCGTTCGGCAGCCGTCCGACGACGATGGCCACGCGCGTCCCCGAATCGACGTTGAACGGGGCGGCGTAGAGCCGGACGTTCGGGCCCTCGGCCGTCTCGGCCGAGACGAACGACGAAATGCCGAAGAGGGCCTGCTGGACCGCGTCCCCGATCGTCTCGAACTCGACGTTGGGTCCAAGCCGCTGCATCAGCTCGCCGTCGGCGTTGTAGATCAGGACGAGCTCGTCGACCTTCTGATCGAAGAAGATCCGGTCGCCCTCGAACTTGATGGACTTCTGGATCTCGTTGCCCCGGGCCCGCAACGACGCGTCGAGATTGCGATAGAGGTTCTTCGAGAGCAGGTAATAGGCGACCGTTCCGAAGCCGATGAGCAGGACCGCGATGACCACGAGATACCAGACGGTCAGGCGGAACCTGATGCTCTTGTGGATGGTCATGTCACGCGCAGGCGGTAGCCGGCCCCCCGGACCGTCTGGATCAGGCTCGCCTGTCCATCCTGGTCGATCTTTTGGCGGAGGCGCCGGACGTAGACGTCGATGATGTTCGACAGGCCGTCGAACTCGTAATCCCAGACGCTCTCTCCGAGCATGGTCCTCGTGACCACGGCGTTCGGGCGGCGCATGAAGTATTCGAGGATGGAGTACTCCTTGGCCGTCAGCTCGAGGCGGCTCCCGTCCCGCCAGACCTCCCGGCTCTGGGGGTCGAGAGCCAGGTCCCCGACCTGGAATTTCTGGGTCTTGGGCAGGACCTCCCGCCGGAGAAGCGCCCGGATCCGCGCCAGAAGCTCGGAGAAGGCGAAGGGTTTGACCAGGTAGTCGTCGGCGCCGGAGTCGAGGCCGAGGACCTTGTCTTCGACGCTGTCCTTGGCGGTGAGCATCAGGATCGGCGTGTTCACGTTCTTCCCCCGGAGGTCGCGGCAGACCGCCAGGCCGTCTTTCTTCGGCAGCATGATGTCCAGGATGACGACGTCGAACGGCGTCGTCTCCGCCATGTACTCGGCTTCCTCTCCATCGTAGGCGTTATCGACGGCGTATCCTTCCTCGAGGAGGCCTCTCCTGATGATGCCGGCCAGGCGCCTCGAATCTTCGACGACCAGGATTCGCATGCGGTTCCCTCCCGAAGTTCATTGCGAGGATTGAGAGTATATACCCTTCGAGATGAATATATTATGAAATTAAGATGAATTTATCAATAGATATTTTAATCTAAAATTAACCTTTATTTAATCGAGGGTTAATCTTCGACTGATACCGTGGCCTTCGAGGACATCGATCCCGGCTCCAGGACCGAGGCCCTCCCCGAAAAAAAACGGCTTTGGAGGCTCAGCATGACCGACGTCCTGACGAGACACAACTCCCTGATGGAGAAGGTCATCAAGGAGTACGGCGCCATGATCCGGAGCGCCGTCGACACGGCCTTGGGCGGCGTGCCCTGCGTCGACGATATCGTCGCCGAGGTCCATTTCGCCGTCTTCATGACCCTGCGGAAGCTCGGAGAGGGCTGGGTGCCGCCGCGGTCGTTCGTCTCGACGATCGTCAAGAACAAGATCAACGAGTTCCTGTGGCAGCATCACTGGGACAGCCACGACATCGAAGAGGTGAAGAAGCGCCAGGCCGAGCAGATCTACCTGAGGGAAGAGGTCATGGCCCAGATCCACACCCTGACCCAGTCCGAATTCCGCGTTTTCCGCCTCTTGGGCCTCGGCCTGACGAACCAGGAGATCGCCGAAAGCCTCTTCATCTCGCCGCTGACGGTCCGGACCCACGTGAAGCGGATCCACGCCAAGTGCGATATCAAGGGCCGGGCCAAGCTGGCCCTGGCCGCCTACCAGTCCTGCTACCACGAGGTCCCCGAGGGGCGGAACTCGGATCCGGCCATGGCCTGCCACGACCCCGCGCGATTCCTGAGAGCGGGGCTGATGTCGCATCAGCCCTCCTGAGGCCGAAGCGTTCCCCGATCGGTCTTCCTCGGCCACGCCTTGGGCCTTGGTCTTCCGTAGCCGGTCGGGCGGATTTTTCGGCCATTCCGCGCTACCAGGTCCTGATATGGCACGTTTCTTGGATTCTCTGGACAAGGCGGGCTTCGGATTCCGCCTATCCGGGAGAATTGAGGAGAACACGATGCCCCAAGAGAGAAGGATCTACGTCAACATCCCCGTCAAGGACCTGAACGTGTCGGTCGGTTTCTTCACCGCGCTCGGCTTCGAGTTCGATCCGCGCTATACCAACGAGGACGCCGCCGCCATGGTCATCGGCGACGGCAACGCCGTCATGCTGTTGCAGGAGGAATTCTTCAAGACCTTCACGAAGAAGCCCCTGGCCGATGCGACCGCGATGACCGAAGCCATCATCTCCATTTCGGCCGAGAGCCGGGAAGCCGTCGACGACATGGTCCACAAGGCTTTTCAGGCCGGCGGCAGAGAGTCGCTCGAGCCCCTCGAGATGCCCGGGATGTACGGCTGGAGCTTCCAGGACCTCGACGGTCACCTGTGGGAAGTCCTCTTTATGGACAAGAGCGCTTTGCCGAATCCCTAGCCGCGGAAACCGTCCCGGGACCGGCCGGCGAGAATTGACTTCCCCGGCGTCGAAAGATAGATTGCTGGAAATGAGCGTTGGTCTCGAGACATGACTGAACCGCCGTGCCCCGCCTGGCTGTCCTTCACGCTGACGAATGTCTTCCGGCGGATGGCCCACGATCCGGCCCGCATTCTGAGTCCCTTTCTGCGGGACGGCGACACGGCCGTCGACATCGGCTGCGGTCCGGGGTTCTTTACCGTCCCCATGGCCCGGATGGTCGGCGATCGGGGCCTGGTCGTGGCCGTGGACATTCAACAGGACATGCTCGATCGGACGCGGCGGCGGGCGGAGCGGGCCGGGGTCGCGGGCCGGATCCGGCTTCACCTCGCCGCGGAGGACAGCCTGGGCTTGGACCTGGAGGCGGATTTCGCGCTGGTCTTCTGGATGGCCCATGAGGTCGACCGCCTGGAGCGCTTTTTCGGAGAGATCCTGGCCGCCCTCAAGCCGGACGGCCGCCTTCTTCTCGTCGAGCCGCGGGTCCATGTGCCGGAGCGCAGGTACGCCGAGATCGTCGCCGCCGCGGTGAGCGCCGGCTTCACCCCGCACGAAACCGGTCCTGTCCGGCTCAGCCGGGCCGCCTTGCTCCGCCCGGGGGCACCTTCCAGATCTCGGGGATCAGGGGGTACTGGGTCTTGAAGCCCAGGATGGCCAGGTAGAGCCCGTAGTCGGGATAATTCCGCCGGAGCTCGCGCAGGTTCTCCATCGGGTCGTAGGGCGTTCCCTCGGGGATCTCGTGACCGACGCACTCCGAAAGGAGATGGAGCTTCTTCGACATCCAGGCGTCCAGGATGACCGGCAGGCGGAAGGGCTCGAGGCCGGCCAGCCGTTCGTCGCGTCCGATGATGGGCTGGGTGATGATGAACGACGCGCCGGCGTCCGCCTTCCGCTTCATCTTTTCGATCTCCGCGTCCTGCGGCTCGTAGGGATTGAAGGCGACGCCGCAGGTGAACCGGCCGGGATGCTCCCGGTCGATGTAGCGGAGCAGCTCGACCGAGGTCACGGTCGTCGCGTCGACGCCGACCTCGGCCGGCTCGAGACGGTGGAGCCGCTGGCTGCCGTCGCCGGAGACGACGAGCAGGTGCCGGCCGCCCGCGGCGGCGAACGCGCCCAGGATCTCGTCGATCTCCTTTTTCGGGTGGAATGTGTTGAGGTGGACCATGAGCCGCTCGGGATGAACGGGCAGGCCGAGGAGGTCGATCGTCTCCATGGCTCCGTAGCTCAGAAGGCCCATAGGGTTGTCGGTGATGCAGACGATCCAGCCGGCCTCGACGACCTTTCGATATTTGTCCTCGAACGTCGCCAGGTCCTTCTCGACGTCCTCGGACGAACGTTTGGGGGTTTGAAGCTCGACGTGGAAGATCTTATCCATAGAAGGCCTTGAGCCGCACGAGTGTTTCGTAGCCCCCGAGCTTGAGGATGTCTTCGAGGCACGAAAGGGCCGGGTGTCCGGCCGGGAGGATCTCGTACTTGCGGACGGTCGAGCCGATGATCGTGTCGAGGCCGAGGGGCATGGCCAGGGTCAGGAAGGCGCTTTCGAGCGGCCCCTTGACCGGCAAGCCGGCCTTGGTCTTGGAAGGCAGCATGACGGTGAAATTGCTCAGGCCCACCGACAGGTGGACGCCGGCGAAGAACGGGTCCTCGTGGATGAGGGCCAGGGAGTCGAGCACCCGCTTGAGCTGGCCCTCACAGTCGCTGCCGACCGGGGCGATGCCCGGGTCGATGATGGCCTGGCCGTTGGTGAAGCCGGGGATGCGCCGGCGGGCCTCGGCGAGAAGGGCGCGGGCCGTCTCGCGGGTTTCTTCAGCCGTCTTATTGGCATTGGCCGAGCCCGCGCCCGGCTCGAGCCGTTCCGACGACATGAGGATGGGGATGAAAGGTCCGGCCGCCCAGAGATCGAACATCCGCGCGCGGAGCGGCGAGATCGAGTTCAGGATGGGCCGCCGCCCGCCGGCCCGGCCGGGGTCGTAGGCCCCGAGCCCGGCTTCGGCGATATCCGGGTCCGGCGTATCGATCGACAGGGGCTTGGCCGTGACCGATTGGATGCGCCGGACGAGATCGGCCATGAACGCGGGCGGGCGGGGACCCACGTTGACGTCGATCCAGGCGGCGCCCTTCTCGTCCTGGCTGCGGGCGAGGCCGAGCAGGCCGGGGATGTCGTTCTCGTCGAAGAGCTTCTTGGTCGAAGGGACGGAGTCGTTGATCGACTCGCCGATGATCGTCAATCCCGGGATGGCCATGGCCTCACTTCTCCTGTCGGAGGGAAGATAGCCCCTGGCCCGGGTCTTGTCAATGGCTCCCGCCCCGCAAATCGGTCTCGGGCTCGAATGCCCGGAGGCCCTTGACCGCGCCCTGCGGCCGGTCAAAAATTATTTTGCTTGCGCGGCCGTTTTGTGTTAATATATCGGCCGTAATTCCCCCTTGACAGGGGGCGCGGGTCGGATAAAGGCACGGAGGCCTGAGGCCCAAACAGCCGGCGTTCTCCTCTCCTTTATTGCGATCGATTTTTGAACTGGGCGGTCCGGTGCCCCCGGACGGACCCTTCGTCGAAGGAGACGAGATGAATATTTACGTCGGCAACCTCTCATTCAACCTGACCGAGGACGACCTCCGCACGGCCTTCTCGGCCTACGGCGCGGTCGAAAAAGCGGCCATCATCACCGACAAGATGAGCGGCCAGTCGCGCGGGTTCGGCTTCGTCGAGATGCCGAACAGGGAAGAGGCCGTCAAGGCCATCGAAGGCCTCAACGGCAAGGACCTCAAGGGCCGCAACCTGAAGGTCAACGAAGCTCAGCCCCGGCCGGCCGGCGGCGGCGGCGGCGGCAGAGGCGGATTCGGCGGCGGCCGCGGCCGCTACTGAGCGCCGCGACAGATAGGCGGGGGCAGGCGCCTCGGGCGCGCGTCCCCGAATAGCTGTGACGTCTGAAGGGCCCGTTCCCTTCGGGGGACTGTCCCTCATGAAGAAGACTGCCTGAGTACGCTGGAGGCGGGCGCCTCGATCGGGGCGCCCGCCCTTTTTTTCGGCGCGGGAGGCGTGAGTGAACATAACGCTCATCCAGGCGACTCCCTTCGGCCCGGTCGCCTTGATTTGGGCCGACCTGGATCGGTCTCCGAAGGTCTTGCGGGTCCTCCTTTCGCCGCCCGGGACATCCGCGGTCACGCTCGCGCGAGATCTTTACCCTGAAGCCCGGCCGGGATCCTGCCGCGCGATCGACATCCTGGCCGCGTCAATCCGCGAGTTTCTGGCCGGAAAGAGCGTCGCCTTCCCGCTCGGCCTCGCCGCGCTCGAGACGCGCCCCGCGTTCCAGCAGGCTGTTTTGCGCGCCGAGCACGCCATCCCCCGGGGCCGCGTCAGCACCTACGGGCTCATCGCCGCGCATCTCGGCGACCGGAACGCGGCCCGGGCCGTCGGCAACGCCCTGGCCACGAATCCCTTTCCCCTTATCGTGCCCTGTCATCGGGCTGTCCGCTCCGGCGGAGGCCTCGGAGGCTTCCAGGGAGGCCCGGCGATGAAGCGGGCCCTGCTCGAGCGGGAAGGGATCGCCTTCGACGGGGCCGGCCGGGTCGTCGTCCCGCGGTTCCACTATTCCTGACCATCCCCGGCCGCGGCCCGAATCCTTCTCCGCCCCCGCCCCAAGCCCGCCGTCGCCTCACGGTCTCCGCTGGATGGGACCTCCCCGCTGATGTATGATGGCGGCAGACACAGACGTCATCAAGGAGGTCCACGATGGCCGACCATCCGCTCTCGACGATGAGAAAGCTCGATCCGGATTTCATGAAGCGTGTCGATGACACGGACGCGCTCATCTATTGCGACGGCGCCCTGCCGCGGCGCATCAAGCTCCTGATGGCCATGGCCTTTGACGCGGCCCACGGGGCCCCGGGCGGCGTCAGGGCCCTTGCGGAACAGGCCATGAAGGCGGGCGCGACCAAAGAGGAGATCGGCGAGGCGCTGCGAGTCGCCTTCCATCTGTCAGGCGTCGGATGCCTTTATGCCGCCTCGTTCGGCCTCAAGGACCTCCTGGGCTAGGGCAATTCAGAGAGCCCGTCTCTCACCTGTGATTCAGGCGTCCGCCGGAGTATCCCTCGACACCGCCCCCAGGGGCCGGTATTGCCGGCCAGATAGATCCAATGCCGGGCTTTCGGAGGCTTCTTCGAATAAGCCGAGGGCCGCAATTCTCCAGACGGTCAAGGTCAGGCTTAGGGCCGCCATGGCCGAAAGCGGTCCGGATCTTATTTCTGAAAATAAGACCTTTGGCGCCGTGGTAGCGCACCTTCCATTCCGACCATCCTGTCAAGACCGCCGGCATCAGCAAGATCGTTCCTCCGAGAAGCGCCATGTTCGTGGCCAATCTCGAAGCAGAGGGGGGCCATGAAAAGGTGGAGGACTTGAAAGCCGAATGCGGCACCGAATAGCGAAATCGGGAAATGGGTAATGAAGACGTGCCAATGAATCCTGTATCGCGGAGGAGCAACGCTCGGCCCCGGCGTCGCATTCACCGGCTCGATCATTCTCCCACCTGTTCCTTATCCTCGAATACATCCTAGGTTTTTCGAGATGTGCGCTCAATTCATGCGCCGCGGGGAGCATTCCTGACATTCTTGTCGATATTGACCTCGGAGTGCGACCGGTGGTACGATCTCGATTCCCGATAAAGGAGCTCGAATGGCCACCGGAAGATGCCTGGGATTCGCCCTTATCGCGATGGTTTTGGTCGCCGGAGCCCATCTGGCCTTGAGCCGTACGCCGCCGGCCGATGACGGGAAACCGAGGATCCTGTGCATCGGCGCCCACCCGGACGACGCCGAGTCCGGCGCCGCCGGAACCGCCGCCCTTTGGGTGGCCAAGGGGTATCATGTCAAGTTCGTGTCCATGACCAACGGCGATATCGGCCACTGGAGGGATTCGGGCCCGGAGCTGGCCCGGCGGCGCAAGGCCGAGGTCGCGCATGGGGCCAAGCTCGTCGGATACGACTTCGAGATCCTCGACAACAGACGGCGAGCTCCAGCCGACCCTCGAGAACCGCAGGACGATCACCCGCTTGATCCGGGAGTGGAGAGCCGACGTGATCTTCACCCATCGTCCCAACGACTATCATCCCGACCACCGCTATACGAGCATTCTCGTCCAGGACTCGGCCTATATGGTCACGGTGCCGAAGTTCCTGCCCCGGGGTTCCCGCCCTCAAGACCAATCCGGTGTTCCTCTATTTCTCCGACCGCTTCCAGAGACCCTATCCGTTCGAGCCCGACATCGCCGTCGGCATCGACGAGGTGATCGAGGCGAAGCTCGAGGTGCTGCTGGGCATGGTTTCGCAATTCTACGAAGGCGGCGTCAGCGGCTCGCCGGAGCTTCTTTCGACGGATCCGGAATATCAGAAGGCCCGTTGGGCCGGCCTCCGGGAGCGCTTACGAACCGGCAGCTCGACGTGACGGCGCTCTGCCGAAGGGCCTCGAGCAATGGTACGGGAAGAAGAGGGCGGGGAACATCCGCTTCGCCGAAGACTTCGAGATCGGCGAGTACGGCCGCCGGCCGGACAAAGCCGAGATCAAAAGGCTCTTTCCCTTTTATTGACCCGAACCGCCGGGCGTCCATCGGTTGGCTTCGGCTATCGGGAAGGCCTCTCCGCTAGCGAAGGCCGGGCTTCAGCGGGATTTCCCGCAGGTCCAATCGTATTCGACGACCCGGCCCATGAGCCGCCAGCGCCGGGGGGCTGCGCCGCCTTCGAGATGGGAGATCGCCTCGAGGCCGCGGGTCGGGTTGACGGCGTCAAACCAGTCGAGCGGCTCCGCCAAGGGCTGAGGACGGGACGCGATCGCGAGCGCTCCGGCCACGACTTTTTCCTGCTCCGCGGTGAGGGCGCCCCTCTTGAACGAGATAAAAAGCGGCGTTCCGGAACGGGCCAGGAGGTCCAGCCAGCGGCTGTTGCAGGACCAGGGGATCGCCTCCGCCTCGGTCAACCCGACGCAGTCGGCGTCGACGGCGAAGAAGGCGCCGTGCTGCGGGGCCCGGAAGCCGAGCGCGTTGACGCCGCGGTTGCGGACCCGGTTCCAGTCGCGGCCGCTCGTGTCGTCGCCGATCCGTTCGAGCTCGAAGAGGCCCGCGGCCAGATGCCCGATGGTGTTGCAGCCGATGATGATCCCGTCGTCCCCGGCCGCCTCGCGGATGCTCCGGTAGTGGTCGAGGACGATCTCCGCGGCCGTCCGGCTTCGATCGGCGTAGGCCCAGACCGCATCCGGCTCGGGCGCGGCCCGCGTATAGCCGGCGAGGTCGCTCACGGAATAATCGTGCTTGATGAGGTCGTAGCCCCAGGCGCGGAGACGGGCCACGGTCTCCCGGACATACCGGCGGACCTCGGGGACCGAGATATCGAGGATCTGGGGGTTGTGTTCGAGGCGCCAGGCCTCGGGTTGGCCGGCCTGGGCCGTGATCAAGTGGATCCAGATCCCCGGCCTCGCGCCGGCCTTGCGGATGCCTTCGGCCAAATCGGGCATGGAGGGGAAGTTCGCGTTGCCCCGGTCCCACGGCCCGCCGTAGCCCGTGCCGCCTCCGGTCGCCTGCCAGCCGTCGTCGACGACCATGAAGGGGCGGTTCGAGCCCTTCGGGGCGAGCCGGGAGACCCAGGCGGCATAATAGAGGACGCTCTCGGCGCTGTTCTTTCCGTAATCGCAATACCAATCGTTGAAGCCGTAGACGGGCTCCTTCGGAAGCCGCGGGGCGGGGCACATCCGGCGGCAAAAGGCCCGGGCCGCCTCGAAGGGCGTCTCGCCGGGCCGGCCGCGCCGGCTGATCACGTCGCAGACGACGAGCCGACGGGCGCCCAGCCGGACGCCGGCTCCGCCGCAGCGCACGTCGGCCGCGAGCGCAACGCCCTCCGCGCCGGCCCTCCAGGCGCACATGGCCGCCGGCTGGGTCATGACGCCATAGCCGTGGGTCGTCCGGCCGTCGCTGGCCAGGAAATACCAGGGCATCTCCCGGTTCGCGTCGAGGGGCCGCCATTCGAGATCGCCGTACGAGCGTTCCCACGCGTCGCCCAGGTACTTCCAATCGGCCGGCGGGTCGCCTGTCCAGCGCGCTTGGACATATTTCACGGCGGCATCGGGAGCGGATAGCTCGAGTCGCAGTCGTCCGTTACGAACGGCGGTGGTCACTTCGATGCCCCCGGCCCGCCAGGCCCCTCCTTCCCGGGCCAGCTCGACGGGCCCGGCCTCGGTGACGACCGTCACGGCATCGGGGGAACGCAACAGGTCCTGGAACCGATCGCCGCCCCGAGACCTGCCCCCGGAACCGCAGGCCCAGGCCGTCAGCAAGACGGCTGTCCCGATGAAGACCGCCGAGAGAAGCCCCCGACCTCGCATGATCATACCCTTCCTTTTTATACCGCAGCGACCCTTTCTGACCGATCCCGAAGACCGTCCTCAGGTAGTCCGCGTCGTAGCGGGTATGCTCTTCGCTCGACGCCGAAGGGCGTCTTGGTGCCCTCAATGACCAGCCAGCCGCTTGTAGCCGTGCTCTTCCAGCGCCTTGCCGCACGGCCTGGAAATCCATCGAGCCCTTGCCGTAGAGGTCCTTGGTGTCCTTGGCGTGGACTTCGCACTATATGAGAGCCGAGCTCGCGGATCTCGTCGAGGATCGGGAGGCCGACCGTCCTGGGAGTTGGCGATGTCATAATAGACCTGGACGGCGGACGAGCCGACCCGCTCGAGGATCTTCCGGATCGTCCCCGGCGCCGAGATAGCTCTCGAGGGCCAGGACGACGCCCTTCGCTTCGGCCTTCGGCGCCAGCCGCTTCAGGGCCCCGACGACGGCGTCGATCCCGGCCGGATCGTTCCGGAGGTCGCCCTTGCCGAAGAACGGGACCAGGATGATCTTGACGTTCATGGCCGGGGCGATGTCGATCCCTTCGCGCCAGCCACTTCTCGGCCCGCGGGTTGCTCTTGAGCGGGATCGTTGTTGAGATCGCCGATGGCGAAGGAGGCGATGGGCACCCCTGTCCTTCTGGGCCGCTTCGAGGTAAGACACTTCGCAGTTCGGGATCGGCGAGGGCCAGCGAGTCCCCCTTGGGCAGGAGGCTGACTTGAACGCCGTCGAGACCGAGGTTCGCGGCCAGGTCCAGGGCCGCCGGATCGCCGGTCTTGCCGATCGTCCAGTCGCAGACGCCGAGCCGGAGGTCGTAGGCTGTCTTCGGCCGTTCGCCGCGCCTTCGCGGCTGTCCGCCACGGCCGACGCCGTCGAGGAGCGCCGGCGATAAATGCAGCGCCGATGTGATCGCTCGCTCTCGACATCGTTCCTTCTCCTTCTGCGGCGCTCTAGTCCTTCAGATCCTTCGAGGTCGGGAAGGAGCCGCTCGCCGGACTCGACGATCTCCGCCCACGTGACGAGGCGGTTCTCGTAGGCCGACTTGCGGCCGAGGATCGTGATCAGGTTGCTCTGGACGCTCGGCTCGACCGTCGGGTTGCGGAAGTCCCCTTCGACGATCGCCCGGCGGAACTCCGCGATATTGGCGACGGCCCCGGACTCGTAGATCTCGGGGGTCCGGCCGCCGTTGTAGTAATTCTCGCCGCGGATGAGGACCGCGCCGCCGTATTCGGTCTCCAGGACGCCTTTCGATCCGAACATGCGGTTCTTGATCCCCTCGGCCGTGCCGTGGCCCTTGAACTGGCGGCCGCTGAACTGGACGCCGACTTTGTCCGGGTATTGATAATGGACGAGGAAGTGGTCCCAGCAGGTGCCGACCTTCGGCCGGGCCTTGAGCCCGCCGCATCCCAAGGCATAGAGCGGGGAGGGCCCATGAGCCAGCTCATGACGTCGATCGCGTGGATGTCCTGCTCCGTGATCATATCGCCGGAGAGGGCCCGGTCGAGGCCCCAGGCCTTGAGGCGGAGCTCGGCGTTCCCCGGGTCCGCCGCGACGGGAGCATAGTACTCTTCCCAAGGGGATTCCGCGTGGTATTGGGCTTCGCCGAAGACGATGTCGCCCAGGCCGCCTTCGCGGACTCTTCGTTACGGCGGCGATGAAAGACGGATGGGTCCGCGTCTGGAAATCGACGAGGAAGGCGCGCTTCCTGGCCGTCGCCTTCGCCCCGGACTTGGCGATCGACCGGCAGCCCGGGGCGTCCACGGCCACGGGCTTGGCCACATAGACGTGGACGCCGGCCTCGACCCCGGCCGCGGCCTGCTCCGGATGGAAATAGGGCGGCGTCTCGATGGCGACGGCGTCCACGCCGGCTTCGAGCAGTCGCTTGTAGCCGGAAAGCCCGGTGAACCGGCGGGATTCGGGGACACCGAGGGCGGCGCCGGCCGCGTCCGCGCGCTCCTTGAAATAGTCCGCCACGGCCGAGATCTCATAGCCGCCGTTCTTCTGGAAGAGCTTCGCGATCCAGACGCCGCGGCCGCCGCAGCCGACGAGGCCGAGACCGATCTTCGAGTTGGCCTGGAAGCCGCGGACAAGCCCCGCCGGCAGAACGGCCGCCGACAAGGCGGCGGCGCCGGCCCTGGCCATGAACTCGCGCCGGTTGACGGTCTTCGATTCTTTCATGATCATGACTCCTTCGCGCCCGGCTCGGCGGGCGGATCGCCTCAGAGGCCCCGGCCCATCCTGCGAAGGCCGTCGAGACAACCTTTGATGTTGCCGATCGGGTCCGGGCCCGTCTCGTGTTCGACGATGTACCACTCGGTGCCGGCCGTCGTCTCGCAGACCTCGAAAACCTTGGCCCAGGGCATGACCCCTTGGCCGATGACGGCGTTCTCGGGCCCTCCGAACTCCTTGAGATGGACGGTCGTCGAGCGGCCGGGATATTTCTTCAGGATGGCCACGGGATCCCCGCCTCCCTGCATGCAGTTGCCGGTGTCGAGCTGCATGACCACGTCCTTTTTCGTGTTGTCGAAGAAGATCTCCCAAGAGGTCTGGCCTTCGAGCTTCTTGAAATCCCCGGCGTGGGCGTGGTAGCCGACCCGCATGCCGAAGGTCTTGGCCTTCGCGGCGATCTCGTTGAACCTCTTGGCCATTTCGACCCAGCCCTGAGCGCCTTCGACCTGGAGGCTGGGACGATCAGGAATTTGTTGCCCAGGACGTGATGCAGCTCGGCCGTAGCCTTGAGGGCATCCCCGGTGACGGTCTCGAGATCTGTATGCGTTCCGCAGCACTTCAGGCCGTTGCCGTCCAGGAGCTGCCTCAGCTCCTTGGGCTTGCTTTCCCAGCCGTAGTAGCCGGCGAACTCGACGCCCTTGTAGCCCATCTTGCCGATGGCCTCGAGGACGGCCGGCAGGTCCTTGGCCGCCTGCTCGCGGACCGAGTAGAGCTGGACGCCGACCGGGATCTTCTTCCTGGCGGCGGCGACCTGGGGCGCGAGGGCGCCGAACCCGTCCATGGCCGACCAACCCGGCGCCGGCGCCGACGGCCGCGGCCTTCAGGAAATCGCGGCGCGAGAATCCCTTCTTTTGGAAACGATTCATGAGGACCTCCTTTGATGATCTCTCCAGTACTTAAATTATTTGCCCGCGAGCAGACGGTCGGCCGCGAGCACGGTGAACACATAGGTCGTGGCGCCCGTCAGCACGTATTCCGCCTGCTGCCAGAGGTACGGAAAGGGCTCCTTGAGCTCGGGGAAGTCGGGCCGGATCAGCGAGGGTCCGGAGACGCCGCCGCCCGGAATGTGGGTCCAGTCGTTCAAGTTGATGCCGTAGGCGACCGTCATCGACTGCGCGCCGACCGCCGACACGAGCGACGTGGCCGAAGCCGGGTGGCAGCCGAGGACGTAATCGAGGACGCGAAGGACGTTCTCCCGGTCGAATTCCCTGGGGAAAGCCTGGTGCAGGAAATACTGCCGGACCGCGTACTCCTGGATGTCCCAGGTGACGCCCCAGATGCGCGGCTCCCAGGGAACGCCGTAGGGCGTCTTGGCGAGATCCGTCCTGAGCTTCGAGGCGTAGGCCGAGAGGATCGCGCTCAGGCGCTTCGAGAATTCCGCGTTCCGGACGTAAGGAAGCGCCCGCGCGGCGGCCCAGCCGACCTCCGCCACCTGGGCTTCGACGACGGGCAGGAGCGCTTGCAGACGCGCGGCGTAGGGCGCCTCCTTCGTCGTGATCAGCAGCTCCGCGGCGGCCAGCACCTCCTGGGAGTCCGCCCGCTCCGGAACGTAGGGATTGGGTGTCCGGACGGGAGGATGGGTCCGTTCGAATTCCCAGGTCTTGATGGCCGTGGCCAGACACTCCTTGGCCAAGGCGTCGTCGTAGCCCCTGAGGACGCGGCTCGACGCGGCCAGGGCGGCGGCCATGGCGTACTGGAGGCCCGTGTCGCGCCCGGTGAACGCGTAGCGGTCGTCGCGGCGGCCCGAACGGTCGCACTGGACCTGGTCGGCTTTGAGCGACGGATCGAAGACGCGATTATCGGTGAGAGACGCCGGTTCGCCGAGCGTGCCGTATTGCTCGAGGTTCGGATCCGAGATCCCGGTGAAGCTGTGTCCGGCGAGGCGGAAGGGCCCGAGAAGGGCTTCGACCCCGTGGACGACCTGCTGGAGGATGTCCGGCTTGCCGTCGGGAACGTGAAGGACGACATTGAGGCGGGCCGTGTCGACCGTCGTCTGGTCGGACGCGAGGCCGAAGGTCTCGCGAGTGAGGGCGAGCAGGTGGGTCGCCCACGCCTGGGCGCCGCCGGCGAGGTCATGATCGGCGGCGTCGTGCCAGCCGCCGCGGTCGAGGCCGGGCAGGTGCTGGTCCGCGGCGAACGGCGTCTCCGTCTCCGGGCCTTGCTTGTAGCCTTCGATGAAGGCCAGGTCGAGGCCCGGCGGGGCCTGCAGGGCGTCGTCCATGTGGCAGGCGCCGTGCCAGATCCGGCCGCGGTCGATGACCCTGACATGGCACATCTGCACGGGCAGGAACGTCTCCAGGGTCGGTTGCCAGACATCGTGGCGATAGACATCGGGAGAGATGAGGAAGGGGGAGGTCTGCGATTCGCCGAAGCGGACGATGTAGGCGCCGGGCTCTCGGACGGCGGAGAAGTCGAAGACCGCGTATTCGTAGCGCAAGAAGCGTCCCCAGCGGGTGACGGGCCCTCGAACACGGGGACGAGGCCCTTCGCGGGATCGACCTTGAGGAGTGTCGCGGGGGCGAGCGTTTCCGTGCGCGGATCGAGCTCGATGACGGCGCGCTTCTCCTGGGCCGGATGATAGCCGACCTGCGATATGCCGATGACGGGCGGCCGCCGCCAGCTCGCGACCGCGTTGGGCGTGATCCTCCAGCGGACCGCGCCCTTGGTCGCGCCGGCGCGAATGAGAGAGCGAACCAGGAACCAGCCGTTGGTCTCGGTGCTGCGCCCGTCGAAGAAGCGGATGTCCCCGGTGAGGGACTCGATCCTCAGGCGCCTCAAGGGGTCCTCGGCCGCGGCCGTGAAGACCGGACCCTCGGCGAGCGGCGCCGCCCACACGGCGGAGGCGTCCGCCACGTTGGGGCCATTGCCTTGTCGCTGGAAGACCCCGTCGGTGCGGCCCAGGTGGTAGGATTTCCCGAAATAGGCCGGAGGGAAAAGCTCCAGGTTGAACCCGGCCCGGCCGACGAATTCCTTCGGGAGCGGGCGCTCGAGGTCGACGGTCACGGTCAGGGCCTCGCCGTCGGGCTCGACCCGGACGCGATAGGCGATGTCTTCCTTCTCGAAGCGGAGAGGCACTTCGGCGCGGTTGGCCGCCCGGTCGACGGCGCGCTTGCCGACGGTCGGGAGCTTTCCCCACTGGCCCGGCGCCGGCTCGAGCCGGACGTCGCCGAGCGACGCGACCCTTTCGCCGTGCTGGATGATCTCGAGGCCGCCCTGTTTGCCCTCGGGGTAGGTGTCGTGGAAGACGAGGACCGATACGCCGGGACGCTCGAAGTACTCTTCGGCGTTGAGGGCCCAAGGTGATCCGGTCTTGATGGGCTTCGCCTGGGGACCGCCCGCGGCGGACGGGGCGGAAGCCGGTCCCAAGCCGAGAATGAGGGCCAGGGCCAGGATCAAGGCTGCTTTCTTCATCGGGGAACTCCTTGGCCGGAGTATATCGGCGGCGGCGCGGCCCTGTCAACGAAATCGGGGCACGATATCAATTTTCCCCGACGGTGACGACCAGGACGAATGTCAGGACCAGAAAGATAAAGGTCAGGAGAGCGAAAAGGGCCCGGAAGAGGCAGCTGAAGGACCTGAAGGTCACGAGGGGGAGGACATCGGGGAGCGGGACGGCTTTCGCCGGGTTCCCGCGCCGCCCCATGACGAGAATGGCGACTCCGATGGCGTAGCCCAAGGTCAGGGCGGGACCGATGGAAACGGCGCCCGCGGTCTTCAGGACCAGGACCATCAGGACGAAGGCCCCGGTCGTCACGGCCAGTTGGACGCCCACGGCCACGCTGATCGGCGCCGTGCGATGCGACCTGACCAGGATCCCTCGTTCGTAGGACAGGACGGCCTCGAGGAAGGGGAGAAGGACGAGAAGGGCGCCCGGCAGAATGGAGAACGCCGCCAGGTCGCGAGAGAGACCCGAGACCGCCCCGTACCAGATAGTCGCCAAAGGCGTGAACACGACAGCGGCCAAGCCGATCGTCGATAGCACCCCGACCCGGAGCGAACCGGTTGAGGATCCGGCTGTTTTCGCCGTCGGTCGCCGACGAGGGCGATGACCACTTCCTGCATGGCGATGCCGGCCGTGCGGAAGACGAAGCCCAGGCCGACGACGACGGGCAGAACGGCCAGCGACTCGAGAGGCATGCGGCCGCGGGCCAGGAAGAATGTCGTCAGCGGATTGACGAAGAACGACAGGAACGAGGTCAGGGCGAGCGGCGCGTAAAAGCTCCCGACGCGCCGGGCCGTCAGGGCGCGGCCGAACACGCACTCCGCGTCGTTTTGTCGCCTGAGACACCGGACGGTCGACCGGGCCATGAACCAGCTCGCGGCGCCCTCGGCGACCACTCCGGCGCCGAGCGCGCCCGTCCCGACGCTTGCGCCGGGCAGGCGGAGGACAAGGGCGAAGAGAAGCCCGGTCGCGGCCATGGTCGAGAGCGCACGACCGTCCCCCAGGTCACGGCCTGGGGCGGCCGCCGCTGATGAGGATGCCCTGATAGAACCGGCGGAAGCCGATGGCGCCAGGCCAGAGGACGAGGAAGATCATCGACCGCCCGGCGAGCCCCGCGACGTCGGCTTCGAGGCCCATGATCCCCCGGGCGACAAAGCCGAAAACGGGAGGGGTGACGAGGACGATCATGACCGCCGTAACGGCGGCGTTGAGCAGGTTCGAGAAGCGCCTCAGCTTGCGATAGGCGACGCCGTCCTTGACCAGGGCGTTCGAGGCCGAGAGCATCATGATGATCGGCGATTCGACGATTAGGCCAGGGCTGGGCCACGGCAAAGGCGGCCAGGTTCTCTTTTGGCGCGGCGAGACGGGCGATGAGAGCCGCCACGAACGGGCCCTCGGCGGCCATCATCAGCCAGGTGGCCTCGAGCGGCAGCCAGAAGTGCGCGATGCGGCCCGGCGTGAGGGCCGCTGGAGACGTTTCGTGTGGACGCATAGTCAGCGCAGTAGGATAGCACTTCCAGTCCCGGCGGGCAATCGCTCCCGTTTGATTCGGCGCCGTCTCCTGTATATCATCCCCCGAATCCAGGGGCGTTCATGAGCAAGCCGATCCCCAAGGAAGGCGTCGTCCGCCGGACGCCTGAAGAACAGCTCAAGTCGTTCGCCGAGCTCTCTAGCGGCGACGTGGACTCGGCGGCCTACGGCCGATTCGTATCGCGATGCGAGGCCTTCGGGCTTCGGTTCGCCGCCGACGAGATCGTCATCCTCGCGGCCCTCGATGCCCCGGCCAAGGTCCAGGGACTCCTCGATACGCGCCTTTACTACAACGACGACCACGCTTCCGTCGACCAGGAGGAGACGGCCATGCCGCCGCGGCTCGTCTTGCGGACGGGTGTCGCCCACTGCTTCGAAGGGGCCATGTTCGCCTACGCCGCCAATTTCCTTCACGGCCACGAGCCGCGCCTGGTCATGCTCGAGGCCAGCCAGGACGCCGACCACAACCTCGTCGTCTGTCGCGACCGGGACACGGGCCTTTATGGAGCGAACGCCCACTCGCGCTACCCGGGGCTCGTCGGCCGGCCGGCCACGTTCCCGACGCTGAGGGCCCTGGCCGAGAGATACGTGCCGTTGTATTACAGCGACCGGACGCTCGACCCGCGAACCATCTGACCCTGGTCGGCTTTTCCGAGCCGATCGACCTGGCCGCCAAGTTCGGCACCGCTTGGATGGGCTCCGTGGAGCCGCTCTGGGACATCGATTACACCTATATCGACGACTCCGTGCCCTTCAATTTCTTCTCCGACGACCCCCGACGTCCCCACCTCTATCCCGGAGTGCGAGCCCTCAAGTAGAACTGGGTTCGCCTGGATGCCGCGGGGGCGCCTCACGTCAGCCTCGAGGACTTCTGCCGGGGGCGAAGCGCGAATGGGAGGCCTTCTGGCGCGTCTATGGACCCGAGGACGGGCCGCGGCCGCGCGGAAGAGCCAGGGAGATCGAGCAGGCCTTCTTCCGGCTCACCGGAACGACTCCGATCGACCTCGACGACAGCGCTTTCGACCTTCGGTTCTACCTGGCCGCCGGCTATCGGATCGATCAGCTCGTCAAACAGCGCTAAGCCCCGTGGTCGCCTCCCGGCCGAAGCCTCGGCCCTATTTCTTCGTCCCCGCCGCGTCCTTGATGAATTCGGCGATATCGGCCTTGAGCTTGGCGTGGGACGGCCTATGGATATACATCATGTGCCCGGCCTCGTAATAGCCCATTGTGATCCGGCCCTTGAGGTCGCCGGCGAGGTCGGTCTGGAAGAACGTGTACTCGGTGGCGAAGAACGGCGTCGCGCCGTCGAAGTAGCCGTTGGCCACGAAGACTTTGAGGAACTGATTGGCGGCCATGGCGGCGCGCAGCGTCTCGGCCGTGTTGAGGTACTGGTTCTGGACGTTCTCGTAGCTCCAGGGGCGGACGTCGCCGGAGACGGCGTACGGCGTGTCGTTCTTGTACTTCAGCTCGCCCCGGACGTAGGCGTTGAGGGCCGCGGGGAACGGACCGCTGATCGCGGCGTTGGCCGGATCGAACTCGTACGACTCTCCGGCGGCGTCGAGATCGAAACCCCTTGAACCGCCCGTCGAGCCGGCCGATGTGCGACGCTCGCCGCGCAGCAGCTCCTTGACGAACCGGTTGAGCGAGATGCGCAGGTTGGCGTTGGCGATGAACTCCGGGTCGAGACCCGTGTAGCGCGCGACCTTCTGAACCATGGCCTCCTTGGCCGCCGGCTCGAGGGTGTTCCCCTTGAGCAGGGCCAGGGCGTATTCCCCGAGGGCGAAGGCGCGGGCCTCGTCGAGGACGTCCGGAAGTTTCCTGGCCAGGAGGTCCGCCGCCAGCTTCTTATGATACCAGGCGTCGGCCGTGTAGGTGGGCAGGAAGAGCATGTAGGCCGAGTCGTTCATCGGCGCGAAACGGGCCGTCTGGAAGTTGAGGATGGCCGAGATGAGAACGATGCCGTTGAGAGTACATCGACGCACGGCCCTGGAGATAGCCCGGAGAGGCCGGCCGACCGCGGCGTGCCGTAGCTTTCGCCGATGAGGAACTTCGGCGAGGCCCAGCGCTCGTAGCGGGTCGTGAACAGGCGGATGAAATCGCCGACGGCCGCGATGTCCTCGACGTAGCCGTAGAATTGAGCCGGGTTCTCGCCGGGCACGGCCCGGCTGTAGCCGGTGCCGACCGGGTCGATGAAGCAGAGATCGGTCGCATCGAGAAGCGTGAACTCGTTGTCGACGAGACGGCCGGGAGGGTCCGGGGAGGGCGTTGCCGTCCTCGGCCAGTACGACCTTGCGCGGGCCGAAAGCGCCCATGTGCAGCCAGACCGACGCCGATCCGGGGCCGCCGTTGTAGACGAAGGCGATGGGCCGCTGGACCTTGTCCCTGACGTCGTCGCGGAAATAGGCCGTGAAATAGACGTTGGCGCGGGGACGGCCGTCATCGGCTTTGAGGAGAAGCGTTCCGGCGACGGCCGTGTAGGGGAGCGGTTTGCCGCCGAGAGTGATGACGTGGCTCGTCACCGAGACGTCTTCTTCGGGCAGCTTGGGATATTCTTTGGGCGCCGCCTGCGGAGCGCCGGGGGCCTGGCCCCGCGGAGCTCCCTGGACGAGCGCGGGGTCGCGCCGCTCCTGGAACTGCCCGGCTGAAGCCGCACCGGTCAACGAGAGGATTAGGGGAACGATCAAGAGAGCGAGGGGAATTGAACCTCGAAGCAGCCGTGTCGCCATGGGATCCCTCCTCGGGCGAATCTTGGCCGCGATCATAACATGGAATCCGGCGGGTTAAAAGACCAGCCCCGCTCTTTTCAGGCAATCCCTTCGGGCACGCTCGTCCCTCTTACTTTCGCACGACCCTGATCGTCTTGATCTCGTAGGGGGCGAGGGGGACGGTGATCGACGGGCCCGAGCCGATCGTCTTTCCGGTCTGACGCTCGATCAGGTCGACCTCCTGCGCTTCGACGCTCCAGGGGAGATCGATCTTCGCCTCGGTCTTCTCGCCGTGGATCTCGTAGAGCCTGAGGATGAGGCCCGACTCGGCGTAGCCCATCTCCTTCTTGAGCGCGGACAGGACGACGTTCGCCGGCCCGACCTTGATGAAGGAATGGACCTTGGGCAGATCCCCGCCGTGGACGATAGGGACCCGGGCGATGAGCGGGTTGCCGAGCTCCAGGCCTTTCCGCGTCACCCCGGCGGCCTTCCAGTCGCCCCGATGAGGCACGATCGCGTAAAGCAGTTCCTGACGGCCGCGGTCGGCCTCGGGGTCGGGATAGGTCGGGCCGTGGACGACGGACATGCGCATGACTCCGCCCTTGACGTCGAAGCCGTATTTCGAATCGCTGAGAAGCGCCAGTGCCGTATTGCCCCGACCCGTCCGAAACGTCGATCCAGCGCAGGGCCGGGACTTCCGTCCCGTCGGCCGGGCGGGAGATCGAGCCGTAGGGGATCTCGAACCGGGCCGCCGGCGATTGGATATCGAGCGGGAAGGCCGCCTTGATCATGATGTTCCGCTCCTGCCAGTCGAGGCGCATCCGGCAGTCGAGCCGCGGCAGCCCGGCGTAGAGGGTCAGGTCCTGTTCGAAGGTCGAGTCCCGGAAGCGGGACTTGACGCGGATGATGGCGCGCACCGGGCCCTTTTCGACGAGCTCGAGGATCGCGCCGTCCTCCCCGGCCTTTCCGGCGAGCCCCTTGAAACCCAGCTCCCAGGCCGACATCTCCTTGGGCTCGTCGACAACCGCCTCGAGGACGTTCCCGGGACCGGCCAGGACCTCGCGCCTGGCCGTCTTGTCGTAGAGGCTCGACGATCCAGCCCGTTTTCGGGTCGAGGCGGACCTTGAGGAAATCGTTTTCGATCTCGTTCGGCCCGGCCGTGATGCTCGTCGCACCGGCCCTTCTCCGCCTCCGACGGAATGACGCGATAGAGCTTGTAGCCGAGCGAGGGCACGCCCTCGGCCATGAAGACGACCCGGAAGGCCAGTGTTGTCGCCCTGGGCGCGCTTCTCCAGGACCTGGACGGGGACATCCTTCCCGTCGCCGTCGGCCAGGCGCACGGTGCCGGTCCAGGGCTTGGCCGTCTTCGCGTCCGGCGGCACGGCCGACCTCGACGATCACGGGCTCCGTCCGCTCCCAGAAGAGCGGATTATAGACGACGACCGGGAAGCCCTCGCCGCGCGTGTCGATCGCGTTCCCGATCGTCTCGAGCGAGAAGTCGAGCGCCCGCTCGCCCCGCGTCCGCGCCTGCCGGTAGAACCCGGCGACCTCGTCGTAGACGGGGCCGATGCTCGAGCCGTCCAGGATATCGTGGAACTGGTTGCGGAGGACGATCTTCCAGGCCTCGTCGATGTCGCGCTCCGGGTAGTAGTCCCGGTAGCCCGAGGTCGCGGCGATCGCCGAGAACTTCTCGGCCGTGACCAGGAGGCTCTCGAGCTGGCGGTTGGCCTTCTTGGTCGCCGCCTGGGTCGTATAGCAGGCCGGGAAGGTGAAATTGAGCTCGCGCTTGACGACCGGGAGCGCGGCGCCATTCGCGGCGGCGATCCCCTTGAGATAGGGCTCGGGGAGGTCGAAGACGAGCCGCGGCTCGTTCGGGTCCTCGCGGAACTTCTTGATCGCGGCCAGGTCCACGTCGCGCGGCCCGCCGCCGTGGTCCCCGGCGCCGTAGAGGATCATGAAGTCCTTGATGTCGGTGTTCTTGCGCGCTGTCTCGAGGATCTGGCGCGTCCCGTCCTGGAGACTGACGTTGTACCAGCCGGCCGGCACGTACCCGAGGACGCGCGAGCCGTCCATCCCTTCCCACCAGAAGAAATGGGTCGGGTCCGGCCCGGGCGCGCAGCGGCCGAAGACGTAGGAGTCGATCCCGGCCCGGCGCAGGATCTGGGGCAGCTGCCAGTTGTGCCCGAAGGTGTCGGGGTTCCAGCCGACCCTGACGTCGACGCCGAACTTGTCGAGGAAATAGCGCTTGCCGTAGAGGAGCTGGCGGGCGAGCGCCTCGCCGTCGGGCATATTGGCGTCGGGTTCGACCCACATTCCGCCGACCGGGACCCAGGTCCCTTCTTTGATCTTGCGCGCGATCTCGGCGAAGAGCTCGGGCTGGTCTCTTTCGATCGCGTCGTAGATCGCCGCCTGGCTCTGGGCGAAGGTCAGGCCGGGCATCTTGTCCATCTGGGCCAGGGTGCCCTTGAAGGTGTAGCGGGCGATGTCGGCGACCGTTTCTTCCCAGCGCCAGAGCCAGCTCAGGTCGATGTGGGCGTGGCCGACAAGATGGGCCGTCGAGCGCGCTCGGCGGCACGGGAGCCCGAGCCGCCGCCGGCTTCTGGCCGGTCGAGGCCTGGCCGGGGACGCCGGCCTCCGTCGAGGCGGCCAGAGCGATGACGGCGATAAGAAGGATGACGAGAGTGCGAAGAGATCGGATTCCCATGTGTGCCTCCTCCCGACGGACGCCGACGCTCCGTCTCCGGCCGATTATCGATCTCGATCGCGGACTTCGAATTCGACCTTGAAAAACTGGAAATTCCCTGTAGACGGCCTCTGTTTTGGAGCGGATGAACGCCTTGCCGGATCCCTTGAAGTAGGCTTCTTCGAAATAAAGGCGGCTCGGGAAGCGGATGCCGTTCTTCCCGGCGCCGAACTCGGACAGGTTGACGAGGCGCGGCGCGCGCTTGAAGAGCTGTCCCCGTCTCTCGAAGACGTCGAACCGGCCGGCGGGACTCTCGCTCCACTCGATCTTGAGGATCTCGCCCGTCGCGGGATCGACCCAGGCCTTGCCGCTGAGGTTCCGTGTGTCCGGCGTTCCGGGCTTGGATTTGGCGTCGATGATGACGACGGGGACGTCGCCGATCCGGTCACGGCCGGCGAGGGCAAAATCGTAGCCGGGCTGGACGTGCTCGCCGAAGAATCCGACCGGTCCGAGGAAAGCGGCGCCGAAGGCGACCAGTTCGAGGTCCGGAGCGTCGGCGTTGGGCACGATCTTCTTCTTGCCGTTCTCTTCGACCTGATTGCGCACTTCCCGGATGGTCCGCTCGGCCCGGACGCACCGGTAGTCATAGACGAAGCTGCGCCTGACCTTCCTCACGGTGCTGATCACGAGCGTCGGCCCGAGGTAGCTCGGGGCGCCGGGCCCGAGGTCGTTCGTCGAGCCGGGACCCGGCCGAACGACTTTTTGGGACGTATCGAGCTTCGGGTCGATCGTCTCGCGGATCTCCTCGCGGCAGGCCAAATCGAAGGCCGAGCTCTCGAGCCTGCGGCAGTATTCGGCGGCTTTCGCCAGGAGGACGTCGAGAAGCGGCGGAGCCGGCGGGGCGACGCTCCGGGAGAGCTCCTGCGGCGAGGCGGCCTCGGCCGGCGCGAAAGCGGGGGCAAAAAGCGTGACCGCAAGACCCGACGATCATCGCGGCGGTCGATCGGCTGATCCGGATGCCGGGCATGGGCTCCTCTCGAGGCGGGGGCTTTGATCCCAGGCTCAGGATAGGCCCGCTCCCGCGGGAAATCAAGTCGTGCCGTCACAGGTTTGACCTCTTCTTGTGATTCGGGCTAAACTCCGTCCTGGCTAAAGTGCTTAATTTCGGGGAGGAACCGATGAAAACGCGATACGGATGCGACGAGAGCGAGCTCGCCCATTACACATGTTTTCGGACCTCCCACAAGCTCGAGATCGACGGTCGCCTGGACCGGCCCGCCTGGCGAGAGGCGCCGAGATCCCGTCGGTTCGTCGATCTCGTGAGCGGTGTCCCCGGTTTTATGGATACGCGCCTGGCCTGCCTCTGGGACGACGAATGTCTCTATGTCGCGTTTTGGGTCAGCGACCCCAATGTCCAGGCCCGGCTCGCAGAGCGAGACTCGCTTGTCTGGACCGAGAACGACGTCGAGGTCTTCATCGGCGGCGAGGACTGCTACTACGAGTTCCAGATCAACGCCCGGGGCACGATCTACGAGGTCTTCTACATCTGGCAGGACGCGCTGAAAAAGGGCGGCCGCTTCGACCTGCCGGAGTTCGATCTGCGGGAGCGCCGGGTCGACGTCATCGGCGGCTTCCAGGACGGCCTGCGCTACGGCCGGCACCCGCGGGGCCGGCGCTGGGCCTTCATGGACTGGGATTTTCCCGGCCTTCGCGCGGCTACCCAGGTCCAGGGAACGCTCAACGACGCGTCGGACATCGATGAGGGCTGGACGGCCGAGATCGCCTTTCCCTGGAGCGGCATGACGCGCCTCGCCGGGAGCCGCCCCGCGCCCCCTCGTGATGGAGACGTCTGGCGCCTGGATTTCTCGCGTTTCGAGCTCCTGGAGAATTGCGGCGTCGCCGTCGAGCCTGCACCCCGGCTGGGCCCTCAACAAGCACGGCGTCTACGATTCGCACATCCCCGAGTGCTTCTCGTTCCTGCACTTCTCGGGTCTCGATGCCGCCGAGATCCCGGATCTGCGGGGCGGAACGCGCGGTCAGGGGAAAGAGGGAACGCGGCCGCCCGCTTCGGGGCCGGTCAGGGCGCCGATTCCCCGAGCCGGTCGAGGAAGACGCGCCGGACGCGCTCGATGAGCTCGTCGATATTGTCCTTGCCGTAGCCTGACGTCGGGATCGCGGGCTCGATAGACACGTCGATCCGGCCGGGCCGGACGAGCCTCGTTCCCTTGCGGTTGATCGCCAAGGCCCCTCTTTCGACGACGGGCAGGATGTCAAAGCCCGTCTCGAGGGCCATGAAGAACCCTCCCCGCTTGAACCGGCCGAGCTTGCCGTCGAGCGTTCGCGTCCCCTCGGGCATGATGCCGAACGAGAAGACCCCCCGCCCCCGCATCCAGGCCGCCGCCCGGCGCAGGCTGTCGACCGCCTGTTTGGTGTCCTTGCGGTCGATGGGGAACATGCCGATGCGCCGGATCGTCCCGCCGTAGACCGGCCAGCGGAAGTGGCTCTCCTCCTCGGCCCCTCGGAGCGCGTAGGGGAAGGCGACCTGAAAAACGAACGGGTCGAAGAAGTTGACGTGGTTCATCATCACGATGTACTGCCGGCCGGGGACGAGGTTTTCCCGGCCGCTCACGCGGACCCGCACGCCGCAGGCGAAGAGGAGGGCCCGGCAGCCGGACTTGAGCAGGGCCTCGAGGGCGCGTCCCCGGAGGAGGAAGGAGCCGAGCCAGACGAGGATGCAGACGGCCAGAAAGACCGGCAGGGCGACGATCCAGATGAGGAGCGACCGCAGGCGATCGAAAAGTTCTTTCATGGGCGCACCGTCAGGCCAGGAAGACGATCTCGGACGGCAGGACCTTGAGGCGCAGGGGCGTCCATCCGATGAGCTCGCCGTCGGCCATGAGGCGGAGCGGCGGGTCCGATTCGACCGCGATCGAGGCCGCCTGGATCGCCTCGACCTTCGGATGGGCGAGGTGCTTGCCGGAGAAGACGCCGGCGAAGATGGCCACGATCTCGCGGCGGTTGACGCCGTTGAAGAGGATAATGTCGGCCCGGCCGTCGGAGGCGTCGGCGGGCGGGGCGATCTTCATTTTGCCGCCGGTGAATTTCGAGTTGGAGACGACGAGCGCGCTGTTCGCGACCTCGAGCTTGCGGCCGTCGGCTTCGATGGCGATGCGGTTCGACATGCCTCGGATGAGGCGGACGAGGACGGCGAGACTGTAGCCGGCCGAGCCCATGAACTTCAGGCGCTCGTTCGTGAGCTGGAGGATGTCGGCGATGAGGCCGACGCCGATGATGTTGAGGGACAGGCGGCGGACGATCGGTCCCTCGCCCCGGCCCTGGCGATAGCTGAACTCGACCAGGTCGACCTTGCGCCGGCGGCCCGACGAGATCGCGTCGAGCGCTCCCTCGGGAGTCGTGATGTCGAAGTCGCGGAGGAACGAGTTGCCGGTCCCGGCCGGGATCTGGCCGATCTCGGGGAGGCGCGAGGGGCGGCCGCCGGCATAGAGGCCGTTGATGAGCTCGTAGGGCGTGCCGTCGCCGCCGAGGCAGAGCAGCCGGTCGTAGCCGGCACCGGCGGCCTCGCGGCCGATCTCGACCGCGTGTCCGGCGTACTCGGAAACGCGGACCTCGAGCGCGGGAAAGGCGGCCCGCAGCCGCGGCTCCAGGCGCTCGAAGACCTTCCGGCCGCGGCCGTGCCCCGCGGCGGGATTGACGACGAGGAGTGTCTTCATGGTGGGCCGAGGGGCACTTATAGCACAAGGCCGGCGAAATAAAAAGGGTCCCGACGATCCGGCCCGACTAGGTTTTTGCCAGAGCTTCTTTGATCCTGGCCGGCGTCATCGGCAGCATGTCCATGCGGACGCCGGCCGCGTCGTTGATCGCGTTGGCGACGACCGCGCCCATGACCGTGATGGCCGGCTCGCCGCATCCCTGCGGCGCCAGGTCGGGGTTGTCGACCAGGACGACCTCGATCTTCGGCAGCCACGACATGCGCGGCAGCTCGTAGGAGTCGTAGTTCTCGTCGAGGACGGCGCCGTCCTTGAACCGGATCTCTTCGGCCAGGCAGTAGCCGAGGCCCATGGTGATGCAGCCCTCGATCTGCATCCGGGCGCCTTCGGGGTTGACGACCTCGCCCGTGTCCTGGGCGCAGACGACGCGCAGGACGCGGACGGCGCCGCTCGTCTTGTCGACGGCCGCTTCGGCCATCGTGGCCAGATAAGTCCCCAGGTAGTCCGTGATGGCGATGCCGTAGCCGCGCCCGGATGGGGCTTTGGCGAACGACTGCCCGAATTTGTCCGCGGCCGCCTGGACGACCTTCTTCATCCGCGCGTCGGTCAGGTTGGCCAGCCGGAACGAGAGCGGGTCCATCCCGGCGGCCTGGGCCATGACGTCGATGTGGGATTCCGTGGCGAAGATGTTGGTGTTGCTGCCGGGCCCGCGCCAGGCTCCGGTGGCGAACGGATGGACGCCCTCCGCGCCGCCGAAGCCGCCCCCGTACCCGGTGACGCGCTTATGGGGGATGTCGTAGACCGGCTGGGAGCTCCGGCTCCCGGCGTGATAGTTCTTGAAGTCCCAGAGGACGATCTTGTTCTGCGCGTCGAGGCCGGAGCGGATGTCGTAGGCCGCGGCCGGGCGGAAGGTGTCATAGAAGAACTCTTCTTTGCGCGACCAGGCGACCTGCACGGGTTGGCCGGTGAGCTTGGCCAGGCGCGCCGCCTCGACGATCTGCGCCCCCGCGTTCTTGCCGCCGAAGCCGCCGCCGACGAAGGGCGTGCGGACGCGGACGTCAGGGATGTCGAGACCCAGGGTCTTGGCGATCTCCTGCTGGACCCGGAAGGGCGACTGCGTCGAGGCCCAGACTTCGGCCTTGTTCCCGTCGAGGCGCACGACGGCCGCGTGAGGCTCGGACGGGGAGTGGGCGACGTACTGGGCGAAATAGGACTTCTCGATCATCTTCGTCGAGAGCCTGGCGCCCTCGTCGAGGCTTCCCGACTCGATCACGACGTCGGTCCGCGCCGTGACCTCCTTCAAGTGGGCGAAAATATTGCTGTTGTCGAGCTTCGATGGGGACGGGTCGAACTCGGCTTTGACGAGCCTGACGGCCTGGGCCGCGAGGTCCGGTTTCTCGTGGAGAACGGCGATGAGGTCGCCGTCACGGACGATCCGGACGCCGGGGACCTTCTCGGCCGCGGAGGTGTCGGCGCCCTTGAGCTTGGCGCCATGGGCGGGGGGCCGGACGATCGCGGCGTAGAGCATGCCGGGGATTCGGATATCGCCCGAGAACTTGGCCTCGCCGGTGACTTTCGCGCGGGCGTCGGTTCGCAGGGTCGGCCGGCCCGAGATCGTGTGCGCGGAGACGGGCTTGATCGGCGGCTTCTTCTCGAGGCGGACTTCGATCTTCTTGCCGCCGATGAGGTCGGCGTAGGTCGCTTTCTTCGACGGCGAGGCGAGGACGTAGACCGCGCCGTCCTTCGTGGCCAGCGCATCTTCGGGCGTCCCGAGCTTGGCCGAGGCCAGGCGAATGAGGATGCCGCGCGCTTCGGCCGCGGCTTGCCGCAGGGCCGGCCCGAAGTACTTGATGCTTCGCGATCCGAATGTGCCCGCGTCATAGGGGCAAAGGGCCGTATCGCCCATGACCATGTCGACCGAAGCGAGCGGCACGTCGAGCTCCTCGGCCAGCATCATTTGGAGCGCCGTGAGGGTGCCCTGGCCCATCTCGATCTTGCCGGAGAAACCGGTCACGCGGTTATCGGCGCCGACTTTGAGGTAGGCGTTGGGATCGTCGGGATAACCCTGGCCGCGCTGTCCGCCCTCTTGACCGTCCAGGCCGTCGCCGACCGCGAAGACGACGAAGAGGCCCCCGCCGGCGAGCTTGAGGAACTCGCGACGCTCGAGGGACGTCTCGTCGCCGCGGCCGTCGGGCCCGGACATCGCGTATTCGTCGTCCTTGACGCGGGGCTTGATCTTAACGGGCTTCATGGTCCATCACCTTCATGGTCATGGCCTGGGAGGCCTGACGGACGGCCGCGATGATGCGCTTGTAGGTGCCGCAGCGGCAGAGGTTGCCTTCGAGGGCGTCGGCGATCTCAGCCTCGGTCGGGTTCGGCTTGCGGAGAAGCAGGGCGTAGGCCTCCATGATCTGGCCCGGCGTGCAGTAGCCGCATTGGAGGGCGCCGTTGTCGACGAAGGCCTGCTGGAGCGGGTGAAGCCGGCTGCCTTTTGCCAGGCCCTCGATGGTCAGGACGCTTTTGCCCTCGACCTTGGAGAGGGGGAGCGAGCAGGAGCGCTCGGGCTTGCCGTCGACGAGGACCGTGCAGAAGCCGCAGTAGCCCTCGCCGCAGCCGTATTTTGTGCCCGTATGCTCGAGGTCGGTGCGCAGGACCCACAGGAGCATGCGCTCCGGCGAGGTCACGACGGCGACCTCCTTCCCGTTGAGTTTGAATCGGATCGTCTCGTCCATGCGGCCTCCGTGCGTGCGTCGTGGCCTTGCGGGGCTTGCTACCCCTGGTTAAATCTTAGCACATTTGGGGTCGGACCACAGCAATAAGAAAAGAATCAATAACTTAAGCTCACTTTTCGCGTCTCTGGAGGCTTAAAACCCGCATTTTTGCCCACGAAAATGGAGCTTTTCCTAATGGGCGGACTTTGCTCAGAATCCCGATTTTTGGGCATGAAAATGCCGGAGTTACTACGGGGAGCAGAAAATAATTTGCATAATCCTAGCTGCTCCCCGAGTACTAGCCGGGCGATAGAGAAGTCCAAAGACATCTATTTTCTGCCCGGCATAGTAAGCTCCAAAGCCGGCAAAAATCGGGGTTAAACGATTGATTATGTTCTGATTGCTGTGGTCCGACCCCAATGGCATTGAGCCGGAGATGGTTTTGCGATAATGTGAGCGGCAAGTGACGCCCCATTTTATCCGGGGCCCTGGCGCCTGTCGGATTGCCATGGGGATGAATGGAAGGAGATCATGAAAAAGAATTGTGACTCTCGACTCCCGCTCGTGATCATCGCCGCCCTGGCCCTGACGCTCGGCACGGCCTGCGGGCCCAAGGCCGAGGCCGTCTTCCCGCTCGAGGAGGCCACGATCGCCGGTCTTCAAGAGATGATGACCTCGGGGATGTCGACCTCGGAGAAACTCGTCAAACTCTACATCGAGCGCATCGATCAGATCGACCAGGCCGGTCCGGGGCTCAACGCCGTCATCCAAAAGAATCCCGACGCCCTGGCCATCGCCCGCGATCTCGATCGGGAACGAAAGGACAAAGGTCCGCGCGGGCCGCTCCATGGCGTGCCCGTCCTGATCAAGGACAATATCGACACGGCCGACCGGATGGAAACGACGGCCGGATCGCTGGCCCTGCTCGGCTCCAAGCCGGCGAACGACGCCTTCATCGTCAAGCGCCTGCGGGAGGCGGGGGCCGTCATCCTCGGCAAGACGAACCTCAGCGAATGGGCGAATTTCCGTTCGACGCACTCGACCAGCGGCTGGAGCGGGCGCGGCGGTCAGACGCATAACCCGTACGCCGTCGACAGGAACCCGTCGGGGTCGAGCTCGGGCACGGCGGCCGCGGTGTCGGCGAACCTCGTGACCGTCGGCGTCGGAACGGAGACCGACGGCTCGATCGTCTCGCCGGCCTCGTGCTGCGGCATCGTCGGTCTCAAGCCGACCGTCGGACTCGTCAGCCGGTCGGGGATCGTTCCGATCGCCCACTCGCAGGACACGGCCGGGCCGATGGCGCGGACGGTCAGCGACGCGGCGACGCTTCTCGGCGCGATGGCTGGACCCGACCCGAACGACCCGGCGACCCAGCAGAACGGCGTCCGCTCGTTCCGGGACTATCGAGAGTTCCTCAAGCCGGGCGGGCTGCGCGGGGCGCGCATCGGCGTTCTGCGGGCAAAGGCGTTCAACTTCGCGAGCCGGCTCGATCCCATCCTCGAGAACGCGATCAACGCCATGAAGAGGGAAGGGGCCGAGGTCATCGCCGTAGAGTTCCCGACCCTCGGCCAGACGGACGACGCGGAGTACGAGGTTCTCCTTTACGAGTTCAAGGCGGACCTCGAGGCCTACTTCGCGGCCCGTCCGGGCTGCGCCGTGCACAGTCTGAACGATCTCTATCACTTCAACTTGGAGAACGCCGACCGCGAGCTGGCGTTCTTCGGCCAAGAGATCGTCGAGCGGGCGGGAAAGAAGGGCCCGCTGACCGAGAGGGCTTATCTCGAGGCGCTGGCGAAGTGCCGGGAGCTCATGCGGGAGAAAGGCATCGACGCGCTGCTCGCCGCCCATAAGCTCGACGCTCTGGTGGCTCTGACGAACGGGCCGGCCCACATGACCGATCTCGTCAATGGCGACTCGTTCTCGGGCAGCAGCTCGTCGCCGGCCGCGGTGGCGGGGTATCCGACGATCACGCTCCCTGCAGGCTGGGTATTCGGGCTGCCGGTGGGCATCTCGCTCATCGGCAAGGCGTGGAGCGAGCCCGAGCTCATCCGGCTGGCGTTCGGCCTCGAACAGGCGCTGGGCATGCGCAAGCCCCCTCGCCTACTCCCGACTGCAGATCTAAAAGGGGTCGGACCACAGCAATAAGAATAAAATCAATTAGATAGGGCCGTTTTTGGACCCCTTAAAGGCTTAAAGTCGATGTTTTTGACCCCAAAACTAGAACAGGCGGCGTGCCTTGACGATGGCCTTGCAGGCCATAACGCCCACGAATTATGATTTTTGACCCAAAAAACGTGCGGATTAGGCCGAAAAACGAGAGAAAATGATAGCTAACTCTCTGATTATGTTTCCATTGCTGTGGTCCGACCCATTGGAGAATCGGAGGTAAAATAATGAAACGACTGTCCATCGGGATTGTCAAGGCTTCAGTGGCGGCGTCCGTGTCGATCCTTGTCCTGTCAGGAACCCTCGCTGCCTGGGAGCCCGCGGCGGCCCACGACCGGACGAGTCAAGACGCGTTTGTCAGCGGCCATATGGCGAAAACCTCTCCGCCGCCGTTCGCGTTCGTCTATGCCGGCAAGGCCTCGGCCGGGTTCATCGGCAAATGGAGTGTGACCTTGGAGGAGAGGTCCGAGGGCGCGAAGATCATTCGGACGGTCGTCCGCACCGACCCCTCGACGGGCCTGCGCATCACGGCCGTCTACACGATCTATCGGGATTTCCCGGCCGCGGAATGGGTCGTGCGTTTCAAGAACACGGGTCGCGCGGACACGCCCATCATCGAGAAGGTCCGCGCCTGCGCCGTTTCATTCGAGGATTTTGCCGCCTCCGCAGCCGGGCCGGTCATGCTGTACCGCGCCCGCGGCAGCAACGCCGCCCGGTCCGACTTCGGCCCGATCAACGAGCCGGTCGGGCCGAAGGCCGAGATCCGCTTCGGGCCGACGGCCGGCCGCTCCTCCGACACGAACGCGCTGCCCTTCTTCAACGTGGCCACCCCCGAGCGCGGCATTGTCGCCGCGGTCGGCTGGAGCGGGCACTGGGAAGCGGCCATCGGGCGCCAAGCCGCGGATCCGCGTTCCCTCCAGCTCACCGCCGGCATGCCCGAGACGCGCTTCCGGCTGCGCCCCGGCGAAGAGGTCCGGACGCCGTCCCTGGCCCTGCTCTTCTGGAAGAGCGCGGACCGGATGGCGGGCCACAACCTTTTCCGGCGCTTCATCCTGGCCCATCACATGCCTCATGCGGACGGCAAGCCCGTGGCTCTTCCGATCGCCCACGGCGTCGGCTTCGGCGGGCCGTTCCCGTGCAACGAATACGTCTGCGCCACCGAGAGCTACGCGATCGGCATGATCGAGCGGCTGCACCAGTTCGGCATCGATCCCGACGCCTGCTGGATCGACGCCGGCTGGTACGAAAACGCGACGGGGCAATGGTGGTCGGGCGTCGGAACCTGGACGGTCAATAAAAAGAATTTTCCGCGCGGCCTCAAGCCGGTGACCGAGGCGGCCAAGAAGCTCGGCCAGGGATTCGTCGTCTGGTTCGAGCCCGAGCGCGTCTACGAAGGGACGTGGCTCGACCGCGAGCACAAGGATTGGCTGACCGCCATCCCGGGGAACGCGAACCGCCTGCTCGATCTCGGCAACCCGAAGGCGCTGACCTGGCTCACCGACCACATTTCGAATTTCATCCGGGACGAGGGCGTGACGATCTACCGGCAGGACTTCAACTTCGATCCGGCGCCGTACTGGAAGGCCATGGACGCTCCGGACCGCGTCGGCATCGCCGAGATGAAGCACATCGCGGGACTTTACGCGTTCTGGGACGCGCTCCTCGAGCGCCACCCGGGGCTCCTCATCGACAACTGCGCGTCGGGCGGGCGCCGCATCGACCTCGAGACGACAAGCCGCAGCATCCCGCTCTGGCGGACCGACTACCAGTACTACGAGCCGAACGGCTACCAGTGCCACACGTACGGGCTCCACTTCTTCGTGCCGGCGAGCGGCACGGGCAACGGCGATCCGCGCAAATACTGGTTCCGGAGCGCGGCCATAGGCGGGGCGGTGGTCATGGGCTGGGAACTCGGCGGGGGCTTCAATCTTCCGGGGGCGCTCGAGGACGTGGCCGAATTTCGGGCGCTGCGGGCGTATGCTTACGGCGATTATTACCCGCTCACGGCTTACTCGACGGGCGATGACGCGTGGGCGGCTTTCCAGTGGGACCGGCCGGAGGAGGGCGACGGGATCGTCGTGGCTTTCCGGCGGCCGTTGGCGCCGCAGCCGTCGATCGAGGTCGGGCTCGGCGGGCTGGATGCCGGCGCGGATTACGAGGTGAGCTATGAGGATTATGGCATCACCGTCGTCAAGAGCGGCCGCGAACTCGCCGCGGGCCTCACGCTCAAGATCCCCGAGGCGCCCGCCTCGCTTCTCGTCAAGTATCGGCGGGTGAGATAATGGGGTTGAGATAATGGGGTCGGACCACAGGAATAAGAATAAAATCAACATGTTAGCAGATTTTTTATGGCGCTTTTGGCCTTATCTCCGGCATTTTTGCCATGAAAAATGAAAATAATCAGGATTTGCCTTCGATGCATTCAGTCACTTCCGAATAACTCAATACGGCCAAATGCGTTGGGCCGTCTTGAAATCATCATTTTGGGCCGCGAAAACGCTTGAATTAGGCAGAAAAAGAGGTAAAAATGGGGGGTAAATAATTGATTATATTCTTATTGCTGTGGTCCGACCCCATAAGGAGAGTCGCGTGATCGAGTTGACTCACGTTTCCAAAAGTTACAACCGGGGCAAGATCAGGGCCGTTGACGACCTGACTTTGACCGTCAAGCCGGGTGAGATCTTCGGCTTTCTGGGGCCGAACGGCGCCGGCAAGACGACGACCATCAAGCTCGTCGTCGGGCTGCTGCGTCCCGACGCGGGGCGGATCGTGGTCGAGGGCTTTGACGTGGCCGAGGAGCCGCTCAAAGCCAAGCAGGTGACGACCTATGTCCCCGATTTTCCGGCGATCTACGAGCGGCTGACCGGCCTCGAGTACCTCAACTTTATCGGCGACGTCTACGGCGTGCCGAAGGAGGAGCGGCTCGAGCGGATCGGCAAGTGGCTCGAGATCTTCGAGCTCGCGCCGGTCGTCACCAATCCCATCCAGAGCTACTCGCACGGCATGAAGCAGAAGATCGTGCTGGCCGCGGCGATGCTGCCGGCGCCCCGGGTCATGGTGCTCGACGAGCCGCTCGTCGGGCTCGATCCGCGGGCGGCCCACCAGCTCAAGGAGATGTTCCGCGAGCACTGCGACGCGGGCAAGACGCTCTTCTTCTCGACACACATCATGGAGGTGGCCGAGAAACTGTGCGACCGGATCGGCATCATCCACAAGGGACGGCTGGTCGCATGCGGCACGATGGACGAGCTCAAATCCATCGACCGGACCGAGACCGGCCAGTCGCTCGAAGAGATCTTTCTGGAGCTGACGGAGAAATGAGCGAGCTCGGGCGCCTGGCCACCGTCATTCGGGCCGGCCTCCGGTCGAACTTCGGGCTGGCGACTCTGAAGCACAGGCTGTTCAAAGAAAAAAAGGACCGCTGGCTCGTGCCTCTCATCGGGGCGGCCGCGATCGGCGTCGTCCCGATGTTCTACGGCCTCGTCCTGCTCATCGAGAACGTCTTCCTCGTGCTCAAGCCGATGGGCCAGGAGAGGGCGCTGCTGTCGTTCGGGATCCTGGCGGGGCAGATCCTGATCCTGATCTTCGGCATCTATTATGTCATCGCGTCCTTCTATTTCGCGCGCGACCTCGAGTTCCTCATCCCCCTGCCGCTGCGGCCGGGCGAGGTCATGGCCAGCAAGTTCGCCGTCATCGTCATCAACGAGTACCTGACGGTCGCGGCGGTGGTGCTGCCGGTCGTCGTCACCGTGGGGGTGCTGGCGCGCGGCGGGGCCGGCTATTGGGTGAACGCGGCGCTCGTCTATCTGGCGCTGCCGATCATCCCGCTGGCCGTCGTCTCGATCCTGGTCGTGGCCATGATGCGCGTCATCAACTTCAGCCGGAAGAAGGACGCGCTCATCCTCATCGGCAGTCTCGTCCTCATCGGCGTGTCGTTTGCCGTGCAGATCGGGCTCGGGCGATCGGCGGGGAGCGGAGGTCCGGGGGCGAGCGCCCGGGCCGTGGCCGCTTTGTTCACCTCGCCCGACAGCCTGCTCAACAGGGTCGGCGCCGTTTTCCCGCCCGGGATCTGGGCGACGAAGGCGATCGCCGGGGGATTCAGCGGCGAGGGGCTGGCGAACCTGGCGCTTCTCCTCGGCGTGTCGGTCGTGGCGTTCGCCGGGATGGTCGTGGCGGCCGAGAGGCTCTTCTATCGCGGGCTCGTCGGGCTCGCCGAGACGACGGGGAAGCGGCGCCGGCTGACGCGCGACGAAATGTCGCGGCGCGTATCATCGGGGCGGAGGGCGTTCACGGCGATCTTCGGGCGCGAATGGAAGATCATGAACCGGACGCCGATCTTCCTGCTCAACGGCGTCCTCGTCGGCGTTTTTGTCCCGGCTATCTTCGTTCTTATGGCGACTCTCAGCAGGGGCGGAAGCGGAGGCGGAAGCGGGCCGTTGGGCCGCGGCGGGGGAGGGGGCGATCCCATGGCCCTCCTGGGAACCATGATGTCGGCCAATCCTCTCGTGGTCATCCTGGGCGCGGCGCTGTTCATGACCATCTGCGGCAGCGTCAACGGCACCGCGTCGTCGACGTTCTCGCGCGAGGGCGCGCAGTTCTGGATATCCCGGACGATCCCGGTCGCGGCGCGCGAGCAGGCGGAGGCCAAATTCCTGCACTCGTATCTGGTGGCGATGCTGGGCGTCGCGACGGCGTCGGTCGTGGCGGCCGTCTTTCTTCACCTGAGGGCGGCGCACCTTGTCCCGGCGGTCGGCTTGTCGCTGGTGGCCGGCGTCCTGCTCACGTCGGTCGGCATGATGATCGACCTGGCCCGGCCGCTGCTCGATTGGACGAACCCGCAGAAGGCGATCAAGCAGAACCTCAACGTGCTGCTGGCTCTGCTCGCCGACATCGGCATCCTGACGGCGGTGTTCTTCGGGGCCAGGGCGCTGATGCGGGCGAAGCTCGCGACGAACGTCGTTCTGGCCGTTGTGTTCGTGGGATTGGGGGCGCTGGCCGCCGCGGGCTACGTGACCCTCCTCGGGTTTGCCGACAAGCGCTATCCCGAGATTGAGTAATGGGGTCGGACCACAGCAATACGAATAATATCAATAACATAGGACATGTTTTGGGGCTGTTTAGGGCCTCTACGCGCCGTTTTTGCCGCCAAAAACGAAGATCGGATTTCTACGCGTCCGCCTGAGCACGACGGACCCGTCAGAAATGCCTCCCGGCACGATCTCGGCCACGCCGATCTTGCGGCCCAGCTCGGCCTGAAAGCGGCGAAGGTACTCTTCGCTCCCGACGGCGACGCTCTCTGTCCAGATCGGATCGCGCTCAAGATTTCCCTTTCGAACGGCGACTTCGATCCACTCGGAACGCATCGCCAGGAGAGCCGGTACGTCGGGGGCGCCGGTGAGCTCCCTCAGTTTGGGAGTATCGACCAGGAAGCCCCGGCGTCTCTCGTGGGGGTCGGCGACTTCGCGCAGGAGCTCTTGATAGCCGCAGAACGGCCATTCGCGAGGGTGGGAGACGACGCCGGCCCTGACCATGTTCATATCGATGTAGGTGAGACATCGGACGAGCTGGACCCCGTCCCCGATCGCCGTCGCGTGATAGCGATCCTCCCAGAACGCGCATCGCCGTTCTTTCCTCGCGTTGTAGTCTTGGGCGATGCGGGACTCGATGAGTTGGAGCGCCTGCGGCATGGCCTGTCGGCGCGTACGGTTGGCAACGACCATCGCCAGCAGATGGATATGGTTCGACGTGATCACGAAGTTCAGGACGATCAGGCCGTAGCGGATCTTCGCCTGGAGGGCCCAATAAAGCCAGAGGCGCTTATCCCGTCGGAACTTGAGCAGAAACTCTTTCTTATGACACCGGTGCGTGATGTGCCATATCCGGCCCGGCAGGAAATTCCGATTGGCTCGCGGCATTCTGGTGGCCGTCCCTTCATCGGCCGTCGGTCTCCAATGAAAAAGGACGCACAGGGGAGGCGCGCTTTCTCACGAGAATTATGAAAACCGGGATCTGCCGGAGCGAAGGGCGACGGAGAGGATCGCGCTTTTTCCCCCAAAAAACGCGGGATTTAAGCCTTTTCCGGGCTCAAAAATGCAGCTAAAGTGCTGATTATTATATGATCTGCTGTGGTCCGACCCCATTTATGATAATATACCCGCGGCGAGGTGCATGATGGTTGAAAAAACCACGAAGACAACGAGCCTGAAGCGATGCTGGGGAGAGATCGAAGACCCGCTGATGCGCGATTACCACGACCTTGAATGGGGGACCCCGATCCACGACGACCGGAAGATCTTCGAATTCCTCATCCTCGAGGGCATGCAAGCCGGCCTCAACTGGATGATGATCCTCAAGAAACGGGAGAGCTTCCGGCGCGCCTTCAAGGGCTTCGACCCGGCCAAGGTCGCCCGGCTGACCGGACGGGACGTCGAGCGCCTCCTCGCCGACCCGACGATCATCCGCAACCGCCTCAAGATCGAGGCCGCGATCACCAACGCCAAGCGTTTCCTCGAAGTGGAGAAGGAATTCGGGTCCTTCGACCGTTACATCTGGGGCTTCGTCGGCGGAAAGCCGGTGCAGTCGCGTCTGAAATCGTTCGCGAAGATGCCGTCCAGGACGCCGCTGTCCGACGCCATCAGCAAGGATCTCAAGGCCCGGGGCTTCAAGTTCGTCGGGTCGACCATCATCTATTCGCACCTGCAGGCGACCGGCCTGGTCAACGACCACCTGATCACGTGCTTCCGGAACCGCGAGCTCAACCGGCCGCGCAAAGCCCCGAGCGTCGGGGCCTAGGCGACGGGCGGAGAGAAGGGCGGACGGTCGCGTCGAGGCGAGGCGAGCAGGCCGATCATGCGACCGATCCGCTTCATCAAGAACGAATACGTCAGGGCCTATCGCGGCTTGCCGCGGCAGGCCTGGATCCTTTTCGCCGTCAACCTGGTCAACTCATCCGGGTCGATGGTCGTCTTTTTCCTCTCGCTCTACCTGACCCGCAAGCTCGGCCTCTCGACGGCGCGGGCGGGCCAGGCGCTGAGCCTCTACGGGGTCGGCTCTCTCGCGGGGGCGTTCGCGGGGGGCTGGCTCTCGGACAGGATCGGCTCGATCCGCGTCCAGAAGGTGAGCCTGTCGGTGTGCGGCGTCATGCTCATCGTCCTGGGCCAGGTCCGGACGGTGGCGTCGATCCTGCCGCTGCTCTTCGGATTGGCGCTGTTCGCGGGCATGCTCTATCCCGCCAACGCCACGTCGATGTCGAAGATCTGCCCGGCCGAGCTTCAGGTCAAGGGGTTCGCCCTCAACAGACTGGCGAATAATCTCGGGGCGACGATCGGCCCGGCCGTCGGAGGCGTGCTGGCGCTGCGCGATTATCGGCTGCTCTTCTGGGGGGACGGCCTGACGTCGCTCGCGGCGGCGGCGCTGTTCGCCCTGCTGTGGACGGGCGCGAAGGCCGGCGCGGGGATGAGGCGCGGAGCGGAGGCGGACGGAGGAGCGACGCCAATGGGGGATGCGCAAAAAGCACGCTCGCCCTGGCGCGACATCCCGTTCGTTCTGATGATGCTTATCTACTTCGTCTGGTCGGCGGTCTTCATCCAGCTCCTGACGACGTTCCCCCTCTATATGCGCAACGTTTACGGCCTCGCCGAGAACCGGATCGGACAGCTTTTTGCCGTCAATACGATCCTGATCGTCGCCCTGGAGATGATCCTGATGGAGAGGATCCGCAAGTACGCGCAGGCCCGGATGATCAACATCTCCTTCGTGCTGCTCGGCATCGGGATGGGGATGTTGCCGCTGGGGCGGGGGTTCGCGTTCGGCGCGCTCACGGTCGCCATTTGGACCTTCGGGGAGATGCTCAGCATGCCGCTCCTGACCGCGTTGATCGCCGCGCGCGCCGACGACTCGATCCGGGGACGATATATGGGCATGTTCAGCTTCGCCTTCTCGCTGGCGTTCGTCGTCGCCCCGGCGGGCGGCACCGCGATCTACGAGCACCTGGGCCCTGACGCGGTCTGGTACGTCTGTTGTGGTCTCTGCTTTCTCTTAGCCGTGGCATTTTCTGCCCTCAGACCGTATCTCAATGGGGTCGGACCACAGCAGATCAATAAAGAATCAATAGCTTAGGATAAGATTCAGGACCAGAAAGAGCCTTAACTCGAGCTTTTTGACCCCAAAAGTGAAAAATCTGACCAATTGATTCCATGGAGACCGCTCCGGTCCGACCCCATTAGGAGCCAAACGCGGCCGGCGCTTGGATACATCTCAATTCCCCTTTTTTGGCCTCAAAAATGCAGGAGTTAAGCCAAAAACGAGCCTGAAATCTTGGCTAACTCGTTGATATTATTAGGATCGCTGTGGTCCGACCCCATTAGAGATTCCAGCGGTATGATACCTTCAGCAGGAAGATGTTGTCGCCGGGGGCCGAGAAGAGGTCGCCCAAGTCCCTTCCGATCCTCAGATCACCCGGATTCGCAAAGTCCGCGCGGTTCTGCGTCCAGACGAAGTAAAGCAGGCTTCCCGGCTTATACTCCCACCTCAACACGACGGTGCCTCTCAGCGACTTATAATTGAAGTCCGGATTCGCGAACTCGAACGGCTGAGCCGCGCCCGCCGCTCCGTCCGGGTCGACCGTGTACATGCCGCCCTCCGCGTCGTAGGCGATGGTCGAGCCGCTCCCGCCGCCGCTGCCCGCCCCGTAAACGTTATATGCAAACTGCTTCGGCGCGGCCAGCTCCTTGAACGCGTTATAATGGCCGACCGCAAGGAACGGCTGCAGATACGCCTGGAGCGTCAGCTTCGGCGTGAAGGTCCAATCGAGCCGGATCTCGCTCCCGAGCACCTTCTGATCGATCCGGCCGAACACGTACCGGGCTCCGTACGTCGAGGTCATCAGCGCGTCGTCGACCTGCGTCACCCACTGGAGGTCGTTCTTCTCGATCACGAGCGACGGCCCCACGGACAGGCTCACATTCGACCCCGGCTTCCACCGCGCCGAAAGCTGCCCGTCCCACTCCTCCGACGCTCTCGCCCGCTGGTACGTCGTCCCCTGGAACTCGAACACGACCGGCTTGCGGCTGTCCGTGTTCAGCATAAGATTGACTTGCCAGCCCGACGGCATGAGCGCCAGCGGCCCGCCCCGCGTCAGGGTCTTGCTCATCGTGTCCGGGTTGTAGGCGAACATCGTGTCGAACATCCAGAAGTTCCTGAGCTGGCCCTGGAACTCGACGATCCCGCCGTCCCAGTTCTTGTTGCCTCCGAAATCGTAGTTCCGGAACCAGCCGCCGATCACGAGCGCGGACCTGAAGATCTTCCCCGGCTTCGTCCACTGATACCCGGGGATGAGCTGCACGTTGATGATGTCCGACCCGCCGTACTGGAAGCCGGTGTCGTTCGGGTCGAAGCCCGGCGAGATGGCGCCCACATTGGCCAGCACGAGGAGGTTCCCCTGCTGCTTGGCCAGATTGAGCCGGCCCGCCCAGCCGCTCAGGCTGGTCGCCGTCGGATCGACCCCGAGATAGCCGGCGTCCGGCCTCTGATAGTAATGCATCGACGAGTTCTGGAGCCGCAGGATGTCCTCGGCGCTTCCCTCGACCCGAGTCGCCCCGGCCCAGCCGCCGATGACCCATTCTTTCTTCTTGTCGAGCGACGTCCATCCGTCGACGCCCAGCGAGAACGCGTTCTTGTTGAGGATGCCGGCCAGCGTCTCATTGCCGAGATCACGGGCGACGCCCGTGGCCATCAGTCCGATGCCGCTTTTGCCCTCGTCGATGTCCTTTTGCAAGCGCACCGTCCCGTAGTAGGAAAACGGCTCGACCTCCTGGCTCAACCGCGTCCCGAGCTGGTCGATCTGGGCGAACTCGCGCCCCGTCAGCGCGCTGAGCCAGCCGACGTTCCAGTTGCCGCCGAGCTTCCCGGTGAGCTTGGCCGCGCCGAGGATCGTCGTCCGGTCGGGCACGCGCGCGAAGCCGCTTTCGGTGACGTAGCCCTGCGGCTCGCGTCCGATGCGCCGGCTGTAGAAGAACGTCGGCTGCGGCCAGTTGATGTTCGCGTTGATGAACACCCCGCCCCGCCCGAAATTGTTGAACAGCGACGCGCCCTCGATGAAGAACGGCCGCTTCTCTTCGTAATAGGTCTCATAGGCCGACAGATTGAGGACCGCCGGGTCGACTTCGACCTGGCCGAAGTCCGGGTTGACCGTCGCGTCCAAGGTCAGGTTGCTCTTGAGGCCGACTTTGAGATCGAAGCCGGCGTTGGCGAGCGCGCGATGGCCCGTCTCGAACGGGTTCCCGGACTGCGCCGGCCGGAACTGGGCCTGGCTGACGACATAGGGCATGAACTCGACCCGCCCGCCCGGGCTAATGCCGCGCAGGCCTTCGAGGCGCGCGAACCGCGATACGAACGCCGTCTCGCTCTTGGGGTTCCAGTTGAAGCTCGACTGCTCGTTCTTGCGCCGGATCATCCGGCGGAAGTTGACGCCCCAAACGTACTCGTCCTTCTTCGGGAAGCGGATCTGGTTGAAGGGGATGCGGATCTCGATCGTCCAGCCCTCGCCGTTGACCACGGACTTGTTCTCCCAGACGCCATCCCACGAGTCGTCGTCGCTGACGTCGTTCGAGAGCGCGGAATCGGTGATCGCGCCGGCCGGGTTGGCGTAGAAGGCGTAGCCCGAGCGCCGGTCGAAGTACGGATCGACGGCGACCATGAACCAGTCGGAGTCGGTCTGCGCGTCGCGGCGGCCGAGGCGCTTGAGGATCTTCGATGGGTCGGAGTCGTGACAGAACGCGGCGACGTAGAGGGCATGGTCGTCGTAGGCGACCCAGACGTCGGTCGGTTCGGTGGCCGGCGTGCCGTCCTGGGGATCGTTCTGGGTGAAGCCCGTCGCGGCGGGGGTCGTCTTCCAGATGGCCTCGTCGAGGCGCCCGTCGAGGACGATGGGCTCGGTCGTGCGGACGGCCTGGATGACCTTGGCGTCGGGGGGCGGGAGCGCGGGGCGAGTCGAGGGCCGCGTGGAGGAGCGGGTGGCTGAGTTGGCGGCGGGGCTCGCGGCGGCCCAGGCGGATACGGACAAGGCGAGGCCGAAGGCGATGGCCAATGCGGCTAAAGCTCTCTTCTTCATCAGAAGCTCCTGATCAACGGTTGTCGTCCGGTCTGATATCGTCACGCGAAGGCCTCCGGGCCGGATTTTCTCGAAAGCGCTTATTCCATACATACATACGATTCAGGCTCCCGAAATGTTGCCCTATGGCCCTATGGGGTCGGACCACAGCAGATTAAATAAAAATCAATGACTTAAGACATCTTTGAGGGCTCGAAAAGGCTTAAACTCGGTCTTTTTAACCCCAAAAACGAAGAACACCCTGACCAATCCTCCCAAGGAACGCAAATCCGGAATGCAGCGCTCCGACCTTGGCGGCGTTGATCCAGCGGGCCGAGATCGCCGCCGGCATTTGGTCCTCGTTTTTGCCCCTGAAAATGCGGCTCTTAAGCCCAAAATGGGCCGAAAATCAAGCATAAATCGTTGGCATTATTCGGATGGCTGTGGTCCGACCCCATTGCATTTTGCCATTGCATTTGACCCCGAGCACGGTCTCGGCTATGATTTTAGGGCCCATGAACACGCGCTTCGGAAAGTTCGTCGAGGATTTCCCCGGCCGGCTGGCCATGCCCCTCTGCGCTTACTCCGGGCTCGAGATCACCGGCGAGTCGATCGAGGACATGGTCAGCGTCCCGGGCTCGCAGTTCAAGGCCATCATGGCCCTTCAGGACCGCTATAGGACGCCCGTTCTCCTCACGGCCATCGACACGACCGCCGAAGCCGAGGCCTACGGTTGCGAGGTCAAGTTCTCGGCGCGCGAAGCCCCGTCGATCGTCGGACGTCTCGTTACGACCGCGGCCGACGTTGCCGCCCTCGCTGACCCCGTCCCCGGCGATGCCCGGACGCGCGTCCCCCTCGAAACGGCCTGGCGGCTGACCGCCGAAGTGGGGGAGGGCGTCCCGGTACTCGGCGCGATGCTCGGCCCTTTCGCCCTGGCGACCCGTCTCTTCGGCCTCAACGAGTCCATCGCGGCGACCGCCGCCGAACCCGAAACGATCGAAGCGCTTCTCGACAACGTGACCGGCTTTCTTTGCCGCTATGCGCTCGAGTTCCGCGAGACCGGCGCCTGGGGCATCCTCGTGGCCGAAGCGGCGGCCGGCCGCCTCTCCGCCGATGGGCTCGCTCGCTTCTCGACGCATTTCGTCAAGCGGATTCTCAAGGCCGTCGAGACCCCGGATTTCTCAGTCATCGTCCACAATTGTCATGCCGCGATCGATCACCTGGGCGCTATCATGGAATCCGGCGCGGGGGCCTATCATTTCGGCGCGGAAATGGACATGGTTGGGGCGCTGGCCAAGGTCGGCCCCGAAGTCGTTCTGAGCGGGAATCTCGACGCCAAGAAGATCTTCCAAAAAGGGACGCCGCAAGTCGCCGGCGACGCGGCCCGCGCGCTCCTCGAAGCGACACGCCCCTACAAGCATTTCGTTGTCTCGTCCGGATGCAACCTCCCGCCGGGCGCTCCGCTCGCCAACCTCAACGCTTTTTTCCGTGCCGTCGCGGACTTCAACAAGTAGTCTTCATTTTTGGCCCTAAAAGTGCCCGTTTTAGGCCCGAAATCGGTCAAAAATAGGACCTAACTTATTGATTTATTTCGGAATTGCTGTGGTCCGACCCCATTACTCCCCGATCGCCACGGCCAACAAGTACCAGGCGGCGTGGGGCAGCCACTGCTCGGCCCAGCGCCAATCGTCGTCCTTGCCCGTCTGGGCGTAGCGCAATCCGAAATCGATGCCCGCCCCCGATTCGTCCGTGTAGCTGCCGGTGATGCCGTTGCAGATCCCGCCCGGGGCGTTCGTATATTCGTAGGATTCGAAGAAGATGTAGGGGATGTTGTTGCGTCCGTGACCGTGGAGCAGGCACGAATCGAACGGGTTCAAGCCGAGGATCCAGTCGAGCTGATCGCGACCGAAGGCGCGGAGGGAGGACGCGAGGGCCCGATCGGATTCGCCGGGGCCCTGGGCGAAGATGAGGGCTGCGAGCCGGGCGGCGGCCGCCATCGATCCGAGGCGGGCGTTCTCGCCCTGCCACCAGGGCGCCGTCTCGGTATCATGGGGGAAGAAGAAGCTCGTGCGGCGGGTCGCCGCGCCGTCCTTCGATTGGACGAGCTGCCGGCTGTAGCCGAAGGGGTTGGCGACCTCGGCGGTCACGGCCAGCTCGAAGGCGAGGGATTTTCGAACGGCGTCGAGCGCTTTGGCCCGGCCCGCCTCGTCGGCGATCTCGGAGTAGAGGAGCAGGCTGACGACGGGGAGGCCGGCGTCGACCGGGTGGAAGAACGGACGATCCCCGCCCTCGCCGTCGGCGCGCCAGTAATTCCGGTAGCTGACGGGGCCCGGGTTCCACGACACCAGCCTCCCGGCGAGCGACGACGCGCGCCGATCGGCCGCTTCCTCGTACACGGCCTTTTTCGTCGTCCTGAACAGCTCGGTCGCCGCGACGAGAGCGCAATAGTCGTCGAGGATATTCTCCTTGCCGTCGTTGGCCAAGAGGAGGTTGTTCTTCTCGAGGAAGGCAAAGGCGTCCTCGGCGGCTTTGAGATAGTCCGCGGCCCTGAAATCGCCCTCGCCCCGGCTCAGCCCGTAGCCCGGGGTCCCGGGCGCGCCGCCGCCGTCCGTCCCGCCGCGGGCGGCCGCCATGGCCAGCGCGGCGATGCAGAGACCGGCGCCTTCCCTGTATCCGGCTTCGTAGGCCGCGTCGCCCGCGATCTTCTCCCGGCCGTAGTCGCGGAACTTGTCCTTTGTCTCCGGCGTCAGAATGATGTGGCGCTCGGCCTTCGGCGTGATGAGGCGGTCCTCGGGCTTCTTTTCCGGCCCGCGCCCTGAGACGGTTATTAGAAACGACCCGTTCGGATCCTTGCTTCGGACGAGGTAATCGGCGCCGAACAGGGCCTCGTCGAGGAGCCGCTTCCGATACTGATTGAAGTTGGGGTCGCCGCGCCGTTCGATCTCCCGGAGGGTCTGGAAGAGGCTCCAGGCCGTGAGCGAGACCTGCTGGGGATTGAAATAGGTCGAGTAGGAGAGGTGCGAGAGGTGCTTGCCGTAATCCCCCGTGGCGTCGAACCAGCCGCCGTGCATGTCAACGGCGCCGGCCTTGCCTTCGAAGGTCAGCTTGCGGTCGGCCTTGTCCCAGAGGCCGGATGAGCGCTGGCCTTTGAAGTAGTAGATGACGTCGGAAAGCGTGTTCCGGGTGAGCGCGTTCTTCTGGACGAGGACGGGGTGGGAACGAACCGTGGGGCCGGCCTTCGGCGCGCCTTCGATGATATAAGCGCCTTCCTTATCGACGGCTGTCCAATCGATCGTCCAAAAATCCCAGTCCCTCCACTTGGCGACCGGCCCCGCGTGCACCGGGGTCCCGGTCAGGACGATCTCACCGCCGGGGTAGCTCCTGACCGCGAAAGCCGCGAACGTATCGCCGGTATGACCCTGGATGACGGCCTTTTTCGCGCCCGCCGGCTCATACCCGACCTGGTTGGCCAGGATGCGGGCGGGCTCCGATCCGGCCGGCTCTTGCGCCGTCCGTTCGCCCCGGCCTGCCCGATCCGTTTTTTGCGGACCGCAAAAAGCCAGCGCGAAACACAGGCCGAGGCAGGCCATCGAATTGATGACGGATTTCTGGGACGCCTGGGATATGGGATTCACTTCTGAGCCTCGACGAGCGTCCAAGGATGGGCCTTCATGTCCCTCAAATAGGGCTTCTGCCACGCGTACGACGGGTGCTTTGCCAGGAAGTCCGCGGCAACGAAATCGCGGCCGCACGGATGGCCCATGCGGGCCCACATCTTCATTTCCTTGACTAGCGCGCTCGAGGTCACCTTGCCCTGGACCGACCCGGCCGGGGCGAAGGGCGCCCAGTTGAACTCGGGAGTCCCCTTGGGGTCCTGGTCGACATGGCCGCACAGGGTGTTGCTGTTCGATCCCGACTTTCCGGCGGCCAGGTCCACGTGGTCGGCCTCGAACAGCTTGCCGTCCTCGACGTCGATGTAGCCCTTGTACTCCTCCATCAGCTGTTCCCAGCGCGCCTTCCGCACCAGCACCGACTGTCCCTTGTCCGCCGGGTTGAAAGTCGTCTCTTCGGCGATGACCTTCTCGTCGCCGGGGAAGTTCGATCCGACGAAATAGCCGTCCTTCGACCGCCACAGTCTCTGATTCTTCAGCCCCAGCTCGTATTTGGCGATCTCACCCGTCTTCGTATCGCCGACGAGCCAATCGTTGGCGTAGGCGCCGTTGTTGTCCGCGGTCATGATGCGAACGAAGTCGTCGATCGAGGCCGCGTACTGGGCGGCCTTCCTCGCCCGCGCGAATTCGGGCGTCCCTTCCTCGCGGAAGCCCTTGAACGTGCCCATCGTCGTTTCCGTATAGACGAGGCCCGCGCCGTTCATGACGAAATCGTCGCCGCTGTGGATCGCGCCAGGCAGGCAGTCCATCAGTACGCGCTGGCCCGCAGCCGGCACGATGTCGGCGATGACGTTCCAGTGCGACCCGATGATATAATCGACCCAATTGTTGTGGCCGACGACGATGCCGCCGCCCTCGGTCCAACTCCCCGTCGCGATAAACGCGCTGCAATGGCCCGGGGCCTTGTTGTCGCCGCTGCCTTTCTTGGCCATATCGTCAAGGTAGGGGACATAGTACCAGGCGAGCTCGATCCAGCCGTTGAGGACCGTGATATCGATCCGATCGTAGGCGGAGCGAGGAAGCCGGGCGCGAAGGCCGGCGGCGATCCCCTCGATCTCCTCCTGGTATTCCGGCTCGAGCTTCGGCCAGAACATCCGCTCCGCGGCCTCCCGGAAGAACGCCCGGTCCCGTTTGGTCGAGCCCGCGAGGTAGTGGTTAAGAGCCTTCAGCAGGCCATCGATCTCCGGCGCCAGCAGCCAGCCGTGCTGAAAGCCGATCTCCCGAGGCGTCCCTTCGAGATGCACCTTGATCCAGCCGTTTGTATCGATGCGCGAGGCTTTGGCCAACTCGGCCGAGGCCGCGCCTGCGGCCGGCGCGCCGGGTTTTTTCGAGCAGGCCGGGGAGAGGAGCGTGACGGCCGAGGCCGAAAAGGCCAGGAGAACGGCCGCTATCGCGGGAAGGATTCGGGCTTTACGAGGTCGGACGTTCATGGCGGCCTCCTTTCAGAATGGACGCCGCGTCGATCCCGACTCTGACACGCGGAGCCGAAGGGCGAGCGTCAGGGCCGAGAATACAATGCGCCAGACAAGAATTCAAGGGCGCGGATCTTTGCTCTGGTCCGACCCCATTATTCCGGCTGTGAATAGTGGTAATACTGCTTGGCGTAGTAGCCGTCCTGCTCGAGCAGGTCCACGCCGTTCAGGATCACGCCGAGGCACTTGAGCTTGTGAGCGTCGAGCTTCTGCTTGGCCTGTTTGAGGGCCGGGATCGGCGTCTGCCCTCCCCTCGCGACGAGGACGATCGCGTCGGCCATCGGCCCCATGGCCAGGGCGTCGGAAACCGCCAGCAGGGGCGGCGTGTCGAACAGGATATAATCGAAACTCCGCTTGAGATAGGCGACAAGACTGTCCATTCTCTCGGAGGTCAGGAGCTCGATCGGATTGGGAGGCAGGGGCCCGCTGACGATGAGCTGGAGATTCTGGATCTCCGTCGGCTTGATGACGTCCTCCGGTTCGATGTTGCCGCTGAGAAACCGGCTCAGACCGGGGCTGCTGTTGGAGTGGCTCCAGAAGATCCGGGACTGCCTGGGCTTGCGCAGGTCGGAGTCGACGATAATGACCCGCTTTCCGGCCTCGGCCAGGGTGATGCCCAGGTTGGCCACCGTCGCGGATTTTCCTTCCTTGGCCAATGGGCTCGTGAACAGGATGGTTTTGATCCTGCCGGGAGGCGAAGAGACGAGCAGGGTCGTCCGGATGGAGCGATAGCTCTCGGATTGGATCGATCGGGGCTCGCGGGAAGCGATGAGGTCGATCTTGCCCCTGTGCGCGCCGTTATCGCCGGGCTCAGCCTCCGGCCGGCTCGGCTCGAGCAGCCGGACCGACCGATCGCTCGAGCGCCGCGAATCCCGCGGTTCTTTCCGTTCGGTCTTTCCCCGCATCATCCTGAAGATCTTGGCGAACTCCGCGAACGGCCCCCTCGGCCGGGCTTCGGCCTCGAAGGCGGGCACGGAGCCCAGGGTCGGGACCCCGATCGCATTGGCCACGTCCCTGGAGGTCTTGACGGTGTGGTTGAGGTATTCCAAGCCGATGGCCAACCCGATGCCGCCGACGAGGCCGATGAGCAAGCCTATGAGGACATTCCGGCGCTTGTCCGGGAACGCTGGCTTCAGCGGGTAATCCGCCTTGTCGACGATCCAGACGTTCAGGCCTTCCAGGCCCTTGAGCCGCGAAGAGACGTCGGTCTGACTTTGCCGCTTCGAAAGCGCCTCGAGCAATGCCTTCTTGTTATCGAGCTCGATCTTCAGACTGTTGTAGACGACCGAATTGCTGCTGGCCTTGTAAGCTTCGTTCTTCTGCTGGTTGAGCAGATTCTGGAGGGACTGCTCCTTCTGGAGCGAGTTCTGATACTCGTTATAGGCGCTGCGGATGAGGTTCTGGGTCTCGTTCTTGAGGGCCTCCGTGGCCGCGTCGAGCTCGGATTTCAGCCGTTGCATGGCCGGGAACTCCGGCCTGACCGTCGTCAGGCGCGTGGCGTAGTCGCGGCTCAGGTTGATATATTGCTCCCGGAGGCGTTGGATCATGCTGCCCGCCGGCGCGTCCGGCGGGATCTCGCCGAGGGGGGCCGCTTTGAGCTGGTTGTAGATGTTGGATTTATTGACTCGGTCGAGGGTGGCGGCGGTCAGGGCGCTGTTGACCTCACCGATCCGGCTGACCGTCGGCGCTTCGGCCGTCGAAAGGGGCAGGATGTCCCTCGTCGAGCCGTACTCGTTGAGCTCCCGCTCCTTTTTATCGATCTCGGTCCGGAGCTCGGCGATCTGGTCCCCGAGGAACTTGCTGGCCTGCTCCGAGGCCCCGTACCTCTTGCGGACCATCATCTCGATGTAGCCGTCGAAGAGCGCGTTGAGCACGTCCGCCGCGAGCTTCGGATCCGGGCTGGTGAAGGAGACGTCCACAAGCCGGGATCTCTCCCGCGACGAAACGTCGACGTTGGCGATGAATTTCTGGACGAGCCGTTCGCGATAGATGGGGTCGGCGGGATCGGGGCGCGCCTGGCCCTCTTTCGGAGTCCCCGCGAAAGAGGGATTTTCGTAAAGCTTCAGCTTTTCGATGACGTCCGAGGCCAGGCTCCGGCTCCGGAGAAGGCGGGCCTGGCTCTGCAGACTGCTGCCCGTATCGAACGATTGAACGTCCTCGAACGGCAGGATATTGGGGTTGTCCTCGATCCAAACGGTCCCGTTGGCCGTGAACATGGGCGTCAACGACAATGAGTAGATCGTGGCGATACCCACCGCGGCCAGGAAAAAGAGCGCGGCAATCCACTTCCACTTGAGGACGACGCGCCAATAGTGCTGGGCCTGGGCGAGGAGCCCGGCCTGCGGCTCTTTGGATATTTCAGATGTCATGTCGCAGATCCTTTTGCGGCCGCCGCCGGGTCAGGGTACGATCACGACGTCGCCCTGTTCGAGGACGAGGTCGTTGATCTTGCCATTGATCATGTTCTTGAGATTGACGTTGAACCTGAACTCCTGGCCGGTCCGCTTGTCCATGCGCTTGATCAGGATCTTGGTCTTCTTGGCCCACTCCGTCGTTCCTCCGGCCTGAGCGATGGCCTGGACCAGAGTGATCCTCTTCGAGCTGAGATAGGTTATGGCCCCCGGCGATTTGACTTCCCCGTAGACGAAAACGGTCAGCGTCTGATCGATCGGGATCATGACGACGTCTTTCGGCCGGAGCTGGATGTTGAGGTCCTGGTTTCCGCCGCCCATCATGTCCTCGAGCTTGACGGCGATGCGGGTTTGGTTCCCGTCGGGGCCCGTCCGATAAATGAAGAGCTCGTTCGTGGCCTGGGCCGTCAGTCCGCCCGCCTGGGCGATCACCTGGAGCAGCGTCGTGGGCCCGACGATCTCATACTGGCCGGGGCGTCCGACCGCCCCGATGACAGAGACCTTTTGGTATTCCTTGATGAATATCGTGACGTGGGCGCCCTTGGTGTACTGTTGGTCGAGAAGCGTGGCCAGCTTCTTTTCGAGCTCCTGGGCGGTCAGACCCGAGACGTCCACCTTGCCAAGGAGGGAGAGCGTGATCGACCCATCCTCGGACACCCGGACCGTCTGGTTGAGCTCGGGCAGCTCGAAGACGGTGATCTCGAGCAGGTCCTTCGGTCCGATCCGGTAGTCGTTGACCTGAAGGGCTTGGGGCTCCTGAGCGGAAAAGAGGGCCGGGGCGGCCAGCGCCGTCATCAAAAGGAGACAGGCCGTGCGTTTCATTTTGGGTTCCCTGTTCTCATTCTCTGTATTATAGCTTCGCTCGCGCGCAGAATCCAGAGCCGACGGGCCGTCTATCGTATTCCCCCTCTGGCCGGGCGCCGACATCCCGCTCCCCACGAATCCGTAGACCAAGCTGAATCCGGCGAAGTAACGGTCCCGAACAGGCAGCGATACGCCCCGTTCCCGCTGGCCGAAGGTCCCGAAGAGCGTCGCACCCAGATGGCGCGCCAGGCGCAAGTTCAAGCTCAGGGCATGCGTCAGGTAGCGATAGTAATGGCCCGGGCCGACGGAATCGGATCCCGGATAGGAGGTCTGCCCGTACGTGAAGTCATACGAGAGGCTGGCCCTTCTCGAGAGAAGCCGCGTGACGCCGGCTCCCGCGCTCGTCGAAAGGTAGTAGGACCCGCCCGAATAGATGGAGAACTGAAAGCCCCTGGCAAAGTTGATCTGTCCCGTCATCCGGCTGGAGAGTCGGGCGGAGACGCTGGCTTGTCCGACAAGGCCCGAGCCGTCCTTGAACTGGGGGTTGCGCATATCGATCCGCATATACCCGACGGTCACGGCCCCCGCCAGGCCTCGGACGATCTCGAGATCCCCCTCGGCGGGAATGAACTCAGCCCCGGCAAAAAACGCATAGCTCGTCGAGTCCCTGAGAGCCCCCTCGCTCTTCTGGAATTGATAGCTTCCGTATTGGCCGTCGAGCGAGAGGCGGACCCTGGCCGAAGGCTGGACGTAGGCGATGAGATCCAGGTACTCTTCGTTCCTGTTGAGCCTGCCGGCCAGGCTCACCCCCTCGAAGCTGAAATCTTCGACATGGTACTGCGCACCGCTATAGAGGAGCGCCAGCGACGTGCTCTTCGAGGCCTGCCAGAGGACGAGACCGCTCAGGTCCAGGGTCTTCTGACGGATATTGAGGTCCAGCTCCGGGCTCAACCGCCGCCGCACGTCGGACAGGCCCCCTCCCGCCTGGACGTAGATCTTATCGAGGGCGACATGCACCCGTCCGTAGAACGTGTTGTTCCAGGTCCGCTGGTCCCGGTTGTCGAGATAAAAAACGTACTCAGGGCTGTCCGAGACGTCGACGACGGCCTTCCTGCTCAAAGGCAGGAGGATCTGGAAGGGAACGGAAGCCGATGATGTGACGTCGGGGGTCCGGTTGGTGAGAAAGCCGTAATAGATGTCGGAATCATAGCCGGTTCGGGCAAGCCTGAACGCGGCGTTGACCCTCAGGATCCCCAGCCTCCAGCGGGCGGCCTCGACCATCTTTTGGAGATTGCCGCCCACCCAGGTTTGCCCCTGCGCCCTGGCAAGTCCAGGCGCGATGACGAGCCAGGCCAGCCCCGTCACGGCCGCGATATTGACGAACGCTCTCGTCCGCATCTTCATGATGGCATCAGGCGGAGCCGCCGCCCCTCAATAGGCTCCGATCCCGAAGAGAACGACGGGCACGGTCTTGAGGATGATCTTCGCGTCGAGCCAGAGGGACCAGTTGTCCAGGTATTCGAGGTCGAGCTTCATCCAGTCCTCGAAAGCGATATTGTTCCGGCCGTTGACCTGCCACAGACAGGTGATGCCCGGCTTCATCGAGAAGCGGCGCCTCTGCCAGTCCTTGTACTTGTCGACTTCGTCCGGCACCGTGGGCCGCGGGCCGACGATGCTCATGTGTCCGATGAAGACGTTGAACAGCTGGGGCAGCTCGTCGATGCTGAACTTTCTCAGGAAGCGCCCGACCGGCGTCATCCACTGGGTCTTTTTTTCGCGGAAGGTGTCGGTGGTCATGTCGTTGAGGTCGTCGACGCCGTTCAGGGCGTCCTGGGCCCCGATCCGCATCGTCCGGAACTTGTAGAGGGTGAATCGCCGTCCGGCAAGCCCCAGCCGCACCTGCTTGAAGAACACCGGTCCCTTCGAGGTCAGCTTGATCAGGAGCGCGGAGCCGAAGAGAACGGGAGACAGGACGAAGATCCCCAGGCCGGAGGCGGAGAAGTCGAAGATCCGCTTGAGCAGGAGCTCCCATTCCTTGGCGTGGGTCGTGCGGAAGTGAAGCAGCGGCAGGCCGTCGAGCTCGGTGACCGACGACCTGGCCAGCCTGGTATCGAACAGGTCGACGGCGACCGTCACCACGACCCCCTCGGTTTCGCAGTCGTCGATGGCGCCTTGGAGGTGGTTCAGGCGGCTCCGGGGGACGACGAACACGACCTCGTCGACGGCGTCCTTGTGGAAGATCCGGGGGATGTCCTCGAGGGCGCCCACGATCTCGAGCCGGCCGACCTTCTGGACGCCCCGGCCGGGCTCATCGTCGATCGCCCCGAGGATCTCGAAGCCCCATTCGGGGTGCCGGTCGCTCTTCTTGACGAAAGCGACGGCCCTCTTTCCCGTGCCCACGATGAGCAGGCGCCGGGTGCTGAGCCCCTGCCGGCGGACATAATGCGAGCTCATGAAAATGATGGTTTTTTCGAGCCAGACGAACAGGAACGTCAGGGCGAAGAACGTCAGGAAAAAGAGCCGGCTCATGAACTGGAGCTTGAGGAGAAAGATGAACGTCCCGATCAGGAAAAAGGTGATGGCCGCGGACTTGATGACGGCCCAGAGGATCTCGAGATAGGTGCGCGTCCTCTGGGACTGGTACAGGCCGTTGGCGTAGAGGCTCAGGCACCAATACGGGACGGCGAAGAAAAGGGCCAGGCCGAACCTGGTCAGCGTGATGGGACGTCCCCCGAAAAGGCCATTCAGGAGGTATGCGCCGAGGTAGGCCAGGGAGATCACGCAGGCGTCGGCGGCGATCAGGAACCTGCGGAGAACGGTTTCCTTTTCCTTGATCATGCTGCCCGAGCCCTCAAACCCAAAGACTGATTCGATTATCTACTTTTCGATGATCTTGCGCAAGATTCTGGCCGGATTGCCGGCGACGATGGTCCAGGGGGGGACGTCCTTGGTGACGACGGACCCGGCCCCGACGATGGCGCCCTCGCCGACCGTCACGCCGGCCAGGATCGTGGCGCTCGAGCCGACGGAGGCGCCCTTCTTGATGAAGGTCGGAACGACCTTCCAGTCGGCCTCCGTCTGGAGACCTCCGCCCCCGGCGGTCGACCGCGGGTACATATCGTTGATAAAAGTGACATTGTGGCCGATGAAAACGTCATCCTCAATGGTCACGCCCTCGCAGATAAAGGTGTGGGAGGAGATCTTGCAGTTCTTGCCGATCGCGGCATTCTTCTGGATCTCGACGAACGTGCCGATCTTGGTGTTGTCGCCGATCGAGCACCCGTAAAGATTGACGTAGGCGAAAATCTTGACGTCGCGGCCCAGCTTGACGTCGGGGCTGACTCTGCTGAATTCCATGTGCGCTCCTTTTTCCGCCTTCTAGAGCTCGACCTTGGCCCCGCCGCTCTTGAGGGACGCGTCTGCGGCTTCGAGCAGCCGGACGACCCCAAGCCCAGCGTGGCCGTCGTTGAACGGATCGGCGCCTTTCTCGACGCATTCGACGAAATACCTGGCCTCGGCCTTGAGGGCCTCGGTCGCTTCGAGCTTGGGGATGTGGACGTCGCCGGACCGGTAGCTGACGAGGAGATCGTGGATGCCGTCCTTGCCGCCGTTGGTGCTCTTGACATCGACGCCGCGGTCGTAGATCTTGACCTTCTCGTCGGGGCTGAGGTCGTCCCAGACGAGCATCTTCTTGTCGCCGCTGATCAGGGTCTCCCGGACCTTGACCGGGCTCAGCCAATTGACGTGGAAATGGGCGATGAAGGCGTTGCCCTCGAACTCGACATTGACGTAGGCGATGTCCTCGAAGCCGCCCTCGAAATGGACGCTGCCGTGGGCCGAGAGGGCCACGGGCTTCTTGTCGATGACGTGGGTCATGATGGACAGGTCGTGCGGGGCCAGGTCCCAGATGACGTTGATGTCGTGCTGGAAGAGCCCCAGGTTGACCCGGACCGAGTCGTAAAAGAGCAGTTTCCCGAGCTCGCCCGAGTCGATGAGCTCCTTGATCTTCTTCACGGCGCCGGTGAAGAGGAACGTGTGGTCGACCATGATCCTCAGATTTTTCCGGGCCCCGATGTCGATGAGCTCCCGGGCCTGGTTGCTCGTCGCCGTGAAGGGCTTCTCGACGAAGATGTGCTTGCCGGCGAGCAGGGCGGCCTTGGCCATCTCGTGGTGCGCGAAGACCGGCGTGACGATGGCCACGGCGTCGACGTCTTTGGAATGGATGAGCTCCAGAGGGTCCTTCATCGCCCGGATGAAGGGATAGTGGCTCTCGGCCAAGGCCAGGCGCTTGTCGGAGATGTCGCTGACCGCGACCAGCTTGGCCCCGGGGGCGGCGTGGAAATTCCGGGCCACGTTCGGACCCCAGTAGCCGTAACCGACGACTCCGATGTTCAACATGACACCGCTCCCTATTCTTTATAGAATTCTCTGATCGAGTCCGTCACATGCAAGATTTGTGCCTCTGTCAGCTCCGGAAACATCGGCAACGACAGGATCTCGTCCTGCCACTCGTGGGCGACCGGGAAATCGGAGGCCTGGTGCCTCAGGTAACGATAGGCCGGCAGGAACGGCAGGGCGGTCAGATAGTGGATGCCCGTGGAGACGCCTTTGGACTTGAGAAACTCGGCCAGCTCGTCCCGCCGCGAGGCGCGCACGACATAGAGATGAAAAATGTGGAAGGTCTCCGACCGGAGCTCCGGACACTTGATTCCGCTCAGGCCGGAGAGAAGCTCGTTGTATCTCAAGGCATGGCCGTTCCGGGCCCGGTTCCAGTCGTCGATGTGGGCCAGCTTGGCCCCGAGCACGACCGCCTGGATGGCGTCGAGGCGGCTGTTGATGCCCTCGATCTCATGGACGTGTTTCTGGAGCGAGCCGTGATTGGCGAACAGACGGGCCGCGCGGGCGAGGTCGTCATCGTCCGTAATGATGGCCCCGCCGTCGCCGTAGGCGCCGAGGTTCTTGCCGGGATAGAAGCTGAAAGTCCCGGCGGCGCCGAAGGTGCCGGTGAACCGGCCCCCGAACGTGGCGAAATGGGACTGGGCGCAGTCCTCGACGAGATGGAGATTGTGCTTGTCGCACAGCGCTTTGACGGCCGCGATGTCGGCCGGCTGGCCGTAGAGGTGGACCGGGATGACGGCCTTGGTTCGCGGCGTGATCTTCGCCTCGATCTTCGAGGGGTCGATGTGGAAGTGCTTGTCGATGTCAACGAAGACGGGCCTGGCGCCGGTCTCGGCGATCGCCTCGGCTGTGGCGATGAAGGTGTTGGCCGCGGTGATGACCTCGTCCCCCGGGCCGAGGCCCAGGGCCTTGAGGGCGATGAAGATCGCATCGGTGCCGTTGGCGCAGCTGACGCAGTGCTTGACGCCGAATTTCCCGGCGTAGGCTTTCTCGAAGCCGTCGACGTGCTTGCCGCCGATGAAGGCGGTCTCGTTGAGGACGGACTGGATGGCCGGGTCGATCTCGGACTTGAGAGCGAGGTACTGGGCTTTGAGGTCAACGAACGGGACATTCATGATGATCGATAGCTCCTTTCCATTCTCGCGGCGTCTCCGAGCCGGACACACACGCGTCTTGTTCGATATTGCGGCACTAGAATAAGCCCCCCCCGCGGTCCCGCCTATCACCTTAAGGGGGTATCTCAGGGGTGATAAGACATCGCCCCATCTCACCCCCAAAGGCGAGAGCATTATAACATTCCTCGGCCTTTTGTGGTAATCTGCGGCTTGGAGCCGGGGCATGGCGATGAAAGAACGCAGGATCCTGCCGCCCGATTCGACGAATCCCTTCCCGTCAGGGCTGCTCATTTTGGCGCTCGTTTCGACCGTCGCCCTTTCCGGATCCGCCGGGAATCAGAACGCGACATCGACCTTCACCAATAGTCCGGGCTCGAAGAGCGCCGGCCGGAGCATCGTCAGAGGATCCGAAGATGCGAGCCGAACGGGAAGCTCGTCCGAGGAGATCGAAGCGGCCAGCCCGTCTTTGAAGGACATCAAAGCGGCTGTCGCCAAGGCCAAGGCCGGCGATACGGTGATCGTCCCCGCCGGCAAGGCGACATGGAACGGGCAGCTTGTGCTAACAAAGGGAGTCAAATTCATCGGCGCCGGGGCTGGCCGCACCGTGATCACAAGCGGCTATAAAGCGCCGACGTTATATGACTCGACAGGGTACTTGATCGCCTACCTCCCCGAATCTCCAGGGCGGGATGAGCCTTTCCGCCTGTCCGGGTTCACTTTCGATTTGACGGGCGAGTGTCAATGGATCACGATTCAAAACCCCACGACGAGTGCAATCCGGCAACTCCGGATCGATCATAATTCGGTGAGCGGATCTCCAAAAAGGAACATCGTTATCCGGGGCGCGGTGTATGGGGTGATCGACAGCAATGAGATGACGGGCGGGCTGATGCTCACCGCTTACGGCTCCAATGCGACCTCGTGGAATCACTTCAGATTCGATTTTGGGACGGCTGACAATATCTACTTCGAGGATAACATCTGTACGATATCCACGACCCCTCACGACGGCGGCGTGGGCGGAAGATATTGCGCCCGGTTCAATAAGTACATTTATGTCAATCAGACAAGACAATTGGTGCCTTGGTTCGATATGCACGGCAACCAGGGGCCGGGCAAGAACTGGGCCGGGATGGGTGTCGAAATCTACGAGAATGTTCTGGAAGGCGGCGGGCGGACCGCGATGATCGCCGCCATCAGGGGGGGCAAGGCTCTGGTTTATGACAATCGAGTGAATACCACAAGTCCATCGAAGGCTTGGACTCGGGTCCGAGAGGAGTATAACGATTCCTTGAATCCGCCTGCTGTCAGTCCCATCAGCGGTCAGCCACAGCACGTTTCAGACACATATTTCTGGGGAAATCGTCAAAATGGATATCTTGTCAGCACGACCATCGGCGAGACCATCGACTACGGCGGGAGCACGGGGGTCGTCCCACGAAGGAATGTTCATTTTTGGGACCAGGTCCCTAATTTCGATGGGACATCCGGAGTGGGAGTGGGACCTTTGGCCGACAGACCGGCAAAAGGCGTCGTTGGCGTCGCGTATTGGGCCTCGGACGCCAATAAGCTCTCGAGATGGACGGCCGACAACAAGTGGGACGAATTTTACGCGCCCTATACCTATCCACACCCGCTGAGAACTATTCTTTGAATCACGGGTCCCCCTTGATTTTCCATTTTGCTCCCAGGATCGGATCCAGGCTGGCTATATCGAAAGAGTAAAATTGAGAAACGCCGACAGGATAGGGCGTGAGTTCTCCAAAATAGACCATGGTTCCGACGCTGTAGAGATCGACCCTCATAAAATCAAACGCTTTTGACAAGGCCTCTGCCAACAGAATCATCGCTTCGAAGTTCGCCGGCCGGGGGTAGCTTATTTCGGACTGTTCAAAATCCGGCCCGAACCGAAGTCGCTCGAAGTCTCTGTCCAACGTCATGCTCTGAAGTCCTTCAAATCTGTTGACGTGCAGAGTGAGAAGCTCGACGCGTCCGGAAAAGCAATAGAACTTGAAGTCAACCGGAGGTTTGTCCCTGTCTCCGATGAAGGCCTCTATCGTGATGTGGGGTTTGATGTTCTTATAGCCCCATGCGGCTCCGAGATATTTGTCCGAACCGAAATTCTCATGGAGCCATTTCTTCAGCGTTCGCTTCGCGCTGGCCAGATCCAACTTCGCCTTATCCGTGACGATGATGTTATAGCCTGACCCATGATTGGCTTTCATGACAAACTGGGACGGCAAATCATCGAAAGGGATGCTTTCCGGCTCCTCTCCGCTCCAGAGCAGGGGGATCAGGCATTCTCCGCCGACCTTTTCAGCCACGTATTCCCGAACCCGCAATTTATCGCAGATCAAGGTCAGGAGAGGATCCCTCATATGAAGCATCCGACTCCACAATTTCTCCGAAAAAAGGCGCGGTCGGACCAAGTTCGGCCAAAATCGATAGACTTTCCAGAACTGAAGACTGCACAAGAACCGGTAAAGGGCGTCGGCCGGCCTGTCCCCCAAATGGCGAGCGTAGGCTCGGCAAGCCGGCCAGAGCAGCAGTCTGAACAGCCGGGATTCGATCTTCTTGATTAGCTCCGGGCTCGAGCTCTTGGTCATCTCATCTTGCCTATCCGGTCTCCTACATAGCATAGACAGCGGAAACCTGGCAAGTTCATCCGTGTTGTCAGGCGATGGATATTTTTGTATATTACGATGGCCATTGATGAAATCAAGTCTTGGGAACTCGAAAGTCAACCTTGGATTCTCAGAGCAATAGTCAATTCCATCCTGATGACGGCCCCTTCATCATCGACCCGGAGAAGATCATCCTGGTGACGGGAGCCAATGGATTTATCGGCTCCCGCGTGGTGCGAACGCTGTTGGTCTACGGTTTCAAGAGAGTGCGATGCCTGGCCAGGACGACAAGCACCTCGGGCAACCTCGAAAAGCTCGCCGAAGAGCTCGGCCGGTCGAACCTGGATATCGTCAAGGGCAATCTGCTCTCTCCCGAAACCTGCCGGATCGCGACGGCAGGGGTATCCGTCATCTATCATCTTGCCGCGGGCGTCGAAAAATCCTATCCGGGCTGTTTTCTGAATTCCGTGGTCACCACGAGAAACCTCCTGGAGGCGGCGGTCAAGGAACCGGAGCTCAGGCGATTCGTCAATGTCAGCTCGATCGCCGTCTATTCCAACGAACGAATCCGTCGCGGGGGAGCCTTGGACGAATCGAGCGATCTCGAAGACAATCTGGCCGACCGCTACGAGCCTTATGTTTACGGCAAGGCCAAGCAGGATGAGATCGTACTCGAGTATGCCCACAAGTCCAGCCTGCCCTATGTGCTCGTCCGGCCGGGTGTCGTTTTCGGCCCGGGAAAGGCCAAGATCACCGACAGGGTCGGATCCGACACGTTCGGCGTTTTCCTGCACAAGGGACTGAGCAACAGGATCCCGTTGACGTACGTCGACAATTGCGCCGAGGCCATTGTCCTGGCGGGATTAAAGAACGGGATCGACGGGCAGGTTTTTAACATCGTCGATGACGACCTGCCGACAAGCCGCCAATTCCTCCGACAGTACAAACGGGATGTTCGCCGCTTCATGTCGATTCCCGTTCCCTATACGGTCTGGCGCGCCTTTTGCACACTTTGGGAGAAGTACTCGCGATGGTCCGGCGGGCAGCTTCCGCCCGCCTTCAACCGGCGGGCGTGCGCCATCTATTGGAAAGGGAACACCTACCCGAACAAGAAGGCCAAGGATAGGCTTGGCTGGCGTCCGAAGGTCGGCATGCGCGAAAGCCTGAAACGCTTTTTTGACTACATGCGGGACGCGGAGGGCAAAAAGAAATGATCAAGGTCGGCATTATCGGTTGTGGGAAGATGGCGGACCAGCATGCCTTTCAGATCCAGAGGATCCCCGAAGCACGGATCGTCGGCGTGTGCGATGCCGAGCCGCTGATGGCCAGGCAGATGGCCGAGCGTTTTCACGTCGAGAGGTATTTCGGGGATGCGCGGGAGATGCTCGATTCGGTCAGGCCCGATGTCGTCCACATTACGACGCCGCCGCAAAGTCATTTTCCGTTAGGACAAATGTGCCTGGAGGCCGGCAGCAACGTCTATGTGGAAAAGCCATTCACATTGTACGCTTCTGAAGCGGAGGAGTTGATCAAGCTCGCCGACCGGAAGGGGCTCAAGGTCATAGCCGGACATAATGCCCAGTTCACTCAGGCCATGGTCCGCATGAGGGAGCTGGTCAAGAGCGGCTATCTGGGCGGCAAGCCGGTCCACATGGAAAGTCAGTACTGCTACGATTTTTCGGACCCGGGTTTCGCTAAAGCCCTTCTTGGCGACCAGGATCATTGGGTCAGAAAACTGCCTGGGTCCCTTCTCCAGAATATCATCAGCCATGGGATCAGCAAGATCGCCGAGTTCTTGTCCGGCGACAAGCCCCAGGTGATCGCCCACGGGTTCACGAGCGCCTTCCTGAAGAGTATCGGAGAAGACGGGATCATCGACGAGGTCCGGGTCCTCATCCGGGACGAAGACGAGACGACCGCCTATTTCATGTTCTCGTCCCAGATCAGTCCCGCGCCGCATCAATTCCGGCTGTACGGCCGCAAGAATTCCCTGATCGTCGACGACGATCATCAAATTCTCATCAGAGTCATCAACAAGGACTACAAGAGCTACCTGAGGTACTTTGTCCCTCCGTTCGGCTACGCCAAGCAGTATCTCGGCAACTTCCGCACCAATTTCGGCAAATTTCTCAAAAGAGATTTCCATTTGCCCAATGACGCCGGGTTGAAAACGCTCATCACATCGTTCTACGATTCCGTCGCCGGCAAAGCGCCCATGCCCCTCACTCATAAAGAAATTCTCCTGACAGCGAGGATCATGGATGACATCTTCGCGCAGGTCAAAGATCAACAGATTCCGAAAAAACAGGGGGCCTGAGGAATCCGTCCGGTATCGATATCCGCGCGCTCAGGCCCGGGTCAGGAACGGCGCCGATGCTTCCATCCGAATCTCAGCCGGTCAACTTTATAGGTCAACGATTTTAGGGGTTTGAGAACCCCGGTTTTTGTCAATAGGATCCGGACGTAATCGGATTTCTTATAAGGGGGATTGATAGGGTATTCGAGCAATTCCGGCCACATGTGCCGGATCATTTCGCGGAAAAGTATGCTGTTTCCGTATTTCGAATAGTCCTTATCGACACCCAGCAAAACTTCATACAAATAATGGCTGCCGTAGGGATCGAACTCCTCGATGGCAATATCCGATTCGGAATTGCCGACCGTTCCCCAATTGCCAAGCAGCTGCTCCCAGAGCAGGAGCGTCAGGATATTGACCCCGAATCGCCTGGCAGCGGGAAGTGCGCTCTCGAGCCATCGCTGGCATTGGTCCACGGCATAGGGCGAATTTCTTATTTTCATGGACCGGGCGAGATAATAGCCGTCGATGTTCCGCGGCACGTCACCGTAAAATGTGCGGCCGATCTCGCCAACGCCAAGAACGTTCAGCTGTTGATCATGTTGCTGATAATAAACATTGTATATGGCCGACAGGTTCAGGTCCGTCGACAAAAAGACATTGTCCAGGAAGATCCTCTTGAACTCCTCGTCGATTTTCCCCTCGAGATTATGGATATGGAATGGAATGCCGAGTCTCTTCAGCATGGCCGATGGAACGCGGATATCCGGGTGCTTGTCATCGAGGCCTTTATGCCGATTGATGAAATAGTAGACTCTTCCGTTAATTTCCCTTGAGGCAGCCAGCAAGGTCCTGCTGTCCGTTCCGCTGGTCACAGCGATCATCAGCTCGTGCCTGTGTGCGGCGGCTTTCAGCGCTCCTTGAAGAAACGAGCAGGACATGCGGACTGCTTCCTCGAGTCCGACGGGAAGCAGTTTCTCTCTCGGCCAATATCTTTTGGCCTGGAGTTCGGCGACGTCCAGATAATGATTCGGCAAGAGGTGCTTGATTCCGCCAAAACAGGTTTCATCGCCGATCCAGAACCTGCCCGACCGCATACCTTTGAGGTCACGCTCGTAAAAGCCTTGGATAGCCTGGTCATCCGAAAACCCCAGGGGCGGTTCGGCAAATTCGCTGACGAGGTTTGGCTGAGAGCCGCAGATAGCCCTGTTTTTTGCGGTGCAGTAGTAAACCTCTCTAAGCCCAAGGGCGTCATGAATGACATGTATCGCCTCGTTATTCAAATAGATGAATACATATTGACCGACGTACCCCTTGATGGCGTCCAAAAAGGAACTGAATGTATCGGACTTTTGGAGAATGTCGGCAAGGATCGCTTCGTTGCTTTTTTTATAGCTGGCAGGATCATAAATATAGCCCAGAAGAATTAACTTCAGCTGCGGAGACTCTTTGACGGTGACATCCAAGTCAGGATGCGAGTATAGACATAGCCCGTCTTTTGGCGATAAGAGGTTCCAATGCGCTAATGATGGAATCCTTTCTCTGCAAAGAAGGAACTGTCTTCGATAACGGAGCCTTCTTCGTATCCATTGTAATTTCTTTTGGAACTCGTTATGAATATAATGCCAGACAATGAGGCTGTCAATCAGGCTTTGGCGGGATTTCCGCAGTTGCTTAAGATCGAGTTCCCAGACCCCCTCGCCGTTGGGTCGCAGACATTCCCATCCTTCACGATAACTCGGATTATGGAAGCCGTGATGAGATTCGTTTTCTTTGCCTGCCAGAATAGGATATTATGGAGCAACATAGGGAACTGGACAAAGAACTGGCATGTGTAAACTGACTGAGATGAGATCGCCGCAAGGGACTTCTCTATAGAAAAGACAATGATACGGAGACAGGATTTCGGGGTTTTGTTTTTCTACTATATCGGATTCTCGAAAATAAGGAACTTGATTCTTCGTCTCCGGCGCAAGCCGGTAGCGAGGTTCCTTGCCTTTCATGACATTCTCCCTGAGGCGTTCAGCCAATTTAGGGAAAATGTTCGCTATTTAAAACGACATGCAGATGTCATCAGCATCGATGATTATTTCCTAGGCAACATGCCCTCCGATAGACTTAATGTTGTCATTACTTTCGATGACGGCTACAAGAGTTGGCTCACTCACGCCGTGCCGGTCCTTAAGGAGTTCGGATTGCCGGCCGTTTTTTTTATAACTTCCGGGTTCATCGGACTCCGCCCCGAGGAAGAAACTGAGTTTATACGATCGAATCTGTGCCATGCCCAGGACAATCCGAGAATTTCAGGCGGCCTAACCATTGCCGAAGTGAAAAAGATCGCCGACGAGGGGTTTGTCGTGGGGGGGCATACTCAGAATCACCTCAATCTGGGGAAACTGGAGGACGGGGCTCAACTGCGATACGAAATCGCCGAGGACAAGAGAAGGCTGGAAGAAATCACGGGCAGAAATATTGAATATTTCGCGTATCCATCCGGGGTAGCTTCTAATTCGACGACCGATTTAACCGCGCTATTGGTAGAAACAGGATACAAGGGAGCCGTGACGACGGCCTCAGGCTACAACAGCAAGAAATCGAATCCTTTCCTTTTGCACAGGGAACTCACCGGGGCTATGATGCCAGGCGGCGTTTTTAGGGCGAGGGTTTTAGGGAACTATGACCCTATTGGCTTCGTCAGGAGATTGCTCGCCTCGATTTTCTAACTGGAATAGGATACACTTGCCCACACTAATTATTCGCTCGATTATTGACCCGTGAACTGAACCGACGCTCGGCCTTGAGCTTCCTTGCGAATCTCGTGATAATTCAATTCGAGGATAGAGTTCGCAACGGGTGAGGATAGAGATAGGGAGAATAGATTGCTTTCCAAACGTTGACGGCTGTACACACGTAAAGCGTTTTGGTGTCGGTTGCCCAATACGCCACGCCCTTCGTGCAGGTGGCCGGTCTGCTGGAAAGCAGGCCAAGGCCTACCCCTGTCGTGCCGTCGAATGCATCCTGTTCGTACCAGAATTCCCTGTTCTTCTGCGGGACGATGCCCTTATTGGCCAGCGGAGGGTAATAGTACGGGCCGCTGGCGTTCGAATAGTCAACTGTCTCGGGAACATGCGGATCGAGTCTGGCATATCTGACTCCGTTCCTTGTATTCCCCCAGTAATAGCTATCCGAGGGGTGTTGGGGTTCTCCTGCGGTGTTTGTCGGCGGTATACGAGTAGGCTCTGCCCCATCGTTATATTCCTCTCTGACAACTATCCACGCACTTCCAGCCTTCATTATAACGTCGTTGTTATAAACCAACGCCTTCCCGCCGCGTTGACCGAAAAAGTAAACCCCATAGTTGTTTTTCAGCGTGTTTTCGTATATCTCCACGCCCATCGTGGCACAATGTGCGCCTGGCTGATTGCCGTGTGCATCAAATGCCGGATAGCATCCCTCTGTCATCCCCGTTCCGTCAAAATCGTTGTGGCGGATGCAAAAACGAGCCCCCATCTCTGAGGAAATGATCATATAGCTATCGGCTCCATAGAACGTGTTGTCCTCAAAGAAAAACATGTTGGCAGAGCCGTAACCATAGACCTCCCCGGGCGTTGACCATATCGCATCTTTGCCGTCCACCGTGATATATGTTCCCGTTACCTCGCCGATGACACAGTTGTCCATGACCCCGAAGAACTCGCCCCAAATCTGAAACGGTCTCCCACCGTAAATTGTGGACGAGGCCCGCCCCCAAAGGTTGTATACCCTCACATGGTCAACCCGAACGTATTTCTGCGTATAGATCGTCGGATTATAAAGTATGATCCCAAAGGGAGCTTGCCCCACCGTTGAGCGTGAAGCCGCTTATCCTGAAAGGTGTTTCTGTAGTCGTTGACGGGTCTGATGGATAATAAGTGATAAGGTAATTTTCCTTTACCTGCTTGTACCGATGCAGGTCGGTCGGGTGGTACGCACTGGTGATGACCGTGTTCCCAATGTCTGCTCCGATCAGGCTGATCGGTTTCGTGATCTCGAGCCGCTGGCTCCATGTCGCCGCGCCCGCAGGAACAAGAACCGTATCACCCGCCTTGGCTATCGAAATGGCCGCGACGACGTCGGCATAGGAAGGGCTCGCCGCCTGGATGACATCCGCATACGTCACGGATAGCGTCTTGCTGATGCTGCTTGAATTTGATCCGGATTTCGCGGTCAGGGTAACGGAATGAGCTCCGGCCGCCGCATAAGTGTGGCCCGGATTCTGTAAGGTGCTGGTGACGCCATCGCCGAAATCCCATTCCCAGGAGGTCGGGCCTCCGGTCGAAGTATCCGAGAAACTCACCGGCCGTCCCAAAACGGGGGTCCCGGGGCTATATGCGAAACCCGCAGCAAGCACGGAATCCGGCAAGACATTGATGGCTTGGTTCATGGTGTCGGAGCCGGAGCCACGGGATGCTCGCAGGGTCACATTGTAGGAGCCCGCGTTCGTATAGGTGTGACTCGGGTTCTGGCTCGCGCTGGTCGTCCCGTCGCCGAAATCCCAAAGCCAGGACGTCGGACCTCCCAATGAGCTGTCCGTGAAAAGAAGGGCTTGTCCCTCAACAGGAGAGGCCGGGCTATACGTAAATGACGCATCAAGCGCAGCCGTGGAGATGACCGTGATCAGACGGCTGGTGCTCTTGGTCTCGCTGCCGCTGGCAACCGTCAGGGTAACGCTGAAAGATCCTTGAGCCGAGAACGTGTGGGCCGGATTCTGAGTGGTCGAGCTCGTGCCGTCGCCGAAATCCCATCTCCAGGAACCCGGAATACCCGCGGACGTATCGGTGAATTGAACCGCTCGCCCTGCCATCGGAATGGCGGGCGCATATGTGAATGATATCGAAAGAATCGATGTCGAAGCGACGGTAATTGTCTTGCTTCCCTGTTTTGACCCGAAGCTTCCGCTGGAGACTAACGTCACCGTATAAGACGAAGCCCTCAAAAAGACGTGACCGGGATTCTTGGCGTTGCTTGTCGAGCCGTCTCCAAAGTCCCATTTCCACGAGGTCGGGTCTCCGGATGTCGTATCGGCGAATTGGACGGTCTGTCCCGGTCCCGGAGTCGTGGGGCTGAATATGAAGGACGCGGAGGTCGCAGCGGGCATGATGGTGATGCTCTTGGATGACGTCCGGGAGCCTGTTCTGTTGCTGGCGACCAAGCTGACCCTTCGGAATCCCGCGGTCAAATACTTATGGGATGGGTTCTGTCGGGTGCTGGTCGATCCGTCCCCAAAATCCCATTTCCAGGAGGTAGGGTTTCCCGTAGAGGCGTCCGCGAATTGTACGGTTTGTCCTTCCGAGGGGTAAACGGGTCCATAGGTGAAGGATGCCCTGAAATCGCTGGTCCGTTGAGCAGCCCGGTTGAACAATAAACGCTGGTCGTTGGTTATGGGGGTTCCCGCCGTCGCCGGCAGCGAAAGGGCTATGAGACAAACGACCAAAGTCCCTACGGTGGCACTGAACTTCCTACGGCTGCAACAACGGCTTGAGCCTTTCTTCATAATTCCCGTCTCCTTGACCAGTTCGCACTCAGTATGCTGAGGAGACGACATGGGCGAATCACCCTTAAAGAGGATGAAAAGGGGGATATGGTTTGGCTGGTGGCTAGCCAAAAGAAATATTGGCTACACTTTCTGCTCAGGAGGAACAAGTCTTCTGAGAGATCCCGGCCGCCTGCCCATCCCGGGCGGAGTTCCTCGGAAAACGCAAGAACCCATCAACTCATAATGTCTCGAGTTGCCGATAGGTTGGGTTCTCTACAGGACAAATCCCTCCGCAACTCTCTCCTGAAAGCGTTCATTGGGCGTCATTCCTACTACCGCTGAAGGGGGCGAAGATAGCCATACATGTCTGCCTATTTCCTCAGATTCTCGTTGAGGAACTGAGCCGTACCTATTATTATACCTTTGAGTGTCTAAGCGGCCTCTTTCTCGTCAATTCTATGATATCGTTCTGTTTTTCCATTGAGCCTTGGTCGTCGAAGTTATAAATATTTACCCGATTAATCGTGCTATCCAGCGTGCGCCAGTGGAACCGCCCCTGAAACTCAGAGCCATTGACGGTTTGAATCGCTTCTGTGCCAAAGCACAAGTCGTGCAATGTCGATAATAATTTCCGGACAATAAGACCATTCTACCAGGTTCTTGAAACCTGACAGTTCGCAACGGATGCCCCACCGATTGATTTCAAAGAAATTAGCCGATACATTTTGGAAGGTGACTCTTCATGGCCTAAGAGGCCTTGCGTTTTGGTCAGGTCGGGTCGCCGAGACCATAGAAAGGAGAATAAACTGAGAAGAAAATTATCATTGCCGGCAAGTGAGAAGCCAACGTATTAAGAGAAGATTCGGTCACATTGTGAAGCACGAACATCATGATGTAACATATCCAAAGGGCACCCCAATCGAAGTCATAGGCAAGCGCTCGATGGGCCTTAAGTGCAGACGAGACAAGAAAGAGGAAATAGATTAGAAGACCAAGAAAACCAAGATCCAGCAGGATTTCGAGATACCCGCTGTGCGCCTCGCTGATTTGAAACAAGTGGTTTTTCTCTGGAGTCCAGAATCCGCCGTATCCGTCGCCCAGCACCGGGTGCCCGCATTGCTATAGGTAGGAGAGCCTGCCACACCACTGTTCTGCCAGTGAGAGTCGCGTCACGTCCGGCCGTGGATGCAGCGGACCCTATTGCCGACCCGCCTGTAAACAGGCTGACAACTCCAAATATCATCACGATGCCAACGATCGCCACCACTGGACCGGCCGCAAGTCTAATGCTGGACCTTTTTATGAGAAGTAATCCGCAGTAAATTAAGAGGGCAAAAACAAACGCATATAACGATGTCGCGGAATAGAATAGATTACGTTCCGGTCCCATCATCAGCAAAACCGAAATAGCCAAGATTATTATTTCAAGATAGGTCTGATATTTCCATACACGGGGGTTTTTGCCTTGGCGTCTTCTTACCAGGTTCCAGATCAGAAAGAATGCAGAAATGATGCAAAGTCGCCCGAGAGAGTTTTTTTGCTGGCAAACACCTATCCACATTCGTCTCCCTCCCCAGGGCGTGAAAGCGACGCCATAGGCAGGAAAATACTTAACTAGGAGTAAGGAAAATGGGATAAGAACATACATTGCTCGTCGCAGAATACTTTCGATTGCCTTACGTGGCGAAGGTTCGGTTAGAATGACGAAAGCCATGAGAATCGCAGGCGTTCCTCTTACCCAGCGGAAAAAAGATGTTTGGGGCATGCTCGACCAGAGGACACTGATGAGCATGAATGAATACAAAATAACCAACCAAATGTTTTCTTTGATAGCCTTAGGCCAATCAAATCTTCTCCGGATTAGAATCCAGAGGGCAGCTATGATGAGACATGTTATGAATGTTCGGTCCAATGGACTCGATTCAACGTTGTGGCCTGTCCGAAACCAAGACCCCAAGGGCTTACCGGCGATCAATAGAATCCAAATGGTCGGTATCCAGAGGGCGCGCGTGACTTCTAACGACTGTTTACGGTCAAGCCAAAGCAGAAGAACTACGAAGGCTGTACATAATAATAACGCGAGTACTGGCGGCAACTATATCCCTCTGAGTGATCGTTCTAATTTTCTATTATATTTGTTTTTGGTTCTAGTTCAATTGGACTGAAAGGCAATACTGGTTTTTGAATTTTGATGGAGCCTCATCAGAAAACTGGTCCGGCCAATAATGGGGTTTTTGGCCCTGTGAAGGTTCCCCTGATTAGGTCCATTTTTCGTGTAAAAAGATATCCTGGGAGCCATCATTCGCAGTCGAAGGAGCGGTACTTTGTGCTTGAGACGCTAAGACGGTCAAACTGATATGGCCCTCGTCAAGAAATTCCGAAGCCGGCGCATCTGGTCCTTTCTCCTGAACCGGATCAATTCAGGGGAAACAGCGCGTTGTGCTCGGGTTACTGTGGAATAGAAGTACCCTGAGATAAGCGCACATCCCCCGATCAAAACGGGCTTTTTGGACATCTGGTATATCGCCCGGAACATTACCCAACCCGGGTGGGCGACCTAAAGCATAATCCTTCCGGCCATCCTTGAACCGCGACTTCGATCACACTATTCTGTGGCCGTCCCCATCTTCCGATGATGCACATAGGCCTTCTCCGTGAACGTCCTCGTCTCCCAGCCCTTCATCCTGGCGGTCAGGACGGCGACGACATCGATCCCGCCGCCCTCGATGGGAGTATATCCTCCGATGTCCTCGTAACACCGCCTCCGGAAAAGCTGGCACGCCCCCGAGACATGGTCCGTGCTCGAAAACCTGAAATCGTAGCTCTTCCCGTTTTCCTGGAAGGGAGCGCCGCCGATCCCCAGCCGGGGGTTTTCCGCGAACTTCCGGACAAGAAAATCAAAAAAATTCTCATCGAAGGACAGGTCGGCATCGAGATTCCCGACGAGGTCAAAGGGGAGATCCTTGACGGCCGCGTACCCGGCCTTGAACGCCCCGACCTTTCCGGCGAAGTGCCGTTCCCGGCGTTCGGGCATCCTGATGAGCTTCATCCAATTATGAACGGCGCAGTACCCTTGAACGATCTCGTCGGTTCCATCGTTCGATCCGTCGCTGACGATGACCCAGGCGATCGGCTGATGGGTCTGCGCGATTACGGATTCGATGGTCCGCCCAATGCTTTCGGCCTCGTTGCGGGCCGGCGTGATCAGGACATAAGTCAGGGGTGTGGCCATTGTGGCGGTCCGCCTAGGCCGCCTGATCGGGATCGGGCTGAATCATGGCTTGCCCAGGCTCGCATAGAGCTTTCTCTGGTGCCTGTTGACCAGGAGGCCATAGTCACCGAACGCCCGCAGCACCGGCTCGCTTCTCAGCAAGGGGCCGGCCTTTTGCTCCAGGCCCGCCAGGTCGGGGCCGTGGTTGATCTCGAGGATCACGGGCTGGCCGCTCTCGTCGAGGGCCATGTCCAAGCCAAGCAGCTTGAAAAACGAAAAGGCTCTTTGGACCTTGGCCGCGGTGCCGCAGACCCGTTCCCATTCAGGCACCGGGTGGTTTTCAAACAGGAGCCCCGACGTCGGGTGGGCCGCAAATCGGGTCGATCTTTTGTCGTAGGCGTATTTTTTCAGCCTGCCGTTGCGGCAATCGACGCCCACGGAAACGCCTCCCGCGGACCAATTGTCGACGAACGCGTTCCCGACTCCGGACCGGAGCGACGCGTTCACAATGATCACGTCATCCTGCGGCGTCACCATCGTGACGACGCGAAATGTATTGACGGAGGAGGGGGAGAAGGCGGCCATCCTTGCGTCCTGCGTCAAGACGTCCTGGACGATCGCTTTCCCTTTCATGACGAACTGATCCAGAGGCAGGGACGTTTGCCCCGACCTGATGACGATCCCGTCCTTGGTCCGTTCCGCCAGGACGATGTCCCGGCCTCCGAAAGCGGCCAATGGCTTGATGATCAACTTCCCCGCCGGCGACTCTGTGAGCCAGGCGGTGACTTGGGCCCGATAGTCGCGGGCCGGGTCGAGAATCCCATGCGTCCGCGGGGTCGGGATGCCCATGGCCTTGCAGAGCAGGACGCAAAGATACTTATCGTTGAACAGAACGCGATACTCAAACGGCTGAACCTCTTTTTTCAATCGTGCTTGCTGATGAGGGAGGTAGTTCGAGCCATAATAGTATTTCCATTCACTCCGGTCGACTTCCCATAACCGGCACAGGCCGTAGTGAGTGGGAAGCGTCTTGTAGGAGAAGAACCAGGTCAGGAGATCGAGCGCCAGGCCGGCATTCGATTTCCGGCAATCCTTGATACTCTTAGATCTTGCGGAAGCAGCCGGGCAGACAGGAAGAACTGCTTCGTCCTTTCATAGCCGAGACGCGCTTTGGAAAAGACCATTCTTTTTTGGGATCGATAGAATCTGAGCGCTTTCGCCGAGGCCCGTTCCCTTGGCCCTTTGCCGCTCGGTCGGCTGTTGATCATGGATCACTTCCCTTTCTCGTCCACGGTATCACAGGCACCAAGTCGGGCGTAGAGCCTTCTTTGGCGCCTGTTGACCAGCAGCCCGTATTCTCCGAACGCCCTCAGGACGGGCTCGCTTCTCAGCAGCGGACCGGCTTTCTGCTCCAGCCCGGCCAGGTCGGGAGCGCCGTTCACCTCGATCAGCACGGGATCGCCGTTCTTATCGACGGCCATGTCCAGGCCGATCATCCGATAGAACGGGAAAGCCCTTTGGATGGCGGCCGCGGCGGCCCGAACCCGGTCCCATTCGGGAACAGGATGGTGCTCAAAAACGACCCCCGAGGTCGGATGAGCCGCATATCGATTGGACTTCTTGTCATAGGCGAATTTTTTCAGCACCCCTCTGGCGCAATCCACCCCGACCGAGACGCCGCCCGCGCTCCAGTTATCGACGAAGGCGTTCGCAGACCCCGGACCGGAACGAGGAATTCACGACGATGACCTGACCCTGAGATGTCAGCATGGTCACGACCCTCAGGGTGTTGACCGACGATGCGGAGAAGGCTGCCATTCGGGGGTCCTGGGACACGACGTCCTGGACGATCGCCTTCTCCTTGAGGATAAAGTCGTCCAGCGGGACGGAGTCCTGGGAGGACCTGATAATGATGCCGCTGCCGGCAGGCTCGGCCAGGACGATATCACGGCCCATCTCCCCATACAGAGGCTTGATGATCAACCTTCCGGCGGGCGAAGACGCCAGCCACGCGGCGATCCGGGATCTGTAGTCGTGGGCCGGGTCGAGGATCCCGTGCGTCAGGGGGATCCGGATCCCGAGGGCTTGACAGAGGAGAGCGCAGATGTACTTGTCGTTGAACAGGACCCTGTATTCGAGCGGTTGTACGGTCTTCTTCAACCTCGCGAGCTGATGGGGGAGGTAGTTCGAGCCATAGTAATATTTCCAGTCCTTCCGGTCGGCCTCCCAGAGCCGGCACAGACCGTAATGGTTAGGGAAGGTCTTGTAGGAAAAGAACCAGGTCAAGAGGTCGAGGGCAAGGCCCGCTCTCGATCTCCGGCAATCTTTGATGGCCCTGACCTGACGGTAGCAGCCAGGGAGCATGAAGAATTGCTTGGTCCTTTCATAGCCGAGGCGGGTCTTGGAAAAGACAACCTTTTTGCCGGACTGATAGATCCGAAAGACGGAGGCGAGGGGCCGGCGTCTGTTTCCCTTGACGGATGGCGGGGGGGCTGTCATCGATCGTTGGCTTTCGACAATGGAATTTGAGCAGGGCCCAGCTCGGCATAGAGTCTTCGCTGATGCTTGTTCACCAAGAGGTCATATTCTCCAAAGGCCCGCAGGACGCGCTCCATCTTGAACAAGGGACCGCTCGTCTGCTCACTGAACGTCAGTTCAGGCCCGTAGTTGATCTCGATCAGAACGGGCTCGCCGTTCGGGTCGAGGGCGATGTCCAAGCCCAGCATCCGATAGAACGAGAACGCTCTCTGGATCGCCACGGCCGTGGCGTGGACGCGGTCCCATTCCGGGATCTGATAATCCTCAAAAACGATGCCCGAGGTCGGATGCGCGACGTATCGATTGCCTTTCTTGTCGTAAGCGTGCTTCTTCAGCCGGCCGGTCGCGCAATCAACGCCCGCGGCCACGCCGCCGGCGCTCCAATTGTCGACCAATGCATGCCCGACGCCCGTCCTCAGAGCGGCGTTTACGACAATGATCTCATCCTGCGGGGTCACCATGGTCACGACCCGCAGAGTATTCACCGAGGACGAGAAGGCGGCCAGGGCTGCGTGCTGTGTCACGAGATCTTGAACGATCATCTTCTCCTTCAGGATGTAATCGCCCAGGGGCACGACCATTGTTCCCGATCTCATGACGGGGCCGTTCCCGGCCCGTTCCGCCAGCACGATGTCACGTCCGGATCGTCCGCCCAGCGGTTTGACGATCAACCTCCCAGCCGACGAAGCCGTGAGCCAGACTTCGAGCTGGCGTCTGTAGTCGAGGTCCGGCTCGAGGACCCCGTACGTTCGCGGGATCCGGATCCCAAGGGCCTGACAGAGAAGGCCGCAGACGTACTTGTCATTGAACAGGACCCTGTACTCGAGCGGCTGGACGACCCTCTTCAGCCTCGCCTCCTGGCTGGCGCGATAGTTCGAGGCATAGTAGTATTTCCAGTCCTTCCGGTCCACTTCCCAAAGGCGGTACTTGGCGTAGTGGGTCGGCAGCGTATTGTAGGAAAAAAACCAGGTCAGCAGGTCGGACGCCAGTCCCGTTCTCGATCGGCCGCAATTCTTGTTGGCCCTGAACCTGCGGTAGCAGGCCGGCAGCATAAAGAGCTCCCTGAACCTGAGGTAGCCCAGGCGCGTCTTGGCAAAAACAGTCCGCTTGCAGGACCGGTAGATCCGGAGGGCTCTCGCTGGGAATCGCGCCCGGCCCTTTTTTTGGCCCGCGGGAGAGCCGGTCATCGGCCCGCCTTCCCTCTGCCGGCATCTTCATGAGGGCCGAGCCCGGCGTAGAGTCTTCTCTGATGTCTGTTCACCAAGAGGTCATATTCGCCGAAGGCGCGCAAAACAGGCTGGCTCCTGAGCAACGGACCCGCCTTCTGCTCCAGGGCCGCGAGGTCCGGCGCGCCGTTGATCTCGATGAGCAAGGGCTCCCCGCCGTGACCGACGGCCAGGTCCAGGCCCAGCATCCGATAGAAGGAAAACGCTTTCTGGATCGAGATCGCCGCGGCGCGGACCCTCTCCCATTCCGGGATGGGATAATCCTCGAAGACCGTCCCCGACGTCGGATGGGCGGCGAATCGATTCCACTTCCTGTCGTAGGCGTATCTTTTGAGAACGCCCCTCTCGCAATCGACGCCGACGGACACTCCTCCGGCGCTCCAATTGTCGACGAACGATTCGCCGACGCCCGACCTCATCGACCCGTTGACCAGGATCACTTCGCCCCGCTTGGTCATCATCGTGATGATGCGGAGCGTGTTGACCGAGAACGGGGAGAACGCGGACATCCGCTCGTCCTGCCGCAGGAGATCCTGAACGACCGATCGGTCCTCCAGGACGAAATCGTCCAGCCGGACCGAGCTCTTTGCGGCCTGGATGGTGATGTCATCGCCGTCCTTGCGGGCGATGACGATCCCCAGGCCGCCGCGGCCGTACAAAGGCTTGATGATCAGGGCCGGCGAGGACGAAGATTGGAACCAGGCCCGGATCCGAGCTCGGAAATCCTCCGCGGGATCGACGATCCCGTAGGTGAAAGGGCTGGGGATGCCCATCCCCTTGCCGTACATGGTGCAGAGGAACTTGTCGATGAACATGATGCGGTAATCCTGCTGTTTCAGGGCCGCCGCGATCCTCGACCGCTGATGAGGATGATAATTGGAGCCGTAGTAGTACTTCCAGTCGTCCCTGTCGACCTCCCACAGCCGGCAGAGTCCGTAGTGATCCGGGAACGTTTTGTAGGAGAAGAACAGGGTCAGAAGGTCGCCGGCGAGCGCGATCCCCTTTCGCGGACATTCCTTGAACGCCCGGACCTGCCGATAGCAGCCGGGCAGGGCCAGGAATTGCCTGAACCGCTGGTAGGCCAGGCGCGCTTTCGGCAGGCGCCGGCGGGATCCGGATCGGCCCAATTCCTGGTTGGCCGTCATCGGCGGCCTCCGGGCTGTCTCCCGGCGGCCGCTGGCGAGGTCGACGCGACACCCATCAGAAATTCCGCTTCTTCAGCAATTCGATCCCGAACATGGCCATCAGCCGGCTCAGGTGATGGCCGCCGCGCTCGAGGACCTTGACATACGCGTGAGTCCCTATCGCCAGGGAGAAGGGGAGAGCGAGGGCATAGATCCCGGCCGCCGCGGCCAATCGCAAGGGCACCGTGATGCGCTGAAGGCCGCGGATCTCCCCCCCGACGTTCTTGTGAGTGTTGTAGCCCTGGACCAGGGCGCGCCGCAGGTAATAGGTCCTCTTCCAGCGTTGCGGCGGAACGGTCTCATAGACCGGGGCTTCCTTGACCGCGATGAACCGGTAGCCCGCGGCGATGGCTTCCTTGAAGAAGGCCCGGTCGGAGCCGCTGGTTCGCCATCTCGGATCGAACCGCAGATGATCGCGATCGAAGACGCCCCTCTTCAAGAGGACGTTTCCCGTCCTCGTGTCGTCCCAGCTCAAGAGGGTTCCCGTCCGGATGACCGGCCTTTCGCCGAACCGGCCTTTCAACACCCAGAGGGGAGGCTTCTGGCCATAGAAGGGATAAACGGGACCCAACCCGCCGTCGACCCCGTAGCTCTGGATGGCCCGGTAAAGCGTGAGCAGCCAATGGCGGGGCGCGAATTCATCGTCGTCGATGATGCCGATATAGTTGCCTTTGGCCAGATCCAGCGCCCGGTTCCTCGCGGCCGGGATGGTATTCTCGTGCTCGACGTCGTAGTCGATCGACAGGCCGAGCTCCGTCCTGAGCCGGGCCACCGTATCGCGGGCTCCTCCCGAGGTGTCGTTGTCGACCACGACGATCGAGAACTCGAACAGGCCGTCGGTCTCCTGGTTCCCGAGGGTCCTCAACAGACGCTCGAGCATCCGGTTGCGGCGAAACGTGCAAATGCAGACGGAGATGTGATCGATCATGGCGACGGATACGATATTATTGACAATACAGGAAATGTCAAGGATGAGGCCGGCCGACCCGCTAGAGGCCGAACCTGTCCATGAGCTCGTCCCACTTGACCGCCCGGGCCATCCTCAGCCTGCGGAAACAGACCGTGAGCCCCCGGCCCCATTCCGGGCCGAAAAGGCGCCGCAGCAGTCTCGCCTGCAGGTTGAGCCGGGGAGGCCTCAGCTCTCCCCCCAGCTTCGCCGCCAGAGCGCCGAGCTTCTCGATGGCCGCCGTCTTCTCGGGATAAAAGGCGGGCATCCGGGCCTGGAGAAAAGCGAGAGCGGCCGATCGGGCCCTGTCGCTGTCCTCGAGCGACATCAAGATCCGGACCCTCAGCTCGGCCGACAGCACCAGCGACATTCCGGCGCGAACCGACATGTTCCGGCTGAGCTGGCGGAAGCTCGACTGACGGTAGTAGGACCTGGACTCCGGCACGAACCTGACCTTTTCGCTGGCCGCGACGATGCGGGCAAAATACTCGCCGTCGTCGTCCATGGACAAGCGCTCGTCCCAGGGGCCCGCCTTTTCGGCCAGCCGCCTGCTGACAAGCCAGCCGGCGGGATGCATCCACAGGGCCTTGGACATGGTCGTGACCAGCCAGTCGGACGGGGAGAGGTCCTGCCAGAGGTCGCTGGGAACGAAACGCGCCTTGCGGAGGCGATGATAGAACACGCCGTGCGGAGACGAGTAGAGGACGCGATCCGATCGGTCCTCGGCCGCGGCCTTCATCTGCCCGGCGATCTTGTCGGGCGCCAGGAGATCGTCCGCGTCGAGCCATTGGATGAAGTCTCCCGAAGCCAGGCCGAGGCAGCGGTTACGGGTCGCTGCGGCTCCGGCGTTGTCCTGCGTCAAGACCTTGACCGACGCCGACGCGGACTCTTTGGCGATCTCCAGGGTCCTGTCGCCGGACCCGTCGTCGATGATGATGATCTCTTTTCTGTTCCAGGTCTGGTGAAGCGCGGATTCGATGGTCTGCTTGATCCATTTCTCCGCGTTGAAGGCGGGTATGAGAATGGAGACCAGCTCGGGCGACATCAGAGTCTCTTGGCTATTCCGTTTCGAGGACCAGGATCCAATCGCTGGCGCCGTCGGCGTGAGCACCGGGGGTGGAAAAGTCTTGGGAGGCCGTGTTGGGGAAGGGGGAGCCGGAAATGGGCTGGTAGGTTCCGGCGGTCGGATCGAACCAGCGGGCGGTGACGGAGCCGGAGAGCCTGGTCAGGTCGACGGTGATCGTACGTCCGGAGGGGACATAGGCGAGGGCCAGCCGGCCGTCAGGAGTGGAGGCGGCGGTGACGTAATCGTTTTCGCTGATGCTCGTATGGGGGTCGCCGTCCGACGAGTACGTGCCGTAGCCCGCGGTGACCAAGCTGTGCGTCTGATCGGGGACGAGGGAGTCCCAGGGACGAGATTGGAGCAGGGACCTGCAGTAGCCAAACTGTTGCACCCCGACGGTGTCGAGGTGATTCTTCCATCCGGTCTTCAACGGCCAGACGTAGCCGTTCCCGAAAACATGGCCGCATGAGCCGGAGAGGAACGACCAGTACTCCTGCCGTCTCAGGCGCTCGGGGTCGGCGCCGTTCTCCGACTCATAATCGGCCTCGATCAGGAAAACGGGGACCGCCGGAGTCAGATCGTAGTCCCTCAGCAGCTCCGCATAGGTCGGATAATACGTGTAGGCGGCGTTCAGAGTGACGATGGCGGACCAATTCGGATCGTCGAGCGAGCTGCTGAGGTAGTAGTCGAGCACGAGCGTATGGATGTGGCGGGTGTCGGTCTCCTTGATCCCGGCGGCGACCGACCTGACCACGGCGTCGTCGCCGGCATCGCGCCAGGTCTGAAAGTCACTGCCCGACATCCAGACGATATTGTCGAAGTCCTTGTAGCGGTTCCCGATATAACGGCCGTAGTCCCGGCACTTCGCGACGCCGTTCGCCCGCATCATATCGAGGAAGCCGCCCGTTTCGATGGGGTTCAAAAGCACGACCAGGCCGTGGTCGGCGGCGGCCTGGATGATCCGGTCGCAGCGGGCGAAATATCCTTCGTTCGGGGTGGACAGATCGCCGGCGGTGGTGAACGGCTTCAGTCCGTCGATCGTGCTCGCGTCCGCCCGACCCCCGGAGTATTCGTTGCAGAGAAGCATGATCCAGACGGTGTTGAACCCGTGGGAGGCCCGGTTGGCCAGGAGGAAATCGGCGTCGAGAGAAGACGCGTTGACCATCAGCGAAGCGGCATCGTCGCCGATCATCAGGAACACGCCGTTCTCCTGGTCGACCAGGAAACGGCCGTCCGCGCCGACTTTGAGGGGATAGGACGAATTCGTCTCGCTTCCCCCGCCTCCCGTATCGCAAGAGACAATGAGGCCGGCCAGGCTGAGGAAGGGCGCCCCCTTGGCGTCGACGAGATAGCGGCCGCTTGGATCCACGCGGAGAGGAAAGAGCTTGCTCGGGACGCTTTCCTCTTTGATGCCGCAGCATGCGAACACGAACGCACAAAGCGTCAGCAGGACGATCGTTCTCAGGGCGCGACCCGGCATAATCTCCTCTTTGTCCGTCCATACTACCATCATCGCTTTTGGGGATTCAATAGGGTTTTGAAAAGAGGACTTCCCGACCCATATCCCTTTCCTTCCTACGACCTCGGCGCCTTGACACCCATCAGCCGCTGAGAATATCATGATCTCGCAATGGGAAATTTCTCTGCCGAGCCTCGTGGGGCAGGGTCTCGCGCAGAGCCGCTCGTCAGCGTCGTTACGCCCTTTTATAATACCGAGGATTTTCTGGCCGAGTGCATCGAAAGCGTTCTTCGTCAATCCTACCGGAATTTTGAGTATATCCTCTCGAACAACCGCAGCAGCGACCGGTCCCCGCAGATCGCGGAGGAGTACGCGAGACGGGACCCCCGGATCCGCCTCATCGACCATACGGAATTCCTGGGCCAGATCGGGAACTACAATCGCGCGCTGCGGGACATCTCCCCGTCCAGCGAGTATCTCAAGATCGTTCAGGCGGATGATTGGCTCTATCCGGAATGCCTGGAAAAGATGGTGCCGGTCGCGGAGGACCATCCCTCCGTGAGCATCGTCAGCGCCTACTGTCTGCGCGGGCGCGAGATCGCGAACGTCGGATTGCCCTATTCCACGCCCGTCTATTCCGGCCGGGAGATCTGCCGGGACATGCTCCTCGGAGGGCGATTCTTCTTCGGCAGTCCGACCTCCATACTCCTTCGGGCGGACGTGGTTCGGCGACGGAATCCCTTCTACACCGAGGGAAACCTGCACGAAGATACGGAAGCGTGCTACGACATCTTGCGGGATTCTGACTTTGGCTTTGTCCACCAGGTATTGACGTTTACGAGAGTGGACAACGACTCCATCACCTCGAATAACGCCCGCTTTGACGCCGACCAGCTGGATTATTTGCTGATCCTCGTCAAGAAGGGCCCCCATTTCCTGACCGAAGCGGAGCTGGCGGCCCGGCTCGACAGGATCCAGACCAACTATTTCAGGATGCTGGCCAAGAACGTCCTGATCAAGAGGAAGGCCGGCTATTGGGACTATCACGAAAAAGGCCTGCGGACGATCGGCCGGCACATCCGGAAGAGGGATCTGATCCCCTATCTGCTGCCTGTCGTCGCCGATCTGATCCTCAATCCGAAAAGGACCTTCGAGAAGGCCGCGAAAGCGGTGCGAACGCGAAAAACGAGATCGATCGGACCCCGTCGCACGACAACAGCCCCTCCGTCTAAGGAATAGCGGATGGACGTTTCCGTCATCGTACCCACCCTGAACCGATGCGGGAAATTGACGGGCCTTCTTCAGAGCCTGGAGCGCCTCTCCGTGCCGGACGGACTCCAATGGGAGGTCGTCATCGTCGATAACGGCTCGACCTGCGAAACGGCCCCGATCTGCGAGGATTTCGTGAGAAGGCATCCGGGGAGGTCCTTGTGCCTGCGGGAGACCGGGAAGGGGAAAAGCCGGGCTTTGAACCGGGGCATCCGGGAGGCCAACGGCGATATTATCGCCTTCACGGATGACGATTGCCGGGTGGATGAATGTTGGCTTCAAGAACTCGTCCAGGCCTACCGATCGGATCCGGACCTTGCGGTGGCCGGAGGCAGGGTGGAGTTGCTGGATCGATCGGACCTGCCTTTGACCCTGCAAGAAGCTGCGACCAAAGTCCTCGTCGATTCGGCGGGAATGCTCTATCCCGATCCTCCCATCATCGGGTGCAATATGGCCGTCCGGAAGGACGTCTTGAAGAGCGTCGGGTCCTTTGACGAGAAGTTGGGGCCGGGGACCCGCGCGACGTCCGCGGAAGACCTGGATCTTGTTTACCGGGCTTTTCGGGCCGGTCATAAGGTGATGTCTTTCCCCTCCTTCGTCGTTTATCACGGGCACGGTCGGAAGTCCGACGAAGAGCGGAGCTTCCTGCTCCATCAGTATCATGTCGGACGAGGAGCATTTTACGCGAAGCACTTCAGAAGCGATCCCGAAGTCAGACGGATGGCCGTCCGGGATGTGCTGGCCATGTCGAAGAGGGTCTTGATAGGGAGAGGGCGGCGAGGGGCGGCCAGGTTCCTGGGAGCGTTGTTCAAGGGAGCCATGACACGAGCGAAGGCGAGGGGCTGACGGGATGCTCCGCCTGAAGGGCGATCCATTGGTTTCCATCATCGTCTGCAGCCGGAACCGCGCCGCGAGTCTGGATCGGACGTTGCGAGCGCTGGGGCAAGCGAGCATCCCTCCGGGATGGAAGGCCGAGGTCCTCGTCGTCGATAATGGTTCGACCGACGAGACCGCAGAGGGTGGCGCAAAACGCGGTGCTTCCGAAGGCGACGATGCGGTATATCTATGAGGGACGACAAGGCTTGAGCCACGCGCGCAACGCGGGACTGGCGCAGGCCTCGGGCGAACTCATTCTTTTTACGGATGACGATACGTTGCCGGCGGAGAATTGGATCGAACGCATGGTGGCCGGCCTGGAGGAGGGGAGTTGCGAGGCGGTCTCCGGGCACTTCGCCATCGCCCCAAGCCTCCGCAGACCATGGCTCACGCCCATGCATCTGTGGTGGCTGGGGTCGAGCGATCATGCCAGGCCGCACGAGGGGGTGAGAGAACTGGTCGGGGGGAACATGGGCTTCCGGCGCTCCGTGCTGGATCTTGTACCGGCGTTCGATCCGGAGCTTGGCGCGGGGGCCTTGGGGTTTGCCGATGATTCCCTCTTCGGCTGGCAGCTGGCGCGGGCCGGGTTCAGGATCGGTTATGCCCCGGACGCACGGGCTGTTCATGATCCGGATCCGTCAAGGCTCACGAGGGAGCACTGGCTCGACGCCGCCCGGAAACGCGGCCGATCGGAAGCCTATCTTCGTTATCACTGGGAACATCGGGATATCCGGTTCCCGAGGATCAAGCGGATCGTCTACATCGTGAAGCTCCGGCTGCGCAGGTCGTGGCACCGGCCGGAGCCGCCGGATCGGGAAGGGTGTCCGTTGTGGGAGATGAGCTATATCCTGCAGATGGAAAAGAACCGTCAATTCTGCGTCGAGAAAAAGAGGCCGCGCAATTATGCGCCGCGGGGGTTGGTCAAATGCGGCGGGCCGATCTGAACGGCTTCAGCGGCGGCGCTTGACGATCTCCCGGATGAGATCGAGGTAGAGCGCCTTCTGTTTCATGGCGAAAAGGAGCATTCCCAGATAAGAGGCCAGCATGACCCCGCCGCCCGCAAGGAGCCGGGGAAGCGGTGCCAGCCGGCCGGAAAGCCAGAGGGATGCCCCCAACGTCAATCCCGCGGCGACCAGGCCGGAGAGGATCGGGGGCCGTGCGGCCCGCCAGATATCGCCGCCTTTGATGATCGTGCCGTGCCGGCTCCAGGCGATGACCGGGATGATCAGGACCGTCATCATCGCCGAATAGCCGATGGCCACTCCTTTCGGGCCATGGGGAAGACCGATGACATAGGCGGCGATGACCAGGGGAGCGATCACCAGGCCGATCTTCAGGCTGCGCATGACCCTCCCCGTGGCGACGAGAAGCCAGGAGAAGGGGTCGATGAGGGCGAAGGCGAGTATCGTCGGCGCCAGCAGCCGGAGAAGCGGGATGGCCTCTTTCCATTTGGGGCCGAGCACGACGAGAACGAGGTCGCCGGCCAGAAGAGAGCAGCCGATGGTGATGGGCAGGGTCATGGCCAGGACGAGGGCATAGCCTTTCAGGAAATAGGTCTTGAATCTCCGGGGGTCCTCCTGGAGCCGGGACAAGGCCGAATACGCCACGCCGCCGATCGCGGAATTCAGGTTTCGAGTGGGGAGATTGACCAGCTGGTAGGCCCGGCCGTAGATGCCGAGAGCCTCCGTCCCCCAGAAGCGCCCGAGAAGGACTTTCTCGGCGTTATAGCCGATATAGGTGACCAGGCTGTCCAGGGTGACGGTCCCGCCGAACTTGAGCATGGAGCGGATCCCGACGCCGCGCCGCGGCCGGCCGGGGACCCAGCGGCACGATACCCAAACGCAGGCCGTGGACACCAGCGGCAGGACGAGCGTCATTCCCACGAGCGACCAGTACCCGAAGCCCAGCAGGGCCATGCCGATCCCGACGGCCGCGTAGGCCAGGAGGCAGATCATATCGATGGCCGCCAGAGTGCCGAACCGCATCTGACGCTGGAGCAGGGCGCTGTGCTGCACCCCGGCCGCGTTGACCAGGAACCCGAAGGCCAGGGCGAAGGCGATCCAGAAGAGCCGGGGCTCGTGGTAGAAGGCCGCCAGGGCCGGCGCGAGCGCGAAGGTCAGCCCCGACAGCAGGCCTCCGACGCCGATGTTGATCCAGAACAGCGTCGACACCTGTTCGTCCGAGATCTCATGGCGCTGGATGGTGACGATCGACAAGCCGGCCGTCTTGAAGAGATCGAAGATCCCGGTCACGGCGGTGACCATGGCCACCAGGCCGAAGTCTCTCGGCTCGAGCAGCCGGGCCAGGACCATGAGGGATCCGGTGCGGAGGATAAAAGACGCCGCCTGGGTCCACATTCTGATGAATCCGCCGCGGACCGCCTTGGCTTTCAGGTGATCCATGGCCCAGCCCTTTCGCCTAGGAGAGAATCAGCTTGTGGCCGTGGAATCCCTCGGCGAAGCCGGAGGAGGCATTCGATTCGATGCCGCGCAGCCTGAGGATGGCCCTGAACGTCCCCTCCGTGAACCAGCCGTTTCCGGCCTGTGACGGGAAAAGCGTCAGGATGTGCCGGATCTTGGCCTTTACGGTGGCCGGGTCGAGCGGGACATAGACATTCGGCGTTCCCAAATCCCCGTCGTATTTCGGGATCTCGTACTCCAGGATGAGGTGGTTCCGGAATGTGTTCCAGGTGAGCTCCGAGATCAGCCGGTGGTCCTGGTGGAGGTCCGCACGGCCGTGAGTGAATATCACGTCAGGCTGGACCTTCTTCTTGAGCTCCTCGAAATATTCCTTGATCTCCCCCCCATGGAAGGGGAAAAAGCCGTCCCGGAAAGACTTGAGGACGACGTTGCGGCGAGCCGCGCCCTTCTGAAAGGCCTCGGCGCCCGCCAAGGCCTCCTTCTTCCTCGCGCCGGCGGCGCTGAAGACGACTCCGTCGATCTCGACGTTCGGATGCTCGCGGACGAGCTTAAGGACAGTCCCGCCGCAGCCGATCTCGATGTCGTCGCTGTGCGCCCCCAGGCAAAGGATCCGGAGAGGAGCGTTCGGCCGGGTCAATTCCAGGTTGATCATGTCTTCACTCTCCAGACCTCCCAGGGCACGTCGTCTCTGGCGACCATCTCGTCAAGGAAGAGCTTGTCCTTGAACGTGTCCATGGCCATCCAGAATCCTTCGTGCTTGTGGGTCATGATCTCGTTTTTCGCGATCAGCCGCCGGAACGGCTCCTTGACCAGCTCCTCGCCCTCGCGGATGTACTTGAAGATCTCCTTCCGGAAGATGAAGTAGCCCGAGTTGATCCAGATGCCCGATTCGCCGAGGGGACTGATCGAGGCCACCTGGGAGTCGTTCTTGATCGTCACCACGTGGAAGCTCTGCGTCGGCTTGACGGCCAGGAAGGAGGCGATCTTGTCCTTGGCCAGGAACCGGGCGAGATAGGCCGAGAAGTCGAGGTCGGTCAGGCCGTCGGCGTAGTTGGCCAGAAAGATGTCGTCGCCCTCCAGGTATTTCCGGACGGCGCACAGCCGCTGGCCGATATTGGCGTTCATCCCCGTGTCGACGAAGGTGATCTTCCAGTCGTGGATGTCGCTGCTCAGGAGGTCGAGACCTTTGCCGCCCTTGGTCAGGACGAAATCGTTGGATTCGCACTCGTCATAATTCACGAAATACTTCTTGATGAGCTCCCCCCGGTGGCCCAGGCAGAGGATGAACTCCTTGTGGCCGTAGTGGGCGTAATATCTCATCACCTGCCAGAGGATCGGCCGGTATCCCAGCTGGACCATCGGCTTGGGGATGGTTTCGGAGTACTCCCTGAGCCGCATTCCCAATCCGCCGCAAAAAAGCACGACTTTCATGAGGACCTCTCCTGCGCTCGGCCGGCCAGGAGCTTCGCTCCGACCAGCCTGTCGGCCGCCCTTTTGATGGATTCGAACCCGAGCCCCGACTTCTCCGCGATATCGAGGAGGCTATGCCTGCCGTCGGACAGATTCAGGACCCAGAGCAGGGCCATCTCCCCGGCGCCCGGGGACGCATAGAGGCCGCGCCTCCCCAGCTGGGGCTCGCATTTCGGGTTCAGGTTGACGTAGGTCCCGTCCTGCTCCAGGATGTCGAGGATCTCCAGGATCGCGGCAAAGCTCCCGGCCAGCGATCCCGCGCCGACAAAATCCATGTTGTCGCCCGAGGTGTGGTATTCCGGGTATTCGCCGAAGGGCGTCCTCGAGATTCTCCCGACGGGGAGATCGAACCCGGGCGAACAGAACTGCCGCTCGTCGTAGCCGTAGGGGCTGAAATCCATGACCCGGCCCGGCGGCGAGGCGTGGCCGAGAACGTGGGCGGCGGCGCGGTCCACGGCCGCGTTGCCGCGGCGGCTTCTCTTGTAGGTCAGGAGGCCCATGTCGCCGAGGCCGGTCAGGACCAGGCCCGACTTGATGGCCCGGGCTTTGTCCTCGTTCAACGCCAGCCAGGCTATGGCCCCGATCGTGCCGGGGATGAAGAGGAACCTGTAGGACAAGGCGCGAGGGGCGCCCGCCAGATATTTCGCCAGCATCGTCGCCAGGCCGACGCCGGACAGATTGTCGTTCGCCAGGGACGGATGGCAGGCGTGCGCGGAGATCAGGACCTCGTCCTTGGCCCGGCCCTCGAGGACGAGCTGCCCATAGGTCAGCGAGCCGTCCTCCAGGGTCGAATCGATGACGACCTCGTAGTCTCCGTCCTCCAGGCTCAGGAGATCCTTGTGGCTCAGGCAGAACCCCCAGTCCTCCCGATAGTAGGAGGTCCGGTAGGGGATCCAGTCCGGACGGTCCGGCAGAGTGTGAAGATGACTCCTCAGCTCCGCCAGAGGCATCGTCTTCCTGACCGGGACGCTGTAGCTGACCACATGGAGATTCGAGCGCCGAAAATCGATGACCTTCTCGCCCCGGGCCTTGCGGACGTAAGCGTCGCGGATATTCCATTCTTTCGGGACGGTCCAGTCGAAAACCCGGGTGCCCGACGGGACCTCGTGGATTTCGAGCGGGATGTGCCGCTTCAAGATCGCGAGCGTTTCGCGGCAGCCGGCCCCGGTGATGCTCCGGCAGATCGGGAAGAGCTCGGCCATCAGCCGGAGGATGTCCCCTCCGACGGCTTGATTCCGGTCCCGGCCGCCCGACGCTTCCGCGCTCATCGCCCGTCCTCGCCGAGGGTATCGAAGTCGGGATAGCTCCGGTCGCGCGCGGAGATGAACTTCGGCTCCGCCGGCCATTTGATGGCGAAGGCCCGGTCGTTCCAGCGGACGCCCCTTTGGGACTCCGGCGCATAGCACTCCGAGATCTGATAGAAGACCTCGGTCGCATCCTCGAGGGTCAGGAAGCCGTGGGCGAAACCCTCGGGGACATAGAGCATGCGCCGGTTGTCCGCGGTCAGGACGACGCCAAAATGCTTCCTGTAGGTCGGGGAATCCGGCCTCAGATCGACGATGGCGTCGAAGAGCGAGCCTCGCGTGCAGCGGACGAGCTTGGCCTCCTCGTGCGGCTTGACCTGGAAATGCATGCCCCGCAGCGTCCCTTGATGGGGATTGAAGGAGATATTGCACTGGGCCAGGCCCGGGTTCAGCCCCTGCGCCTCGAACTCCCGGCGGCACCAGGCCCGGGCGAAGAATCCGCGCTCGTCTTCATGCTTCTCGATATCGACGAGCCATGGCGCCTTCGAGGATCGTTGGGGTGAAGATCATTCGTAGACCCTGACCTCCGGGATGGGCACGATGAAGCGCCCGCCCCAGTCGCGGATATAAGCCAGCTGCCCGATGATCTCGTCCTTGAAATTCCAGGGCAGGATGAGCACATAATCCGGACGCGTCTCGCGGATCCTCTCGGGCGCAAAGATGGGGATGCGGGTCCCCGGCGTGTATTTCCCTTGCTTGTAGGGGTTGCGATCGACCGTATAATCGAGGAAATCGGTCCGGATGCCGCAGTAGTTGAGCAGGGTGTTGCCCTTGCCCGGCGCGCCGTAGCCGCAGATCGTTTTGCCCTGGCGCTTGATCCTGATCAGGAGATCGAGGATCTTCCGCTTGGTTTCCACGACCCTTTCGGAGAAGGAGGCGTAGGCCGCCATCCGGTCGAGCCCGGCGGCGCGCTCACGGTCCCGCAGCCCGCCGACGCGGGTTCCGACGGGCTTTGTCCCGTCTTCGACATGCCTGGCGTAGATCCTGAGGGATCCGCCGTGGGTCGTCAATTCCTCGACATCGAAGAAGGTCAGTCCATGGGCCGCGAAGACCTTCTCGACGGCCAGGAACGAGAAATAGGAGAAGTGCTCATGATAGATGGTGTCGAACTGGTTCTCGTCCATCAGCCGCAAGAGGTGGGGGAACTCGAATGTCGCCACCCCCTCGGGCTTGAGGAGGACCTTGACGCCTGTGACGAAGTCGTTGAGGGCGGGCACCTGGGCCAGGACGTTGTTGCCGACGACGAGGTCGGCCTGCCGGCCGCTCGGCCGCGAGCTTCTCCGCGAGCCCCGCCCCGAAGAACTCGACCAGGGTCGGAACGCCTTTTTCGATCGCGGCCTTGGCCACATTCCGGGCCGGCTCGATCTCCGAGGACGGGGATGCCTTTCTCGATGAAATACTGGAGGAGATAGCCGTCGTTGCTGGCCAGCTCGACGACGAGATTTCCGGCGTCGAGGCCGAACCGGCGGACCGCCATGTCCGCGTAGTCCCTGGCGTGGCGCAGCCAGGAGTCGGCGTACGAGGAAAAATAGGCGTATTCGGTGAAGATCTCCTCCGGGCTGACGAACTCCTCGAGCTGGGCCAGGAGACAGGTTTCGCAGACATAGACGTGCAAGGGATAGAACGGCTCCATCCGATCAAGCCGGTCGGCGGCGACGTAGCTCTCACAGAGGGGGGACAGGCCCAGATCGACGAGGGTCTGCCTGAGGGGAGATCCGCAGAACCGGCAGACGGGGCCCGCAGTCATTGTTTTGTCCACTGTAATTGGTCGTCCAGGAGCCCCTGGTTGCGGAGTTCCGTCAGGATATTGAGCCGCATGAAGCGCGAATTCCGGAAGTCCTTGTCCCGGAAGCCGAGGGCCTCCAGGCCCGCCCTGAGCTCCCGGATGGAGTCGCGCAGGCCGACCGCCGGCTGATGGGCCGGCGCGAGCGACTCGAAGAGGTCGAAATTGACCCGGTAGGAGCGGTTGTCCGGAGGAGCGTCCTTGTTGACCGAGACCCGAGTCCCGGGGATCTCCGCCGCCACGGCCGCGGCCAGCTCGCGGACCTGGTAGTTGGCGGCGTTCCTGCCGACGTTGACGGCCAGGAACTCCGTTCCGGCCGTGATCGAGCGGGAGATGGCCCAGTCGAAGGCCCGGGCCATGTCCTTGACGTCGATGAGCGGCCGCCAGGGCGTCCCGTCGCTGAGGATCGAGATCTCGCCCGAGGCCACCGCTCCGGCGACGAAATCGTTGAGGACGAGATCGAGCCGCAGGCGTTCGCTCCAGCCGCAGGCGGTCGAGAACCTCAGGCAGGTGACGCGGAATCCGTCGCCGGCGAGCGGCGCCAGATCTCTTTCCGTGTGGACCTTGGAACGGGCGTAGGCCGTCAGCGGGTTCAAGGGAGAGCGCTCCGTCCTCGGCTCGTCGTCGGCCAGGCCGTACATGCTGCAGCTCGAAGCGAAGACGAAGGAGCCGACGCCGGCGGCCTTGGCCTTGCGGGCCAGGTCGATGCTGGCCCCGTGGTTGATGGCCAGCGTGACCTCCTCGAACCTGTTGCCGATGGGGTCGTTGGAGATCGCGGCGAGGTGGACGACGGCGTCGACGCCGCGCAGGGCCTCGTCGGGGAAGCGCCGGATATCGGCGAAATACTGGAGATCGACCTTCCCTTCCGATAAGGCCGTCTCTCCCGCGACGCCGTGCGCGTAGTAGCCGATATCCAGTCCGACCAGGGTCGCATCCGGCCGGACGGCGCGGAGATGTCCCGCCACGGCCGGCCCGATATAGCCCAGATTGCCCGTGATGAGGATCCTCACGATCAATCCTCGGCCAGCGAGACGATGTACCGATGCTTGACCGGCTCGATCCCGAAGAGGGCCAGGATCTTGCCGAGGTGGTCGCAATCCCGGATCAGGATCTTGGCGAAAACCTCGAATCCGAAAATGGGCCAGGATATCCACAGGAGAGGCAGGCCGACAGAATAGAACAAAACGGCCCCGAACGAGCCCAAGAGGTTGCTGGGGTAGCTTTTCCGGGCCTGGTAGGTCATCTTTCCTCTCAACAGGGCCCGTCTCATCATGACCAGGATCTTCCAGCGGTCCGGCGGCACCATTTCGGAGATGGGGGCCTCGGCGCACCAGACGAACACATGGCCCCGGTAGATCATCCTCTTGAAGAAATCCCGGTCCTCGCCGCCGCTGCCGAACTCCGGCAGGAACCGTCCCTCCGGGCCCCTGAAGAGAGATCTTTTCAGAAGGCAGTTGCCCGTCCTGGCCAGCCACCAATTCAGGAAATAGCCGGAATAGTAATCGGGGCGGTCGAAGAACTTGCCTTTGATGACCCAGGCGGGCGGCGGCGCTTCGTAACGGGGCCGGACCGGACCCAGCACCCCGGCCGTCTCGAAAAGCATCAGGGCCCTGAACATATTGAGAAGCCAGCGTGAATCGGGAAGCTCGTCGTCGTCGATGAAGGCCACGAAATCGCCGCGCGCGTTCTCCACGGCCTTGTTCCTGGCCAGAGCGATATTCTGCTCCGGTTCGACGTAATAGCGGATGGCCTTTTTCGTCCGGGTGGCTTCGAATTCGACGACCAGGCGCGCGGACCCGCCCTGGTCGTTATCGATCACCAGGATGTCGTAGTCGAAGGCCCCTCCGGTTTCCTGAGCGTCCAGCGCCCTGAGCAGGGCGGCGAGGAGACGGGGCCTCTTGAAGGTGCAGATGCAGACGCAGATATGACGCTTACCGGGCAACGGCCGACTCCTGGTTGTCATATACCATCGACACGGTCGTTTGACAAGGGCGCGGACGGCGCCGACGCTTTGATCAACTCATCGAGCGTCCGCTCCGCGGTGTGGCCGTCCCAGAGCGGCGGAACCCGGCCCAGGCGCTCGGGGCCGTTGAGCACGGCCTCGATGTCCCCGAGAAGCTGGGGAAGCTTGGTCAGCCGGTTGCTGCCCATGGTGATCGTGATCGGCCGCTCGGTGTTGGGCCGGAGGGTCAGGCAGGGCGTCCTGAAGAACGTGGCCTCCTCCTGAAGCCCCCCGAGTCGGTCAAGACGACCCGGGCGTTCTCCGTCAAGGAGAGAGAGGCGTGATAGCCCAGGGGCTCGAGCAGGCGCAGGCGATCGTCGGGCCGGGGCATCAGCTCGAATTCCGCCAGCATCTTGCGGGTGCGCGGGTGGACCGGGAAGACGACGGGCAGGCGCCCGGATATCTTTTCCAAGCCGGACATCAGGGCCGCCAGACCGGACCGGTCGTCCACGTTGGCCGGCCGGTGAAGGGTCACATAGACGAACCCGCCCGGCCCGACCTTGAGCGCTTCGAGCGTCCCGCTCGCGCGGGCCCGGGGGAGATTATCCACCAGCGAATCGATCATGATGTTGCCGACGAGCTTGATCCTCTCCGCGGCGACTCCCTCGGCGAGCAGATGCGCATTGGCGTCCTCGGAGGGCGTCAACAGGAGGTCGGCCAGGGCGTCCGTGACCAGGCGGTTGATCTCCTCGGGCATCGTCCGGTCGAAGCTGCGCAGGCCCGCCTCGATGTGGGCCACGCGGATGCCGAGCTTGGCGCAGACGAGGGTGCAGGCCATGGTCGAGTTGACGTCCCCGACGACGACGACCCAGTCCGGCTTCTCCTCCAGGCAGACGGCCTCGAAGCGGGTCATGATCGCGGCCGTCTGGGCGGCGTGCGACCCCGAGCCGACGTCGAGATTGAAGTCGGGGCGGCGGATGCCGAGCTCTCGGAAAAAGACGTCGGACATGTTCCCGTCGTAGTGCTGGCCGGTGTGCACGAGGAGGGCTTCGACCCGGGGGGCCGCCGGGGGACGGCTGGCGTTATGGGCCTCGATCCGTTTCATGAACGGCCCGATCTTCATGAAGTTCGGGCGCGCGCCGGCCACCACGATCATTTTCAGTCCCGTCATCGGCGCTTCTTCCCCCCTTGACCCTGGGCCGCACGCGCTCGATCCGGATGATGTCTTCGACGTGGTCGACGATGTCCTTCAGGGCCTCCCTGGGCGCGATGTCGGGCGCCCGGCTCTTGTCCCGCCGGACGAGCATGATCTTGGACCAGACCTCGCTCTTGCTGCGGATCATGCTCAACCGTCCCTGCTCCTCGAGCATGAGGTCCAAGGCCCCTGTCTTGCCGCGGAAAATGCTGTAGACGGGGACCCCCAGGGCGGCCGCCTCGCGGTTCATCGTCCCGCCGCCGCTGACGACGAGATCCGAGATCCAGATCAGGTCGAGGCCGTCGATGGCGCGCGTCGGGATGACCGTTCTGCCGTTCTCGAACCAGTCCGGGAACTCCGCCCGGAGGCTCTTCTCCTGATGGGCGTTGCGGGGCAGGAGGACCACCCGGGCCTCCTGCGTCCGGCAGATCCTGGCCATGAGCTCGTGGAACAGGACGTCGCTCTCGGGATTGTAGTAGTGAGCCTCGTCGGCCGGGGGCCGCACGGTGACGATCAGATCGTCCCGGCGCAAGCCCAGCTCGGCCGCGAGCGACGGGGCGGGCCTGAACTCCGGGGCGTAAACGTCTTCCTTGATGCCCCGGTAGTAGCGGACTTGACTCACCCTCGACGGGAGGCCGTCGGGCGACAGGGCTTCGGGGACGATCGTCCAACGCGGGTGGGTGAAAGGCGCCGTCCGGGCGTGTTCGTAGTCGGCGATGAGGACGGCCGGCACTCCGGTCAGGTTGCTCAGGAGGTTCTGCGACCGGGCCCCGTGGGACAGGGTCAGGCCCGGCTTTTTCTGCAGATAGAACGGAAGCAGCTGGAGCGAGCGGAGAAGGAGCCCGGAGACCTTCATGACCGGGTTCTTCCCGTAGTGGCGGCCGATCTTGCGAAAGCGCAGGCCCTTTTCCTTGGCCAGGTCGCAGACCTGGAAGGCGTCCCGGGCGGTCAAGACCACCTCGTGGCCCCGCCGCTCCAATTCCCGGATGATCGGGATGAAGAACGGGACGTGGGGCGTGTTGTCGAGGTCGATCCAGATCCTGACGCCGGGCGTCGCGGGAACGTCGCGTCTCCCGAGAAGGCTGCTCGGCGGCAGCGGCCGGGTCTTCTTCGAGGCCGCCGGAGCCGCACTCTTCGCCTCGGCCGTCTTGCGCCAGAACCGGGCCATCTCCCGCGGCAGGGCATGCCAATACCGGCCGGCGTAACGGGTCCGGACATAGTCGAGGAACTCGAGGTAGTGGGAGACAGGGTATTCTTCCGGCCCCGCGGCGGCCCCGTCGAAGATCATGTAGTCCGGGTGGGTGTTCAGCGCCGCCATGCCGCCGTTCGCCGCGATCCAGTCGAGCTTCTGCTTCCAGATCCGGATGTCCTTTTCCCTCAGGATGACGAAAAGACCGTGGTCCTGGGGCAAGGTGTACGGCAGCTCGACGTAGGTCCTGGTCCGGTCCTCGTTCGTCGCGACGAAGGGGAAGATGGAACCGGTGCCGTCGGATTGGGGCTCGAACGGATCCGTGTCGAACGTCGAGCAGGAATGCTCGATGTCGAGCTCGGCGATCCATTTCAGGTTGCGGAGCATGGACGGCGAGGTGAACCCGACGGCGCCCCACTTCCTGAGATAATGGTTGATCCGGGGCACCTTGGCGCAAAAGTCGCCCGGATGGCGGAAGAGCTTTCCGTCGTGCTTGAGCCCGTGGACGCCGATCTCGAAACCGGCTTCGGCCAGAGCTCGCACGACATGGGAGGGCGTGGGGTAGTCGTCGGGGACGAAATTGAACGAGGACCGGAACCCCAGCCCGCGTTCGAGCTCGATGAGCTTGAGACTGCGCTTGAGGCCCTTCAGGGTATCGACATCGTGCTGCAGGACAAGCGCGAACTGCTTGTTCTCAGGCCAGCCGGTCCAGTTCCGGGGCGGTTTCGCGGCCGCCGGGTCGATCGGCCAGATCCCGGCCATGGTCCGTCTTTTTCCGGCGGCGATGGCCCGCCGGAAGGAGATCTGAAGCCGGCGCGGGATGGCCGGCTTTATCTGATAAAAGACGTCGATCGCTTTCATTCGAGCAAGACCCTCAATTTGCAGCTCGGGGTTTCCGTCGCCCGGCATTGATACCGTAATGCTTTCTTATACCGAAAAAGCGACGAATTTACAAGGGCATGCTCCCGCGGTGTGTCCAGATATTGGACAAGTCCGGTTTCGGATGGATACATCAGGGAGAATCTGCTAAACTTGGAAAACTAGAGGCTCTACGAAACGACCGCCGCCGCGACTAAATAACCGATATGGCTAAATGCACGATCCAGGGCGTTGACATCAGGGGCATCGTCTCCGCGGTCCCTTCGCGGCGCTTCGATAACCTGGCGGACGCCAAGGGCTTCACCGAGGACGAGATCCGCAAGGTCGTCGGCATGGCCGGGGTCAAGAGCCGGCGGATGGCCGGCGATTCCGTCTGCAGCAGCGACCTCTGCCAGGCCGCGGCCGAATCGCTCCTCGAAAAGATCGGCTGGGAGCGGGACTCCGTCGACGCCCTGATCATGGTCACGCAGTCTCCGGACTACATCCTCCCTTCCACGGCCTGCCTCCTGCAGATGAAGCTCGGGCTGCCGACGTCATGCGCCGCGTTCGACGTCGGATTGGGATGCTCCGGCTACCCCTACGGCCTTTACCTCGGCGCCCTCATGATCTCGGGCGGAGGCGTCAAGCGGGCCCTGGTTCTGCACGGGGAAACTCCGGCCAGGTTCGCCGACGAGAGCGACCGGTCGGTGTCCCTCCTCTTCGGCGACGCCGGCTCGGCCACGGCCCTGGAAGCGGGCGGTCCGGGTCCATGGTCCTTCGTCCTCCACACCGACGGCGGCGGCTACGAAGACCTGATCATTCCCGGCGGCGGCTTCCGGGACAGGTTCCCTGAGGACAAGCGCAAATACTGTGTTTCCATGAACGGCGCCAACATCTTCAATTTCTCCATCAAACGGGTCCCCACGGTCATCCGGGACACCTTGGACTTGGCCGGTCTGGCCAAGGAGGACGTCGATTATTTTATCCTCCACCAGTCCAATCAGTTCATCATGCGCCACCTTGCCAAGAAGATGGGCATCCCCGAAGCCAAGACGCCTTTGACCCTCGGGGATTTCGGGAACACGGGCGGACCCTCGATACCGCTCACCATAGCCCAAGGGAATCTCGTTCGCCCCGCCGACCGCTCTCTGATTCTGATGCTCGTCGGCTACGGCGTGGGCCTGTCCTGGGCCTCGGCGCTCGTTCGCCTGGGCCCGGAGGCCGTTCTGGGGCATACGGAGCTCCGAAACCAGTCTTGATTTGGCCCTCGGGGGGGATTATATTGCCGGGTAAGGAGTTGAGAGCGCCGTGGCCAAGAGTACGAGCGAGGTCCTGACCTGGGTCGCCGGGGTCTTCGAAGCGCCCGCCGACAAGATCCGGCCCGGGACGAGACGGGATGAGATCGAGACCTGGGATTCCCTCGGCATCCTGACCCTCATCGCCCGGATGGACGAGGACTTCCAGGTCCTCCTGACGGAGGAGGAGATCCAAGAGCTGAGGTCCGTGGGCGATATCCTCGAAGTCCTGCGCAAGCACGGCCGGCTGGGGGAGGGCGCTTAAGACCATGCGCTTCCTTTTCGTCGACCGGATCCTGGCCCTGGTCCCGGGGAAATCGATCGAGGCGGAGCACGTCTTTCCCGGCGACGAAGATTTTTTCCGCGACCATTTCCCCGGATTCCCGGTCGTCCCCGGAGTCCTGCTGACCGAAATGATGGGCCAGACGGCGGCCAAGTGCCTCGATGCCGAAAGCCGGGGAACGGGGAGAGGCAAGGCGATGCTGGCCCAGATCCGCTCGGCGTCCTTTCGGGACTGGGTCCGGCCCGAGGAGAAAGCGACCATCAAAGCCGAGATCAAGTCGAGCCAGGCCGGGTTCGCGACCGCCGCCTGCCGGGTCGAGATCGGCGACCGCCCCGTCTGCTCCGCCGAGCTCCTCTTTTCTTTCGTTCCTCTCGCGAGTTTCGCTCCCGGCTATCGGGACGAAGTCCTGGAATCCTATCTGGCTTCACGCGAGCCGGGAAAAGGGTAGAGCCATGGACAACATGTTCTCCCTCGAAGGCAAAGCCTTTCTGGTGGCCGGCGGGACACGGGGCATCGGCCGCGCCATCTCCCTCCAGTTCGCCCGAGCCGGGGCCCGAGTGGTCGCCAATCATGTGCGCGACGAGCAGGCGGCCCAAACCCTCCAGGAGGAAGCCGACCGGGATCACCTGGCCCTTTCGACATGCCGCGCCGACCTGACAAGCGCCAAAGGGCTGACCCATCTCGGGGAATTCATCGATGCCCGCCTGGGCTCCCTGAGCGGGCTGGTCTTCTGCGCCGCCACCGGCGTTCACAAGCCTTTCGAGGAGCTGAACTCCCGGCACTTCGACTGGACGTTCTCCCTGAACGTCAAGGCCTTCTTCGAGCTCGTCCGGATGCTCCTGCCGAAATTCCGCCCTCCGGCCTCGATCGTGGCCCTCTCTTCCCAGGGCGCCCGGCAGGTCGTGCCCTGCTATTCCCTGATCGGCGCCTCCAAGGCCGCGCTGGAATCCCTGGCCCGCCACATGGCGGTCGAGCTGGCGCCCAAGGGGATCCGGGTCAATATCCTGTCTCCCGGGGCGGTCCGGACGGACGCCTGGGCGGCCATGCCGGACGGGAACGCGCGGCTCTCCGGCGCGGAAAAGCGGACCCCTCGGGGGCGGCTGACGACTCCGGCGGAGACGGCCCGCGCGGCCCAGTTCCTTTGCTCGGACGCCGCGGAAGGCATCGTCGGGCAGGCCCTGATCGTGGACGGCGGCCTATCCCTCATCGGGGAATGACGTGCTCATTCCGAAGCCCCGCTTCCCGATCAGGCAGATGGCCCTCATGGGCTGGTGGCCCGGGTTCCTGAAAAAAGCCCTTTACCGGCTGAATGGCTACAAGATCGGCAAGAAGGTCTCGATCGGCTTCGGCTCGGTCATCGTCGGGGAGGACGTTCGCATCGGGGACGACACCTCGATCGGCTTCCTGTCATTCGTCCGCGGCAGGCATGTCCGGATCGGCGCCCACGTCCGGATCGGCGCGACGACCTTCATCGATACGCCCCATTTCGAGATCGGCGACGGCAGCAAGATCAACGAGCAGGTCTTCATCGGCGGGCTGCAGTTCCCGGACTCCCGGCTCGTCATCGGCCGGAACTGCCAGATCATGCAGATGTCGTTCATCAACCCCGCCCGCTCCATCACCATCGGCGACGACAGCGGCATCGGCGGCGATTGCCTGATCTTCGGCCACAACTCCTGGCTCAGCCAGCTCGAAGGCTACCCGGTCGACTTCGAGCCCATCGAGATCGGCAGCAGCGTTTCCCTGGCCTGGCGCGTTTTCGTCCTTCCGGGGGTCAAGATCGGGGATGGGGCCGTCGTCGGGGCCAATTCCCTCGTCAGCACCTCCATCCCCCCGAAGTGCCTGGCGATCGGCTACCCGGCCAGGGTCGTGAGCAGGTTCCCGGATTTCCCCAAAGACCTTTCCCTGGAGGAAAAGGCCCGGCTGTTCGACGATATGATCCGGGAGATGATCGCCTTTTTCCAGGCCTCAGGACTTCAGTGCGAGGGAACGGGGCCGGACTACTCGATCTTCCCGGCCGGCCGGAGCGGCAAGACGAAAGGAAAGGGCCGGCGGCTCCGTGTCGACGTGGGACCTGCGGAAGATCGGATCGCGGACATGCCCGCCGCGGGCGCGGATGTCTACGTCCGCTTCCGGGAAATCTCCGTCGAGGGGCGAGCGACGCTCGAAGCCCGTCACATCGCCTGGTTCGACATCGCGCACAAGGAGCGTTCCGACGCGACGAACGAGCTGGCGGAGGAAGTGGCCCTTTTCCTTCGCCGCTACGGGATCCGCTTCTTTCGGGTGAACCCATGAAATTCGACGAATCGCTGAAGATCCAAGGGAGCTTCAACGCTCTCATCCCCGGCGGCTGCCACACCTACGCGAAAGGGGACGACCAGTATCCCCAGTTCATGCCCGTCTATATCGCCGGGGGCAAGGGGTCTCACGTCTGGGACGTCGACGGGAATGACTACATCGAATACGGCATGGGCCTGCGGAGCGTCACGCTGGGCCACGCCTTCGGCCCGGTCGTCGAGGCCGCGCACCGGCAGATGCTCCTGGGCAACAACTTCGTCCGGCCGGCCCGGATCGAACTCGAGTGCGCCGAGAAGTTCCTCTCGATCATCGACGGCGCGGAGATGGTCAAGTTCTGCAAGGACGGCTCCGATGCCACGAGCGGAGCGGTCAAGCTGGCCCGGGCCTTCACGGGACGGGACATGGTGGCCATCTGCGGCGACCAGCCCTTCTTTGCGGTCGACGACTGGTTCATCGGCAGCACGGCCATCTCCGCCGGCATCCCCCGGTGCGTCAAGGACCTCACGGTCAAGTTCCATTACAACGACCTCGGCAGCGTCAAAGAGCTTTTCGAGAGGTATCCGGGGAAGATCGCCTGCGTCATCCTCGAAGCGGAAAAATACGACCCGCCACAAAACAATTTTCTCCATGAGCTCAAGAGTCTCGCCCACGCCAACGGCGCCCTGTTCATCCTCGACGAGATGATCACGGGATTCCGCTGGCACCTCGGCGGCGCCCAGAAGAAATACGGCATCGTGCCCGACCTGTCGGCCTTCGGCAAGGCGCTGGCCAACGGATTCGCCCTGTCCGCCCTGGCCGGAAGGCGCGACATCATGGAACGTGGCGGCCTGCACCACGATAAGGAGCGGGTCTTCTTGATGTCCACGACCCACGGCGCGGAGAACCACGCCCTGGCCGCGGCTCTGGCCACCATGACCTTCTATCAGGACAATCCCGTTATCGAGACCCTTTACGCGCAAGGGAGGAAACTGGCCGACGGGGTCAACCGGGCTTCGAGAGAGCTGGGCCTGGAGGAATACGTTTCGATCATCGGCCCGGACTGCTGCTCGGTCTACACCACCCGGGACCAGGACAAGAAGCCTTCACAGCCGTTCCGGACCCTGTTCCTTCAGGAGACCATGAAGCGGGGATTGCTGATGCCTTCGAGCATCGTCTCCTATTCCCATTCGGACGAGGACATCGCGACCACCATCGAACGGATCGCCGAAGCCCTGGTGGTTTACAGGAAGGCCTTGGACGAGGGCATTGAAAAGCACCTCATCGGGAAGCCGGTAAAACCCGTCTATAGAAAATATAACCGAGGCTTTTAGAACAGCGCTCGGACACTCCAAGACCAGAGACAGCCGTAAGTTTCGTCTGCAAACGAGTCTGGAGTATACTTTTGCCGTGATGATTTACATTCGGAAACCTGTCTCCGAGGCGGTCACCATCTCGTTCGCGGGGGATTTGGCGCCCGGGTTGGCCGACCACAGGCCCATAGGGATATCGGATGATCTGTTGGGCCTCCTGCGCTTGTGCGACGCCGTTGTGGTCAATTTGGAATGTCCCCTCACGAGCGCCGGATCCTCGAAGACGAGAGGATTCTCTTCTCTCTCCTCGGCTCCGTCGAGCGTGGCTGAGCTGCGGGAATTTCAACATATCAATCGTGAACTTGGCGAATAACCATATCATGGACCGAGGGCTCAGCGGCCTGGAAGAGACTCTCTCGGTCTTGGACAAGGCAGGGATCGTTCGGATCGGCGCGGGTCGCGACATCGAGGAGGCCTCCAGGCCCTACCTCTGGCACGGATCTGGAGCCAAGGTTGCCTTTCTCGCTTATCGCGTGAAAGCCCGCTTTGTGCCATCGACAGCAGGCCCGACCTGGGCCGGGGCCAGTCCGCTGGTCATGAGCAAGGCGCAAGAAACGGTCGTCTCGCTGAAGCGACAAGGATATGTCGTCTGTGTCTCCTACCATGGGGGAGAGGAGTTCTTCCGCATCCCCTCCCAGAGGCGAAGGGCGCTTTTTCAGGAACTGGCGATCAATGGGGCGGACATTGTGATCGGGCATCACGCCCATGTTTTCCAGGGAATCGAGATCCTGAACCGCAGTCTGCTGGCTTATGGTCTGGGAAATTTCAAGATGACCACGCCCTATCAACTCGCGCATAAAGGAACGGCCATCGGTCTGCTCTTGACTGTCGAGATCGATGCCCTTGGGCCTTTTGCCTATTCAACGCAGTTCGTCCATAATCAGAGAGAACGTGAGAGCGTTGCGCTCGTTCGGGGGAAAAGCGAGGCCGATCTGAGGAAACTGCTCGGCCGTTTATCAGTCGCTCTGCGTGACCGGGGACTCCGAACGCGAGAATGGCGCCGGGATTGCCTGCGCATGTTGTGGAGCATGAACGATGCTCGGGCGCTGTCCACGCTGCTCAGGCTCTTTTGGGCGTTGAGAATCTGCCTGAGCGCTCTGAGGAAAGCTCCAGCCGCAAAACCTCCTTTGTCATCCGGAGCGGCAAAGCGGTATGCGCATCCCGCTCAAGGAGCTTTATGGGACGGCATCCGTGGCATCCCCTCCGCACTTATCGAGCCCGGAAATTTCACGGCCTGCTACGGGGCGTATGAGGTCCTAAGGGAGACCGGTTCGGTCGCATGACGATGGCGTCATCAGGAGGACATAAGCGAAAAGAAGATCGCCCTGATATGAAGAGCGAACGACATGGAGTCCTTCATCGGGTTCTCTATGGTGACCAAGGCGGCTCTCGGCCGGGTTACAAGACGACGCTCGTCAGCTTGGCCCATATCCCCGGCTTCCTGGCCGATCCGGCGATGACTCAGACCCGCTACCCGACGGAAGAACAGAAGTCCCGCGCCAAGATCTATCGGGACCTCATTTTGTGGGCCCTTAGGCACGCCGAGGTGAACAAATATTATTTTGTTGCGGGCTTGGACAGGAAGCGCGGCAGTCATATCGAGCAGCGGTTAGTTCCCGGGGCCGCCCGCGGGATCCTGGTCCTTGACGTCTTCCGGCGGCCCGGTCTCCTCATCCGGAACGCCGCCGCCTCCCAGCCTGGCGAATGTGCTCAACGCGCCCTTCCTCAGAATGGTGACGTATTCCCAGTATCCGGCAAGCGCTCGCTTGCCCCCGGGAAGAAGAATGAAGAATGCCGAGGTAGATCGATCGCTCCCGCCACGAACATGAGCGCGAGCAGGGGGGCGTCCGGAAATCCCTTCAGGCGGCTTTCGACGAGCACCAGCACGCCGCCCATGACGATGCTCGAGATCGCGGGCTTCATGACGGACCGGTAGAAATCGGAGGGGCGGACCGGCGTGTCGCGGAAAGCGTAAATGAGGGTCGGATGGAGAGTCAAGTAGGTGCTGAAGCAGTAGCCGATGGCCACGCCGCGGGCGCCCCAGGGGAGGCCGATAGCAAACGAGGACACCGCCGCCACGCGCGCTGATGAGGGTGAGGCGAAAGAGCCGTCCCCCCCGGCCCATCGCGGTCTGGACGATCCCCTTGAGGCCGGCCGGAGCTTGAATGAATGACACAATGGCCAGGATGCTGAACAATTCCGACGCGCCGATCCAGCGCGGCCCCAGCAAAAGCCGGATCACGTGCTCGGAGGAGGCGAAGAGATAAGCCACGATGGGCATCGTAATGAACGAGAGGAGCGAACAATACTTCGCGAAATAGGCCCGGAACGCCGCCGGCTGGTCCTGCAGCCGGCTCATGGCCGGAAAAGCGACCCGGTTCAGGGGAGATCTCAGGTTGGAGATCGGCAGCATCAGCAGAGAGTACGCTTTGGTGTAGAGCCCCAGCTGCCCGGCGCCCCAGGCCTTTCCGATCAAGATATTATCCGTGTTCCTGTGGAAGTACGTGACGATATCCGAGCCGGCGACGTTCGCGCCGAAACGGATGAGGGGCCGGAGGCCGACGCCTTTCTTGTATCGTCCGGGGCGGAAGCCGGAGGCGATCCAACGGCCGGTCGTATCCCATGCGGCGGTGACCACCGCGCTGGCGACGAGCGCCCAATAGGTCCCTCCGGCGAAGGCCACGACCAGAGCGGCGACGAGTCCCGCCAGCAGGGCCGAGTTCCGGATGACGGCCATGGTGCCGAAGCGCATGTCCCGGTTGATCAGGGCTCCATGCTGGGTCCCCAGACTGCTCAAGACCGATGTCAGCGAGACGCCGATCGCCACCAAGGTCAGTTGAGGTTTATGGTAGAACCAGGCCAGGATCGGACCGGACGCCGCGATGATCAGAGTGACGGCGGCGCCGGCGCCGGCGTTGATCCAGAACAAGTTGCTGACCTGCTCATGCGTGATTCCGCGCGTCCGGACGGTCGCGCTGGACAGACCCAATTCCCTGAAGAGATTGACGATGCCGGTGACGGCCGTGACCATGGTCACGGTCCCGTAATCCCCGGGAGTCAGCAGGCGGGCCAGGACGACGACCGAGACCATATGGATGAGCGTGACCATCCCCTGATCGAACAGGGTGATGGCCCCGCTCCGCACGGACCTTTCCTTGAGGTCCTTCGAATTGATCCTGTACCGGGCGTCGGAGATGACGTCCTTCGAGCGCTTTCAGAAATCTCAGTCCCATTCAATCTCCGTTCCCGGGTTCAAGCGGGCCTGAGCCAAAGGTGACGTTGCCCTGGAGTCAGGCCGGGCGGTCGGCGACCATGATAGGAAATGCCCGGTGCCGTGTCAACCGATGGGCCGGAAGCCAGGCCCTCCCCCGTCTACTGGTAGCGTTCGGGCATGCCGAGGACGACGCAGTGCCGAACCAGGGATTCTATTTCCTCGGACCAGGTTCCGGCCGCCATGGCGCTGAGAGCCTCTTGGCTGACCACCGCGGTCCTGGGCATGTATTGCAGGCACCCCGAGTTCTCGAATTCGTACCACTTTGACGGGAACCGGAACTCGACCGTCATGTCGCCGCCGGAGTCCTTATGGCTCTGGCGATACAAAGGATTCAGCTGCAATCGGCCGGCGGCATGGGGCCAGGTCTCGAATCTTGGGTAATTCCGAAACCACTCAGGCCTCTCGGAGGCCAGGACATAGAGCCATTTCTGGGGAACCAGAGCCGACAGGATCGACGGCTCTTCCAGCTGAGGGCCAAGCCGTTCGAGGTAGTCCTGCAGGAGATCGTTCTCGGAGACCATCCGCCAGGCGAGGCCGTCAAACAGCTTGACATAGCCTTCCGCGGATAATTCATACCCTTCTCGCGGTTCGGCCTGACTGTTGCCGACTCGCGCCAGAATGATCAGTCCTTCCGGCTCGGTCACGCGTCTCATCTCCTCCGCGCACTGCCACCGCCTCAGGAAGTAATGAAAGGCATCCGCGCAAAACACACCGCTGAGACCGTGCGAAGAAAAAGGCAGCTTGAGATCCGCCTCGAAACAGATGAAATCCCCGCCCGGAGCCAGCCAATTTCGTGCGACATAGAGCTGGAAGAAATTACGATCGAGGCCGACGACTCGCTGCCCGGGACGAGTCGCGATCCAGTAATGCATGAAATGTCCGAAGCCGCAGGCCAGGTCCAGAATGGGCTTTTCGGAAACCGGCAAGAGGCCGGCCAGTGAGAGGCCCGCGAGGTGGCGAGGCTGAGAAAACTTGTAAAAAAAATGGTTGTAGAGCTCGCGGTGCCGGGAATGACGGTAGAAGAAGCCGATCAAGTCACGAGCCGTCGTCCCTTTCTTCCCGGCGACCAGCAATTCCCGGTGCTTGCGCTGCTGGCTTGACCACAGGCGCGATCCCAGGGCGCGGACGACCGGCCTCGCCGGTCGGGGCACGTCATCAGCGAATGTCAGGAGCCGGTTGACGTTTCGTTGAGGGATGACCAAAAGCGACAGCAGCGCTTTTTCATTTTGCCCGGCCCGGACCAGGCCGATCAGATCTTTGACGTCAGGTCCATATTGCAGGACGGAATCCGCCGTCTGCTGCATGACGTCGATCCGACCTTCGGCCTTGAAGATCGGAATTCCGCCGATGACGGGATACTGGCCGCAGTCGCACGCCAGGATCCCATACTCGATCTCGCTCCCTTGGGCAGGGGATCTGAGGCTCGCCCTGAGCGCTCCGCCGCAATTGGGGCAAAGGAGCCGGCTGAGGAGGTCTGCTCTCATGAGTCCTTGACACCTCGATCGGTGAAAGGAGATCCTATCGTATCACATTCCTTCAGAACGAGGAATTCCGCGATTCCCGTCACGCCCGTCAACATGGGCTTGCCAATTGACGGCGTTGCCTTTATCATGAGTCCCCGGAGAACCGTGTCTTGAGAACCGCCGATTTGACTTTGAACGGGCGACCCGCAACCTCCCTGATCCATCGGCTTTTCGAGGCCAGCGCCGCGCTTTTTCCCCTGAAAACGGCCGTTGTCCAGGAGGGGCGCCGGGCCGCCTATTCCGACCTTAACGGCTGGGCCAACCGGCTGGCCCATGGCCTCGCCGGGAGTGGGCGTCAGGCCCGGCGACCGGGTCGTTCTTTTGAGCGAGAACAGCGTCGCTTACGTCGTTTCCTACTACGGCATCCTCAAGGCCGGGGCCATCGTCGCCTCTCTCAACACGGATATCAAACCCCCGGCGTTGGCTGAGCTCGTCAGGGAGCTGGAGCCGAAGGTCCTCATCGTCTCGTCGAAGCTCGAGAAAGTCGTCCGGGCGGTCGACGCGTCCCTGCTTCGGACCGCCGCTCTCCTGGTCGTCGGCCACGGCTCGCCGGCGCCTCGCTCCGGAACCGCCGCCGCTCCCTCCTCGCCCCTTCCCGAAAGCCTGGCCTCCATGCCGGCGCGGAATCCCGGCCTGGACATCGACCCCGGATCCTGCGCGGCGATCATCTACACGTCCGGCTCGGCGGGGAAGCCCAAGGGCGTCATGCTCTCCCACGCCAACATCGTCGCCAATACCCGGTCGATCATCGAGTACCTGGAACTCACCCCGTCGGATATCCAGATGGTCGTCCTGCCCTTCTTTTACGTCATGGGCAAATCTCTCCTCAACACCCATCTGGCCGTCGGCGGGACGGTGGTCCTCAACAACCAGTTCGCTTACGCGGCCGCCGTCCTGAAGCAAATGGCGGATGAAAAGGTGACGGGTTTTTCCGGCGTGCCGTCGACCTACGCCCACCTCCTGTTCAGATCCCCCCTCGCGGCCTACCGGGACAAGCTTCCGGCCCTCCGCTATTGCTCGCAGGCCGGCGGGCACATGCCGGCGCGGATCAAGCTCGAGCTTCTCAAAGTCCTGCCCGAGCATACCCGCCTGTTCGTCATGTACGGGGCCACGGAGGCTTCGGCCCGTCTGACTTATGTGCCTCCGGACCGCCTCGCGGCCAAGATCGACTCGATCGGCGTGCCCGTCTCCGGGGTGACCATGAGCGTCATGTCCCCGGACGGCCGCGAGCTCGGCCCCGGCGAGACGGGCGAGCTGGTGGCCCGGGGTCCGAACATCATGAGCGGCTATTTCCGGGACGAAGAGGGGACCCGCCGCGTCCTCGACGCCAAGGGCTATCATACCGGCGACCTCGGCTTTCGCGACGGGGACGGCTATTTCTTCGTCACCGGCCGGCGCGACGACCAGCTCAAGGTCGGGGGCCGCCGGGTCGATCCCCGGACGGTCGAGGACGCGATCGTCGAATCGGGCCTGGCCGCCGAATGCATCGTCTTCGGCGTCGCGGACCCGCTCCAGGGCTATCGGCTGGCCGCTCTCGTCGTCCCCATCCGCCGGGCCGGCGATACGGTGAAGGACATTCTCAGGTTCTGCGCCGGGAAGCTGCCCAAGTTCGAGGTCCCGGACGCCCTCCGGCTTGTCGAGGCCATCCCCAAGACGAGCAGCGGCAAACCCGACCGGGCCCGCAGCGCCGCCATCTTCCTCGAGGGCGGATCGACTCCATCATGATGGGATATGATAGGGACACAGTGAAGAGCGAGTTCCGGCAGTTCATCGCCGCTTTTCCGGCGAGGCAGGCGGACTGAGGGCGCCATGTGCGGCGTCGCCGGGATCTTCGATACTCGGGGCGAAGGCCGCGCGACGCCGGAGCGCCTCGCCGCCATGACGGCCGCCCTGGCCCACCGGGGCCCCGACCAAAAGGGCCTCTATCTCGACGACCGGGTCGGGCTGGGCCACGCCCGCCTGAGCATCATCGACCTCACGACGGGCGCCCAGCCCATTCCCAACGAAACGGGGACGGCCTGGATCGTTCTCAACGGCGAGATCTATAACTACCCGGAGCTGAAGACGCGGCTCGAGGCGGCCGGGCACCGCTTCACCACGACGACCGACACCGAGGTGCTCCTTCATCTCTATGAGGAAATGGGCCCCGGCTGCGTCGACGAGCTCAACGGCCAGTTCGCTTTCGCCGTCTGGGACGCCGGCCGTCAGACTCTCTTTCTCGCCCGGGACCCTTTCGGCATCTGCCCGCTCTATTACGCGGAGCGCGACGGCGCGTTCCTGTTCGCCTCCGAGATCACGTCGCTCCTGGCGTCGGGCCTTCTGCCGACGCCGGCCCTGGACCCGCGCGCGCTCGACCAGGTCTTCACGTTCTGGACGCCCCTTCCGGGAGCGACCGTGTTCGCCGGGATCCGCGAGCTCGAGCCGGGACACACCCTCATGGTCGGCGCGCGAGGCGCCGCCCTCCGGAAATACTGGGATATTCCCTATCGCTCGGCCGATTCCTACGTCCGCTCGAGCCCCGAGGCCGTCGCCGACGAGGTCATGGCCCTGCTGATGGACGCGACCAGGGTCCGCCTCCGGGCCGACGTTCCGGTCGGGTCTTATCTCAGCGGCGGCCTCGATTCGTCCGGGATCACGGCGCTCATCGCCCGCCACTTCAACAGGGACGTCAGGACTTTCGGCGTCCGCTTCGAAGAAAAGGTCTTCGACGAGGGCGTCTACCAGAACGAAATGGCCGCGGCGCTCGGGGTCGAGCATCGCGAGCTCAGCGCGGGGAACGCCCTCATCGCCGCGGCCTTCCCCCGCGTCGTCCGCCACTGCGAGGCTCCGATCCTGAGGACGGCGCCGGTGCCGATGTTCCTGCTCTCGCGCTTCGTCCGCGAGCAGGGCATCAAGGTCGTCTGCACGGGTGAGGGGGCGGACGAGGTCTTCGGCGGCTACGATATCTTCCGCGAGGCCCTGGTCCGCCGGTTCGTCCTGCGACGGCCCGGGTCGGCCCTCCGCCCCCGTCTCTTCGAGCGGCTCTATCCCCAGATCTTCAGGACCCCCCGGGAACGGTCGTCGCTGCGGGAGTTCATGTCCCGCGGCCCGACGGACCCGCGGGAGCCGTTCTTTTCCCACGCCCTCCGCTGGACGAACACGGCCCGCATCAAGCAGTTCTTCTCGAAGGACCTGCAGGCGGCCCTCACGGGCTACTCGGCCACGGCCGATCTCACGGCCCGGCTCCCGGCCGGTTTCGCCGACCGGGACACGCTGGCCAAGGCCATGTACCTCGAGGACAAGCTCTTTCTCAGCCATTATCTCCTGACCTGCCAGGGGGACCGGATGGCCATGGCCAACTCCGTGGAGATCCGGCCGCCTTACCTCGATGTCCGGGTCATCGATCTCATGGCGCGCGTCCCGCCCCAATGGAAGATCCTCGGGCTCGACGAGAAGCACATCCTCAAAAGAGCCTTCCGGGGTGTGCTGCCGCCGTCGATCACCGGGCGGACGAAACACCCCTACCGGGCGCCGATCCAGCAGGCCTTCGCCGGCCGGCTCGGGACGGAGGAATACGCCGAGGCCCTTTCGGAGAAGGCGATCCGCGAGGCCGGCCTCTTCGATCCGGGCCAGGTCGAACGCCTCCTGCGCAAGGTCGAGGCCGGCGAGAGCAGGAGCGAGACCGAAGGGATGGCCCTCGCGGGCGTCCTTTCGACCCAGTTCCTGGCGCGCGATCTCGTCCGCGCCCGCCCGGCGCCGTCCGGGGCGCCGGGCGGATGGCGCTGGGACATCCACGTCGACAAGAGAGCCGGGAGGACACCATGATCGACAGGCCGCCCTTTTCGTCCGATCTCCTCAAGCTCGACGGCCCGGCCGAGATCGACCGGATCGCCGGGGGGATCCGGACGGCGTTGGCCCGGACGCTCCGCCGCCGCGGCCTCGTCGTCGGCATCTCCGGCGGCATCGACAGCAGCCTCACCGCCGCCCTGTGCGTCCGGGCCGTGGGGCCGGACAAGGTCATCGGCCTGCAGATGCCCGAACGGCATTCGGCCGCGGACACCCTGGGTCTGAGCGAGCTCGTCGCCGGCCACCTGGGGATCCGGCAGGTGCTCCTCGACATCAGCCCGATCCTCGAGGCCGTGGGCTATTACGACAAGTACGACGCCGCCGTCCGAGCGGCCGTGCCCGGCTACGGGCCGGGCTGGAGATCCAAGATCGTCGTGTCGGAGACGTCCGAGGACAAGGCCTACACGTTCTTTTCGGTCGTGGCCGTCTCGCCCGATGGCCGGGAGGTGCGGCAAAGGCTCGACCTCGGGGCCTACCTGGCCATCGTGGCCTCGACGAATTTCAAGCAGCGCATCCGCAAGATGCTCGAATACTACCAGGCCGACCTCCACAACTACGCTGTCGCGGGGACGCCCAACCGGCTCGAGTACGATCAGGGCTTTTTCGTCAAGCTCGGCGATGGGGCGGCCGACATCAAGCCCATCGCCCACCTCTACAAGACCCAGGTGTACGATCTGGCGCGCGTCCTCGGTCTGCCCGAAGCCGTCGTCGACCGGGCGCCGACGACCGACACCTATTCGCTGCCCCAGGGCCAGGATGAGTTCTTCTTTGCCGTCCCGTACGAGGCCATGGACCTCTGCCTCTACGGGAAAAACCACGGCTACGGCCCGGACGAGGTCGCCTCCGTCGCGCGGCTCACCCCCGGGCGGGTCAAGGCCATCTACGAGGATATCGACCGGAAGCGGGCCACGACCCGCTACCTTCATCTTTCTCCCGTTCTGGTCGTGCCGGTCCGGGAGGTCGAGGACGCTCCGAAAGGGCCGGTGAACACGGGCCGGTTGTAGTGCGCCGCCGCGGCGGCGGCTCGTCGCCTGCGGAGCGCTGCCCGTGCTGGGGGGGCGGCCGCCCCCGACGGTCTATCGGGCCGTCAACGGCGGCCCCGGTGACAACCTGGAGAAAGTCCTGGCGCTCGCGGGCGGGGCCGGGACGCTCTTCGGCGACGAGGACGTCGTCATCCTCAAGCCCAATCTTCAATGGTACAACCAGGGGGCGACGAACATCGCCGCCATGGAGCGCCTGGTGACATGATCATGGACCGGCCGGGCGGCTTCCGGGGCGAGATCGTCCTGGCCGAGAACATCCACCGCGGGGCCAGACCGTGGGAGCGCGCGGGCTGGGCCGTGCCGTTCGTCCGCAACGCCGATCTGCCCGGCGTCCGCAACTACAACGAGCTCGCGGCCGGGCTCAAGAAGAGATACGGCCAGCGCTTCTCGGTCGGCCATCTCGTCGACGTCGCAAGCGGCGGGAAACGTGTCTTTTCGCCCGCCGACGGGCCGGGATACGTCATCTGTGACGGGACCGGCGGCGTGCCGCTCCTCTCCCTCGACAACGGGGCCGCCCGCGAGAAGAGGCGCGAAGTCGTCATGAGCTATCCGATCCTCCGGACGGACCGGGGGACCCTGGTCGATTATCGCCTGGGAGTCTGGGAGAAGGGGAGCTACACGGGGCAGGCCGTCAAGCTTGTCAACTGCGCGGCCCTGAACCACCACAGCGTCACCTGCGGCCTGACGAGCGCGGTCAAGAACTATCTCGGCCTCAGCGACCTCAGCGGCGGGCCGGACCCGGCCACGGGCGGGCGGCTTGCCGGGCGCTATTTCAATTTCCACTCCTTCCCGTTCGACGGCGACGCGAAGGGCCCGGTCCCCGGCATGCTCGGCGCCGAGGTCGGCCACTTCCTGAAGACGGTGCGGCGGCCCACCCTCAACATCACCACGGCCGAGTACTGCGGGCTCGTCGACAGACTGGGCCTGCCGGTCGCCCGGACACGGGCCGTGGCGGCTTCGACCGACCCTGTCGCCTTGGACTTCCACACGGCCAAGTACATCCTGCACGCCAACTCGGGGATCCCGCTTCATGACCCCGAGAATCGAAGATCGCCGGCGGCCCGGTATCTCAGGGAATGCGCCCGGGCCGGGGATTATTGCCTCGACGAATCCCGCATGGAGGTCGTGTCCTTCGACCTCGCGGCAGGAAGGCTTCAGGGCCCCGGCGAGCTCGCCGTCCGGGCCGACCGGGAGTGGGGCGGGAACATCCGTTCCCTCCTGAAATATGCCGTCCTGAGGGTCTACTAACGGCCCCGCTGCTTCTAAAAGCAGGAAATGAATAGGATAGGCAGGTGGGGGTGATTTTGCCGGGTTAAGCCGGCCATCTTGACTTCGATCGCGGCTTCTGGGATACTTGGCCAGCCAAGGTTTCTTGTCGGTTCAGGAAAAAGGAAGCTCTTTATGAAAAAAGCCAAAGTGGTGGTTCTCTCCCTGATCTTGCTCGTCTTAGTCCTAGCCGCGGCGGCCGGGGTGTCCGAACTCTGGCCGGGCTTGTTCAAAGGGCAAACCAGGCCCCGCGGGTTCAGATGATGCCGCCGCCGGCGCGATCGGACGGCGCGGACCTGTCCTGGCCGAGCCCGCGGCCATCCTGCTCCTCGGAGCCGGGCTCGTATCATTGGGATTCTACGCCAAGCAGAAACGCCGCAACTATCAGTGAGCGACGGCGGACGACGGCGGATTCCGGAAGCTTCCCGAAAACAAACCCACTTCTGGTATCATGGGCTCCGCCATGGAGATCCTCGATCGAATCCCCGTCGTCCTCGACGCCCCGGAAACGGCGGCGCGGCCCAGATTCGACCCGGAAAGGGCGGGCTTCGAGAGTCTGGATGAGCTGATGGGGCTGGCCGGGGGCCTTATCCGCCCTCGGGGCGTCTTCGACGTCGCTGATGTCGGCGCGAAGGGGGAGAGGACGGTCGAGGTCGGGGGCGTCACCTTTCGAGAGCTCGATCCTCCGACAGAACCTGGATGCGACCAACAGGGTTTTCCCCTTTATCATCACCGTCGGTCCGGACCTCGAGCGTGTCGCCGGCGCCCAGACGGACCTGCTCAAGCAGTACTACCTCGAAGAGATGGCCAATACGGTCCTCGAGAAGGCCGCCGCGTGGCTTTCCGCTCGTCTCGAAGAGCGCTTCGGTCCCGGCCCTCTCTCGGCCATGAGCCCCGGCTCGCTCGAGGATTGGCCCATCACAGAGCAGACGAAGCTTTTCTCGATCTTCGGCGACACGGGCCGCCTTATCGGCGTCCGACTCACCGACAGCCTGCTCATGGTGCCGCGCAAATCGATCTCCGGCATCCTCTTCCCCTCCGAGGAGGGCTTCCTGTCCTGTCAGCTCTGTGACCGCGCCAATTGCCCGGGGCGGAAGCCGGGGGCGAAAGGGGTCGGACCACAGAAATAAGCAAGTAAATCAATGAGTTAGGCCCTAAAAAATGGGCAAAAAAGGCTTAAAATCGATGTTTTTGGCCACGAAAATGAAGATGTTAATTCTTCGGAGGGCCCGATGAGAAGATCGACCGTCGCGCTTGGCATCGTCATCCTCATTTCGCTTGGCTTCGCCTTTGCATCCGCAGATCAGAAGCCGAAGCTCAAGGTCTTCATCTCGGTCGATATGGAGGGGATCTGGGGCGTCGTCCATGCCGACCAGACGTCCCCCGGCACGCCCGAGTACGGATCGGCCCGCAAATGGATGGCCCAGGACGTCAACGCCGCGATCCAAGGGGCCTTTTTCGCCGGGGCCACCGAGGTCGTGGTCAACGATTCCCACGGCTCCATGCGGAATATCGACCCCGGCGACCTCGATCCGCGGGCGACTCTCATCACCGGCACTCCGAAGCCGCTCTCGATGATGCAGGGGATCGACCCGTCGTTCCAGGCCTGCTTCCTGATCGGCTACCACGCCAAGGCGGGGACCCAGGACGCGATCCTCGACCACACCATCTCGGGATCGGTCGTTCGCTCACGTCAAGGTCAACGGCCAGGAGCTGCCCGAGCTCGGGCTCAACGCCGCGATCGCGGGCTATTACGGCGTGCCCGTGGTCCTCGTCAGCGGCGATACGGCCGTCTGCCGGCAGGCCGGCGAGGTCCTTGGAAAAGACGTCGTGACCGTCGCGGTCAAGGAGGCCTACGGACGCACCGCGGCCAAGCTCGTGCCGATGCTGGAGGCTCGCCAGAAGATCGAGGCCGGCGCCAAGGAAGCGCTGGCGAAGCTCGGCGGGGCCAAGCCGTTCAAGATGCCGGCCCCGTACACCTTCGAGCTCGGCTATCATGTCTCGGCCCAGGCCGATATGGGGGCGATGCTGCTTCCGACGATCAGGCGTTTGGACGCGCGGACCCTGGCTTTCACAGCGGACGACTATATCGAGGGGTTCAAGACGCTGAGGGCGCTGATATCGTTGGCGCCGGCAAGATAAATCTATCTCGTCAGATTGAACGGGCTTGTCTCCCGCATCAGCTTTTCGACGTCGGCGATCTCCTTGGGGACGCGGCCCGACAGGATCTCGGCCGCTCCTTCCCTGATCAGCACATCGTCCTCGATGCGAACGCCCATCCCGGCATACTTTCTGTAGACCGGCCCGACCTTCTCCCGGAACGCCGAGATCTCGGCGTCGGGGGCCTTGCCCTTGAGCGCGTCGAGGAACGCGTCGAAACGCACTTCGGGGAAATACAGCCCCGGCTCCATGGTCATGACCATGCCGGGGGCCATGGCCACCTTGTCGAGGCGCGGGCTGTGCCAGCTCCAGACGTCGTGGACGTCGAGGCCGATGCCGTGACCGAAGCCGTGCTGGATGTAGAGCCGCCTCTGCCAGGGGCTCTTGACGTCGGTGACGAGGCCGAGCTTCTCGAGCCCGGCCATGAGGATGTCCTCGACCTCCGTCTGGACGGCCTGGAAGGTGACGCCGGGAACGAGCTTGCGGCAGCCCTCCTTCTCGGCCTCGAGAACGAGCGCATAGATCGCCTTTTGTTCCTTGGTGAAACGCCCGTTCGCCGGGATCGTTCGGCTGATGTCCGACGTGTAGCCGCGGATCCAGGCCCCGACGTCGAAGACGACGAGGTCCCCGCGAGCGAGCGGACGCGCCGTCGCCCCGAAATGGATATTGGTCGAGTTCGGGCCCGACGCGGCCTGGAGGAACGAGTCCTCGGTTTCCCGCTTGTCGAATTCGAATCGAAGGATCGCGGCCAGATCGACCTCGCGCATCCCGGGCTCGGCCGCGCGATAAGCCTCGTCGAGGGCCGCCGCCGTGAGGTCGATGGCCTCGCGCAAGGCGGCGATCTCGTCGGCGTCCTTGGTCAGGCGCATCTCGGAGAGCGTCGGGTCGACGGCGAGGAGGGCGTCGGATTGGGCGAACGGGTTGGGGATCCCCGACCCGCCGAACGTCCGGGCCAGAAAATCGAGGTCCGAGAAGGGAAGGTAGACGCGCCTGGCGCGGCCCGCGAGCGCCGTAGCGCGCAACGACGACGCCAGCTGGTCGATCGATCTCGCCGCGGACTCCTTGTCCTCGGGGCCGGCGGCCGGGGCGGCATTCGGGCCCCTCGTCGCCGCCCTCGGATCCCGTTGCCCCGGGCCGCCGGCCATCCGGCGGAAGAGCGTTTCGCGAGGCTTGCCGTTGGGATCGAGAACGAGGACCGCGTCCGGCTCCCGGAGCCCGGTGAGATAGACGAAGTTGAGATTATCGCGCAGTCCTCCGCGCGAGCTGTATTGAGAGGGGATGATGATGAGGCCGTCTTTGTGGATGTCCATGAGCCTGGCCCGGCGCGCGGCGATCGCCGGGGTCGAGGCGGACTCGAGAGAGATGACCTGGCGGCCGGGAAGATCCTGGGCGGGAAGGGGAGCGGCCGGGAACGTGGCGCAAAGGGCTAAGGTGAAGAGAACACAAGCCGAACGGGCGGGCTTTCTGTCGAACATGATGGGTTCTGTCATCGTGATTCCTTGGTGGGCGGGCATTTCCATCCATAATAATCCGAAGTGGCAATCACATCCAACTCTTTGGACGCTGATGATGCCGTTTTCTTCGTTCCGGGGGAGGGAGGGGCCCATTCGATCATTCTATCTTTTCGAAGATGCGGCCCGAGGCCTTGTCCTTCAAGATGCGCTTGGTCCGGCCGTCGGGGAGGCGCTCGGTTTTGATGAGCACAAGCGCCCCCTTCCCGGACCGGCCGCGGCCAGCCTCCGTCCCGGCCCCCGTTTTCGCCTCCCGGGACCTCCCCGAGGCCTTCTTCGATCCCTTCAGGGGGCCGGCCGGGACCCATTTCTCGCTTTTGGCCGCCGTCTTTCCGGGCGCGTCGGCGGCGCTTTTGGAGGCCGCCTTCGTCCGCGTTTCCATCGCCGGAGTCTCGACACGGGCCGGCCAGCTCTCGACTTGGACCTGCTCCCATCGTCCCGACTTCATCGACTTGTAGCAGGCGTCGATGATGGCGTTGACGACATAGCCGTCGTAAAAGGTCTCGGTCGGCTCGCGGCCGGCTTCCCAGGCGTCGAGCATGTCCTGGAACATGTGGATGTATCCGAGTTCGTGAGCTTCGTCGCCGACGGGGAAGAGCCAGCCGACCTGGCCCTCGGACTTTTCCGCCACGTATCCGGCTTCGCCCGCGGCCGTGAACATCTCGAAGCCCGTGCGCAGGAAATGGTCGAGGCGGATCGTCCCTTCCGTCCCGCTGACTTCGTCGCGCAAGTCCATCCCGCCCCGGAACGTCCAGCTGACCTCGAATTGTCCGATGGCGCCGCCCTCGTACTCGACGAGCCCGATGGCCTGATCTTCGGCCTTGATCGGGTGGACCTGGGTCGCGCCCCAGCAGAAGGCCCGGAGCGGCCGCCTGTCCTTGCCGATGAATGACCGGCCGATCTCGATGCAATGACAGCCCATGTCGATGATCGCGCCGCCGCCCGATCGCTTCGGGTCCCAGAACCAGGCGCTGTGCGGTCCGGGATGGGATTCCCGCGACCTTGTCCAGAGGATGCGGCCCATGGCGCCGTTGCGTGTCGACGCCAGGGCCTTGAGGGTCTTGGGCGTGTAGACGAGGTCCTCGAGATAGCCGGCGAAAACTCCGGCTTTTTTGACGACCTCGAGCATCTCCCGGGCTTCCGCGGCCGTGCGCCCCAGCGGTTTCGTGCACAGGATGGCCTTGCCCGATTCAGCGGCGAGCTTGACGGCCTCCAGGTGCAGGTCGTTAGGCAGCCCGACGACCACGATCTCGGATTCGGAATTCTGAATGGCGTCGCGCAGATCCGACGTCCAGCCCGGGATGCCCTGCTCGGCCGCGAACGCCTTGGCCCGCTCCGCCGACCGCGAATAGACATTGACCACCCGGTCCCGGCTTCGCAGTCCGTGCAATGTCTGCGTATAGAACGCCCCGATGAGTCCCGTCCCGAGCATTGTGATCTTGGCCATGGAAACGCCTCCGTCAGAAATCCAAAGAGGGCCGGCCGGCTCGGCTGAACGCTATTCCGGCCGCGCGGCCGACGCTCACGGTGAGTCCCGTCACTTTGCCGCCCCGGCCTCTCACGAACTCCACGTTCAGCCCGTAGCCGGGGGCCGTGAACTTGTCCGGGGCCATGGCCTCGAGCTCCGCCCGCGGGGTGTCTCGCGTCTTGAGCACGAGAGCCCCCTTGTCGACGCGGATGAGATACCTGGCGCCGAGCAGCTCTTCACTCACATAAGCCCCAGCGTACGCAGCCAGCTCTGCAGCTCCCGCGGCCTTGAGCGGGACGGCCTTCGTGAACCGGAGTTCCTCGGTCTTGCCGATCGTCATCCGCGCGGTCGCCGGCCTCCCTTTCTCCGCCGGCTTGAACTCGATCGCGAGCCCCTCCTCGATTCCGGGGACGACGAACTTCCCCGGGCCGGCCGGCGCCAGGGCGTCAGTCCGGCCGTCCATTTCCGCCAGGAGCTTATCGCCCTTCGACGCCAGCGTCAGCCAGAGGCCGAATCGGCCCTCCTGCCAGTTCCCCGGCAGGGCCTCGAGCTCCGCTTTCGGAACGCTCATCGCCGCTTGGGCCGGGGCCGCCTCGGCGCTCTTTCCGGTCTCGTCCTTCGCCGGCTCCTTGACGAGCCCAGCGAGATAGATATCGGCGATCTTGAAGGCCAGCCCCGACGGATCGATCGAATCGAGGTTGGCCAGGATGATGACCGAGAAGCTCTGCTCGGGGAAACGCACCAGCGCCGCCCGGAATCCGACCCAGGCGCCGCCGTGCTCGACGACCCTGAGGCCCTTGTACTCCGTGACGACAAGCCCCCAGGCGTAATCGATGGCCCGGCCCGAGTTGAGGACGCCTTTCGTCTGGAGCATGTCCATGAGGTCTTTCCCCAGGGCGCCCGAATAAAACGCCTGGTCCCAGAGATAGAGGTCGCGCACCGTCGTGTAGACGTTGCCGTCGCCGGTCTCGTCCCAGTTGCTCATGCTGATCTTGAAGGCGCCGCCCGGGCCCTCCGTGTAACCCGTGGCCCGGTCCCTGATGATCTGGGTGTGATCGTCCTGGAAGAGCGTCTTGGTCATGCCCAGCGGCTTGAAGATCCGCTCCTGGGCGAAGGCGTTGAGCGATCGGCCGCTGACCCTCTCGACGATCTGGCTCAGGAGGAAGAAGCCCGTGTTCGTATAGGAGTATTCATCGCCCGGCGCGTAATTAAGCTTTTTCTGGCGGCGGATGACCTCGAGCGCTTCTTCGACCGTCGGCGAATCCGACTCCGGCCGGAACCCCGCCAGGCTGAGGAGCTCGTTGTAATCGCGCAGCCCGCTCGTGTGATGGAGGAGGTGGTTCACGGTGACGGGCCTTTCATAGGCCGGCATCTCCGGAATGTATTTTCGGATGTCGTCGTCGAGCCCGACCTTGCCCTCGCGGACGAGCATGGCCACGCAGGCGGCCGTGAATTGCTTCGAGACCGAGCCGATGTCGAAGACCTTGTCGGGGGTGTTGACGATCCCATCCTCGAGCCTGGCCAGGCCGTAACCGCGCTCGTAGACGATCTTGCCGTCTTTGACGACGGCCAGGCTCGCGCCGGGACTCGTCGTCTTGTCCCAGGCGGCGAAGAGCCGGTCGACCTTGTCGGTCGTCGTCTCATCGGCCGCGAAGAGGGCGGCGGAGGCCGCGGCCAAGGCTATCGTCAGAACGGCCAGCATCCCGCAGTGAGGCCCGCGACGGCCTCGCGGTGTCTTGCTCACTTCGCGTCGACGTTCGGGGCATCCGGTCAGGGCCATCAGCGACCTCCTCGAGCGGAATCCGAGAGGATTCTACCTCAATCCGGGGCGCGTTCAAAAAATTCGCTTTCCTCCGCCCGTCGCGGCGATCGGGCGGGTCCAATAGGGAAATTCGTATTGTGTCCCCGAATTACCTATAATGATAGGCGATGAAGCTCACGCTCGATCCGAAGAAGACGCTGGCCGTCGTGCTGACCGCGCTCGTTCTTCTCTTCGCCGTCTGGCTCGTCTCGCCCTTCTTCAGCCTCACCGATACGACCGAGGCCCACGGCCGGATCAACGGCTACAGGCTCTTCCTGGGCCTGATGATCATGATCGGGTTCGTCGGGAAATCGCTTTGGGACGTGCTCGCGCCCCAGGGCCTGGCCCGGAAGGTCTCGAACGCCAAGGCCATCGTCATCGTCGCGCTGGCGATCGCCGTCATGGGCTTCGTCGTCTTCATCGTCGCCCGGGCCCTGTCCGTCTTTCTCAATTCGGCGATCGCAACCGACTCGGCGAACTATCTGCCCTGAATCACCGCAGCGACGCCTTCGTGAACACGGCGTCCGGGATCTGGGCGTTGAACTCGATCGATTCGATCACGAACTCCGTCCCGGCGCCTTCTTTGAGCGCGTCCTTGAAAACGATCCGTGTCGGCACCCACCGGCCGCCCTGCCGCTCGACGCTCTTGACCTCGGTCGTCTTGAGGAGCTTGCCGCTCTTGGCGTAGCGCTCTTCCCTCAGGACGACGTCGCGCTCCTTGTCCACCCAGACCTTGCGGCGATAGTAGGCGATCTCGCCGCCCTTCGAGACGAGGTCGAGGACCCAGCACGGCCGGGCGTCGATCGTCTCCTCTCCGGCCGCCGTGGCCGTATAGAGGTTGGTCAGACGCGGGTCCTCCATCATGTCCTCGTAGGACAGGTCCGAACCCATGACCGATTGCCGAAGCATGTTTCCCGAGATGAGGACGGTCCGGTCGGCCTCCGGCGTGTAGATCCAGAGCTGATCGCCGAGCTTGAGCATCTTCGTCCCCTTGTCGCGCGGCGGGTCGAGGTACTCCGTGAACGATTCCGTCCGGCCCCGGATCCAGGATTTGGCCGTGATCGTGCGCGAGCCGCGCCGGCCGTGGACGGTCATGGTGCTCGTCGTGATCTTGTTGTCCGAGCCCATGTTGTCGTCGACGCGCCGCAGGATGGCCTCGCCGTCCGGCGCCTGCACGGCCGCGATCGCCCCTGTTGCCAGTGATATCAGCAAGATCAACGACGCCTGTTTTCTCACCCTTCGAACTCCTTGGCCAACCGCGCGGTCTGGCGCTTGTAGATGCCGATCCCGGAGGCGGCCCGGCCCAAAAACGTCGCGATAAGCCCAGGCACGAAGCCGATGACCCAGCTCACCGGGGTCACCCGGGCCCGCACGACGTCGGTGACGATGATCGAGGCGTTCTTCATGAACGAGCCGATGTTGACGCCCTTCGTCTGGAGATAGTATGCGGTCGCGAGCCCGATCGCCGTGCCGGCGGCCGAGCCGATGAAGCCGACGGCCAGCCCTTCGGCGATGAGCGACCGGTAGAGCCGCCCCTTGTCCTCGCCCAGGGCCAGGCGGATGCCGAACTCGCCGTAGCGCCGCAAGCTCCCCATGAGCCCCGAGTTCCAGAGCACGATTGACATGACCAGGATGAACGCGACGAGCATCCACGTGTAGATCGATCTCGCCATGTCGAGCGTCTGGGCCAGGCCGCCCTGCTGGCGGAGGGTCTCCATGACCGGCGCGAAGTCGCCCCGATCGCCCCGGCGGGAGGCGTTGAATCCCGCGGCGACGGCCGCGGCCTCCTTGTCCCGGTAGACCGAGTCGCGGAAGAAGCCCAGGATCTCGCCCGCGGCGTCGTTCATGTCGAGCGCGTCCTGGATGTCGGTGATGTCGGCGATGACCGCGCCGCGATCCATGGCCGTGACGCCGAAACGGATCGTGCCGGCCACGACGAAGTTGCGGACGGCCATCTCGCCGTACATGGTGGCGGTGATGAGGGACGCCGTCGCGCCGGGCCCGATGCCGAGCCGCGAGGCGAAGGCGTCGGCGATGAGCATCTCGCCGGGCGCGTCGGGCAGCCGGCCGCGGACGATGGCCCTGTCGAGATTGAGGAAGCGCCGCTCCGGGCTCGCGGGGGAGAGCAGGTCCACGGCCAGGCCGGCCGCCGGCCCCTGGGCCTTGGTCTCGCCGTTCCGGTCGGGGATGTCGATGAGCCCGCCGAACCGGATCCGCGGCGTCCAAATGAGCCCGGGATCATCGCGCCGGAGCTCGGCGAGAAGGGCCTTGACCCCGACGTAAGCCAGGTCGTTGGGGGCCTCGTCCGCCTCGGCGGCGTAGGCCCGGGACATGACCTTGACATGGCCCGCCGAAAACCGGGCGCTCGACTCGATCATGTCCGAGATCATCCCGGTGATCCAGCTGTAGCCGAGGACGGTCAGGAACGAGCCCAGGACGACCGTCGTGAAGGGCAAAAGTGAGCGGGCCCTGTCCCGGAAGAGCCCCTTGATGAGGAAGCGGATCACGAGACGCGTCCCCTCAGGGCGTCGGTCGGCTTGAGCTTGGCGATGCGCCGCGTCGGCAGGAACGAGACGACGGTCGTGGTCAGGAGGACGAGGAGCGTCGTCCCGGCGACGAGGCCGGCGCTGAAGGCGGGGAAGAGGCGCTGGCCGATGGCGAAGCCGTAGCTGTCGACGGCCGCGGGCATGGCCCAGCCGGTGCGGGCGAACCAGGCCAGGAGCGGAATGCCGTAGACCGCGGCGACGAGGGCTCCGAGGACTCCGTTGAGCATGCCTTCGAGGGTGAAGAGACCGATGACCCGGCCCCGGGTGAAGCCGAGGGCCATGAGCGTGCCCATCTCGCGGCGGCGGCGGAAGATCGAGAGCACCTGGGTGTCGAAGATGGCCAGCATGGCCAGGGCCAGGAAGATGACGTAGATGATGGTGCTGCCGACGGTCTTCGCTTGGACCATGGCCCGGAGATCGGACAGGAAGTCGTCGCGGCTGCGGAAGATCCAGGGGGCGGCGCCCGGCGGGACGGGGGCGCCGGGGGCGAGGACGACGAACGTGGCCTGGCCGGCGAGCCCGGTCATGTCGCGGAGGCGATCGAGCGGGACCCAGATCTGGCCGAGATCGACCGTCTGAACGGTCGTCGAGAAGACCTCGACGACGGCCGCGTCGAGCGCGTCGAAGGTGCCGTGGGCGTCGCGCCATTGGAGGGAGAACGTGTCGCCCTTCTTGAGCCCGGTCGTCTTGGCCATGCGGGCGCCGATGAGGACGGGGACCTCGCCGCTCTCCACGGGCGTCGTCAGCAACGAGGTCGGCAGGTTGAGGATCTTCTGGCCGGGGTCGATGCCCTTGACCTGGACTGTCAAGAGGCGGCCTTCGGGATAGATCGTGCCCTGGGTGACGAGGACGGCCGCGGCTTGGCCCGAGGCGACGAGCGCGGTGAGCGGGGCCGGGAGCGAGCCGTGGGCGTCGTTGAGGGTCAGCGGATCGTAGGGGTCGTAAGCCGGGTGCTGGAAATGGCCGCCGCCGACCTCCGAGGCGACCATGGCCTCTTCGGCCTGTTTGTTCATGCCCTGGATCAGGCCCTGGGTGAAAATGATGAGGACGAAGGAGAGCGACAGGACGAAGACGTTGAGCCAGGTGCGGAGGCCGGCGCCGAGGAGGTTCCTGACGGCCAGCTTGAGAAGCATCATGGCCGGGCTCCGGCGCCTTGCGGGACGGGCTCGTCCGTGGTGACCCGGCCGTCGACGAGGGTGATCACGCGCCGGAGGTGCTGCATGACCTTGGCGTCGTGAGTGGCGAACAGGAACGTCGTGCCGAGGTCGCGGTTGAGCTCCTCCATCGTGTGCAGGATGTTGTGGGAGTTCTCGGCGTCGAGGTTGGCCGTCGGCTCGTCGGCCAGGACGAGCTCGGGCCGCTTGACGACGGCCCGGGCGATGGCCACGCGCTGGCTCTCGCCGCCGGAGAGCTGGGAGGGGCGGGACCGGGCGCGGTCGGCCAGGCGGACCCAATCGAGGGCGTCCATGACCTTGCGGCGGCGCTCGGCCGGAGGTTCGCCGAGCAGGAGCAGGGCGAACTCGACGTTCTCGTAGACCGAGTAGACGGGGAGGAGGTTGAAGGTCTGGAAGATGAAGCCGATGTGGCGGTTGCGCAGGCGGGCGGCTTCCTTGTGCGAGAGGGTCTCGATCCTCCGGCCCATGACGACGGCGCTGCCTTCGGTCGGGACATCGAGCGAGCCGAGGATGTTGAGGAGGGTCGTCTTGCCGGAGCCGCTCGGGCCGACCAGGCCGGCGAATTCGCCGCGGGCGAAGGTCAGGTTGACGCCGGCCAGGGCCTCGAGCTTGTGCGGGCCCATCGTGTAGACCTTCTTCAGGTCTGTCGTGACAATGAGCGGGGTTTCGGTCATGTCGGCCTCGTCGCTGTCCTAGAAATGATAGGCGAGGAGGAGCTCCAGGCCCGTCCCCGCGAAAGAGCCCGATCCGGGCCGGCCCTGAAAGACAAGGACTTCGGTCGGGTTGGAGAAGGCGATGGCGCTGAACGTGATCGCGTCGGTCTTGCGCGTCCAGCTGATGAAGCGGTACCAGCCGTGATCCTTCCAGTCATAGTAGAAAATCCCCGAGACCTCGTCGAGGATGCTGAGCGGGTAGCGGAGGAGCAGGGCGGTGAAGGTCAGACCGTCGCCCGGGGAGAAGGCGCGGCCGGAGGAGGCGATGCGGAAGTGCTCGGCGAGGACGGTGAGGCCGCGGCCGAAGGAGAAGGTGTAGTCGGCGCCGAGCGTGAGGGCGCGCTGGTAGGGGAGCGGGAGGAGCGGCGAGCGCTGATGGACGAGGGCGCCCTCGAACCAGACGCCGACGCCGAGGTCCCACTTGCCGTCGAGGCCGATGCGGTCCTCGGGGACGGGGGGGACGCGGAGCGGGGAGGCTGAGAGCGGGGAGGCGGGGCCGGGCGACATGATGGGGGTCAGACCGTCGATCGCGGCCTGGCGATGGTGGTAGGTCGCGCCGATCTCGCCCTTGAAGAGAGGCAGCTCGAGGCGGCCGCCGAACTCGGGGGCCTTCTTGTCGGGCGGGGCAAGGTCGAAGCCGCGGCGATCTTCGTTGCCGTAGAGTCCCCAGACCCAGGCGTTGGCGTTGCCCTTGCCGTAGAAGCGGAGGAGGAGGCCGTAGACGCCTTCCGTGAGCTGGAGCGGGTCGCGGGGATCGAGGCTGTCGAACCACATCAGGGGACGGAAGACCGTCGCCGAGCCGAAGCTGAGCTGCTGGAGGCCGAGGCGCGCTTCGAAACGGGAGCCCGAGAGGCGGAGCCAGCCGCGGTAGGGCTTGAGGCCGGCCGACGGCGCGTTGGCGAGAAGAGTCACGTCCCCGTAGGCGTTGGCCGAGATCTCGGCGTCGAGGGTCAGGCCGTGGCCGGCCGGGAGAGAGAAGGTGAGCTCGGGGACGAAACGGAGGCTGAAGAAGGGCTCGAAGGTGGCGTCGAAGCGGGCCAAACCCGTGCCGGCGAGAAGGCCGCTGAGGGAGAACGTGGGCGGGGCTGATCGGGCCGGGGATTGGGCCTGCGGCCGAGGGGCGGGCTTTTCAGCCGTCTGGGCCGGGGAGAGAACAGGGAAGAAGAGGGGCAGCCCGACGGCCAGGATCAACGGAGCGGGACGGAACTCCATGGGCGTATGCTTCGACGGCCTGCCTGATACGGCCATTTTTCCATAGGCTTCCGTCCGAGTCAATTCCGTGTGACGCACGACTCAAAACGTCAGGCAGAACCCGCCTGGCCTCGAAGGAAGGCTCCGGCCGAATGACCTCCAAAGGAATCGTTTTGGGTCAAGTGAGTTCAGTCGTGCGTCGCCGAATTGAGCTTCCGGCGGCTGATGATGACGATGTTCTTGATCAGGTCGACGGTGGTTATCAGAGCGATGAAGAGGAGCGTGAATTTCGCCGCGAATCTGATCTTGGGCAGGAGGTTTTCGGCGATCCTGACCGCGAAGACGTTGTCGAAGGCCTGGGTCAGGATGAGCCCGATGAGGCCGAGCGAGACGACGCTGCCGATCACGTCGACCCAGCGGGAGCGGGTGAGGAGTTTGATGAGAAGTGACAGGGCCGAAACCGCGAACATGGCGATGACGATGAGCGACAGGCGGCGGCCGGCGCCTGGGGTGAAGAGCGGCCGCGGGTTCGTCCAGTCCAGGTTGGCGAAGAAGATGGTCTGGTGCCTGGCAAAAAGATAGAGCGCGAAGTCGGTGATGGCCAGCATGATGACGGCGCTGATCCCTATGAAAATGCGGCTCCACAGCAATTTGCTCGTCGGGGGTTTGACCTCGTCGAGGTCGACCGCGAACTTGGGCCAGGGGAGCTTGACGTCCTTGCCGCTCTGGGTGATGAAGTAGAGGACCACGGTGACGATGCCGAGGTCGGCCAGGAATGCCGTCGGCAGGTACATCAGGGCCTCGATGACGCCGAGGCGGGGCATGAACAGGAACGGGAAGAGGATAAAGTCCTTCTTGAAGACGACGGCGACGACGGTCAGGAGCGCGTGGAAGGCGAACAGGAGCGTCGTGTAGCGGAAGAGATAGCGCTTGTAGGCCGGAGCGATGATGGGCCGGCTTTCATCGAGGTACCGTTCGGCGACCTGGCGGGCCGGGCCGAAGTCGGCGATGGCCTTGGCGATGGCCGCGTCCGTGAACTCGCCCGGGCCCTCGGCGGCCTTCTCCATGATGTGGCTGCGGATCTCGGACAGGATCTCCTCCCGTTCCGAGCGGCCGGAGAGGAAGTGGCTGATCTCTTCGAGATAGGCGTCGAGCATGTCAGACATGGGGGATCTCCTTGGTGATCTCATCGAGGACGCGGTTCTGGTTCTTCCAGACGTCGAGAAGCGCGGTCCGGAGGGCGCGGCCCCCTGCGGTGATGGCGTAGAATTTTCGGGGCCTGTCCTCGGTCAGGTCCCATTTGGAGGTGATCCAGCCGTTCTTCTCGAGGCGGCGGAGAAGGGGATAGAGGGTGTTCTCCTCGACCTTGTAGCCCAGGGTCTCGATGTGCTTGACCATCGAATAGCCGTACATGTCCTTTTCGAGCAGGGCCAGAACGAGGATGTGGAGGAACCCCCGGTTCATCTCTGTTTCGAGAGTGCCGATGTCGGGTTCGTTTGTTGTCATGATGTGTATCTCACTATAATGTGTAATATACTATAGTGTATGATATATGGCTTGTCAAGTAGTTTTTTAGAATTCTCGTTCTCCGAAGTCCATTCTGAATCTTTCGGCTTTAACCGTAAATTTTCCTAAATCGGGCCCATTTTTCAATTTTCTTCGTTGATCGCCCGAGTTTATTCCTTAACTTGACTCCGGACTCCGGGAACCTCTTGGGGGGTTATGGGGGACGTGCCCGCCGGGTCTGGCTCCCGATCTGCAATTCGCTCGAAAAAGCATGTATTTTGTCCTCGCAAGGGCATTCTTCCCAATAAAAACACTGTTTTTTGGTGGTTCGTCCATCGGCCGCCTCTGAAGACGATGGTCAGCCACAAATCGCCGGTTTTCTTCCGCGGGGAATACGTCGCCGGCGTCGACCGCGATCAATGCAGCCCCTGCGGTCAGTGTGTCAGGATCTGCCCGTTCAAGGCCTTCAGGCCCCGTTCCGCGATCAGTCTCGCCGACCGCGCCTCCGTCCCCGCCGCGGCCTCGCTCTGGCTTTGAGACAGGGCCGGTCTTTCCGACCGCGGCTTGACCCTTCCCCCGTATTTGTTGACGGTCTGGAACAGAAGGGCGAAGAAAGCGGCCGCCAGCAACAACAGGATCACGATCGTGACGGCGTGTTTCCCGCGGATCTCCTTGATCGACGGGCCAAAGGCCATCAGCATCAGGAATCCCACGACCACCGTGACGGCGTCGAAGCTCGCCCGCTGCCAATAGCTGCCGCCCAAATGAAGCCACATCCCGAATTCGTCGAAGGTCATCGCCAGTCCGATGCCGTAGAGAACGGCCACCCACTTCGCTTTTCGTTCCTTTTCCCGGCCGAACAGCAGGTAGGCCCCGATGAACGACAGCAGGAAGATCCCCAGATTCAGGTGATGGACATGGGTGCCGCCGATGTAGACGAACATATCCGGCAGCCTGCGGAGCGTGATCAGAAAGATCACGATCCTCAAGAAGGTGAATGTGCACAAGAACGACACAAGGACCAGTCTCGCCGTGTGTCGCCGGTCTTCCGATCCGGACCGCTCGCAGACCGGTTCGAGCCGTTCGTCCGGGCCCGGTTTTTCGATCCTGTCAATGCCCATGGTCGCCCTTTCCCCGGGAGGTCGAGCCCAAGGGTAGCATCGGCGGGGGGGAGAGTCAATTCAAAAACCGTCCTCTTTCCTTTATGATAAGGGCATGACTCTTTGGAAAAGAGCCCGCGGCTTCCTGAGAAAGGCCGGTCCCGGATTCATCACCGGCGTTGCTGACGACGACCCGTCCGGCATCGCCACCTACTCCATCGCCGGAGCGCAGTTCGGGTACGGGATGAGCTGGATGTCCCTCTTCCTCATCCCGTCGATGGTGGCCATCCAGGAGATGTGCGGCCGCCTCGGCATGGTCACGGGGCAGGGTCTGGCCGCGGTGATCAAGCGGCATTATTCCAGGCGCCTGATGTGGTTCGCCGTCTGGCTCCTGATCGTGGCCAACACCATCAACATCGGCGCCGACCTGGGGATCATGGCCGCCTCCCTGCGCATGCTCTTCGGCCTGCCCTACATTCTTTGGCTTCTCCTGGTCACGGTCGCGATCGTCTGGCTCGAGATCAACATCCCATACAAGCGATACGCCAAGGCGCTGAAGTGGCTGGGGCTCAGTCTGCTGGCCTACGTGGCGACGGCCTTTCTGGCGAAGCAGGATTGGGGGCTCGTTTTCCGGGCGACGACAATCCCTCATATCCAGCTGGACGCAGGCTACCTGATGACGCTGGTCGGGTTCCTGGGCACGACGATCTCGCCGTACCTCTTTTTCTGGCAGGCCTCCGAGGAGGTCGAGGAGGCGATCGCGGGGGCGAAGATCGAGGATTTTTCCACCATCGAGCCGGGCGTGACCCCGCAGGACATCAAGGCGCTCGGGACGGACACGCGCCTGGGGATGGTCTTTTCGAACGCCATGACCTTCTTCATCCTGATCACCACGGCCGCGACCCTGCACAGGGGCGGCATCTTCGACATCGAGACGCCCCAGCAGGCCGCCCTGGCCCTCAAGCCGCTGGCCGGCAACATGGCCTACCTGCTGTTCTCCTTCGGCGTCATCGGGATCGGCCTCCAATCGGTCCCTGTCCTGGCCGGGTCGGTCGGATATGCCGTGGCCGACGCTCTGGGGATCCGTCAGGGCCTGGCGAAGAAGTTCTCCAAAGCCAGGGGATTCTACGTCATCCTGGCCCTGGCCACGATCGTCGGGTTCCTGATGAACCTGTTCGGGATCCACACGATCAAAGCGTTGTACTACGCGGCCATCATCAACGGCATCGCCTCGGTGCCGCTCATCTGCATCATCATCCGGCTGGCCGGCGACCGGCGGGTGGTCAAGGGATATCCGACCTCGCCGATCCACAGGTTCGTGGGCTGGGTGACGTTCGTCTTCATGGCCGCGGCCGTGGTTCTCATGATCGCCAGCATGCTGAAGATCTTGAGATGACCGCGCCGGCCCGGGCCATGAAGTCTGTATGAGGTTCGGCCTGGACTTCAGAGCGGGACGTCCCGATGGGGGCGGCTGGGACCTCAATCGGCCAAGATCAGAACGATCACGATCGAGTTCGGCACCAGGCCGGGGCGCGTGCCCTGGGCGATCCCGATCCCGGCGCGCCGGGCGCCATTCCTCCGCGGATCGGAGGCGGCCTGTTCGGCCCCCTCCTCGAGAGATCCGACGACGCAGAGGATGGTGGCGATCGACCGGACGCTCAGATCGGATCGGGCCAGGCGTCCCTGGAGCCGTTCGAGGACGTTATTCTGCGACAGCGCCTCGTTCTCGAGAAACTCGCGGGCCGCTTCGTCGGCGAGCCGGCTGAGCGCCGGCTCTTCTCGGAGGGCCGAAGCGCCGCCGGCCTCGCGCAGGCGGTCGAGCTCCGTGCGGAAGACGGTTTTCGCGTCGGGCCCGAGTGGCGGGATGCGCCGGATGAAAATCTCGGTGACCAGATAGGTCGTCTGATGGAGTTCCTTCTTTTGCGCGACGCCGATGCCGATATGGGTCACGTCCGGACGGAGGATCGCGGCGCGATGTCCGGGGCTGTTCATGAAGCCCTCGTGGATCTCATCCGGATCATAGCCCTTGCCGACGTTCTCCGAGGCCCTGTCCGTGATGATCCCCGCTTCGAGCAGCCGTTCTTCGGAGGTTCCCGCCGTCGGCGAGACGTGAGAGACGAAATCGTTCGCGCGCATGTCCTCGCTGTGCTTCAGAGCGACGGCGGCGAGCGCGGGATCGAACGTCAGGGCGGCCAGGCCGGCCTTGACGCGTTCGGCGTTGATGAGCTCGAACAGGCGCTGGCGCGCGTCGTCCGGGCGCACGGCCCGCTTGGCCGGCGCCGCGGCGGCGGCCTCGACGGACTCGTCGACCGGCACGCCGACGAAGATGGGGAAGTTCGCGATGATGTCCGGCCCGCCGGGTCCGTCGGCCTCGATCTCCAAGCGATGCCTTCCCGTTTCCGCCAGGTCGACCGTGGCGCGGAAGTCCGGCCCCCGGCCCAGGTCCTCGAAGTGGGTCTCGCCGCCGGGCAGGGTGTGGGCGAGCTTCGGCTTGACATAGGCCCCGAGAAGACGGCCTTCGAGCTCGATCCGGCCCGGACCGGACAGGCTCCGGGCCACGGGGGCGATCTCGATGTGCCTGCGGCTGAGGGCGATGACCACGATGACCCCGCGCTCCTCCCGTTCGGCGACTCCGCCGATGTGAGTGTAGTCGGCCAGGTCGAAGATGGCGGCCAGGCGCGAGGAGACGACGTTGGCCAGACGAGGCGCGTCCTGGGCCTGGGTCACGAGGAGATGGGGCAAGGGCTCGGGCAGGCCCAGCCGGCTGACGAGGAGGTCGAAGGCGCTCTGAGGCGGCAGGGATCCGTCGGGACCGAGGCGCTCATAGATCCATCGGGCCAGCACGGCCAGGCGGCGGTCCGGCCGCAGGGACGTCCCCAGAGCCTTGTTGATGCGCGCGAGCGACCGGCCGAGGACGGCGGCGTCGCTGCCGAGGAATCCCGGGCCTTGGGGCTCGTCGGTCCGGTACTCCGGCGCGCTGGGGACCGCGCTGAGATCGATCATCGTCCGCTGGCCTCCGGCCGCGGCCGGCGGTGCGTCAGGCTTGAGGGGCCCGTGAGCCGCGCCGAGCGGCGACTGCGCGAAGAGTGACAAGCCGAGCAAGACCGCCGCCGCCGCGGACATGATCGCGTCCTACTTTTTCTTCTTGACCGGGGGGACCCAGTTCTCGATGAACTTCTTGGGGCCCCCTTGGCTCTCATCGACCAGGGCCTGGAAGATTGCTTTGAGGTGGTCGTAGGGGAGAGTCCCGATGATCATGCGGTTGTTGATGATCATGGTCGGCGTCGAGCGGATGCCGTGGGAGAACTTTTCGGAGGTCTTCTCGAACTCGGCCCCGGTGTCGATGATCTTCTTCACGAGCTCGCGCAGGGCCGGGTCGTTGGCCGCGCCTTCCGTGCCGTACTTTTTGGCCAGGGCGGCGCGCCAGGCCGGGTCTTTGCGCGAGGCGAAGTTGGCCCAGATCTCGTCGTGGATCTCGGGGAAGCGGCCGAGGTTGCCGGCGGCGATGTAGGTCAGCTCGCAGGCGCCGGGGTGGAGGTTGGCCTTCTCCGGGACGACCGTGTTGCACGCGCCGTCGAGCGGGAAAAACTCGATGGCCACGTTGATCTTGCCGGCGAACTCCTGCTTGAGCTTCTCCAGCTGCCGGCTGAGGTAGAGGCAGTCGGGGCACATGAAGTCCGTGTATTCGATGATGTGAATGGGCGCGTCCTCGAACTTCTCGGTCGACTTCACCGACCAGTAGGGGGAAAGGACGGAGGGCGAGCCGACCTGGGGCAGCTCGAAGAACTGCTTGACGATGTTGACGGCCGTGCCGGTCTGTGCGGTCTTGCGGGCGTTGTGGTACTCGATCATCCCGTAAGCCCCGGCGGCGGCGAAGACGGCGAAGACGACGAGGAGCTTGAGCGACGGCCGGACCCAGCGCTGGATCGGGCCCTTGGCGCCGCGGTCGATGCCGTAAACGGCGAAGAGGATGAAGCTCAGGATCGAAAAGAGATAGAAGCCCGAGCAGAGAAGGCAGAGGCTGCCGAGATGGAGGACGGAGTAGAGGAAGAGCGCGACGACGCCGACGACGTTGAGGAGCGAGAGCGATTTGTTGGTCCGTTCGAAGGCCTCGGACGGGAAGAGGGCCCCGAGAATGACGAGGGCGCCGAGGAACATGCCGAAGAAGCCGAGCGGAATGCCCAGGACCGCGGAGATCGGGGAGAAGGCCGAGCTGTCGCAGTTGAAGAAGGCGCTGATGTCGCAGAAGGAGCCGGCGAAGATCGTCTTGGGGTAGTTGGCCAGGAAGAAATGGCGGATGGTCATGACCGAGGCGGCGATCATGCCCAGGCCGGCGACGGCGCTCAGGATGCGGCGGAGGCTCCAGCCGTCCAGGGTCAGTGTCCGGGCGTTCGTCTTCATGTGCGCTCCCTTCGGTCGGTTCTTCAGTCCGGCGGCGGTATTGGAGGAACAATCTTGTTGCGGCGCCGATGGCGATGGGGCTGGGACCGCGGGTGCGTGCCAAAGCGGTTCCGGTAGATGAGGGAGAACGGATCGTCGCACGCGCCGAAGGTGCCTTCGACGAGAAGCGAGGCGAGCCGGGACGCCTCCAGGTAGTGAGGACGTTCCTTGAGCGCCCAGCGCATCTTGCCGTCATTGAGGGCGTGGAGCATGTGGTCGACGATGACCAGCGTGTGGACGGTTTCGAGGAGGAGGGTCTTGGGGACGGTGGCCGTCGCCCGGGCCCCCCGGAAGGCATCGTAGAGGACTTTGGGCTTGTCGCCGTGGATCGCGGCGAGCAGGGGCTCGGCCCAAGGCCAGAGCAGGAGGCCGTAGGCCACTTCGGGCGGGGGGGAGCCGCCGGAGTTGATGGAGGCGTCGATGGCGCCGAGGAGGAAGGTCAGGCGTTCGAAAGCGTTGTCGGAGGCCTGGTAGATCTCGCCGACGTTCCCGAGGAAGCGCGGCAGGATGCCGTGCGTCCGCGCGGCCTGGAAGAAGGCCCGGACGCTGCCCGATTTCATATCCTTGTTGAGCTCCTCGAAGAGGCGAGCCCCGGAGCAGACGTCGAGGCGGTCGCGGTGGCGGGCGATGGCTTCGGCCGTCTTCTCCTCGATGGTGAAGCCCAGGCGCGAGGCGTGACGGAGGACGCGCCAGATGCGGACCGGGTCTTCGGTGTAGCTCGCATCGGGGTCGCCGATGATGCGGACGCGGCCGGCTTCGAGGTCGTCGAGGCCGCCGACATAATCGATGACGGAGTAGGTGGCGATGTCGTAGAAGAGGGCGTTGATCGTCAGGTCGCGGCGGAAGGCGTCCTCGCGCGGCGTGCCGTAGGCGATGGGCTTGAGGGGGAGCCGGCCGCGGCGCTGGGCGGGGGACGCGGCGGAGGGCGGAACGCACTCGGGGAGAGGACCGGCGGGGGGGATCGGCCCCTCCGCGGCCTCGGATGCCGGTTCGCCCTCCGCCCCGGCCATCGTATCGGCGTCATCCCCGGGAGAGCGGTCTTCGGCATCGGCTGCCGCAGCCGTCATGTCCTCGCCTTCCTTGTTTTCATCCTCCCGCGAGGCTTCGGCGGCCCGCGCCTCCTCCGCCTCCTCCTCGCGCTCGGCGGCGAGCTCCTCTTCGTCGGGCTTGCGGCGGAAGGTCGAGACTTCGATGATCTTGCCGCCCTGGAACCTGACGTGGGCCAGCCGGAAACGGCGGCCGATGAGAAAAGCGTTGCGGAAGAGCTTCTTGATCTGATTCGGATGGGCGTTGGTACTGACGTCGAAATCGGCCGGCTTGCGGCCGAGCATCAGGTCGCGGACGGCTCCTCCGACGAGGTAGGCGGTAAATCCATGGGCGTTCAGCCGGTAGAGCACCTTGAGGCAGTCGGGATCGATGTCCCGGCGCGAGATGCGATGCCGCGACCGGTCGAGGATGAGCGGCGCTTCGAGCTCTGCCTCCGGCGCCCCGTCAGGGATTTCTTCAGGATCGGTCATGGACATCCAAAATAGCAAAAAACGCCCTCGGGCTCAATCGGAAGCCGTGCTTATCTTGGCGATGGGAGTCGCGCGGGGACAGGTGGAATCTTCATTTTCGGAGTCAAAAACACCGGAGTTAAGGCAAAATTAGGCCAAAAAACAGGCCTAAGTTGCTGATTAATTAGATGATTTCTGTGGTCCGACCCCCATTAAGATTCTCATGAAATTGCCGCCCAATATCTTGCGGATGGCCTCGGGCTTGTAGCCGCGGCGGACGAGCTCCTTGGTGATATTCGGCAGGAGGCCGATATTCTCGAGGCCGGCGGGCGTGTCGCTCGTCCCGTCGTAATCCGAGCCCAGGCCGACGTGATCGGCGTCGCCGGTGACCTTGACGACGTGGTCGATATGGTCGACGACCGTCTCGACGTCGACCGGCGGCAGGGTCTTCCTGAGCGCCGCCCAGCGCCTGCCGAAATCGGCATTGAAGGCGTCGCGCTTGGCCGGGTCGGCTTTGTCGATCGACTCGCCATCCGCCGGCAGGCCGTGCTCGGCGGCGACCTTGGCGAAAAGCTCGCTCTGTTTCGTGCCGAGCTCGCTCCGCAGGAATTCCGGCACCACGGTGATGCCGATGACGCCGTTCTTCTCGGCCAGGGCCTTGAGCATCTCGTCGCTGAGGTTGCGGTGGTGAGGCGAGAGGGCCCGGCAGGCCGAGTGCGAGGCGACGACAGGCGCCTGCGACAGGCGCAGGACGTCCCAGAAGGTCTCGTCGCCTGCGTGCGAGACGTCGATGATCATGCCCAGCCTGTTCATCTCCGCGACGACCGATTCGCCGAACGGGGTCAGGCCGCCGTGGACGGGCTTTGGGTCGCCGGAGGCGTCGGCCCAGTCCGTCGCCGTCCAATGGGTCAGGGTCATCAGCCGGACGCCGGCCCGGTAGAACTCGCGCAGAAGCACGAGGTCGTTCTCGATGGCATAGCCGCCCTCGATCCCGATGAGGACGCCGGTCTTGCTGGCCTCGCGGGCCGCGTTCGCGTCCTGGGGAGTGAGCACGAGGGCCAGGTCACGGGGGTTCTTTTCGACCAGGTCGTGGACCGCCTCGATCTGGGCGAAGACCTTGTTCGCGGACCGGTACTTCTCGAAGTCGTTCGCGGGTGGCGGGGCGTAGCAGGCGAAGACCTGCAGGTCGACCCCGCCGCGCTTGAGCTTGGGGATGTCGACGTGGCCCGTGGGCAGGTCCTTCGACAGGTCCTCGCCGGCCATGGCCCGGCCGATGGTGTCGCAGTGCATGTCGACGACCGTCGCCTCGCGGTGGAGGAAGAGCGTCTTGTGGATGGGGTCGAGCAGGTTCTCGCGGCTCGCGGCCAGGTATCTGATGATGTCGCAGTGATACTGGGCGGCCAGGCGCAGGAGCTCGGGGTCGATCATCCCCGCCCGGTCGCCCGGCATGTGGTATTCGGGGTGCTCGTCGTCGAGCCTCTCGGTCAGGACCTCCCCCGTGCGCAGGCTGATGGCCGGAACGTTCTTGGCCCAGAACGAGGTGTGATCGGAGCCGCGGTAGTTCGGCCGCGCCCGGAGCTTGGCGATCGTCGGCGCGTCGAGCCCTTTTTTGGCGATCTCGTAGAGCTCGGCGAACTCGGTCATGCCGCCGACGAGGAGATCGCTGTCGCCCGTCCCGACCATGTCGATGTTCATATAGAGGGCGGTCTTATCGAGCGGGATGACGGGGTGTTCGGTGTAATAGCGCGAGCCCTGGAGGCCGAGCTCTTCGCCCGCCCAGGAGCAGAAAACGACGGTGCGGGCAGGTTTGAATTTCGCCGCCGTGAGGGCCCGGGCGGTCTCGAGCAGGACCGCGGCCGAGGTGGCGTTGTCGTCCGCGCCCGGGTAGATCCAGCCGTCGACGCCGACGCCGAGATGGTCGAGGTGGCCGCCGATGACGAGGGCCTCGCCCTTGAGCTTGGGGTCCGCGCCCGGCATGATGCCGACGACGTTCGGGGCGGTCCGGTCGCCGGAGACGAAATGCGCTTCCATCTCCGCCTCGACGCCGAGGTCGAGGGTGAAGGACTTCTTGAGGCGGAGGGTCTTGCTGACGAGGTCCCGCCAGCTCTTCTCGACGAGATAGAAGGCGTCGCTGAGGAAACCCTGTCCGGCCCGCATGACGACGAAACCCTGGGGGCATTGGCCCGGGCTGAGCGAGCCGGGGCGCGGCCGCCGCCGGCCGGGCTGGCGGGTTTCGCCGGGCGTCGAGAGGTCCATCTCGATGAGGCCGACGGCGCCTTTCTCGGCCGCCGTCCTGACCTTTTTCCCGAAGTCCCAGTCGGCCCTGGCCTCGCCGCCGAGGGAGTCGGGGAGGTCGGGCAGGAGCAGGACGATCTTCCCTTTCGCGTCGAGCGCGGCGTAGTCGTTCCAGCCGTCCTTCTCCGAGACGACGCCGTAGCCGGCGAAGACGAGCCCGCCCCGGACCGTGCCCGACCCGGTGCCGTTGACGGGGGTGAAGTCACGGCCGCGGCCGGCGAAATAAACGCGAGGAGCCGGCGCCAGGATCTCGAGACGGATGGGCTGCTCGAAATCCGTCCAGGCCTTGAACGGGACTTCCTGGAACCAGGTGCCGTTTTCGCCGCCGGGCTTGAGCCCGGCCTTCCGCATCTCGGCGGCGACGTATTCGGCGGCCCGGCGGTACTCGGGCGTGCCGGCCTTGCGGCCCTTGAGCTCGTCCGAGGCGAGGAAGGCGATGTGGGCGAAGGCCTTCGCGCCGTCGGCCGTGGGCCGGGCCGCGGCCGCCTTGGCCGCGCCCGATATGGTCGGGGTGGCGGACGGGGAGAGAGTGAGATAGGCGGCCAGGGCGCCGAATGAGACGAACAGGATGAAAAGGGGAGCCGAGGGGCGGCGGGCGGAGATTCGCTTCATGACGAGGTCCTTTGTTCGGTCTTCTTGGCCGCCGCCTTGGGGCGTCTCAGCCGGGCGACGACCTCCTCGAAGGACGGGGGCGGCGGCGCCTCGACGGTGACGCGCTCGCCGGAGGGGAGGGTGAACTCGAGCGAGAGGGCGTGGAGCATGAGGCGGGGAAAGCGCTCCTGGCGGGCGCGGTCGCCGTAGCGGAGGTCGCCGAGGATGGGGTGGCCGATATGATAGAGATGGACGCGGATCTGGTGGCGCCGGCCGGTCGCCGGGCTGACGCGGAGGAGGGTCGCGCCGTCGAGCCTTTCGGCGAGCTTCCACTCGGTCGAGGACGGCTTGCCGCGCTTGGGGTCGACGCCCATGCGGCCGGAGCCGAACTCGCGGATCGGGGCGTTGATCTGGCCGCGATTGGACGAGGGAACGCCGTCGACGACGGCCAGGTAGGTTTTGCGGACCTCGCGGCGGTCGAACTCGCCGTTGAGGTGGCGATGGGCGGCGGCGTTCTTGGCGAAGACGATGACGCCGGAGGCGCCGCGGTCGAGGCGATGGACGGGATAGAGCTTGCCCGGGTCGTGAGGCTTGATCAGCTCGGGCAAGCCACCCTTACCCGCTTCGGCGAGCGACACGACCCCCTCGGGTTTGTCGACGGCGATGTAGTCGTCGGTCTCGTAAAGGACCCGGACGGCGGGCCCCGTCGTTCCTGCGGTCATTTTTTGATGAAGGGCTTTCTTCCGATCTGGTGATTTATAGCACACTCGGCGGGTCCGGACAAAGACGAGGGGGTTCAAGCCCGGACAAGCTCAGGTTTGACCCGTTCTTCAGGGAAGGTCGGAGACCGCGACCTCGTAGGCCTCGCGGACGAGTCCGTGGTGGAAGAGGCCGAGGAACTTCTTCAGCTGGGTCTGGAAGAAGCGGTTCTCCTCCGTGGCGATCATATCGGCCTCGGTCTCCCAGAGCGTGACCGGGACGCACTCGCCGACCTTGCGATCGACCAGGAAGTAGGCGCCGCGATACCCGGCCTGGCTGCGGCAGCCCGGGATGACGTCCTCGGCGAAAAGCCGGGCCGCCTCGTCGATCCGATCGGCCTTGACCTGCATTCTGAGCATACGCGCGTGCATGGCTTTCCCCCTGTCCGGAGCTCGTTTTCCCTCCCGACAATATAGTATGGCGTCATCCGCGACGAGTCAAATCCCGATAATCCTCGGGGGTATCGAGGTCGCGGAGGATCGAGGGGTCGGCGGCGTCGATCTCGAGGATGTCGCCGGGGTGGGCGAGCATCAGGCGGCGGAGGCCGTCGGCCGGGTCGATCGCCAGGACTTCGTCCCGGTACCTGAGGTCGATGAGGACGGGGTGGCCGCGGCGGCCCTGGAAGGCGGGGACGACAATGCCCTTGGATCCCGCTTCGTAGGCATCGATGACCAGGTCGATGACCCGCGCGGCCAGGAACGGCTGGTCGCCGAGCAAGACCACGGCCGCCTTGGCGTCGTCGGGAAGGGCCCTGAATCCGGCCTGGATCGACGTGAGCATGCCCAGCGGATAGTTCTCGTTGACGGCAAAATCGACGCCGGCGGGCTCGAGCCCGCGGCGGATGGCTTCGCGGTCCGCGCCGAGGACGACGAGCGTCCGGCCGGCGCGCGAGGCCCGAGCCGCCCCCACGACGGCCCCCGCGACCGTCGTCTCGCCGAAGGGGAGGAGGAGCTTTTGCCTGCCCATCCGCCGGGATTCGCCCGCCGCGAGAACGACGGCCCAGATCACGGCCGGACCGTCTCCGCCCGCCCGGACCTGACGAACACGAGCTCGGCGGCGATGCTGACGGCGATCTCCTCGACCGTCGTCGATCCGATGGCGACTCCGATCGGGGCGTGGATCCCGGCCCATTGTTCGGCCGTCGCCCAGCCGTTCTCCAGGAACTCGCAGCGCATGAGCTCGATCTTGCGCTTGCTCCCGATCATGCCGACGTAAGCCGCCTCCCGTCCGATCGCGGCCCGCAGCGCTTCGGCGTCTTTCTGGTGGCCCCGCGTCACGATGACGAAATAGTTGTCCGGCGAATCCTCGAGGCCGCGGATCGCTTCGCCGATGTCGGCCTGGAGGACCTCGTCCGCTTCGGGGACGTTGATGACGTTGGCGAACTCGGGCCGATCGTCGATGACCGTGACGCTGAAATCGAGCAGGCCGCCCAGCCGCGCGACCGCCTTCCCGACGTGCCCCGCCCCGGCGACGATGAGCCTCGGCAAGGGCAGGACCGGCTCGATGAACCACATCCGGTCCTTGGCTCCGATGAGCCGCGGCCGCCCGGCCGCGAGAATATCCTCGAGGATCTCCGGCGCCACGTGGCCGAAGACGGGATCGTCCGGCAGGACCGGGACTCCCTCAGGAAGCCAGCCTCGCTCGACCGCCACCGTGTCGTCATGACCCGGCACCATGCGGCTGACCAGAGCCCCCCGGCGCCTCTTCCGGAAGCCTTCGAGCGCGCTCGTGAAGATCCCCTTGGCCGCATCGATCCCGGGATCGACGAGCAGCCGCGCCGTGCCGCCGCAGATGGCGCCCTCCATGTCCGAAGGATCGGCGTCGAGCCGGACCGTCATCAGCCGGGGTTCTCCGTCAGCCAGAGCCTTGGCGGCGGCTTCTCCGACGCGCGCCTCCAGGAGTCCCCCTCCGACCGTTCCCGTGACGAGCCCCTGGCTCGAAAATACCGCCGCCGCCCCGACGACCTGCGGGGTCGAGCCGTCCGTCTCGACGATTGCCGCCAGCGCAAGTCTCTGTCCCGATCGCAGCCCCTCGGCCAGAGCTTCGAGAAGCTTGGGGAAGCTGTAAGTCATGCGGCGATGGCCGTCAGCGCGTTTTTCAGCGCGGCGAAGACGAGGTCGGTCTTGTAGCCATTCTCCCGCAGGGGCGAGGCGTCGGCGAGCGCGGCGTCGGCCGCCTGCCTGACGACCGCCTCCGTCACCGCCTTTCCCCTGAGCGCATCCTCGGCCTTCTTCAATCGCCACGGGACCGGCGCGACGCCGCCCATGACGATCGATATGTCCGCGAGCGAGCCGCCCTTGACGACGCCCGTCACGGCCGCCGACACGAGGGCGAAGTCCCAGGTGCCGCGCTCCTCGAGCTTGACGTAGGTCGACTTCTGTCCGGCTTTCGGCGCCGGGACCCAGACGCTCTTCAGGAATTGTCCCTTGGCCAGCACGTTCTCGCGCGTGACGTCGACCTCCGGCCCGGCATAGAACGCCTCGAGCGGGATCGTCTTGTCTCCCTTGGCCGTCGCGATCGTCGCCGTCGCGCCCAGGCTGATCAACGCCGGGGCCAGGTCCGACGGATAGACGATGAAACAGCCGTTTCCCCCGAAGAGGCAGTGGTACTTGTTCCGCCCCTGGTAGGCGAAACAGTTGAAGCCGCCCTTCCTCCGGCAGATGACCTCGGGATCGCGGTAATACCAGCACCGCGGCCGCTGGCAGAGGTTGCCTCCGACCGTGCCGACATTGCGCAGCTGCGGCGTCGCCAGCGACAGCGCCGCCTCCTTGAGGCCCGGGTCATCCCGCGCCACCGCGGCATCCCCGGCCAGATCGACGATCCGGGTCATGGCCCCGATCCGGAGTCCGCCCTTCTCCGCCGCGATGCCCGCGAGTCCGGGCACTCTCCGCAGATCGACGACCAGCCCGGCCGTCGAGACGCCGCTCTTGAGCTCGTCGATGAGGTCCGTGCCTCCGGCGATGAGGGCTGTGGTCTCGGTCGCTTCAGTGAGCAGAGCGGCGACCTCGTCCACCGTCCGAGGCTCCGCGATCTTGAATTCTCTCATGACGCGGCTTCCTTTCTCTTGAGGGCCTCGAGGACGCGCTGGGGCGTCATCGGGATCTCGCGGACGTGGACCCCGATCGCGTTGTACACGGCGTTGGCGATAGCGGCCGAGCTCGGGATCCGCACCGGCTCGCCCAGCCCCTTCGTCCCCAGGTTGTTGATGCGCGGGTCGACGAGGTCGGCGAAGACCGGCACGATCTCGGGAATGTCGAGCGAGGTCGCGATCTTGTAATCGCGCAGATTCGGGTTGACCGGATTCCCGGTCGCGTCGTCCATGACCCGCTCTTCGAACAGGCCCGCGCTCAAGCCCTGCGTGATCCCGCCGAGGACCTGGCTTTCCGCCGTCAGCTTGTTGATGATCTGGCCGCTGTCCTGGGCCGCGACGTACCTCAAGACCCGGATCCGTCCCGTCTCGACGTTGACCTCGACCTCGGCGAAATGGGCTCCGAAGGTGTTGTAGGCGAAATCGCCCGGCATCCCGCTCCTCTCGCCGTGGAAGACCGTCTCCCGGCGCAGGTCGCGATAGACGTCGGCGAACGGGACCGACTTGGACGGGTCGGCCTTCGACGAGAACTTGCGGTCGGCCATGACGACGTCGGCGGCGTCGATCTTGAGCCGGGCCGCCGCCACCGTCTTGAGCCGTTCGACCGCCTTCAGCCCGGCGTCGCGGACGGCCGGGGCCACGGACGGCGTCGTCTGACTGCCGCCCGACGCGGGCGCCCAGGGGTAGTCCGAATTCCCTTCCTTGACCGCGATGTCCGGGGGTTCGAGCCCGAGCGTCTCGGCCGCGACGACCGCCATGTGGGTGCGCGTGCCCGTGCCGATGTCCTGAGTGCCGCAGATGACCTCGACCGACATGTCCGGATAGAGGACGATGTCGGCCAGCGTCCCGGGCACGCCCGCGCCGTACCAGATGCTCGTCGCGACGCCCAGGCCCCGACGCCACGGCCCGTTCGCGGTCCCCCCGCCGGGCTTGCGGTTGCGGCGCTCCCAGCCGACGGCCTGGGCCCCGAGATCGTAGCACGTGTCGAGGGCCTTGCTCGAATAAGGGATCCCGGTGTCGCCCCGGTTCTTGAGTGAATAGTTCTTCCGGCGCAGCTCGAGCGGGTCCATGTCAAGGGCCGCCGCCAGCTCGTCCATCACGCCCTCGAGCCCGAAGACGCCCTGGGTGTGGCCGGGGGCCCGCGTCGCCCGTGACCCGCCCGTGTTGGTGTAGACCGTCTGTTCGTTGGCCTTGCAGTTGGGGCATTTGTAGATGTCGACCAACGGTTCGGCGACGTCGTCGCCGGCCCCGATGCCGCCCGAGGCCGTGTTGGTCAGCTTCAAGGCCGTCAGCGTGCCGTCCGTCTTCGCCCCGACCTTGTACGTCTGCAGGGACGATGGCCGGTAGCCGACGCACATGGCATTGTCGCGGCGCGAGAGCAGGATCTTGACCGGGCGCCCGGTTTGCCTGGCCAGGTTCGCGGCCACGACCGTATGGTCGTTCAGGCCGAGCTTGCTGCCGAAGCCGCCGCCCATGTAGGTCTTGATGACGGTGATGTTCGACGCCGGGACCTTGAGCGCCCGGGCCAGCCCGTCGCGGACACCGTGGACGTTCTGGGTCGAATCGATGACCAGGAGATGACCGCCGTCCCACACGGCGACGCTGCCGTGCGTCTCCGTGGGGTGGTGGATTTCGAACGCCGTCCGGTACGTCTTCTCGACGACGACATCGGCCTCGGCGAAGCCCTTTTCGACGTCGCCCCGGTTGTAGTCATTGATCGGTTCGACGTTGGGCTTGCCGTCCCGGACCTGCGGAGCGCCGGCGTCGCGCGCCTTCTCCCAATCGACGACGAACGGCAGGGACTTGTACTCGACCTTGATCAGGCCCAGGGCCTTCTCGGCCGTCCGCTCGTCGACCGCGGCCACGGCCGCGACCTGCTCGCCCGCATAGCGGACCCTGCCCTCGGCCAGCTTGACGGCCGCCGCGACGCCGGGCAAAGCCAGGGCCGGGGCGAGGTCGATCGAAACGACCTCGGCCGCGGCGCGCGGCGAGCGCAGGATCTTCCCGATCAGCATGCCGACGAGCTTGACGTCATGGGTGTATTTGGCCCGGCCGCTGACGACCTCGCGGCCGTCGACGCGGGAGGTCAGCTTGCCGATGCAGCGATAGTCGGCGGGCTTGAGCGCGGGCGTCTGGCCGGCCGGCCCGGCCTCGGCCGGACCCTCTTGGCCGGCCGTGTCGATCATGGTCAGGGCCATATACTCTTTGCTGTTCATGTCACGCCCCCCTCATCTTCCTGGCGGCGGTGTCGACGGCGGTGTAGATCTTGGCGTAGTTGCCGCAGCGGCAGAGGTTCCCCGAGAGGGCCTGCTTGATCTCGTCGAGCGACGGATTCCGGTTCTTTTCGAGGAAGGCCGAAGCGGCCATGAGGAAGCCGGGCGTGCAGTAGCCGCACTGGTAGCCGTCCTTCTCGATGAACGCCTCCTGGACGGGGTGGAGCTTGTCTCCCGCGGCCAGGCCCTCGACCGTCTTGATCGTCCGGCCGTCGGCGCGGATCGCGAGAGACATGCAGGCGTAGACCGGCTCGCCGTCGAGATGGACGGTGCAGCCGCCGCACTCGCCGCGGTCGCAGACCCGCTTGGCGCCGGTGAGGTCGAGCTTCTCGCGCAGGACGTCGAGCAGGGTCTCGTTGGCTTGGACTTCGACCGTCGTCGTCCGGCCGTTGACCGTCAGCGTGATCGTCTTCCGGTCATAGACGGGGACGCGGCCTTTCTGAGTCGCGATCGTCTGGCCGAGCAGGGGCTGCAGGACGGCCGTGCCGATGGCGCCCGTGCCCATGCCCTTGATGAAATCCCGGCGAGTGACGCCGGCGCGAGGCTTATCGGCAGGCTTTTTCTCCATCGGGGTCTCCTTGGGAGCGCGGGATCAGAGCAGCCTGAGCAGGGTCAGGGCGCCGAGGGAGAGGGCCACCGTGGCGGGCGAGAGCCAGCGCAGGCGGACCGGCCGCGTCTCGAGCGAGGTCAGGGCGTTGCCGGCGAGGAGCCCGAGCGGGACGGTCAGGGCCGACAGGGCGACGGCGATCGGCGCGTAGTAGAGCGAAAGCGGGTAGGACGTGCCCGTGACGCACGGCGCGACGCCCGTCGCGATTTTGACCAGAGGAAAGACGTTGACCGCGACCAGGGCCGCGAGGCCGCCCGAGAGTCCCTGGCCGGCCGCCTTCCCGGCGATCGACTTGCTGACGACGCCGAGGATGAGCACGAAGGCCGCGCCCTCCATGACGATGGCGAAGATCGGATTGCCGATCGCGCCGTGGAGGACGGGCAGGCCGAGGAGCAGGGCGTCGAAGAGCTTGAAGCCGGCGGCCATGCCGACCATCAGGGCCATCGTCCTGAGTCGCGGCGAGATCGCCCAGGCCGCGGCCAGGAACAGGAAGGCCGCGCCGGTCATCAGCGAGCCGGACACGGTCGAGGCGCACTGACGCAGAAACATGCCCAGGGCCGCTTCCGAGAGTCCCCAGAGACTGCCGAGGACGAGGACGGGAGCCCAATTGGTTTTTTGCGGGGTTTGAGACATCGTTCCCTCCGGATGCCGGATTTTGGGAAGATCGACTTCCCCAATATACGGGGTTTACGGCGGGGCGTCAAACAAGCCCGCGCGGACGTCGGGTCACGCCCTCCCGGCACCCTTCCGGTCGTCCCTGTCCCGGAAGTACTTGAGCACCAGGCCCCCGGAGATGAACGTGGCGACGATGAGGAAGAAGATGACGAAAAAACCCAGCTGCAGGAGACCCCATTCGGCGGTGACGTTCTGTTCTCCGTGATAGATGTCCGCGAGCGCCAGGACCATGAGGAACAAAAGGACGAGACTGAGGATGCCCAGCGTCAGGGCGACCATCGCCCAGATCCGGAGCTTTTTCATGACCCCCTCCGTGTCCCGAACCTATTTTAGCACCATCCGGAGAATTTTGCCGTAAGGGGTCGGAAAAAGAAAATCCGTGAACTTTTTCCCTTCCATTTCCGTCTGGCCGCGGGCGCGCCGGAGATCAGGGGTCTGGTCGTCGGCGGCATCGGCGCCGGCGGGAAGGATCTCAAGGGCGTCTTTGTCGGCGCCGCCATGATCAGGATCGAGAAAGGCGGACGGCTCGAGGGACTGGTGGTGAGCTCCTTCAACCACATGCGCGGCAGGCTCAACGGGCTGTCGGTCGGCATCGTCAACTATGCCTGGACCATCGAAAAGGGGATCCAGCTCGGGGTCGTCAACATCGTCCGCGACAATCCCAAAGGACTCCGCGTCCTGCCCGTATTCAATACGAAATTCTGATCCTCCCGGTCGATCCGGAGGCCGCCGCCGCTCGTCGGTGCCTCCGCGCAGGGGCCGACGGCTATCCCGCGGCCGGCATCTGAGCGTCGCCCGGACTTTTGGCCCAGAGCCGGTTGACGACCCTGACCAGGACGAGGCCGCTCCCGACGAACACGACAAAGAGCGCGCCGGCGTAAACCCAGCGGCCATAGAGGACATTGCCGACCGTGAACAGGGCTGACCAGATGGTCAGCGACCCGGAGACCCAGCCGATGAGAGCCTGGGGGAAATTCTGGTGAGTGGCTTTGGCCTCGGCTTCGCTGATGCCCGCTTCTTCCCGGATCTTCTTCCAGCCCGGGCCGAACGGCCGGACCTTCTTGTAGAACGAGATGAGCTTCTCGCGGTCGGTCTTGGGCCCGAGGTAAGCCGTCAGCATCCAGCTGATCGTCGTCACCGCGACCGTCAGGATGAGAGCGTAGTGGGTGGGGATGAAGACGCCGAACTTGCGCATGATCAGGATCAGAAGGGAGAAGACGAACGACGAGACCATGGCGTTGACTTCGCACCAGGCGTTGACCCGCCACCAGAACCAGCGGACGAGGTAGAGGAGACCCGTGCCGGCCCCCACCTGGAGGATGATGTCGAAGCTGTCCTTGGCCGTGTCTAGGACGAAGACCATGGCGCCGGCGGCGAAGAACAGGGCGATGGTCGCCAGCCGGCCGACCATGACATAGTGCTTTTCGGTCGCCGTCTTGTTGATGAAGCGGCGGTAGAAGTCGTGGACGAGATAGGACGCGCCCCAGTTGAGGTGGGTCAGGTTGGTCGAGGAGTTGGCCGCGATGAGCCCTCCCACGAGCAGGCCGAGAAAGCCCACGGGCAGGAATTTCATCATGGCCGGATAGGCGATGTCATGGCCGAGCAGGCTCGGGTCGAGGTTGGGGAAAGCCTTCTGGATGTCCGAAAGCTGCGGGAAGATGATGAGCGACGACAGGGCGACGAGGATCCAGGGCCAGGGCCGGAGGACGTAGTGGGCGAGGTTGAAGAAAAGGACGGCCCCCAGGGAGTCTTTTTCGGACTTGGAGGCCAGCATGCGCTGGGCGATGTAGCTCCCGCCGCCGGGCTCGGCGCCGGGATACCAGACCGCCCACCATTGGACGGCGAGCGGCATGATGAAGATGGCGATGGCCAGGTCCCAGTTGCTCTTGAAGTTCGGCAGCATGCTCAGGAAGTTGATGCCGCCGGGGCCGGTCATGGCCGAGACCTTGGCCACCATGGGGCCAAGTCCGCCGACGGCGCGGACGGCGAAGTAGGCCGCGGCGATGACGGCCGTCATCATCGTGAAGAATTGGATCATGTCGATGATGAGCACTCCCCAGAGGCCGGTGAGCGCGGCGAAGACGACGTTGAGCAGGCCGACGGCGATGAGGGTTTCCCAGCGGTTGAGACCGAACATGATGGCCGCGATCTTGCAGGCGGCCAGGTTGACCGTGGCCATGATGATGCAGTTGAAGAGGAAGCCCAAGTAAACCGAGCGGAATCCCCGGACGAAGCTCGCGGCCTTGCCGGAATAGCGGATCTCGTAGAACTCGAGGTCGGTCAGGACCTCGGAGCGGCGCCACATCCTGGCGTAAAAGAAGACCGTCGCGACCCCGGTCAGGGTGAAGGCCCACCAGACCCAGTTGCCGGCGACGCCGTTTCGGCGGACGATGTCGGTGACCAGGTTGGGCGTATCGCTGCTGAAGGTCGTGGCCACCATGGACAGCCCGGCCAGCCACCACGGCACGGACCGGCCCGAAGCGAAAAACTCGGCCGTATTCTGCCCGGCCCGTTTGCGGTAATAGAGAGCGGGGCCGAAACAGATCAACAGAGTGAAGACGATGACGATCCAGTCAAGGAGGTGAAGCTGCATGGTTATCGTCCTTTCGCGAAAGACGCCTGGCGCATGGCCCGCCTATTATATGGAGAATAAAATGCCAGGACAAGCCGTTCTTCGGGAACAAAGCAGAGGAAAATGGGGACGTTTCTGTTTTCGAAATTAATGCATTTTTCTGAAAAACAGAAACGTCCCCATTTTTTGCCCCGGCGTTTTGACCCGCCCGGGCATGTTCTGGTATAAGCAGAGTAAATCGCGCGATGAATGGAGGCCCGCATGAGTCGAAACAAATCGTTTAGATTCTGCATATTGGCGATCATCGCCGGGCTGTCCCTGCCCGCCTTCGCGGCCGATCTTCCGAGAGTCCGGCCGGAGGTGGTCGGACTGTCGACGGAGCGACTGGGACGGATCGGCGAGGTCATGCAGAGGTATGTCGATGAGGGCCGGCTCGGCGGGGTGGTGACGCTCGTCGCCCGCGACGGCAAGGTCGCCCATCTCCAGGCCTGCGGCAAGATCGACCCGACGACGGGCGCGCCCATGCCGACCGGCGCCATCTTCCGCATCGCCTCGCAGACGAAGGCGGTGACGAGCGTCGCCGTCATGATCCTGTTCGAGGAAGGAAAGCTCCTGCTCGGCGATCCCGTCTCGAAATACATCCCCGAGTTCAAAGCCACGACGGTGGCCGTCCCCGACAATTCCAAGAGAGGTCCGGGCTACAGGATCGTCCCGGCCAAGCGCCAGATCACCATCCGCGACCTTCTGACCCACACGGCCGGCATTTCCTACGGCGACGGTCCGGCCAAGGCCCTTTACCAGTCGGCCGGCCTCCAGGGCTGGTTCCTGGCCGACAGGCCCGAGCCCGTCGGTTCTTACATGAAAAAGCTGGCTGAGCTGCCCTTCGACGCCCAGCCGGGGGAGAAGTGGGTCTACGGCTACAACGCCGATATCCTGGGCTACCTCGTCGAAGTCGTCTCCGGCATGAGCCTGGCCGATTTCGTCAAGACGCGGATCACGGGGCCGCTGTCCATGGTCGACACGTCGTTCTTCCTGCCTGAGCATGAGATCGACCGCCTCAGCGCGGTCTACGGGATCGGCAAGAACGGCAAAGTCGAGCTCGTCACCGACCCCAAGGAGCTCGCCTACGTCAAGGGGCCGCGGGTCTGTTATGCCGGGGGCGCCGGCCTCCTCTCGACGGCCGAGGATTATGCCCGCTTCCTGCTCATGCTCCAGAGCGGCGGGGAGTGGGGCGGCGTGCACATCCTCAGCCCGAAATCGGTCGAGCTCATGACCGCCGACCACGTCGGCAGCCTCTATGGCGTCCCGGGCCAGGGTTTCGGCCTGGGGTTCTGGCTGACCGAGGAGCTCGGCCGCAACGGCGATCCCGGCTCGGTCGGGGCCTTCGGCTGGGGCGGCGCCTATCACACGTCCTATTGGGTCGATCCCGTCGAGAAGCTGGTCGCCGTCTTCATGACCCAGCTGATGCCGGCGACCGGGAGCGATGCTCAGGCCAAGTTCAAGGCCCTGGTCTACCAGTCGATCATCGAATCGTACGAACGGCGCTGAGGCCGGATCGGCCCGCCGGAGCGTCCGCCCGAATCCATGAAAAAGAAGATCCTTCTCTCCGCTTCGCTCTTTCACGCGCTGACCGACGCCGCTTCGATCATCACGCCGATGATCTTCCCCATCCTCCTCTCGCAGGGTTTCCTCATCGCCAATTATTCCCAGATCGGGATCTTATCCAACCTCGGCCTGTTGACCTCGCTCGTCGTCCAGTTCCTGGTCGTCCGCATCTCCTTCCGGAGCGAGTACCGCACGCTGATGATCCTCAGCGGACTCGGTCTGTGCGCTTCCATGGCCGTCACCCCCTTGGCCCGGAATTACGGGACGCTCCTGCTTTTCTTCCTGCTGATGCGCGTCTTCGCCAGCTTCTATCATCCGATCGTCATCGCCTGGGTTTCGAAGTCGCGGGCCGGGTCGGGGCGGGAGCTCGACGACGCCATGGGCATCCAGAGCGGCTCGGGCAACCTCGGCGTCGGCCTGGCCTACCTGACGGTCGGCTTCCTGGCCCAGCGCTGGGGCTGGAAGACGCCGCTCTTCGTCTGGGCCCTTTTCGGCCTCGTCCTGGCCGGCCTCGGCGCCTGGGCTCTGCGGGGCATCTCGTCGCGGAGCCAAGAGAAGCCGTCCCTCAGGCCGGCGGACTGGCATCATTCACTCCGCTCCATCAAGAGGTTCGTCCCGGGCTTCTTCTTGGGCGGGGCCGGCTGGTCGGTCGCCGTCTACTATGCCCCTTCACTTCTTCATAACAAGTACGGCATCCCCATGGGGCAGACAGGCCTGTTCCTGGCCCTGTGGATCGGGCTCGGCACCATCACCGGATACGGCTACGGCGTCTGGAGCCGCAGGTTCGGCCGCAAGCCTGTTTTTCTGACCAGCCTGGGCGGCGCCGCCGCGGCGCTTTTCCTGCTCGGCTTCGCCCCGACCAAGGGCCTCGCGGTCGCCGGTCTCCTGGCCTTCGGCGGGTTCCTCCTCATGACCTATCCTTCGCTCCACACCTTCGTCGGGTCGACCGTGCCCGCCTCCGGTCAGACCATGGCCTTCAGCTGGGTCAGCAACATCCAGCTCGTCTCCGGGGCGATCGTCTCGCTTATTTCCGGCGTCTTTTCGGACGTCATCGGTATCCGGTTCCCGTTCGTCCTCACGGGGGCCCTGGCGCTCGCCGTCTTTTTGTTTTATGCTCCCCGCAGCCCGGAATTCTTTGGGCCGGCCAAGGGCGCGCCCGCGGAGCCTCCGGTGACCCACGAGGGTGCGGTCTGAGGTCAGGGCTCCGCGACCGGCCGACGCCTTCGTCTCAACAGCCGGCAGAAGACGAAATAATCGAACATCCCCAGAACAGCAACGATCGCCATCGTTCCGATCCATTGGGCCGGCCTGACACGGACGTCCCCGCCGTCAGCCGATCGAGCCCGAAGCGACAAATATCGAGGGAGGAACATCGCCGTATTTCGCGGATAGGTCGTCTTGAAAACGACGTTTGAACCCGGGTCCTGACGAAGCTGGGAGGTCCTTGTCGTCACCGGGACCGACAGTAGCGCGATCAAGAATAAAGAGCCAAAAACGGCCCCAAAGAGCTTGGCGCATGGCCCGGGCGACGATCTTGGAAACCCAGCGGACATGGCGCCACTCCTCGACTCGATCCGCTAAAGTCTACCGGGAGAGCGTCCGAAACGTTTATTCCGACGACCCCGTTATGATCCTGTCTTCGAGGATATAGAGACGATCGCTGATCACGTAATAAGGCGGGGCGCAGCCCTCGAAATCGTTAAAATCGTAGCGCGGATCCTCGGAGATCAGAGCCACGGTCTGGAACCCTCCGGCCAGGCTGCCCTTCAGGACGGACAGTGAAAAGCCCATCGTATAATATCTTCCGACGGCCGTAGAATCGTCGATAACGGCGAGCAGCCGCGAGTCGGCTTGGACCGACCCTGCTGGCTGGGGCAAGGCGGGATTTGTGAGATCGAGGCGCCCATAGACGGAATTTTGCGCGATCTGGTCCCATTCGGGGATTTGTAGATACTGATTCCCGAAGAGGAAGCCGCTCCAATAGACCGGATCGACCCCGTCGTACACGAGCACCGGGTTTGCCGGGTCTTCGAGAGAGTAGATCCAGGGATGGACCTCATGAGACCCGGTTACGACGAGGTACCCGTCGACGAAGGCGATGGCCGTGACATATTTGTCGAAGAACCGAGCCGTCTCGACAAAGCTCCCGTCCGGTTCGAAGAGGTAGACGCCAAGGGCGGAGACCTCGGCGTCGTTGGCGACGACGATCATGTTATCGCGCAGGGCGAAGAGGGGGGTGTTTCCGGGTATGTCCAAATGCATCTGTTCAACGGGATGTTCCGGGTCGGCCAGGGAGTAAACAAAGACACCATCATCGTATGTCGAGAACCAGAGCAAATCGCCGATGAGCTGGGTCTGCCTGACACTGTGAGGGACATCGACCGAGGCGATCTCTGCCGCTCCAACGGCGTCGACCGCATAGAGGTGATACGTCCCTTGATGATCCACGGTGGCCAGCCGGCCGGGGGCGGAGCGCACGAGCAGTCCTTGGACCGCCCCGAGAAACCTCAACGCTTTGGGCGTCGGTGCCAGCGTGTACCGGAAGGGTTCTTCCAGGGTCACCCGCAGCGGGAAGTAATTGTCGAGGTGGATGGTGGCTTTCTGCCCCCGGGCATGATCGGGGAGGATCGCCCGGCCTACGGAATTCGTCGGGATCTGAAAGTAATCCCAATCGATACCGCCTTCGATCACGGCGCCCTCGAGCCTGGCCCCCGAGGCCGTAAAGACGGTGACCGAGAAGGGGCCCAGATCCTCGCCAGGTCCCTCAGGCAAGCGGGTTTGGCAGCCCGCCGCGACCAGGGAGAGAAATGCTGCAGCCAACCACAGCTTCTTCATTCCGCGCCTCCTGCGCCAATATCAGGGCATGAAAAGGATTCCCCCTATTACACCGCTGCAAAAGCTATGCCAAATCCCCTGCCTGATATCAGGCAAAAGGGAGGCCAATTCCGTCCTCATAAGGGGACAATTGACTGGAGACGGCTCAGCGGACCTGGCGCTCGAGCTTTTCGTACTGCTCGCGGATCTCGGCGGGGAGACGGCCCTTGTAGGGCTTGAGGAAGTCCCGGATCCCGTCGACTTCGGACTTCCAGTCCTTGATCCTGACCTCGAACAGCTTCTCGAGCTTGTCCTTGGGGAGGTCGAGCCCGGTCATGTCGAGGTCCTCGATCCGGGGCACGAGCCCGGCCGGGGTTTCGCGCGCCGGCACCGACCCGGTCACCCGGTCGATGATCCACTTGAGGACGCGCATGTTGTCGCCGAAGCCGGGCCAGATGAACTTGCCCCGGTCGTCGACCCTGAACCAGTTGACCCCGAAGATCCTGGGCGGCCGCGACATGCGGTTGCCCATGTTGAGATAGTGGCGCCAGTAATCGGCCATGTTGTAGCCGCAGAAGGGGAGCATGGCCATGGGGTCGCGCCGGACGACCCCGACCTGGCCCGTGGCCGCGGCCGTCGTCTCCGAGCCCATCCGGGCGCCCATGAACACCCCGTGGGCCCAGCTGAAGCTCTCGGTGACGAGGGGGATGAGCTGGGTCCGGCGGCCGCCGAAGATAATGGCCGAGATGGGCACGCCCCTGGGATTGGCGGCCTCCGCGTCGAGCATGGGCGAGTTGATGATCGAGGCCGTGAAACGGGAGTTCGGGTGGGCGGCCTTGGTCCCCATGGCCGGGGTCCAGGGGCGGCCCTGCCAGTCGAGCAGGTGTTCGGGCACCGGCCCGTCGATGCCCTCCCACCAGGGCTCGTTCCGGTCGGTGTCGAGGGCGACGTTGGTGAACAGCGTCGGGTTGAAGGCCCCGCGCTTGACCGTCTTCATCATGTTCGGGTTCGTCTTCATGGACGTCCCCGGCGCGACGCCGAAGTAGCCGGCCTCGGGATTGATGGCCCAGAGCCGGCCGTCCGGTCCGATGTTGAGCCAGGCGATGTCGTCGCCGAGCGTCCAGACCCGGTAGCCGGGCAGGGCCGACTCCATCATGGCCAGGTTGGTCTTGCCGCAGGCGCTCGGCAGCGCGGCGGTGATGTAGGTCATCTTGCCGTGAAGGTCCTCGATGCCCATGATGACCATGTGCTCGGCCAGCCAGCCCTGCTTGTAGCCGAGGAAGGAGCCGATCCGGAGCGAGACGCACTTCTTGCCCAGCAGGGCGTTGCCGCCGTAGCCCGAGCCGACCGCCCAGACCAGGCCGTCCTCGGGGAAGTGCATGACGTAGCGTCGGTCGGGATCGAGGTTGCCGATCGAGTGGAAGCCCTTGATGAAGTCCTCGCGGTTGCGCAGCTTCTCGAAGATCTCCGTCCCGATCTTGGTCATGACGCGCATGCTGATGGCGACGTAGCTCGAGTCTGTGACCATCATGCAGGCCTTGGCGTAGGGCGAATCGGGGTGGCCCATCATGTACGGGATGACGTACATCGTCCGTCCGGCCATGCAGCCGTCGGACAATTCCGTCATGAGCTTCTTGGCCTTGGCCGGCTCCATCCAGTTGTTGTTGGGGCCCGATGCGTCCCTGGTGGGGTGGCAGACGAAGGTCACCTTCTCGGTCCGGGCGACGTCGTTCGAAGCGGACCGGTGAAGGTAGGCCGTCGGCCAGGTCTTCTGGTTGAGCGGCTGGAAGACGGGACCGTTCAGGCGCTCCTCGTTCATGCCGATCTCGAGGAGCCGCCAGGCCTCGCCGTCCGAGCCGTCGCACCAATAGACGCGCTCCGGCTTGGCCAGCCTCTCCTGGTCCCGGACCCATTGTTCGGCGGCGGATGCCATGTTCGTCAGTCCTCAGCCCCCATTTTTATCAGTTCAAAAACGGTCTGTCAAACGAGCCAGCGCCGCCCCTTTCGGCCGGACGCGGGATGATGTAAAATAGGGGACCGTTTTCAATCTAAAGGAGCCCATGAACATGAAGAAATCGCAGATCCTTCGGAAAGCCATCATGGCCCGCCGGGCCGTCGCCGTGCCCGGCTGTCACGACGCCCTTTCGGCCAAGGTCATCGAAAAGGCCGGGTTCGAGGCCATCCAGATCTCGGGCTACGGCCTGGCCGGGTCCTATCTCGCCAAGCCCGACGTCGGCCTCCTCCGGATGAAGGACGTCCTCGACATGTCCTGGAACATCACCCAGGCCGTTACGATCCCGGTCATGGCCGACATCGACACCGGCGGCGGCAACGCCGTCAACGCGGCCTGGGTCACCGAGAGGCTGATCGCCATGGGACTCGCCGGCATGAACATCGAGGACCAGGTCTTCCCCAAGCGCTGCGGCCACATGGCCGGAAAAGAGGTCATCCCGGCCGAGGAGATGGCCGGAAAGATCCGCGCTTGCGCCGCCGTTCGGGCGAGGCTCGACAAGGACTTCATCATCAACGCCCGGACGGACGTTTTCGCGGGGATGGGCCTGGCCGAGGCCATCAAGCGCTGCAACCTCTACCTCGAAGCCGGCGCCGACCTAGCCTTCATCGACGGCATCAAGAGCCGGGCCGACATCGAGAAGGCGGTCAAGTCGATCAAGGGGCCGCTCTCCGTCAACCTCATGGACGCCATCACCGGCATGAAGACCGAGCTCATCCCCATCCCCGAGCTCGCCAAGATGGGCGTCGGACGGGTCTCCATCCCGGTCGCCTCGATCATGGTCGCGCACAAGGCGCTGGTCGATTTCTTCAAGGCCCTCAAGGCCTCTCCGACCGGCACCCTGCCGGGCCAGACGCAGTGGGTCTCGTCCTTCGAGGACTACACCGATTTCGTCGGGCTCAAGGACTACCGGGCCATGGAAAACGAGTATCTGCCCTGCGAGCGCGTCGAGGCCAAATACAAGGGCGTCAAAAAGATCGTCGGGTAAAAAGGTCGCACCGGAAGAAACGATAGCGCGTCATGGGCGGTGCCGAAACCGCCCGTTTTCCCTGCGCCATCGCTTCGGTTTTTACCCTCCGCAACTCAAGGGGACTCGCTCGGTTGCAGACTATAAAGCGGGCGGCTATAATCAATTCATGCATCTTTGGGGCAAGAGACGTATACGCAGCCTGCTGTTGGCAGCTGTCCTGCTCGTGATCCTGCCAAGTTACCTGCGGCTTTATTCACTCACAGGGGCTTCGGCAGCCCCGACAATTCTGCGTGGCGACAGGTTTATTGTGAATCGCGCGGCGTACGATTTACGAGTGCCGTATTCCCGCATTGCTTTATTCCATACGGGTTCGCCGCGGCGTGGGGACATAGTCCAGGCGCGGCTCCCCGCCCGCACTGGAGTTGACATCAAGCGTGTCCTTGGCCTGCCGGGCGAAACGATTGAGGTGCAGGAGAATCGTGTCATTGTCAATGGCAGGCCCCTGCCCGTTCAGTCACTCAACAGCATCGATTTCGGCTGGGTGCCAACGGCATACCACATCGGATCTACGGTCGTGATGGAGGACGGCCACTGGGCCGCCTACACGCCGGGAAAGAACCAGTATCGGAGTTCCTCGCCTGTCCAGCTTGATCCAGGAGAGTACTTTCTGATGGGTGACAACCGTGACAATAGTTTTGATTCGCGTGCATTTGGTCCCGTATCCAGGGAACGGATTCTCGGCAAAGTGATTGCGACGATGCCGACCCGCCATCGTGTTGCGAAGCGCGATTGATTGGAGATTCCCCGCTGCTGTCGCGGCAAAAGCATAAGCTTCTCCTCGTGTCACGAATTGTGCTAAGCACCTGGCTTAGGACTCCTGTTCGATCAAGGCGAACGTCAAGGAAAGCGATTTCAAAGCCTCGATCGCACACATTACGGTGCTGGTTGTCGCTCTCACCGCGCACCGGCTGGGCTATGGCGACAAAATCCGCTATGTGAAATCGTTTCTGCCCAACCCGATGCTAACGTGATTTTCGTGACGCCCTGCAAGATCCGAGAAAAAGAGGGGACGCGTACCGAAGCGATACATGTCTTCGCCTTGCTTATCGCACGACGAGGCGGGTGAACGGGAACACGTAGGCCTGGAGGAGGACGAAGAGGCCCATCAGGGCGGCCAGGGCCAGGCTGTGGAAGAAGACGTAGCGGAGGATCGTGCCTTCGTGGCCGTACCAGCGGGTGGCGGTGGAGGCGACGACGATGCTCTGGGCGTCGATCATCTTGCCCATGACGCCGCCGGAGCTGTTGGCCGCGGCCATGAGGACCGGGCTCAGGCCGAGCTGTCCCGCCGAGATCTTCTGGAGGCTGCCGAAGAGGACGTTGGAGGACGTGTCCGACCCGGTCAGGGCAACACCCAGCCAGCCGAGCATCGTGCCGAAGAATGGATACAGGAAACCGGTGCGGGCGAAGGCCAGGCCGAGCGTCGCATCAAGGCCCGAATAGCGGGCCACGTAGCCGAGCGAGAGCATCGCGGCGACGGTCAGGAGCGAGAATCTCACTCGCTTGAGCGTCCGGCCGTAGCATCGGATGAGCTTACGCGGCGAGAACCCCATCAGAAACCCCGACAGGACGGCCGCGACGAAGATCCCCGTCCCGGTGAACGACAGCCAATTGAAGGTGAAGACGGCCGGCTCCGCGGCCGCCGTGGGCACGACGGGAGGCATTCGATAAACGAGCCTGTCCAGGCCGGGGACAGGGAACCGGACGACCGACAGGCCGTCGAGGAGAGCTTTGATCTGGGGAATGCCCCAGAAAAAGACGAGAACGCTCAGCACGATCCAGGGAAGCCAGGCGCGCAGGAGCTCCGGGGCCGATAGGCGCGGGGGCGTTGGGGAAGCGGCTGCGCCATCGGCCAGGCCTTCGTTCTCGCGGATGTTCTTCGGCCGCCACTTCAAAAGGAAGGCGACCAGCGTGGCCATCGAGAAGATCGCGGCGCCGACGCCGGCCAGCCACGGTCCGTGGAAGTTCGAGATCAGGAACTGCGGCACCGCGAACGAGACGCCGGCGACGGCCAGGGCCGGCCAGACCTCTTTCATCTTCTTGAAGCCGCAAAAGACCCAAATGAGCCAGAAGGGAATGATGAGGGAAAAGAACGGCAGCTGCCGTCCGACCATGGCGCTCAACTGGCGGACGTCAATGCCGGTGACGCCGGCTAGGGCGACGATCGGCGTTCCCAGCGCGCCGAAGGCCACGGGCGCCGTATTGGCGATGAGCGACAGCCCGGACGCCGCGAGCGGGGCGAATCCCAGGCCGATGAGGATCGCGGCCGTGACCGCGACGGGCGTGCCGAAGCCGGCCGCTCCTTCGAAGAACGCGCCGAACGAGAAGGCGATGAGCAGGAGCTGCAGACGCCGGTCGCGGGTGATGCCGGTCAGGCTGTCCTGCATGACCTTGAAGTGGCCCTTCTCGCAGGTCAGGTCGTAGAGAAAGATGACGTTGAGGATGATCCAGCCGATGGGGAAGAGGCCGTAGGCCGCGCCCAGACCCGCCGTCCGCGCGGCCATGCCCGCCGGCATGCCGAAGGCGAGGACGGCCGCGAGCCCGGCGGAGGCCAGGCCGAGGAGCGCCGCCGCGTGGGCCCGGAGCTTGAGCAGGGCCAGCCCGCCGAGAAGGATGATGATGGGGAGAGCGGCGACGAGCGTCGAGAGCCAGACGTTGCCGAGCGGGTTGTAGACCTGGTGCCACGCCATTTTCAGAGCACCCCGTCCGTCTCCTTGTTCAGACGGTCGAAGAAAGCGGCCATGAACCGGTGCCTTTCGGCGGCCAGCCGCCGCCCCTCCTTGGTCATCATCCGGTCGCGGACCCGGCTGAGCTTGACCAGATACTCCCGATAAGCCGTGTCCTCCCGCGTGTAGGGTCTGGTCTTCCGGATGTCGATCGTCTTATCGTGCAGCCGCGCCCCGATCTCCCCGGCGAAGAGGAAGGCCCGTCCGACGCCGACGGCCCCGATCGAATCGAGCTTGTCGGCGTCGAAAAGCACCCGCGCCTCGAGCGTCCGTGGAGCGCCGCCCCTGCGGAAGCGGTGGGTCCGGATGCAGTGGACGACGGCTTTGACCGTGCCGGGGTCGCAGCCGCGCCTCACCAGGATCTTCCGGGCGAGCGCCGCGCCGCTCCGGCCGTGGCAGATCCGGCCGTGCGACCGGTCTTCTTCTTCGCGGCCGATATCGTGAAGGACGGCGGCGAGCCTGAGGACGCCGAGATCCGCCCCCTCCTTCCGCCCGATCCTCAGGCTCAGCTTGATGACGCGCTCGGTGTGGTCCCAGTCGTGGCTGCCTCTGGCGCTTCGGAAGAACGCCCCGGCCTCCTCCCGGATCAGGGCGACGAGCGCCGCGGGGATAACGGGGCTCATTCGTCGATCATGTGGACGACGAGTCCATCCTTGAGCTTGGGCTCGAACCAGGTCGATTTCGGAGGCATGACCTTGCCCGCGTCGGCCACCGAAAACAGCTGCTCGATCGTGGTCGCGAAAAAGGAGAAGGCGACGCGGAACTGGCCCGAGAGGACTTTCTTCTCGAGCTCGCCGGTGCCGCGGATGCCGCCGATGAAATCGATGCGCTTGTCCGTCCGGGGATCGGCGATCCCGAGGACGGGCCCGAGGAGGTTCGTCTGGAGGATCGAGACGTCGAGAGCGCCGATGGGATCGGCCGGGTCGAACGTGCCGGGCTTGGCCTCGAGGCCGTACCAGCGCCCGTCGAGGAACATGGCGTAGGTCTGGCTCTTGACCGGCGCCTTCGGGCCGTCGGGACGAACGACGAACTTCTCGCCCACGCGGGCCAAAAAGGCCGCCGGTTCGAGCCCGTTGAGGTCGCGGACGACGCGATTATAGGGCAGGATCTTCATCTGGCTGTGCGGGAAGATGACGGCCAGGAAGAAATTATCCTCCTCGCGGCCGGTCCGGCCGGGGCGCTCGCGGTCGCGCTTGACCTTGATCCGGGTCGCGGCGGCCGAGCGGTGATGTCCGTCGGCGACGTAGAGGGCGGCGAGTCCCGCGAACGCGGCCTGGATCCTATCGACGAGCCCGGGGTCGTCGACGACGTAGAGGATGTGCCGGACGCCGTCGTAGGTCGTGATGTCGACCTCGGGTTCCTTGGTCATGCCTTCGGCGCTGAGGGCGTCGATGGCGTCGGTACGGCGGTAGGTCAGAAAGACGGGCCCCGTCTGCGCGCCAAGGGTCTCGATGTGGCGCATGCGGTCGTTTTCCTTGTCCACCCGGGTCAGCTCGTGCTTCTTGATGACGTTGTCGAGATAATCCTGGCAGGAGGCGGCGGCGACGAGTCCGACCTGGACGTGCTCGCCCCAGATCTGCTTGTAGATATAGAAATCGCGGGTCTTGTCGGGAGCGATCGTCCCCTCGCGAAGGAAGCGGTCGAAGTTCTCTTTGCCCTTGGCGTAAACGGCGTCCGCATAGAGATCGGTGCCCGGCGGCAGGTCGATCTCCGGTTTGCCGATGTGCAGGAACGAGTAGGGATTTCCGGCGGCGAGCTCCCGGGCTTCCTCCGATGTCAGGACGTCATAGGGCGGGGCGGCGACGAGGCGGGCGAGATCCTTGCGGGGGCGGACGCCCCGGAAAGGCTGGATGTGGGCCATGACTACCTCCAAAGGGGGGTCATTATAGCACAGCCTCCACGCGGCCAAACAGGGTCAACTCCGGGCTCGTTCAGGCGACGTTGTTCGACGCTTCCTTGTCCGGCTCCTTGTCAGGGACGAGCGTTCCTGCGATCTCCAGGAAGTTCTCGACCACTTCGGGGTCGAACTGCGTCCCCGAACAGGCGATGATCTCCTTGACGGCGTAACGGTGAGAGGCCGCCTTCCGGTAGGGTCGTTCCGAGGTGATGGAATCGTAGGTGTCGGCGATGGCCATGATCCTCGCCCCGAGAGGGATCTCCCGCCCCTTCAGCTTGTCGGGATAGCCCGTCCCATCATAGCGTTCATGGTGGGCCCGGACGATCCGGCCGATCGCCTTGAGCTCGATGACCGGACTGAGGATGGCTTCGCCGCGGACAGGATGTTCCTGGATCAGCTTGAATTCCTCGTTGGTGAGCTTGCCGGGCTTGTTCAGGATGCTCTCGGGGACCGCGATCTTGCCGACGTCGTGAAGGACCGCGGCCAGCTCGAGCTCGCCCAGCTCTTTTTCGCTGTATCCCATCTTGGCCGCGATCTTGAGCGAGAAGTCGGTGACCCGGGTCGAATGGTGGCGCGTGTATTCGTCTTTGGCGTCGATGGCCGAGGCGAGCGATTTGACCGTCGAGAGGAAGAGCGAGCGCTGCTGGTCGACGAGGTCGGAGGTCCTCATCTTGAGGTTGCGGTTGACCAGGGACAGCTCCGATTCCATCTGGCGCAGACGGAGGAGGGACCGGATGCGGGCCTTGAGCTCGGTCGAATCGAAGGGCTTGGAGATGTAATCGTCGGCGCCGGCCTGAAGACCTTCGTTCAGCATCTCGGCCCCGGTCCGAGCGGTCACGAGGATGATGGGGATGTGCTTCAAAGATTCGTCGGCCTTGACCGCCCGCGCGAAGGCGTGACCGTCCATGCCGGGCATCATGACGTCGCAGAGGACGAGATCGGGGTTCTTTTCCCGGAGGAACTTGAGACCCTGTTCGGCCGAGGTCATGAGCTCCAGGTCGAACTCATCGGCGAGAAGCATCTTCATCAGCTTGAGCACCTCGGGATTGTCGTCGATGCAGAGGATCACGGCGTCGTGGACCTTAGCTTCGTCCACGCGGCCGCTGCCGAGGTCCACCTTTTCGAGGTCGACGAGCTGGAGCCGGCGGTAATCCGTGACGATATCCTGGACCCGCGGTTCCTCGGTGTCGGTCAAGCGCCTCCTCAGCCCGATCGGAAGGTCTTCCGACCGCCGGTCGAGGATATCCTCGTCGAAATGGTCTTTCGCCCTTGCGCAGCTCGACGATGAACCGGGAGCCCTTGCCGAGCTCGCTTTCGGCGTGGATCGTGCCCTTGTGGATGAGCACGATCTCCTTGGCCAGAGCCAGGCCGATGCCCGTCCCTTCATGGGCTCTCGATTTGGAGCCGTCGACCTGGGAGAAACGGTCGAATATCGTCTCCAGCATGTTGGCGGGAATGCCGATCCCCGTATCCTCGACCGTCATGGCCACGGTCTTGTCCCTGTCTTCGAGGTAGATCGTGATCTTGCCGCCCTTGTTCGTGAACTTCAGCGCGTTCGACAGAAGGTTGAAGATGACCTTCTCGAATTGGTCCGGGTCCAAGGTCAGCTCGAGAGGCTGAGGCGGATGCTGGTAATAGAGCCGGATCTGTCTCTGATCGGCCATCGGCTTGACCGACGCCAGGAGAGGGGGAACGAACTCGACGAGATTGATCGGTCTGACCTTGAGCCGCATCTTCCCCTCCTCGAGCTTGTTCAGGTCAAGGAGGTTATTGATGAGCTTGAGCAGCTTGTAGCCGTTGCGCTGCATCGTCTCGTATGTGTCCTGGAGTACCGGCGTGAGGCGGCCCATCTTGCCCTCAAGGAGGGCTTTCAACGGGGCCAGCATCAGCGTGAGGGGGGTTCGGAGCTCGTGGTTGACGTTGGCGAAGAACTGGGTCTTGAGCTCATCGAGGCTCTTGAGCTTGATGTTGGATTCCTTGAGCTGGGCCGTCGTCTCTTCGAGCTGGAGGCGGCTGCGGAGCTCGCGGCGGCGGATGCTCTCCATGACTGACGAGCCGATAGCCCCGACGACGATGATGGACGTCAGAAACGTGAGATTGTTAATAACGAACCGCCAGGTCGCGATCGTGACGCCGTCCACGACGGTGGCCCTCTGCCCGAGAACGTACTTGGCCACGCTCGGCAGCGTGTACATGAACCAGATGGAGACGTAGATGTAGATCGTGTAGCGGAAGGCCAGGGGGATGAGGACGATCATCCCCATGACGATAATGTTCAATCCCTGGTAATAGCTCGACAGGAAGCCGCCCAAGATATAGATCATGATGGCAATGCCGGCGGCGTCGACGAGGGCCAGGGTGACGGCGAGATTCATTGTCGCGTTGCTCGTTTGCACCTTCGTGAGGGCGAACAGGATCACCCCGACCGCGGCCATCACGCCCAGGCGAAGGAACAGGAAAGTCAGGAAGTACTGTGGGGTATAGACGGCGTCGAGCCCGATGAATATTGCATAGAGGCCCAGGCTGAGATAGGCCGCGAGCCGGGTCCGGCCCTTCAGGTCGTATTCCTGGTTCAACCGATCTTCGAATTTTGGGTCATGGCTTGCCATTGGTCTCTCTCGCTTTGGCTACGAATACGTATCCCTGTGGAGGATTCCCGTAGGACGGGATCAGGCGGAGGATCTCCCAGCCCGTCTCTTCAAGGAGAGCCTCGAGCTTTTCCGGGTCGAAGAAATCGAATGTGCCGGCTTCCTCGAGGTCCACGAGCTCCTGGGCGTCGTTGAGGAAGCTGCGCAGGGATTCGATGAGCAGAGTCTTCGGGCGCTCCGGGGGAAGGTCGTCGGCCGGCATAGCCTCGATCTTCTCGAGAAGGCGGGTGAACGGACCGGACGCGTCCATATCGGGCCGCATGCTCGAAAGGACGAGAAGGCCGCCCGGCATGATGATCCGGTGGGCTTCCCTCAACGTCTCGGCCGGATTAAAGATGTACGAGAGGACGAGGCTCATCAAGATCTTATTGTACCAGCCAGCCTTGACAGGCAGGTGGAAGGTTCCCTCCAGCGTGCCAGGCATGATGAGGCGCCGCAAATCCGGCTTCGCCGCGGAGAGCCCACGGACGTACCTGGCCGCCTTGTTAAAATCAGTGATGATCCGATACTCGTGAAGATCGAACTGGGTCTTCAGCCAGTCGTCGTGGGCCGGCGTGACGCGCTCGCCGCGCAGGATCCTGTGGAGTCGTGGGGAATAATCCTCCTGGATCTTGATGGCGCTCTCGAGTGTCAGGTTCTCGATCTTTTCCGCCATTTCCTCGAAGGTCCCCACCTCCCCTTCGAGGAAGCGGCAGACGGCCAGATAGCGGCTCATTTCGAGGTCGATGGCGACGAAATCGAATCTGGCGGGATCTCTGAGAACCGGAAATCTCGAGAGAAGTTTCCGGGAGGCCATCTTCATGGCTTCGGGAATGAGATCGGCGACCGTGATCTGCGAAGGGAGCTCGACCCCGGAGCCCATGAGATGCTCGACGAAGTTCCCCGTTCCCCCGCCAAGATCAAGAAGTCTATCACCCGGTCTCAGGCACAGGGCCGTGAGCTGGTCCCGCATAAGCTGCTGGTAGTCATCGGACAGGGCCATGACGTCGAAACCTATAAGCTTGTCGTCGCCGATGAGATAGCGCTGCCAATAATTGACGCGATTTTTAAGCCGGCGCGGTGGCAGCCTGTCCTTTTCGGCTCGCCGCATGACCTCCATGTCTTTCCGGCTGGGCATGACCGGCTGGATGAGCTGTTTGTGGAGAAAGCGGAAGATCAACGAGGTGATCGTGCCGAAGAGCCTCAGGCCCTCCTTGGAGGTCCGGGCGTTATGGCCGATGGGAACGGAGATCACCTCGCGCGGGGCGTCGACTTGGACGCTCATGACGTCCCGGATGAATTCGGACTTGACCCATTTGTCGAATTGCCCGTAGATCCAGGTGATCGGCAGATCGAGATGCCGCATGTCCTCCCGGGCCTGGTCCAGAGTGGCCACGGAATTGAGAATGCCGTCAGCGACGTAGGAATCCACGTTGACCAGATTGCCCAGGACCGGCATGACACCGAGCTTGATCCCCAGCTGGATATTGCTCGAGGAAGTCGAGGCCGCAGTTGACACGGACCATGAGGTCCCGGAATTCAGGAGTTCCCATGCAGGCGATCCAATAATCGACCCGACGCCTGCGGACTTCGTCACGCAGAACGATCCTCGCTTCGAGCGCCGAGAACGAAAACGTCAGCAGGGTGACAGAAGACGCCCGGACCGTCGGATTGGACTGAAGCCAATCGAGGACGGTCATGATGTCGTCGGCGCCCTGGCTGAAGTTCGTATTGAGCATTTCATACGGAGGGTCTTTGGCCTCGGGATCATTATGGCTTTCACCCTTTTTACGGATCCCGTCATAGCGGATCACGGCCAGAGGCTTGCCCAGAAGGCGGAAATTTTCGCAGAGGGTCAAGGCCAGGCCGAAGAGGGTCTCCTTGGTCTTGCCGAACGCGGGGGGGACGATGACGACGGGAACGGGACTGCTATCCAGCGGAAGCGCCGTATTCAACAGGCCGACGATTTCTTCGCCTCGGCGGCTCTCGAGTCTGATCACATGGGGAGACATGAGAGAAGATCGGATAAAATCCGACAGCACGTGAAGGGAAACTCTGGGGTTCGTCTTTTCGTGAGCCTCCTCGCCGCGCCGGGCGAAGTCCGGGTCGGGCGCGTGGACCGACTGGATGCTCATGCGGCTGATGCCGAACTGGACTCCGTATTTCAAGCCGACGCCTTCGTCCCGTTCCGCGCGCACGACATGGCGGACCTCTCCCGTCTCCTGCCAGAGGACCTGGTCGCCATCGAGGATGGCCATCGATTCGAGCGGCGTGCCCTTGAGCAGGACCGGCATCTCCCCGTTGGCCACGAAGCTCATGCCGTTCGGGCTGATGTCGGTGATGCGGCCCCGGACCTTGCGGTCGAACGGGGACGGCAGGGGGATCTCGACGCTGAGGTTCCCGGCCGGCGCGATCCGCCGCTCGGCCCGCTTCTCCGAGTAGAACATGACCCGCGGGTAGAGGCAGACCAGGGTCCGTCCGTCGGGGTCGATCCGCGAGACCATCGTCTCGAAGTTGTAGGTCGCGTAGCCGATCTGGAAGGAGACGAAGAGAAGATCCGAGGTCTTGAACTTGACATCGAGCTTCTCTCCGTTGAGCAGGCAGACCGAAGGCGGCCGGATCTCCGCGAACGACAGGATCTCCGGATTGCCGGACCTGGCCGGGACCGCGGCCACCTCGACCTTGCGGGCCAGGGCCTCGCGCATGAGGGACTCGATCTTGACCGAGTCGGTGAACAGGACCATCTCGTCGGTCCGGAGGAACGGGTAGCGAAGCTTGAGCTCGTCGAGGTCGCGGATGGCGACGTAATCCGACATGAACTGGAGGAGCGACAGGCGGCTCGTGTCGTCGAGCGACAGGAACTCGACCGCAACGCCCCCCTGGTCGGCGTCCTGGCGGACGATGCGGCCGTTCACCCTGTACCGCCGCCCGTCCGGGAGGGCGATATCCAATGGCACGGCCGAACCCTCGGGGGAGGAGGAGAGCGTCTTGAGGAACATGCCGTTCTCGCTCAGATTGACCAGCTTGGCCTCTCCGAGCGGGCCGGTCTCGATGCGGATGTCCTTGGAGCCGTCGAGAGTCACGCGCATGGACGACCGTTTCTCGCGCGAGCGCTGGGCGATGAGGAAGCTGATCTTCCGGCGGATGGCCGCAGGATCGCTCGGCTTGGCCAGGCAGCAGTCGATGCGCCCGTAGCTCGCGAGATCGATCGTCGTCCCGTTCGACGCGCACTCGGTCAGCAGGATCTTGATGATGGTGTCGGAGTTCTTGAAGATCTCGTTGAGGAACCGGAGCAGCTCCGTGCCCTTCATCCGGGGCAGGTCTTCGTTGACGACGAGGACGTTGACCTCCGGGAGGGACTTGATCAGATGGATGGCCTCGACGCCGCTGGTCGTCGTGTGAACCGTGTAGATGTCCCGCAGGGCCCGCTGGAGCTTCTCGAGATAGGCGAGGTCGTCGTCGACGACGAGGACGACGGGCAGAGCCCCCGCCTTGCTCTTTTCCATTTTCTCACGGGCCATCTAGAGTCCGGCCTCCCGGAATCGGATAAACTCATTTAGTCGTTCGAGGGGCGGCGTCGCCGGGGAACACATCGGGTTGCGGGAGAAGAGTATCCGGCCCCAAGAGTTGTGGCAACCCATGCTAATCCACACAAAATCTAGTATATAACTCTAGGCCTGTCAAGGATTTCTTGGCTTGAGCCCCCTGAGGATCGCCGCGGCCGACTCGGAGTACAGGCCCACGTCGATGCCTGAGCAAACCAGCGTATAGCCCTCCTCGAGGGCTTGGGCGGAGGCGGCGAGGCCCGCGGCGAAGATCCCGACCGCGACTTTCTTCGCGGCGCATGCGGCCGCGACGGACCGGATAGCGTCGCGGACGTCGGGGTCCTGGATCCGTCCGGGCTTGCCCATGCTGGCCGAAAGATCGTAGGGGCCGATGAAAACGGCGTCGATTCCGGGGACGGCGAGGATGGCCTCGATGGCCCGGACGCCGTCGATGTGCTCCACCTGGGCGACGACGGCGATCTCCCTGTTGGCCGTCTCGACGTTCTCCTGGAACCGGGCCCCGTAGAGATTGGCCCGGCTGAAACCCACGCTGCGCTCGCCCTCGGGCGGGTACTTGGACCAGCGGACGGCCAAGGCGGCGTCTGTGGCGGCGTTGACATGGGGAACGATGATGCCCGAGGCGCCGGTGTCCAGCGCCTTCTTGATCCACATCTCGCGGTTCTCGGGAATGCGGACCAGGCAGGCGCACGGCCCGCGCGCCGCCTGGACCAGGCGCAGGACGTCTCCCGGGCCGAGGGCCCCGTGCTCCATGTCGAGAAACAGCCAGTCGAATCCGGCGGACGATGCGATCTCGGCCAGCTCCGGCGAGGGCAGGCTGAGGAGCGTCCCGACCAGCCGGTCCCCCCGGAGGAGCCTGTCGCGGAATGAGGCGCTCATCGGTGGAAGCTCTCGCCGATGAACTTCAGGCCGTCGACGATCCCCGTCCGCCAATAGCTCCACGTGTGGCCGCCGTCGCGGACCCGGAATTCGTGGGGGATCTTGCGGTCGAGGAGGAGCAGGTGAAGGGCGCAGTTCCCCTTGATGAGGAAGTCGTCGTCGCCGCAATCGATGTAGTAGCGCACCTTCTTCAGCGAGTCCTCGGGCAGGGACTTGGCCAGGTCGAGAGGGCTGACCTCGCGGAAGTGCGGCGTCAGGCGGTCCTTGCCGGCGAGCCCGGCCGCTCCGAAAAGCGGGCCGAGGAGCTTGTCCCAGTCTTCCTGCTTCATGCCCAGGATCTCCTCGTCCGGCCAGACCGCCGCGCTGAAGGCGGCGCCGGCCGCGAAGAGCTCGGGATGACGGAGCGATTGGACGAGCGTCCCCCAGCCGCCCATGGACAGCCCGGCGATCCCCCGGAATTCCCGGGACGCCCGGGTGCGGTAGGTGGCGTCGATGTAAGGGATGAGCTCCTGGACGAACATGTCCTCATAGCTCGACCTTGCCCGCGGCGTCGTTGATGTAGAAGGTGACGCCGCCGTCGGGCATGACGATGATCATCGGCGGGATCTCGCGTTCGGCGATGGCCCGGTCGGCGGCCAGGTTGATCTCGCCGAACTGGATCCAGCCCGATTCGTCGTCCGTATAGCCGTGGAGAAGGTAAACGACGGGGTAGCGCCGGGACGATGCGCGCGTAGTCCGGCGGGAGGTAGACCGCGTAAGCGACGTCCCGGCCGAGGATCCCGCTCGAGACCTTGAGCCCTTCGAGGACCTGCCCGGCGGCGGCGTCACCGGAGAAGACGGGCGGGGGGGTGAAGGCCAGGCCGACAAGAGACGGCGGCGGCCAGGGCCAGACTGAGGACTTTCGTGTTCGTCATGGACGACTCCTTTCCGCGGAGGCTTTCAGGGAATCTTAAGGGGCACGCGGCCCGGGGTCAAGCCGGGTTCTTTTTCTTGAAGCTCAGCGAGATGCCGCCGCTTGCGGCCGTCTCGATCGTCGTGTCCATATAGTCGAGGCCGCGGACGGACTCCAGGAAATCGCGGATGCCTTTCATATAGCCGAGGCTGGTGACGTTGTGGACGGCGAAGCAGCCGCCGACCGCCAGCTTGGGCAGGAGGATATTGAAGTAATCCAGGGTCCAGTTCTTGTCGGCGTCGATGAAGATGAAGTCGAACGGCCCGGCGAGCTCCGCGACGATCTTGCGCGCGTCGCCCAGGCGGGCGTCGATGAGGCCGTCGAGCCCCGCCGCCTTGAAGTTCCGGGCCGCGGCGAGGTGGCGGAACTCCTCGATCTCGACGGTGATGAGCGAGCCCCCCGTCTTGCTCAGGGCCCAGGCCTCCCAGATCCCCGAGTGCCCGGTGGAGGTGCCGATCTCGAGAGCCCGGGTGTAGCGCTTCTTGAGGATGAGGTCGTAGAGGAACTTGCCGTCGCTCTCGGTGACGTTCTCCTCCCGCCACTGGTCCTTTTGGGAGTCGAGGAACTGCCGCACGCGCTCGTCGACGGTCTGGGGAGAAGGCCGGGCCTGGCCGAAAGCCAGGGACAGGAGGAACAGGCCGAGGAGCAGAAAAGAAGCCGCTTTGTTCATCCCGGGTCGCCTGAGAGCATGATAGGTGAGCCCCGGGGGGTTGTCAAACGACGGGAAACGAAGAGGGGGACATGTACTCTTTGTACGTGTCCCCCTCAGTCACTTCTTGGCCATAGCCTCTTTGATCTGCTTGACCAGGTTTTCGAACCGCTGTGTCGGATAGTTCGGGTTCTTGGCGGCGATCGGCTTGAGAAGCTCGACCGCCTTCTCCGCCGCCTTGAGGGCCTCGTCGTAATTCTTCATCTTGAACAGGACCTGACCGAGGACGAAATTATTGTAGAAGTCCGGGGTGAGCTCCACGGAGCGCCGGGCGGCCGCCAGGGCGCTATCGAGGTTCGTTCCCGCGTTCGTCCAGAACGTCGCGTAGTTCGAAAGGGCCCCCTGTTCGTTATTGAACTTCTTGACGAATTCGGGACCGAAGACGGCCAGGGCCTTGTCCGTCTTGTCGACCTTGGCGTAGATATCGGCGACCTGGGCGTAGGAGTACCAATCGTCCGGCCGGATCTTCAAGGCCAGGTCGGCCGCGGCCTCGGCGCTCTCCAGGTTCTTCCCCTGATCGACCCAGAAGTTCGCGTAGCCCAAAGAGCGTAATACGAGTTGGACTCGTATTCGTCGATGAAATCCTTGCCGTACACCTCTTCGACCTTGGCCGGGTTCGTCCTTGAGCGCATAGAGTTGGGCCATATTCTGGCGGTCGCTCGGATTCAGCGGATAGCCCGCGAGGTCCTCGAGCTTTTCGGCCAGGGCGATGCCCTTGTCCAGCGGGTCCTTGTCCTTGATGATGCGCCCGATGAACGAGCGGACAGCGTCCTTGTTCTCCGGGAACTTGGCCGTGTAGTCCTCGAAGAACTTGTCCGCGTCCTCCTTGGCGGCCATCTGGCCGTAATAATAGCCGAGGTAGGAGTAGGCGTTCTTGATGAACCGGCTCGTCGGGTGCTTCTCGATGAAGGCCCTGAGGGGCGCCGGATCGGGCTTGCAGCTGAACGCGGAAGACTGGGCCAGGGCGAACTCGGCCGCTTCCTTGTAAGGAATGGTCGCCTTGTAGTCTTCGTCATAGTAGGAGCCCGTTTGACCGTCGAGGTTGAGCGTCAGGACCTTCTGGTAGAGCTCCTTGGACTTCGCCGTCATCTCCGGCGAGTAGCGGCTGGCGCATTTTTCCGCGAGCTTGAACACGACTTCGACGTTCGTCGGGTCCTTGGCATTGCGCGCGCTCAAGTCGCCTGATACGTGTCGACGCCCGCGAGCGATCTCTTGACCTTCTCCAGGAACTTGTCGGCCGGAGGGCCGTAGCCGACGATCCAGTCGACCTCTTTGCCGTTCTTGTCGACAAAGAGCTCGGTCGGCGTGCCGCTGATGGCGAATCGTCTCGTAGATCGAATCCCCGATCTTGTCGCCGCGCGAAGCCCGATAAAGGATAACGTTCTTGTTGAGGAAATCGGCGTACTTGGGATTGTTGTAGAACTGCTGAACCAGCAGTTTGCAGCCCCCTCAGCCACTCGAGAAAAAGTCGATCAGGACGAGCTTGTTCTCTTTCTGGGCCTTGGCCAGCGCCTCGTCGAAAGGTCCGCTGAGGACCGTGGCCGTCTGGGCGGCGGCGAAGGAAGCGACGAGGAGGAGACCGGCGAGGGCGGTGAGCTTTTTCATGCGGTCCTCCTTCGGAACGGGCGAATCTGAAATCAAGATACAGCATCCCGCAGCCGGAATGCAAAAAAAGGTTCTTCTCCCGATTTCCGGGAGATCCCTCTCTCCGGCTTGGCTCAGGGTATTGCCTCTGGCTCCCCGGCCCCGGGAACCAGTTCGGTGCGGTTCCACCCGCTTACGCGAGGTCCCCCCTCCACCACGGGGATGCTTCGAGGCAATACCCATCGCCGCCGCGAGAGGAAACCCGGAAATGGGAGAAGAACAAAAAAAAGGCCGGCGCCCGGATGGAGCCGGCCTTCCGCGAGAAAACGGCGAGACGACGTTACTTTCTTGGCCATGGCCTCCTTGATCTGCTTGACCAGGGCTTCGTACTGCTGGGTCGGATAGCCCGCGTTCTTGGCGGCCATGGGCTTGAGCCAGCTCGACGGCCTTTTCCGCGGCCTTGAGGGCCTCGGGGTAGTTCTTCATCTTGAACAGGACCTGGCCGAGAACGAAATTGTTGTAGATATTCCGGATGAGAGCTCGACCGACCGTCGGGCCGCGGCCAGAGCGCTCTCGAGGTTCGTCCCCTGACGGTTCCAGAAACGTCGGCGTAGCTCGAAAGCGCGGACTGGTCGTCCCAGCTCTTCTTGGCGAATTCGGGGCCGTAGAAGGCCAGGGCCTTGTCCGTCTTCTTGAGCTTGGCGTAGATGCCGGCCACCTGGCCGAACATGTAGGACGGGGCGTCTTTGTTGCCCGGACGGTGGCCGGCGACGAGGTCGGCCATCTCCTCGGCGCTCTCGAGGTTCTTGCCTTGATCGATCCAGAAATTGGCGTAGCCGGTCAGGGCGTAACACGGCGTTCGAGGCGTAGCCGTCGGCGAAGTCCTTGCCGTATTCCTCGTCGACCTTGGCCGGATCGTTCTTGAGGACATAGAGCTGGGCCAGGTTTTCCTGGTAGTCGCCGGATTCTGCGGATAGCCGGCGATGTCCTTGAGCTTTTCGGCCATGGCGAGGCCCTTGTCGAGCGGGTCCTTGTCCTTGATGATGCGCTCGGACGATAGGAGCCGACAGCCTCCTTGTCCTCGGGGAACTTGGCCGTGTACTCCTCGAAGAACTTGTCCGCGTCCTCCTTGGCGGCCGTCTAGCCGTAATAATAGCCGAGGTAGCGATAGGCGTCCTTGACGAGCCTGCTCGTCGGGTACTTCTCGATGAAAGCCCTGAGCGGCGCCGGGATCGGGCTTGCGGCTGAACGCGGCCTTCTGAGCCAGCGTGAATTCGGCGGCCTCGCGTGTAGGGGACGGTCGCCTTCAGGTATTCGTAGGTGTAGCTGCCCGCCTTGCCCTCGGGATCGAGGGCGATGACCTTCTTGTAGAGCTCCTGGGCCTTGGCCGTCATGCTCCGTCGAGTAGCGGGTGCCGCATCTTCCGGGCCAGCTTGAAGACGACCTCGACGTTGTTCGGCTCCTTGGCATAGCGGTCATTCAGGCGCCGTAGGTGTCGATGCCCGCGAGCGACTTCTTGACCTTCTCCAGGAACTTGTCGGCCGGAGGGCCGTAGCCGACGATCCAGTCGACCTCTTTGCCGTTCTTGTCGACGAAAAGCTCCGTCGGCGTGCGCGTTGATGGCGAATCTCTCGTAGATCGAGTCCCCGATCTTGTCGCCGGCGGGACGCCCGGTAAAGGATGACATTGGTGTTGAGGAAATCGGCGTATTTGGGATTGTTGTAAAACTGCTGAACCAGCAGTTTGCAGCCCCCTCAGCCACTCGAGAAGAAGTCGATGAGGACGAGCTTGTTCTCTTTCTGGGCCTTGGCCAGCGCCTCGTCGAACGGTCCCGTGAGGACCGTGGCCGTCTGGGCGGCGGCGAAAGAAGCGACGAGGAGGAGACCGGCGAGGGCGGCGAACTTTTTCATGCGGTCCTCCTGAGAAAGGCGTCTTTCCCGGTCAGAATACAGAAACCTGCGGAGGAATGCAATTCTCCATCTTCGTTAAAGAGTACGCTGCGGGGGCGGCGATGGTTGCGCCGGTCCGTCAATATCCCGCCCGCGCCGCCCGGCCGGACCTTGCCCTTGAAGACGCGGAAGGCGAAGATCGTGTAGCACACGACGAGGGGCATCCCGACCAGGGCGACGATGAGCATGACCTTGAGCGTCAGCGCGCTCGACGAGGCGTTCCTGATCGTCAGGCTCAGGGCGGGGTCGGTGGCCCGGACGAGGACGGGGTACTGGATCGCCCCGACGATCCCCCACAGGCCGAGGAAAGCGGTCGACGAGAAAAAGAAAGCCCGGCCGTCCCGGCCCTTTTTCAGCCCGGCGGCCGCGAGGACGAGCGAGAGGACGACGATCGCCGCGAAGATCCAGGCCGGGACGCTCTTGAGGGCCACGGGAAGATAGATCCGGACCATGACGAAGGACAGGGCGAACACGGCTCCGAAGGCGACGGCCAGAACACGCCCGGCCTTTTGCGCCCTCTGACGCAAGGCTCCTTCGCACTTGAGCGACGCGTAGGCGGCGCCGTGCAGGAGGAAGGCGCAGAGACCGAGGAGGCCGAAGACCAGCGGAAGGGGCCGGAGCAGGGTGAAGAAGCTGCCCGCGAATTCCGTCCGGGCGTCGAGCGGCACACCGCCGACGACATTCCCCAGCGCGACGCCGAAGAGCAGGGCCGGAAGGACGCTCCCGCCGACGAAGGCCGCCTCCCAGAGCTTTTTCCTTGACGGGTCATGGGCCCGGAACTCGAGCGAGACGGCCCTCAGGATGAGGGCGAAAAGGGCGATCATCAGGGCCAGATAGAAACCGCTGAAGACCGTCGCGTAGGCCATGGGGAAGGCGGCGAAAAGGGCGCCGCCGCCGGCGAGGAGCCAGACCTCGTTTCCGTCCCAGACCGGTCCGACGGCCCCGATGAGCGTCCGTTTCTCGTCTTCGTTCTTTGCCAGGAACGGGAGAAGCGCCCCGACGCCGAGGTCGAAGCCGTCGAGAACGGCGTAGCCGGCGAGGAGAATGCCGATGAGCAGGAACCAGATGTTGCGGAGCAGGTCCCAGGCCGCCATCAGACGTCTCCTCGCGCCGCCCGGGTCGCGGGCTCATCGGGCCCGCCGCGGATCGTCCGGAGAATGACCGTCAATCCGGCGACGCCGATGAGGGCGTAGATGAGCGAAAAGAGGACGATCGAGAAAAGAATGTTGCCGGCGGGGACGACGGCCGAGACGGCCTCCGACGTCCGCAGGACCCTGTAAACCGCCCAGGGCTGCCGGCCGACTTCGGCCGCGATCCAGCCCAGCTCGTTGGCCAGGTAGGGGAGGGGGACGGCGAAGAGGACGAGCTTGAGATAGAAGCGGCTCGACGTGAGCTTCTTTCTCGCCTGGAGCCAGAGGCCCCACAGGCCCATCAGGATGAATAGCAACCCGAAAAGGATCATGAGATGATAGCCGGCGAACGGCAGGAAGACGGGCGGCCTCTCGTCCTTCGGGAATTCGTCCAGGCCGAGGACCGTGCCCTCGGGATCGAGGTGGACGAGCCAGCTCAGCATTTTCGGGATCCGGACCGCGAGGCGGGTGCGCTCGTTCTTCTCGTCGGGGATGCCGAAGACGGTGAACGGCGCCCCTTCCATGGTCTTCCATTGGGCCTCGAAGGCGGCCATCTTTTCGGGCTGGGTGCGCGTGACCTGCATGGAGTGGGCATGCCCCGAACCGAGCTGGAGGACGGCCGACACGGCCAAGACGGCCAGCGCCGGCTTCATCAAGCGCGCGGCCGTGTCGGCCGCCGCGGAACGCTTCTTGAGGATGAGCCAGGCCGCGGCGGCCATGGCCACGAGAGCGCCCGTCGTCCAGCCGCCGAGGATGGTGTGGACGAAGCGGACGACGGTCGAGGGGTTGAGGGCCGCCTGCCAAAAGTCGGACAGGACGGCCCGGCCGCCGTCCATGCGGAAGCCGGCTGGCGTCTGCATCCAGGAATTGGCGATGATGATCCACAGTCCCGAAAGGTGCGCCCCGAGGAAGACGAGAACGGCCGACAGCCGGTAGGTCCGGGCGGAGACGCGGTCCCGGCCGAAGACGAGAATGCCCAGGAACACGGATTCGAGGAAGAAGGAGAACACGGCCTCGGCGGCGAGCGGGGCGCCGAAGATGTCGCCGACCGTCCGCGAGTAGGCCGCCCAATTGTTGCCGAACGCGAATTCGAGGGCGATGCCCGAGGCGACGCCCATGACGAACACGGTCCCCAGGATCTTGACCAGATAGACGGACAGACGCCTGTAAGCCTCGTTCTTCGTCCTGCCGTAGAGCGTTTCGATGATGACCACGAGGAAGGTCAGGCCGAGCGTCGTCGGCGGGAACAGGAAGTGGAATCCGGCCGTGAGGCCGAACTGGAGCCGGGCGAGGAAAACCGCGTCCATGCGCCGCAAATATAGTCCAGGCGCCGGGTCCTGTCAACGAACCGCGCCGCGTTGCTCGGGCCTTCCGGACGTGATAATATGGAGGCCGGCCTCGAGAAAAACGCCCCATGTCCGCAGAAGACGCGACGACGATCGGTTTGACGCGGCGCGAAAAAAAGCGTGCGGCCTTGAGCTCCGTCATCGCCGCCCTGGGCCTGACCGGCATGAAGCTCGTCATCGGCCTCCTCAGCGGATCGCTCGGCATCCTGGCCGAGGCCGCCCATTCGGGGCTCGACCTCGTCGCCGCGCTCGTCACTCTCGTCGCCGTCAGCGTCTCGGACCGCCCGGCCGACGAATCCCATCCTTACGGCCACGGCAAGATCGAGAATTTCTCCGCCCTCATCGAGACCGTCCTTCTTTTCATCACCTGCGGCTGGATCATCTATGAGGCGGTCCAGCGGATCTTCTTCCGCAACATCCAGGTGGACCCGAGCCTGTGGGCCTTCCTCGTCGTCATCGTCTCGATCGGGATCGACCTCAGCCGCTCCCGGATGCTGAGGCGGGCCGCGGAGAAGCACCAGAGCCAGGCCCTCGAGGCCGACGCCCTGCACTTCTCGACCGACGTCTGGAGCTCGGCGGTCGTCCTCGGCGGCCTGGCGCTCGTCTGGGCCGGCAGGCACATCCTCCCGGCCGAGAGCCACTGGCTCAACCGGGCCGACGCCGTGGCCGCCCTGGGCGTCGCGTTCATCGTGCTCTTCGTCAGCTACAGGCTCGGCAAGCGGACCATCGACGTTCTCCTCGACGGCGCTCCCGACGGTCTCAAAGAGAAGATCGTGGCCGCCGCCGACGAGATCGAAGGGGTCATCAATCCGGGCAAGGTCCGCCTCCGCCGCTCCGGCGCCCGGATTTTCGTCGACATGACCATCGAGGTCGACCGGAACCTGACCTTGGAGCGCACTCACGCCATCGCCGAGGGCGTCGAGGCCAGGATCCAGGCTCTCGTCCCGGGCGCCGACGTCGTCATCCACACGGATCCGCGCGAGACCGAGCGGGAAAACCTGGCCCGGCGCATCCGGGCCATCGCCGAGCGGAACCAGATCCCGGTCCACAACATCAGCGTCCACGAGGACCAGGGCGAGATCCATATCGATCTCCATCTCGAGGTCGACGACCACCTTCTCCTCCACCAGGCGCACGACCTGGCCAGCCACGTCGAGCAGGACCTCAGGGCCGAGATCCCGGCCATCGCCCGGATCAACACCCACATCGAATCGCGGGGCACGGGCGTCGGCAGCGGCCGGGACGTCACGGCCGAGGAAGGCCGTGTCGTGGAGCGGGTCAAGCGCATCGCGGACGGCGTCGTCGGACGGCCCTGCAGCCATAACATCCTCATCCGGCGGCAGGGCGACCGGCTTTCGGTCTCCCTGCACTGCGGCTTCGACCCGAACTTGCCGGTGATCGAGGCCCACAGGCTTTCGTCGCGGATCGAGGAGGCCCTGAAAATGGAGATCCCGGAGATCGAGAACGTCCTCGTCCACACCGAGCCGGAAGCCCGAAGCTGATGGGACACGACAAGACGCCGATGACGCCGGCCGTGCGGGTCCTCCGGCAGTCCGGGGTCGCCTTCACGGAACACGCCTATGCCTTTGTCGAGCGCGGCGGCACGTCGACCTTCGCCGAGGAGTTCGGGGTCGACGAGCACATCGTTATCAAGACCCTGGTCATGGAAGACGACGCGAAGAATCCGTTGGTCGTCCTCATGCACGGCGACCGTGAGGTTTCGACGAAGGAGCTGGCCAGGACCTTGGGCGTCAAGTCGGTCCGGCCGTGCCCGCCGGAGACGGCCGAGCGGCATTCCGGCTATATGGTCGGCGGGACGTCGCCCTTCGGCCTGCGCAAGCCCATGCCCATCTCTATCGAGGAATCGATCCTGGAGCTTCCCAGGATTTACATCAACGGCGGGAAAAGGGGTTTCCTCGTCGGCCTCGACCCGAAAGACCTGGCCCGGGTTCTCAAGCCCGTCCCGGTTCGGGTGGGCATCCCCTAGGGGATCAGACGACGATTTCGCCTTTGATGACGGTCACGGCTTTTCCAGCGATCTTGACCCGGTCGCCGTCAAGGCGGAGACGCAGGGTGCCGCCGCGGGCCGAGGCCTGGTAAGCCGTGAACGTCGTCTTCCCCAGCCGTCCCGCCCAGTAGGGCACGAGAACGGTGTGGGACGAGCCCGTCACAGGGTCCTCGTCGACCCCGACCGCCGGAGCGAAAAAGCGCGAGACGAAATCGAAGCGGCTGTCGGCCGAGCGGCTGGTGACGATGACGCCGCGCGCCGGAAGTGAGCGCAGGGTCGCGAAATCCGGCTGGACGCCGCGCACCGCCCCCTCGTCGGCCGCTTCGAAGAGGATGTCTTCCGCGCTCATGCCGATAGAGACGGGCTTGATCCCCAGGGCCCCGACGACGGCCTCGGCCCAGTCCGGCGGCTTGGGGAGGGGCGGCCGGGACGGAAAATCGAGCTCGACGAGGCCGCCGTCCTTGCGCGCCGTCAGAAGCCCGCTCAGGGTCCGGAAGCGCGCCTCCCGATCCGGCGCGAGGAGGCCCGTCTCCCAGAGGATGTGGGCCGTGGCCAGGGTCGCGTGACCGCAGAGCTTGACCTCGACCTTCGGCGTGAACCAGCGCAGGCGGAACCCGTCGCCCTCGCGAACGGGGAAGGCCGTTTCGGCCAGGTTCATCTCGGCGGCGACGCTCTGCATCCAGGACGCTTCGGCCGGCCCGGGGAGGAGGCAGACCCCCGCGGGATTGCCCTTGAACGGCTCTTCGGTGAACGCGTCGACCTGGTAGATGGGGATCATTTTTTCGGCTCCTCCGCTTTCTTCTCTCCGGCCGTCTTGAAGAGCGCGTCGATGTCGCGCTCGCCGCGCTCGAGATAAGGCACGCCCTTGGACATCCACTCCGGCGCGGGCTTGCCGAGGAGGAAGTGGTCGAAGAACTCGTCCAGGTGGACGGTCCAATATTTCTGGTTGTCCCGCTCCCTGAGGCCGTGCTTCTCGCCGTTGAAGTTGAACATGTAGGCCTCTTTCCCGAGGCGGCGGAGGGCGGAGAAGAACTCGATCCCCTGGTACCAGGGCACGGCGTCATCCTCGTCGTTGTGGATCGTCAGGTAGGGCGTCTGGACCCGCTCGACCCAGAAGAGGGGCGAGTTCTCGATGAACTGGAGGGCCCGGCCCCAGAGCGGGGCGCCGATGCGGCTCTGCGTCTTCTCGTACTGGAAGGCCCGCGACATGCCCGTGCCCCAGCGGATGCCGCCGTAGGCGCTGGTCATGTTGACGACCGACGCGCCCGCCTCGACCGCGGCGAAGATGCTGGTCTGGGTGATCATGTAGCTGATCTCGTAGCCGCCCCAGCTGTGGCCCTGGATGCCGACGCGCTTCGGGTCGATGAAGCCCATTTCGAGGACCTTCTCGACGGCCGGGATGACGCACTTGAGGGAGCTCGGTCCCGGGTAGCCTACTTCGTAGACGATGTCCGGGCTCAGAAGGACGTAGCCGTTGCTGACATAGCGGCTGAAGTTGATGTTCGTCCCCGGTGAAGGGGCATAATAGCGGTTCAGGCCCACGGCCTCGGTTTCGTAGATATAGACCATGAGCGGATATTTCTTTGAGGGATCGAAGTCCTCGGGCTTGATCAAAACGGCCGGCAGGACTTTGCCGTCGCCGTTGGTGTAATTGATGAGCTCGGCCTTGCCCCAGAGGTAATCGGCCTGCTGAGGGTTGGCGTCGCTGACCTTGCGCGCGCCGGCGAAGTCGGTCCCGCTCACCCAGAGGTTGGGGAACTCGTCGAAGCTCTGCTCCGTGTGGACGAAGACATCCGCGTTCTTGGCCTTGCGCAGACCGCCGAGCTGCTTGTCCAGCATGACGACCTTGGCCGGGTCGCCCGGGGCCGCCAGGTTGACCCGGAAGAATCCGGTGGCCTTGGTGGCGTCGTTCGTCGCGCTCAGGATGAGGGGCTCTTTGGCCGGGACCGTCTTCCGGTCGGGATCGAGATTGACGTACCGGAAGACGATCCTGTCGCGCCGGCCGTTTCCGTTCGTGACCATCCGGGCCTTCGATCCGTCGGGAGCGATGTCCCAGATGTCGAAGCGGTCATAGATGAGGACCGAGGCGTCGCCGTCGGTCCAGCCACCGGTCCCGTAGGGGCCGGGCTCGTTCGGCGTGTCCCAGGTCTCGTCGACGAGACTGACGCCGAGCTTGGCCGTCAGGTTGAACGTCCGGCCGTCGAGGACGCGGGTGGCGTAGTAGTTGCGGTCGTCGTCCTTGAAATAAAGCAGGTACTTGCCGCCCGGGGAGAACCGGGCGCCGTAGGGGCTCTTCTCGAGAACTTTCTTCCGCGATCCGTCGGCGACGTTGACCAGGTAATCGTCCTCGTAGCCGCGGTCCCACGATACGAGCTGACGATAGGGCAGGTCGGACGAGCCGAGGGCCAGCTTGGCGTCCTCGGTCAGCGTGATCTCGGGGACGTCGTCCGTGGCCAGCTGAACGAACTTATTTTCTTTCGGCCCGAAATGCATGACGCACATCAACGTCCGCTTCTTGTCGTCATCAGCCTGGGACTTTTGCATCGGCTGCAGGTAAGGGTCTTTCCAGTTCCAGATGTCGACCTTGACCGGCTCGGGCGCGTCCGTGGGCTTGGGCTTGGGCGCCGCCGCGATGCCGAAGAAGAGCCGCCCGCCGTCCTTGGAGAACTGGAGCCGGCCGTTTTCGCTGACGGCCATGCCTTGAGGGAAGCCCTTGGCCCCGCCGGGGGCAAGCTCGGTAGCACCGGCGGCGGACGCTGACTTGTTCGCCGGCGGGGCAAGCTCGGTAGCACCGGCGGCGGACGCAGGCTTTGCAGCCCCGGCGGCCGGGGCTGGCTTGTTCGCCGGCGGGGCAAGCTCGGTAGCACCGGCGGCGGGATGGGTTTGTTGAGCCGCCGGTGTCCAATAATAGAGCTTGGAAGCCGACTTTTCGGATTTATAATCGTCGCGGTCGCTGGTGAAGGCCAGCTGCAGGCCCTTTTCGTCGAAGGTCAGAGTCTTGTAGTTGCCGAGCCCTTGGAGAAGAGGGACGGTCTTGCCGCTGGCCGCTTCGAGGGCGAAGGCGCCGTCATTCTCCGGGGTCTTGGACGACACGCTGTAAGCGAGCCACGTGCCGGGCTTGTTCCAGGCGTATTCGACGACTTCGGCGATCTTCGTCTCCTTGCCTGTCGCGAGTTCGCGGAGGACGAAGTCGGTGCCCGGCTCCTTCTTCTTTTCCTCCTTCTTGGCCTCTCCCGCCTTCGGCTCTTCCTTCTTGGCCTCCGGCTTGACCTCGGGCTCCTTTTTAGCCTCGTCCTTCTTTTCGTCCGGCTTCTTCAGCGGCGGCTCGAGGAGGTAGGCGACGAAGGCGCCCGATTCCTCGGGCGCCTTGAAGCTCTTGACCCGCTCGACCGTCGTCACCTGCCCCGTCGCCAGATCCATGATGCCCAGGCCGCCCTTGGGCTGCTCCTCCGGCTTCTTCTTGTCCTTCTTGGCCTTGTCGACGTCGGCCTTGACCGCGGCGATCGAGAAGACGACGAACCTGCCGTTGACCGTGATGACCGGCTGCCGGCCCCGCGCCGACCGGAATTCCTTGTTCGTTTGCAGGTTCAGCGCGACGAGCTCGCCGTCCCCGTCCTGGGGGACAAGGGCGTAGACGAGCCAGTGCCCGTCGCGCGAGAGCTCGGCTCCCTGGATCGAGCGCCAGCCGTTATAGGCGGCGTAGCCGAGCGGCTTCTTGGCCGCCGCGACAGCGCCCCCGGCCGCGAAGGCAAGCGGCAGGACCAGGGCGGCGAGGATCAGGATCCGGCAGCGTGAGAGTCCGGCGGTTTTCTTCATGGGGCCTCCCGGAGACAGGTGGAGTGATCGGAGCATGAGACGTGACTATACCAGCCGCATCCGGGGGCGTCAATCGCCGTCAGCGGCCCAAAACGAGGATGGCGTCGCCGACCGGACGTTCGCCGGAAAGGTCGGAAGGACCGTTGACCACCCGGCCTGCCACGACCATCGTCGTCGAGCCGCCGCCGTCCATGTTGATCGCCTCGACGGCCCCGAGCTCGATGAGGAGGGCGGCCAGCTCGGCGATGGTCATGCCGACGCTCCTTTCCGGCTGGCGGCCGTCGACCGTGACGAGAAGGATGCGGCCGTCGGTCCGGATGCCTGCCGCGGTCCTGGGATGGCGAGCGTTGGCGAAACCGGGGCCGTAAGTGCCCGGATCTCCCGCCGCCGGCCGGCCGTTGCGGACCAGGCGGGGGCCGCCGCCGACGACGAAATCGGCGTTGAACGGAGGGCGCGGGGAGAGGCGGACCTCGCTTCGCAGCTCGCACCGGGCCCCGGGCCGGAGCTCGGCCCGGAGCCAGGCGGCCGCCGCGCCGCTCCCCGAAAGGACCCATCCGGAGCGGGGGATCGACGCGGCGCCCCTACCGTCCCTGACGGCGGCGACGCGTCCCCTGTCGATGATGACCTCCGTTCCCTCCGGCCCGGTCATCGTTGTCAGATCGAGCTCCGGCGTAAAGAGGATGAGCTCGTCGGGAAGCCGGGGCCTGTTGACGCCGTCGAGCCGGCGGCGGGCGGTTTTTGACGCGACGGCCTCTATCCGGACGACCGTGTCGACCACGGCCAGCCGCGTCCGCCTTCCCCTGTTGGAAACGGCCAGCCCGGGCCGTTGGCGATACGGTTCGCTGAGGATCTTTCCGGCCTTGACGACGATCCCGGCCGGCTCGCCGCGGTAAGGCCCATCGGTCCGGAAGTAGCCGCCGTTGGTCGCCGCCAGGGCGCCGCCCCTTTGGGCGATGGAGCTCGTCCGTTCGGTGCCGACGACCTTGTCGAGGGCCCGGCCGAGGGCGAGGCGCGTTCTCGACGGGTCGAGGACAAGGACATTGATGACCCAGCGGTCCGGGCCGAGACCCACCGTGAAATCGCCGCGGCGGATCTCGATGCGCTCGACACCCGGGGCGACCGTTTCCGTGCGGCGGATCTCCGGCGCCGCCTTCGCGGCGGCCTGAGGACGCGCCGGGGCGGTCAGGGCCGGCTGGAGCGAGACGAGCGCGGCCAGGACGAAGGCCCCGAGCCGGCCGTGGTCTCGAAGGCGTCGCCACCGGGCCGCGCCCAGGGCCGCCGGCACGATAGGGGTCCGGGCGCGCGTCCCGCTCACCTTACCCTGTGAAGTAGAGATAGGCGGCCAGAATGAGGGCCAGGACGATGGCCGAGCCGATGACGTCTCCGGTCTGCCAGCTCGCCCTGGTTTCCCTTTTTTGCTCGGCCGTGATCGTGCCGTACGTCAGCCCGCTGATCTTCTCATAGGAGGGCGCCGCGGTCAGGTAGCTGACGACGATCATGACCACGACGCTGACGAGAAAGATAATCAGGCTGTAATACTGGAAGAAGATGTGATTGACGATCCAGAGGAACGACCCCTCGGGGTAGGAAAATCCCGAGATCATCTTGACCGGCGTGTCGACGGCCAGGCGGAAGATGCCGAGGGCGAAGCCCGTGCCGAGCGCGGCCAGGCAGCCCTTGGCGTTCAGGCGCTTCATGAAGACGCCGAAGAAGAAGACGACGAAGATGGGCGGGGCCAGGTAGGATTGGACGCCCTGGAGGTAGTCGTAGAGGCCGCGGCCGCCGCGGATAACCGGGATCCAGAGGAGCCCGATGAGGACCATGATCCCGGTGGCCACGCGGCCGACCCAGACGAGCTTCTCTTGGGTCACCTTGGGCTTCAGGCGGCGGTAGAAATCCATGGTGAAGAGCGTCGAGGCGGCGTTGAAAGCGCCGGCGAGCGAGCTCATGAGGGCCGCCAGCAGCCCGGCCACGACGATGCCCCGCACGCCGACCGGCAGGATCGTGGCCACGAGCATGGGGAAGGCCTTCTGGGCGTTGGCCCGGATAAGCTCCTTGCCCGTGCCGAAGAGCTCCTGGTGAAGGGGCTGGTTCAGTCCGCTCTTGGCCAGGGCGAAGGCGATGATGCCCGGGATGATGAACAGGAAGACGGGCAGGAGCTTGAGGAAGCCCGCGGCGATCGAGCCCCGCCGGGCCTGGCGCTCGTTGGGGGCGCCGAGGACCCTCTGGACGATGTACTGGTCGGTGCACCAGTACCACAGCCCGATGATCGGCGCGCAGAAGAGCATGCCGATCCAGGGGTAGTTGTCGTTGAAATACCAGGCCATCCGGCCGGCCTCCTTGACCGGCGCCCAGGTGCCCTGGATCCCGTGAGGCACGAGGGGCTTCCACAGGTTGAACATCTCCGAGCCGGCAGATCCGCCGCAGCTCGCCCCAGCCGCCGAGGGCCTTCAGCCCGAAGTAGGTCACCAGGGCCGAGCCGATGATGAAGATGAGCGTCTGGATGGCCTCGGTGTAGGCGACGGCCTTGAGGCCGCCGAGGACCGTGTAGAGCCCGGTGATGAGGATGACCAGAATGGAGCCGATCCAGAAGCTGTCCAGGCCGAAGAGGCTCATCTCCGGCAGCAGGACGCTGAAGACGATTCCGCCGGCGAAGATGCCGACGGCCATCTTGGTCAGGACATAGGCGACGAGGGAGATGAGCGCCAGGACCGTCCGGGCGGCCGGCGAGAATCGCCGCTCCAGGAACTCGGGCATGGTGAAGACCTTGGAGCGCATGTAGAACGGCACCATGACCCAGCCGAGGACGAGCAGGCACCAGGCGTGAAGCTCGTAGTGGGCCATGGCGACGCCGTCCGTCGCGCCTGAACCGGCCAGGCCGACGAGGTGCTCCGCGCCGATGTTCGAGGCGAAGATGGACGCCCCGATGATGAGCCAGCCCAGGTTCCGTCCGGCCAGGAAGTAGTCGGTCGAGGTCCGCTGCTTCTGCAGCATGACCTTCCAGGCCAGGCCGAGGATGATCGCGAAGTAGACGAGGATGATGATCCAGTCGAGGGGTTTGAGTACGCCCATGTCCGCTCCTTGGTCGCAGGTTGCGCGGTCGGGCCCGATTCTACATCAGCTCACTCGTCGCTATAAAGTCCTTTTTTTAGAAACGAGGGTCGATCGTCGAGGACTCTATCTTCTCGGCTGCGCTCGGGATATTGCCCCCTGCCCCCGCGCCCCGGAAACCTCCGTAAACGGTTTCCCCCGCCTCCGGCGGGTCCCCCTTCCCTCACGGGGGCCTCGGGTCAATTGATCTTGCCCCGATAATGTAGACACCTCGAAAAGAATGGAATACATTCCAACGAGGAGGGACAAGATGAGCGAGGAGAAGGTACGACGTCGTTATGATCGGGCCTTTAAAGAAGGCGCGGTACGCCTGGTGGTCGAGGAGGGACAGACCCTAGCCGGTACGGCCCGCGACCTAGGGATCACCGAGACCATGCTCGCGCGCTAGAGGAAGGAGTATCTGGCGGATCAGGGGCAAGCCTTCCCGGGCAAAGGGCGGCTGAAACCTGATGAGGAGGAGATCCGCCGGCTCAAGAGGCGGGTCTCGGACCTGGAACAGGAGCGGGACATCCTAAAAAAAGCGTTGGTCATCTTCTCCAAACACCCCAAATGAAGTATGGCTTCATGGACCGAAACAGCTCCGGTTTTGAGGTGACGAAGATGGCCGAGGTGCTGGGGGTAAGCCGGAGCGGGTATTACGCTCACCTGGGAAGGCCGCAAAGCGCCCGGGCGTTGGAGGACGAGAAGCTTGTGACGATGATCCGTCTAGCCTGGGGGCGGAGCCGGAAGCTGTACGGGGCCCCGCGGATTACGGCCGAGCTACGCTCTCAGAGGCTGCCGTGTGGGAAGAACCGGGTAGCCCGCCTGATGCGGCAGGCGGGGATCCGGTCTCAGACGAAGAAAGCGTTCCGAGTGACCACGAAGTCCGGGGGGCTGATGGAGGCGGAAGATCTGGTTCAGCGGCACTTCCAGGCCGACCGTCCGGGTCAGATCTGGGTCTCCGATATCACCTACATCAGAACCAGGGAGGGATGGCTCTATCTGGCCGCCGTTCTGGATCTCTACAACCGGGCTGTCGTAGGCTGGTCGCTAGGGCCGCGCTTGGGCGACGACTTGGTCTTGACGGCTCTGAATCAGGCTCTCTTCAGGCATCCGGTGGAGAAGGGCCTGGTGTTCCACACGGACCGGGGCGGCCAGTACCGGGGGCATCAGATGGAGCTCCTGCTGTTACGCCATGGCATCCGCTTGAGTCTCGGTCGCCGGGGCGACTGCTATGACAACGCGGCCATGGAATCGTTCTTCAGCACCCTGAAGAGCGAGCTGGTGAATCGGGTGGAGCTCGAAACGGAACTGGAAGCGCGGCGGCTGATCTATGATTACATCGAGGTTTATTACAACCGCCAAAGACGCCACACAGCCCTGAACTATCAAACACCGGTGGAGTATGCTAGTGAGGACCACTCTTAACTGGGTGTCCACAAAACTGGGGTAAGATCAAATATCCCTCGCCGCCTCGCGATAGAGTCCCGAAAAGATCGAAAATGGACTCTAAAAGAAGAACTCAGTCGCCATCCTTTTCGTCAACAAGCGTCACCGCCCAGGACGGGTAGGGGGCGGCGCTGCCTTTCACGGCGTGCCAGATGATGCGGTTGAGCATGTCTTCCGGGCAGGCGTCGACCCGCCGGAAGTTCAGCCGGCCCGACTGGATGGCCTGGCGGCGCAGCAGGGCGTCGGCGATCTTCTCCTTGGGCGGGTTCATCGTGTCGAGCGGAATGTTCGTCGGAACGCTCGCGAACGGCCGGAAGTCCGGCGTCCCGGTGAAGCAGTCGAACATCGGCGTCGCCGTGGCGTCGAACTGGTTCATGGGCGGCAGGCCGAGGATCTGCTCGATCGTCCGCAGCAGGCTCGTCGTGTTGTACTGGGCGCTGACGACGGCGCCGCGTTTCGTGTAAGGGCTGGCGCAATAGGCCGTGGTCCGGTAGCCGCTGACGTGGTCCCAGCCGTTCTGGGGGTCGTCCTCGATGCCGAAGACGACCGTTTCCTTCCAAAAGGAGCTCCGGCTGAAGGCTTCGACGATGCGGCCGAAGGCGAGGTCGTTGTCGGCGACACAGGCCTCGGGCGTCGGCGCGCCCTCGGACGTCCCGCTGGTGTGGTCGTCGGGCAGGCAGATGAGGATGAGCTGAGGCATGCGGCCCTCTTTGTCCCAGGCCGCGATCTGATTCACGATATAGCGGGCCCGCCACTGGTCGGGGACGTCCATGTTCCAGCCGAGCGTGTCGGTCGGCGAGAAGGGGGCGACCGTCGGGATGGCCGGGCGGCTCCCGATCCGCACCTCGCCGCCGCCGTTGACGTAGTCGTTCCAGTAGTCGGCCCAGCGCGGGCCGCCCTCGCGGGCCGGGTCCGTCCAGCCGCAGTTCTGCATCGTGAATTCGCCGAAGTTCCAGAGCGAGACGCCGTGCTTCAGAGCGTTGTCCCAGATGAAGCCGCTCGGCGCGTAGGCCAGGGCGTCGATCTCGTCCGGCCCCATGCCGTCGGGGTAGCTCCGGGGCCAGCCGGCGAAGGACCGCTCGAGGTAATCGGTCCCGAAGGCCGTCGTCGACCACTGGTGGCCGTCGGCGCTCAGGATGCCGCTGCAGTAGGTGTTGTCGAGGAGGGCGAACTCGCGGACGAGCTTGTGCTGGTTGGGCGTCACGGCCTCGCCGAAGACGCACAGGGCCGGGTCGCCGTTGCCCGCGGCGACGTCGCCCAGGATCTGGTCGTAGGTCCTGTTTTCTTTGATGATATAGACGACGTGCTTGAAGACGCTCGGCTCGCCGATCCTCTCGGGGACGGGCCGGGCCGGTTGCCCGGGGCGCGGCTTGAGAAAGGCCTGGGCGATCCGCTCGTTGCGGTAATTGGCGTCGACGACCCGGGTCAAGTCCCAAAGGGCCTTCTGCCGCGGCTCGGGGAAGATCGAGATGGAGCCGTGATATTGGTAGGAGTTGAAGCCCGGGGCCCCTGTCGGGTCCGAGGGGACCTTCTTGAGGGGGAAGCCCTTGATGTTGGCGACATAGAGGGTGCCGAGCCGGCCGTTGATGGCCAGCGCGCCCGGGAACCAGCCGACGGGGATGAGGCCCTTGAGGGAGGATTTCCGCTTCTTCGGCTTGAATGCGATCGCGGCGACGGCGTTCTGAGTGCCATTGGCCGCATAAAGCGTCTTGCCGTCGCGGGAAAAGACGAGGGCGTTGGGCGAGGCCCCGAAAAGGTCGGCCGGGGTGGCCTTGGCCCAGATCGTCTCGACGACCGTATCGGTCGACGTGTCGATGACGCTGAGGTTGTCGGAAGCGGCGTTGGCGCAGACGACATAGCGGCCGTCGGGCGAGCGGGCCAGGGCGGAGGCGTGGAGTTGGACCAGGACTTCGGCCTTGACCGCGCCCGAAGAGAGATCGATGACGCTGACCGAGCCCTCGCCCGCGATGTGCCGGACCGGGTCGACCCTGACCTCGGTGCCGAGGCCGGCCGGTCCCGTGAGATCGCCGGGCTTCGGGCGCCGGCCGCCCCAGTTGCTGACATAGGCTTTGCCGGCGGCCAGAACGACGTCGAACGGGGCGACGCCGACATCGAAGGCCCGCTCGACCGCGCCCGTCGCCGGATCGAGCTCGAGCAGGCGGTTGGACAGGTTGCCGCAGACGTAGAGCCGTCGGCCGTCCGGCGTGACCGCCAGTCCGGCCGGGATCTCCTCGGCGCGGCGCGGGGCCCCGGCCGGAGGCAGGGGGATCGTGTGCGACGGCTCGACCTTCCCGTCCGGATCGACCTTGAAGACCTTGATGCTGCCGTCGACATTGCTCAAATAGATCCTGCGGCCGTCGGGTGTGAAGATGAGGCCGGTGTAGCTCAGCTGGCCTTCGACGTCGGGATCGAGGATCATCGGCGATACGACCTCAGGATGCTGTTCCTTCTGCTCCTCGGCCGGCAGGGGCACTCCCTGTTCGACCTTGCCGTTGAGCGCGTTGAGGATGATGAGCTCGGGCGTCTTCCCGGAGACGGCCAGGATCTTCCCGTCGGGGGACAAGGCCAGAGCCTGAGGCCGGAGCCCGGGCAGGCTCGACTGGAGTCCGTAAGGCGTCACGATCTGGTTGACCGGCGCGACCGCCTGGCCGGGGTCCTTGGGGCCGACCGTACCTTTGTCCTGGGCCGCCGGGACGCCGCTCCGTCCGGACGAGGCGGCGGAGAGGAGGACGATCGCGGCCGCAACGGCGGCGGCGCGGAGGGTCCGTGGGGCCATGGAAAGCTCCTATTTGATCAGTCGTCTTCTCATCATGCGGACGGAGACCGTGAACGCGGCCGCCGTGAGGACCGCGAGGACGGCCAGCCGCCAGCCGAGCCCGGAGGACGGCTCGCCGGTGAACAGCGCCCGCGAGATGCGGACGGCATGGGTCAGCGGCAGGAACTCGGCCAGGATCTTCATCCAGGCCGGGAAATGGTCGAGCGGGAAGAAGACCCCGGAGAAGAAGAGCATCGGCGTGATGGCCAGCTCGGTGTAGTAGCTGAAGAAGTCGAAGCTCGGCGCGACCGAGGTGATGATCATGGCCAGGGAGCCGAAGAGGATGCCGATAAAGACCATGAACACGAGAAGGAGGACGGCCCGCCAGGGCGCGGCCGGGGCGACGCCCATGAACAGGGCGACGACCATCATCAAGGTCCCGCTGATCAGGCCCCGGAACGAGCCCCAGGCGATGTCGCCGGCCACCGCCTCGTCGGCGGAAACGGGCGTCGCGATGAGGGAATCGTAGACCCTCTCGTGGACGATCTTGACGTACGTCCCGTAGAGACACTCGAAGGACGCGGCCATCATCGCGGCCGAGGCCAGGACTCCGGGCACGAGGAAATCGAGGTAGCGCTTGCCGCCGAACGCCCCCATGTAGGCGCCCATGCCGACGCCGAACGTGACCAGGTAGAACAGGGGCTCGACCAGGCTGACGAGGAAGGTCGGAACGATGAACCTCTTGTAGGAATAGAGGTTCCTCAGGAAGACATAGGCGATGCGGTACGAGAGGCTCATTCGTGGAGGCTCCGTCCCGTGAGCTTGAGGAAGACGTCCTCGAGCGTCGCCGGCCGGTTCAGGGTGTTGGGCAGGTCGAGCTCGAGGAGCCTTTTCATAAGGCCGTGCCCGTCCCGGCAGTAAAAATAGAGCGTGTCTCCGACGCGCTCGTGGGCGCAGTCGAAGCCGGAGAGGTGGCCCACGATCCGGGCGTCGTCCTCAGGGGGCGTCCGGATCTCGACGACCTCGCGGCCGATCTCCTCCTCGACCAGGCGGCCGGGGACGCCCTCCTTGAGGATGCGGCCCTGGTGCATGACGACGATCCGATCGCAGAGCTGCTGGGCTTCCTCCATGTACTGGGTCGTCAGGACGAGCGTCGCGCCCTGGGTCTTGAGCTGGCGCAGCCTCTGCCAGATGAGGTGGCGGGCCTGGGGGTCGAGGCCCGTCGTCGGCTCGTCGGCGACGATGAGGCGGGGTCGGTTGATCAGGGCCCGGGCGATGAGCAGGCGCCGCTTCATGCCCGTCGACAGGTCCGAGATCTTGCAGGACGCCTTGGCCTCGAGCTCGACGAAGCGGAGGAGTTCGGCGATGCGGACGTTGGCCTCCGCGCGCCCGATGTCGAAGAAACGGGCGAACACGAACAGGTTCTCCCGGACCGTGAGATCGATGTCGAGGTTGATCTCCTGGGGGATGACGCCGGTGATCTTTTTCACGGCCCGGTTGTCGATGGCCGCGGGGAGACCGCCGACCAGGAGCGTCCCCGAAGTCACCGGGGAGACGCAGTGGATCATGCGCACGGTCGTCGTCTTGCCGGCGCCGTTCGGGCCGAGGAAGCCGAAGCACTCGCCTTCCCGGATCTCGAAGTCGATGCCGGCCACGGCGATGACGTCGCCGTATTTCTTTGTCAGTCCGGACGCGGTGACGAGCGTGCCCATGAGCGGCTCTCTTACATCCTCTCGAGCAGGGCTTTGAACTTCTTTTCGCGATCCATGATCTTTCGGGTCCATCACAGACACTACAGGAATCCCTCAAGATCTGTCAACGGGAAATGGGGACGTTTCTATTTTTCGCCAGCGAAAAACAGAAACGTCCCCATTTCCTTTTCCCTGGCGGCTTGAGGGGACGGAGGCGAGGTGATAAGATAGAGGGGAAGCCATAGGACGAACGGGAGGAGGGCCCATGTCCAGCGTAACCTACAAGTGCTCGGTGTGCGGCAAGGAGATCGAGGTCGAGAAGGACGATCCGGTGCCCATCTGCTGCAACAAAGAGATGGAGCCTTTGCCGTTCTGCATGACCCAGCCCCACCCCGAGATGGCCCGGAATTATGACGAGGACCTGCCCTGCGACGACGGGACCCTGAATCATCCCAAGCCGGGGCCGGACACCGGGGTCAATCCGGGGGGTTCCGAGCCCGGGTCCAAGTCCTAAGCGGTCTTGGCGATCACCGCCTCGTCTTTCTCGCTCCCCTTGACGACCAGCCGGTCGTAGACCGCGAGGCCGACGATCGATCCGACGCCTATGGCCACGATGATGAGCCACATCGTCACGGTGTCGACCGGCCGGCCTTCCTTGAGCGGCGTCGCGATGTAGCGCTCGAACAGCCGGCCGCCGATCGGCCCGCCGATGATGCTGGCCAGGGCGATCGGCAGGCTCTGATACCCCAGGTAAAGCCCTTCCTGCCCCTTGGGGGCGATGGCCCCGATGTACTCGTAAACGCGGGGCGAAGCCATCATCTCGCCCACGGCCATCGAGGCGATCGAGACGATCAGGAAGATCCCGGCGATGGGCAGGCTCAGTCCGCCGAGGCCGACCATCCGGGAGGTGTCGGCGAACAGGAGCGGCGGCAGGACGTTGACCAGCATGCCCAGCGTGACGACGATGGCCCCGAGCATGATCGTCTTGACCGGCAGCCAGCGCTTGACGAGGCGGGTGATGAGGAGCTGGAAGCAGACGATCATGACCGGGTTGGCCAGGGTGTAGAGCTCCATCGGGGCGTCGGGGTCGATGTAGCGCATGAACAGGGGCATGAGGTTGTAGAGCTGGATGTAGAGAAACCAGAACATGCCCAGGACGACGATGAGGAAGACGAATTTGAGGTTGCCCAGGACCACGAAGATCCCGCCCAGCGCCTGGCCGAGCGTCCGCTTCCGGACCTTCTGCCCGTCCTTGATCCCGTCGCTGACCCACTCCGGCTCCTTGTAGATGAAGAGGGTGACGAGAAGGCCGATCAGGGCGAATGATGTCGCGGCGTAGATGAAGATGGCCGGGATGCCCAGGCTTGTCCGGATGAAATAGGAGACGCCGCGCCCGGTGATCGAGCCGATGTTGACGACCATATAGAAGATGCCGAAGGCCAGCGTCGCCCGCGTCCCGGCCGTCTTCTGGACGGTGCCGGCGATGCAGGGCTTGACGATCGACCCGCCGAGGCCGATGAGGACGATCCCCAGGACGACGGGCACGGTGAAGTCGACGGCCTCGGCCGCGCCCCGGCCGATGATCCCGGGCCAGAGCCGCTGAACGTTGCCCATGACGAAATAGCCCAGCGAAATGAGAACGAACGAGACGGACAGCGACCGCTTGAAGCCGAACCTGTCGGCCAGGGTCCCCGAGAGGATGGGCATGAAATAGATGATGCCCCAGAGAAGCGACCCGTTGAGGAACGTGGCCAGGCTCGGCGTCATCCCCAGGGATTCCTTCAGGTAGATGACCATGAACGAGGCCATCGAGTAATAGGCGGCCCGCTCGAAGAGCTCGATCGTGTTGGCCGTCCAGAAGGTGGCCGGGAATCTGGGCTTGGGGGCGAGTCGGTCGGTCGGATCGGTCATGGCGCGTTCCCTCCCTCCGGACGGACGGTCCGGTTCATTTGGCCTTGTCGGCGGGGGCCTTGTCCTCGGCCCGCCGGAGGAGGCCGTCACAAGCGGCCTTGTCCGGGGCCTCCAGGACGACGATCAGGATGCGGCCTTTCCGGGCGGCGCCGGCCCAGGCCCCGGCCTCGATCCTTTCGACGACGCGGGGCGCCATCGGGTCGAAACCCTCGGAGAAAAAATCGCCTCCGAAGCGCCCGTAGACGCGTCCGGCCTCCTCGACGGAGGGATAGGCCACGACGAGAAGCAGGGCCTCTCCGGCCTCCGTCCGGTAGCGGGCCAAGACGGCGTCGGTCTTCCGGCCGAGCCCGAGGACGGCTTCGTCGGCGAGGTAATAGTGGGCGTTGAGGGCCGCCTGGTCGCGGATGGCGGCGACGCTCGAGGGGACGAGACCCTCGGCCGGCAGGACGTCGCGGGCCCGGGCCGCCTCCGCCGCCCTCCCCGGTGCGGCTGGCGCGGAGATGAGGGCGACGAAGACCGCGAGAAGAAAGATCGTTTTTCGCATGGGCCGGCCCTTCTCCTAGAGAATGAACTTGTCGACCAGGTTGATCAGGACATAGGCGACTCCGGCGGTCAGACCCGCGCCGGGGATGGTGAAGACCCAGGCCCAGACGATCTTCAGGGTCACGCCCCAGCGGACGGCCGACATGCGCTTGGCCGCCCCGACGCCCGAGATGGCCCCGGTGATGACATGGGTCGTGCTGACGGGAACCCCGGCGTGGGTGGCGACGAAGATGCTGATGGCGCTGGCCGTTTCGGCGCAGAAGCCGTCGATCGGACGGAGCTTGGTGATCTTCTGGCCCATGGTCTTGACGATGCGCCAGCCCCCTGACACAGTTCCCATCGCGATCGCGGCATGGGCCGAGAGAACGACCCAGAGCGGGATGTGGAAAGTCTTGGTCCAGCCGGCGGCGAAGATCAGGCTGGCGATGATGCCCATGGTCTTTTGGGCGTCATTGCCGCCGTGGCCCAGGCTGTAGAGGGCGGCCGAAAGCAGCTGGAGGCGGCGAGCGGCCTTGTTGATCCGGGTCGGATTCCCTTTGCGGACGATCCAAGTCGTGATCGTGATGAACAGAACGCCGAGGGCCATCCCGAGAAGGGGAGCGACGAAGATGAAAATGATCGTTTTGACCCAGCCGTGCGCGATGATCACCCCCGGCCCGGCTTTGACGATGGCCGCCCCGGCGTAGCCTCCGATGAGGGCGTGGGACGAGCTCGTCGGCAGGCCCATGAGCCAGGTGAAGAGATTCCAGCCGATGGCCCCGAGGAGCGCGGCGAAGATGACCTGCGGGGTTACGATCGAGATGTCGATCATCCCGGCGCCGATCGTACGGGCGACGCCCGTGCCGAAGATGAGGAAGGCGACGAAATTGAAGAAGGCGGCCCAGAGGACGGCCTGGCGCGGCGACAGGACCCGGGTCGAGACGACCGTGGCGATGGAATTGGCTGCGTCGTGCATGCCGTTCGTGAAATCGAAGGCCAACGCGACCAGGATGATGAAGACGACGAAGAGGAGTCCGGCGCTGGGCATGAAAATCAGGTCGACTTGACGATGATCTCCTCGATGACGTTGGCCACGTCCTCGCAGCGGTCGGCCGCGACCTCGAGGCGGGTGTAGATCTCCTTGAGCCGGATGAGGTCCTTGAGCTCGGCGGCCGTTTCCGCCTTCTCGAAGAGCTCGGCGATGGCCTCCCGGCAGATGACGTCGGCCTCATACTCGAGGATATTGATCTGCGTGCAGAATTCGTGGACGTGACCCAAGGATTCGAGGTGATCCACGGCCTCGAAGATCTGCTCGACGGCCTTGACGATGACGTCGACGAGCTTTTTCACTTCGGGCGTAGGCCGGGCCAGCTTGAAGGTCCACATGCGGCTGGCCACGCCCTCGATGCAGTCGAGGACGTCGTCGAGGCCGCTGGCCAGGCCGTGGATATCCTCCCGCTCGAGCGGCGTGATGAAGGTGTCGCGGAGCTTGGTGAAGAGCTCGTGGGTGATGTTGTCCCCTTGGTGCTCGATGGCCTTGATGCGCTCGTACTTCTTCCCGACGTCCTCGCGGTTTTCCGGGTAGTGGTCGACAAGCTCCTGGAGGGCCAAAGCGCCTTCCCTGAGATTGGCGGCGTCCTCGCGGAAAAGGTCGAAGAACTTGTGGTCCTTGGGAAAGAGGCTCAATTTCATGGCGGTGGTCCGATCTCCGAGAGGCCCATACTAACGGAGCCCGGGGGCGATGTCAATCCGCGGAAGATGGGGAAAAGAAAAGCCCGCCCCGGCCGGGCCGGGGCGGGCTTTGTGTGCTGCTGCTGCTTCTGCTTGTGCTGCTGCTTAGAACTCGAACCGGGCGCCGAATCTCCAGATGCGGGGATTCAGGATCTCGTTCAGGGTGCGGTTGGTGGGGTTGACCCAGCTGTCGTACTGCTGGCCGGCGGTGTTGTAGTAGGCGTCGCCGAAGTAGGCGTCATACGCCCGGTTGACGATGGCCGAGTTGAAGACGTTGAAGCAGTCGGCCATGAGATAGAGCTTGCCGGCGCCGACGTTGATCTTCTTCTCCAGCCGGAGGGTGACGTTCCAGAACGTGGGCAGGGCGTCTTTCGTGTACTGCTGCGTGTAGATCTGGACCCAGCTGCTGGCCGCATAGTTCGGGGCGTTGTCGTCTTCGATATAGAAATAGTCGGGGATCTTCCAGCCTTCGCGGGCGTTGAAGCTTCCGGAGAAGTCGAAGCCCCAGGGAAGCTGGTACATGCCGCTGACCTTGAACATCCAGCGGGTGTACATGAGCACGGCCAGCTTGCCGCTGGCGCCGCCGCCCCAGTCGCCGTAGGCGTTGCCATTGAAGGCCCACTTGTTGGTGGGATCGAAGTAGTCGCTGCCCCAGTAGTTCTTCTGGTTCTGCCAGGTGAACGAGGCGTTGGCGAACCACCTGTTGGAAAGTCTCTTGTTCAGGACGAAATCGACGCCCATGTAGGTCTTGTAGGCGTCGGACTTCCGGTACAGGGTGTAGTTCGTGGAGGTCGTGGGATAGTCGACGCCGGGCAGGTAGTAAGGCTTGCCGGCCGCCTCGCCCGAGCTGTATGTGACTCCGCCCTCCATCAGGCCCGTGTCGGGGTTGAAAGTGCCGCCGATGTTGATGGTGTCGGGGATGGTGCCCGCTTCAACGTACCAGCCTCCCGCGGGGGGCGTGCGCGGGTCGATGACCGTGGGGCCGGTATAGTCGGGATATTCGTCGACATGCGCGGCGGGATAGTACCTCATGCCGTAGTCGAACTTGTCGTACCGCCTGTAGGTGCCGGTGACCGACACAGACAGGTCGGGGATGAGCTCGCGCTCGAGGGTCAGCAGGACCTCGCGGGTCCGCGTGGACGCCTGGTCGCTGCGATTGAGGAAGTAGTCGTACTGGAGGCCGTAGATGACATCGGACGGATTGAAGTAGTCGAAGCTGTAGTACTGACCTCCATAATAGGCGTCGCTATTGTAGCCGCCGTCCAGCATCGCCTGGGCCTGAGTGGTGAGGGTGCCGGAGGAGTCGGCGAAGACGTTGTAGGGGACGTAGCGGTAGGGCTGGCCGGGGTTGCCAGGATCGGCGACGGGGTTGCGGGTCGAGTACATCCAGAACATCTCGTCCCACTGCATCTTTTTATCCGCCGCCGTGGCGCCGCCGCCGTCTTTCCACCAGTAGCGCAGGCCGCCGCCCGTGCCGACGGGGGACGCGGCCCACCAGCCGACGCCCATGACGTCGCCGTACTGGGATAGGGCCAGCTTGGCTACGGTCTTGCCGTCGCCGGTGACATCCCAGGTCAGGCCGATGCGCGGCGACCATGTGGCCCAGGCATAAGCGTGGGGATTTCCGTTGACGATCTGGTCCTCGCCCTTGACGGCGTGGACCTGGGAGCCGGGCAGGATCCCGGCAAGGATGTCGGACGTCCCGGAATCGAAAACGGTGTCCCAGGCAGTCTGGCCTTTGTAAACTGCGGACCGCGAGTAAGCGCCCGAGCCCGGCGCCTGCCAGTCATAGCGCAGGCCGAGGAGCAGGGTGAAATTGTTCTTGGTGATCGTGTCCTGGATGTAGCCGGCCCATTGGTCGGCGACGGCCGCGCCTTCGTTGGAGCGGTACAGGTACACGCGCTGCCAGCCGAGCATTTCGGACGCGAGCCGGGTGCCGTCGGCGTCCACATCGAGCTGCGGGCTGTTGTAGTTCCGGTACATGTTATAGCCCTGGAAGTTGCCCGTGTGGTAAGTCTGCTCCTTGTGGGAGTACTCGGCGCCGATCTTGATCTCGTGGGACACGTTGAGGAACGTGTCGTTGAAGTAGCTGGCGTTCATCTGGAAGTTGTTGCGCGGCCGGGCCACCTGGTAGGACCCCCAGCTGGAGTTCATGCCGGTCGTGTAGGGGGTATACTTCAGGGTGCTCTGGTCGTAGACGATCGGGTAGATGAGGCCTTCGTCCGGGATGGGCTTCCATCCGAAGCCGGCGTCGTTGAAGGAGTACTTCAGCGACAGGTACATGTTGTTGCCGAAGACGTGCTCGTCCTGCAGTTTCAGGATCGGGCTGCCCCAGTGGTACAGGCCTATCTGGTGGTTGCCTTCGGGCTGGGCCAGGCTGGAATCCCGGCCGAACTTTTCCTTGGCGCCCGAGGTGATCAGGGCCTCGAAGCGGTTGTTGGCCAGGATCTGGGCGTTGAGCTTGAGGTTGTAGTTGTTGAGCAGGGACTGGTCCTTGTTCCCGGTGATGGTGTAGACGAAGATGTCCTGGACGCCGTAAGCGCCCCACCACCACAGCTTGTCCTTGATGACCGGACCGCCGGCGTTGAAGCCGTAGTCCTTGATCTGCTGGATCTTGTTCGTCCGGGCGACGCCCTGGGCCCTCAGCTCGTCGGTGAGGTTGTCGCTCTGGAAGAAGTTGTCGGTCAGGTAGAAGCGGCCGGCCAGGCTCATCCTGTTGCCGCCGCGGCGGGTGACCATGTTCAGGGCGACGCCGCCGGTCTGCACCGTGACGTCCGCCGCGCCACCCGTGGTGACGTTCAGCTCTTCGAACATGTCGAAGTCGTAATACAGGGCGGAGCCGCCGAGCGCCGCCGGGTCGGTGATGTCAATACCGTCGACCGACCAGATGTTGTTCGCGCCCTGGTTGCGGCCCATGCCGCCTGTCGCGTCGCCTCTGGCCACGAAGCCCGACTGCTGGCCGGATTCGTTGCCGCCGACGTTCTCGCGGTCGATCATGATGGCCGGCGCGAGCTGCATGACGACCCAGGGGTCGCGGGCCGTCGGCAGGGACTGCATCGCTTCCTTGTCGATGTTCTGGCCGACCGTCGTCTTCTTGACGTCGACGACCGGCGTCTGGGCGACGACCGTGACCTGCTCCTCGAGGGTCCCGACCGTCATGGTCAGGTTGATCTCGACGTTGGTCCCGACGGCCACGATGATGCCCGTCTTGTTTTCCTTCTTGAAGCCCGTGAGCTCGGCCGAGAGCTCATAGTCTTGCCTCGGGCCGACCGACACGAAGCGGAAGAGGCCCGTCTCGCCGGTGACCGTCGTCAGAGGGGCCATCTGCGACCCTCTCAAGGTGACGCTGACGCCGGGGAGGGGATTCCCTTCCGTATCGGTGACCTTCCCGTAAATGTTTCCGGTTCTGACCTGCGCTGTCAGCGTGACGGCGAACAGCAACACGGACAGAACGACGAGAAACTTCTTCATTGATACCTCCTGTCGAATGTGCATCTCCTCAGTTCGAGTGGTCCGCCACTCACTCCATTCCCGATAATGGGATGCCCTAGGTCATTATCACCTCCAGTCGTTCGAGGAATTATGGCCTTGTTTCGCATAGAGATTACCGAATCCTATTGAACCCGTATTGAGCAAGTCTCGTGCCACCAGCGGCCGAGGGAGGGAAGGGATTATTGTCTTTTTAGAAACAGCAGCTTAGATGGTCTTCATTCCGGGAATCAGAAGATCTTGAGTCCAAATATTTGAATAATATTCAAATATTTGGATATAGGTCAGGTTATTTGCTCAGATCCTCGATAATCTTCTTAACCTCGGGCTGGTCGGGATTGAGACTCAGAGAGGCCTTGAAAGCGTTGAGCGCCTCCGCCCGTCGCCCCAGCTTCTCGTAGCACTTGCCGAGCCCGTTCAGCACCACGATATCGCTGTTGTAGATCCGGTTGGCCTGGACAAGGTCGTCCAGGGCTTCCTCGTATTTCGCCAGGCCGAAGAGGGCCTGGCCCCGGATGGCGTGAAGGACGAACTGGCGCCGCTCGTCCTTGCGCAGGGCCTCGGCGATCTTCAGGGCCTGGTCGTAGGCCCCGGTCCTGTTGAGAAAATTGGCGTAGCGGACGACGCCGTCCAGGTACTCGGGGCGCATCTGATAGCCTTCTTCATAAAGGGCCCGGGCCGCCTCGGGCCGGCCCGTTTTTTCGAGCTGCTCGCCGAGCATATAGCGGAACAGGAACGCGTTGGCCAGAGGGATGCCCTTGGCCTTGGCGATCGGGTGCCCGACGGTCTTGGCCGGAGAGATGGTCACCATGTCCTTCTTCTCGTCGAGGACCTGGCCGCCCGCGTCGACCAGCGTGACGGTGACCTCGTAGTAGTCGGGCTCGAGATCGCCCGCCGGGATCATGTAGGGGATGCTCAGGAGAGGTCCGGGAGATTGGGCCTCCAGCTTGACGGTGTAGGTCCGGCGGACGGGGTTGGCCTGCCGCAGGCCCCGGGCCGAGATCCGGACTTCGCCGCCGAGGACCGAGGCGTCGGCGGGGTGCCGAACGCCGAAGAGGACGGCGATGCCGTCGGTCGAAGAGAAGGTCTTCCGCGGGTCGATGACGAGCTTCTTGTCCAGGACCTTGAAGGGGATATGGACGTCGCGCTGGTAGGTCTCGTACTTGTAGCCGAGGACCAGGCCCTCGATCGAGGGCTTGGCCGTGACCGGCGGGACCTCCACGGTCTCCTCGAGGAGGCTGAACTGCTTGCCGACCGTGTTCGTCAGAAGGACATTGAGGTTGTAGGTTCCCTCGGCGATGGGGAACGACTCCTCGATGGCCAGGCCGCTGGCCTTGACCATGTCCCAGGCGTCTTCGGGGAAATAGAGGGGGAATTCGCGGTTGTATTGGAAGATGATGGCTTCGCCGCTGCGGAGGCTGACGTTGATCTGATAGTTGCAGTAGAACTCGCTCTTCGGCTCGTAGAAGTCGACGTTGATGTCCGTCGGCACCATCGACAGGTGCAGGAACCGCAGGCCCGTGACCGGGTCCTCGACGAGGGCCGTTTGGCTGTAGGATTCGACGAAGTTCGTCAGGTACTCGGTCGACACGAGGCCCTTGTATTCGAGGAAATGCGTGGCGTAGGACGGATTGACGTCCTTTTTCGGGGAATCGAGGATGTCGGCGAGGAGGATGGCGTTGCGGGGGGATGGCGAGAGGTCGTAATTGTACTCCCCGGGGATGCGGGTGATGGAGATCTCGGCCAGGGTCGGGGCGAGATCCCTGATCTTCTCGTAGAGGGCGCTGTAATCGAACGGATCGGAGATGTCCTTCTGGTCGAGAAGGAGCCGTGTCGGGCCGTCGGAGACCGGGTCGTAGAGCTTGAACTCGCCGACGCCGCCGCGCTGGTAGAAGAGAAGATAGAACTGGGGCGGCAGGTCGCGGCGCGCGTCCCCGTAATAGCTCCAGGAGTAGCAGGGGACGAGCCCGATCGTCGCCTCGAAATGCTCGACGCTCGCGGGCGGGCCGAGGATCATGTGGATGCGGCCCATGTCCGTCCGCCAACCCGCGCGCGTCGTGGCCCGTCCGTAGAACTCGTTGACGTACTTGAAGCGCTTGAGGATCTCTTCCTTGTACTCGTTCTCCGGAGTGCCCGGCGTCGGATCGCGCTGTTTCCAGAAGGTCTCGATGAAGACATCGCGGTCCCGGTCGTTCGCCAGCCTCAGGAAGACGTCCTTCTCGACCGGCTGGATGTGGTAGGCGACGAGGTTGAGCCACTCCTGGTATTTGACGCCCAGGTCCTTGACGGCGACCTTCTGGCCGGCGGCGGGAAGCGCCGCGAGGAGGCCGACCGCGGCCAGCGTCCAGAGTGTCCGGAATCTCATGATTTGACCTTGATCTCGAAGATCTGACGGATCTTGCCTTTCATGCCTTCCTTGCCCATGACGATGACATCGACGAAGCTCGTCCCGGTCGCGAGCTTCCTGGCGAACCGGAGATCGATGGTTTTCCGGCCTCGAGCTCGGCGTCGGTCAGGACGATCGGACCGCGCGTCGCTGAAGCTCTCCTTGCCCGCGCCCTCGTTGGCGTAGATATAGACGAGGAATCGCAGGTCGGCCTGAAGGCGGCCCTCGATCGTTTTCCCGGAACATCAGGCCCTTGGTCGGGAGCCGGACCTCGATCTCACCGGCGGCCGCATCATAGACCGTTTCGAACTTGACGAACTTCTTGCCGAAGACGTCGTCGGTCCGGACGTAGCGGCCGAGCTTCATCAGGTCCATGGCCCCGAAGAAATCGCCCTCGACGGTGGTCAATCGGTACTTGCCGGTCCCGGTTCCATCGGTGAACTCGACGGCCATCTTGTCCTGGTAATAGCTCCACCAAACGACGAAGCCGCGGACCGACCCCCCGGGGTCGGGCGGGAACTCCTCCGCCTTGTCCGGCGGGCCGACCAGGATCCAGATCCGGCCGCGGTCCGTGTTGTAGCCGGGACCGCCCTCCTTGTTGAAGCGCTTGTTGACGTAGTCCACCCGGGCCTGGAATTCTTTTTGGTATTCGTTGTCCGGCGTGTCGGGATCGGGGTCCCGCTTGAGCCAGAAGTCGGCGATGAACTCCTTGCGGCTCGCGGCATCCGGCAGCCGTTCGAAGACCTTCGTCTCCTCTTTGGTCATGATCAGCCGGGCGGTTTGATAGAACGCCTGGCTCTCGGGGTCGAGCTTCGGCTTGGCCGCGGCCAGGCCCGTGCGGTTGCGGCCGCCAGGGCGATCAGGACCGCGACGAGGAACCGTCCTGGGGATCTCATCTATTTCTTTTTCAGGTAATCGAGGAAGCTCTTGACCTGGCCGGCCCGCGCGGATTCGGCGTCGACCTTGAGATAGGCCTCGAACGCGCCGATGGCCTCGGCGTTCTTCTGGAGGTTCAGATAGGTCAGGCCGAGCTGATAGAGAGCGTCGGTCGAGTCCTTCTGCTTCTCGACGGCCTTCTGGTAGAACTTCAAGGCGTCTTCGAACTTGGCGTTGTTGTAATAGATCGTGCCCAGGTTGTAGAGCACGGTCGGGTCCTCGATCTTCTCGAACTCGATCTTGCCGTACCACTCCTGGGCCTTGGCGATGTCGCCGCGGTTGGCGTAGCAGTTGCCCACGGCGATGATGCCGTTGACGTTCTTGGGATCCTTTTCGAGGAGCTTCATGTAGCTCGCTTCGGCCAGGTCGTACTTCTCCTGGGCGAAGTAGCAGTTGCCGATGTTCAGGTGGACCGGATAGGCGTCGGGATACTTGGCCAGGATCTCCTCGTAGACGGCCAGGGCTCCGGCGTAATCGCTCTTGTCGTAGAGGTCATTGCCCTTGGTCAGAAGGTCCTTGATCTCGTCGGTCAGGACCAAGCCCTCGATCTTGTCCAGAGCGATCTCGACGTCGGGGTTCTTCTTGTTTTCCGAGATCTCGATGGAGAGCTTCTTCGGCGCGTAGCCGATCTTCTCGAAATCGAGGTTCCAGCCGCCGCTGCGGATCCACGCGGCCGTCCACCTTCCGGACTTGTCGGTCTTGACTTCGAGCCCTTCCTGGGCCTTGACCGAGAACAGCTTCACCCGGACCCCCTCGAGCGGGGCCCCGGCCTGGTCGAGGACGCGGCCGCCGAGACGGCCTTTGCCCTTCCAATCCTGGGCGCCGAGGAAGGCGGTCGCGGTGAGGACCAGGATGAGTCCCCCGACGAGAGCGCGTTTATTCATCGTGACCTCCTCGCCCCGCCCTCGCCGGACGGGACGTAATCGTTCGAGCTTTCTATTTTACCACTAATAGAAACCCGATAAAAGCGCCCGGCGTTCCCCGCGAGCCTTCTCCGGCCTGCAGAAATCGGAAAGAAACTTGACAAAGCGGATCGCCGCGGCCTCCGCCCGCCCCTGGCCCGGCCTGTCGGAACGATGGCACGCTTCTTGCTCGAATAGATATGGTAATATATAATGTTGTGGGTGGTTTAGGAGATGGGAATGAACAAGCGTCGGTTTTTTCCGGTCCTGGCAACGGTCCTGGCTTTCGCAGGCCCTTGGCTCTCCGTCGCCTCACAGGACGCAGCGCCGCAGCCCCGGCCGGCCGTCGAAGTCCGTGTCCATGTCACATCGGGCGGCCGTTTCGTGGACGACCTCACCCTCGGTGACTTCGGTCTGCTCGAGGACGGCAAGACCCAGCGGCTCGGGTCCCTGGCCCTCGTCAAGAAGGGCTCGATCACGAGGCAGGAGGGGATCGAAGGCGTCCGTGTTCCGCCCGCCCGATCCTACACCTTGCTCTTCCAGCTCGTCGACTGGGATCCGAATCTGACGGAGGCCGTCGATTATCTCTTCGGCACGGTCATCAAGCCGGGGGATTCGCTGGCCCTCGTGACCCCGTTCAAGCCCTATCACCTGCAAAGCGACGCGCTGACCCTACGGACCAAGACCGAGCTTTCGGAGAGCATGAAGGACGTCCTGCGGAAGGACGTCCTGCGCGGCGGCGGCGAGTACCGGGACCTCATCACCGAGCTGCGGCGGCTGAGCCGGGCCATCGGCGGCGGCTCGGGGGCTTCCCAGGAGGACATCGACACCGATCCCACGACGGACGCGGAGAGCGGCTTCGGCCTGGAGATGCAGATCGACCGCTACCGGCAGGCGCTGATGAAGATCGACAGCATCCGCCTGGTCGACGAAGCCAAGCTCCTGGCGTTCGCCGGATCGCTCAGGCCCGTCGCCGGCCAGAAGACCGTCGTCCTCTTCTACCAGCGGGAGTTCCGGCCCGAGATCAGCCCGACGACCTTGACCAGGCTCATGAGCCTCTACCAGGACAACCCCGATATCCTGAGCAATCTCATGGATCTCTTCCAGTTCTACAAGCGCGAGAAGACCTTCGACGTCGAGAGGGTCAAGAAGGCCTTCGCCGACGCCGATATCGATTTCCATTTCATCTTCATGGAGAAAAAGAACCAGCGGGTCTTCGGGGCGACGATGCGCGAGCAGTCCGAGGACATTTACCCCGGATTCGTCGAGATCGCCAAGGCCACGGGGGGCACGTCGGAAAGCTCGGCCAATCCCGCGTCGGCGTTCAAGCGCGCCACCGAAGAGGCCGCCGATTACTACCTGCTGTCCTACACCCCCGAAGCGTCCGATCAGGGCCCGGGCTTCAGGCAGATCAGCGTCAACGTCAAGCGCGGCGGCTGCAAGGTGATGAACCCCCTGGGCTACTACGCCAGATAAGCGCGTCAGATTTCCGGCGCGGCGCTCAGAGCTTGAGCATCAGTCCCGCCCGGCTCAAAACGGTCGTGAGAAGAAGGACGATCCCTGTCATGACGGCCGCGTTGAGCATGCCAGGGAGCCCGCCCGTCCCGTAGAACGGCCAGAGGATGCGGCCGATATCCGCGTGGACGAGCGTCCCGACGAGGCCGGCCGCGTTGGCCATGATCCCGGGCAAAAGGTAAGCCAGGAGCGGATTCTTACCCGCGGGGATGATGAACGCGGCGGCTTTCTTCCCCTTATAGACGTCGAGTCCCAGATAGAAGAGAAGGAACAGGAGACAACAAATCCCGGCCGTGGCCAGGGCATAGGACTCGGTGCCATGGATCTTGCTGAAGCCGTGGAGAGGCCTCAGGACATATCCGGCGAGGACGAGCGCTCCGCCGAGGACCGCCAGGAAGCGCAGGCGCGGGCGGGGGGCCTTGATGTCGCTCCCCGGCAGGAAGATCGTTCCGGCGAGCATCCCGGCCGTGACGATGGCCGCGTGCGAGCCGAAGAGGCTCCCGACGTTGACGAACCCGTTGACGGGACCCAGGAAATCGAGGGCGCCGTGCCGGCCGCCGATATAGAGGGCCGTCATCACCCCCACGGCGCCGGCCAGGACCGTCCGGTTGCCGCGGCAGGCCAGGAAGAGAAGGCTCGCGGCCATATAGCACCAGCCGATCATGCCCAGGATGCCCCACCACGACGTTTGGAGCATCGTCACCCGGCCGTCCTCGCCCTGGCCGCGGAAGATGATGACGAGGACGATGAGCGCGGCCGCCGCGGCGATCTTCAGGCCGAGGAGAATGCGTTTCTTCTTCGCCGAGGCCCCTTTCGGGACGACCGCCCAAAGCCCGAACACGGCCAATGTCGCCAGGAAATACCAGAGGTCCTGGCTCATGCCGGTGGCCGCCGGCGAGAAGCGGTCTTCGTTGACCAAAAGGACGCCGAGGAAGAGAAGGGCCAGCGTCCGGACGAGGATATGGCCGATGAGGGCCGGGCCCGACCGGCCTTCGGCGCGCCTTTTCGTGAGAGCCAGGGGAATGGAGACGCCGACGATGAACAGGAAACCGGGGAAGACGACGTCGGTCAGCGTGAAGACGTCCTGGTCGGCGAGGGCGTGCCGGAGGAAGAACGGGATGGCCGCCATCGCGCCGATGTAATTGACGAAGACCATGGTCAGGATATCGAAGCCGCGAAAGGCGTCGAGGCTCGTCAGCCGCTCTCTCGCGGGGACGGGGCCCGCGGCCGGAGCTGTGGATGCGTTCGTCATGTGTCACCTCCAGGCTTGATCGGCGGCCGGCCCGTCTTTCCGCCGAGGCCGGCGAGGACCCCCCGGACATAGCCGACCGATTCGGCCAGGCCCGGGAGCGGGTCGCGGCCGTCTTTCTCGTACTCGAACGCGGCCGTGCCGCGGTAGTCCGTGCGTGCGAGAGTCGCCAGGAAACGGGGGATGTCCACGACGCCGCGGCCGGCCTCGACGGCGATGCCGTCCTTCGTCGGGGCGGTGACGTCCTTCAAGTGGACGTCGAGAAGACGCGAGCCGCAGCGCGACGCCTCAACCGAGGGATCGAGACCGGCGCGCCGGCAGTGCCCGACGTCGAGGCAGACGCCGATGCGCGGATCGAGGCGCTCGATCCGGTCGAGGATCGACTGCGGCGTCGGGTAGCGGAGATCGTCCGGACCATGGTTGTGGATGGCCAGGCTGATGCCGGTCTCGAGGACCCTCCGCTCGGCCCGGGCGAGGAGACCATGGTCGGGGACGCCGATGATGAGGCCCATGCCGCCGGCCTTGGCGTAGGCGAAGGCCCGGTCGACCTCGGCGTCGCTGGCCATATAGACGACGCCGCAGGCGTAGGCGACGAGGCCTCCGGCCCTGACCTTCTCGATCGTCGCCCGGATCGTCTCCTCCGGGCTGTCGAGGGGGAGGTGCATGGCCTTCAAAGCGATACGATCGAGCCCGACGCGGCTGGCCATGGCCAGGGTCGCGTCGAGGCCGAATTCCCGGAAGGTGTACGAAGCGAGGCCGAGCTCGAAGCGCGGGACCGGCGCGGCGGTCCGGCGTTCCCCGCGACAGCCGGCCTTTCCGATGACCGTCCCGGAACCGGCGGCAAACAGGCTCCCGAACGCCGCCGGGACTGCAAAGCCTGCCGCGGCTGCCCAAGACGCCCTGAGGAAGCCCCGCCGCGTCGTCTTGCTCATGCCGGCTTACTATAACGGGTTTTCCGGGCCCCGGTCAATCGCCCTTTCCTTGACATCCGCTTCGGGCCTGAATTAGCATCGGGGCCGAGGCCGTGGCCCGCGGCCTGGCCGACCCGCCGGACGTCGAGAGGAGGACCGATGGACGAGAAGCAAGGATCATACGGCTGTCCCGGCTGCCCGTTGAGCCGGCGCCGCTTTCTGACCGCCGCCTCGGCCGGGGCTTTGGGCGCGCTCGCGCCGGCCGGGCTTTTCCAGGCCTGCGCTAAAGCGGACAGGCTGCGCCTGCGCATCGTCTATGCCCTCCACGCCGTCGTCCAGCCGGGACCCGACTGGCCCAACGTCGGCTTCAATTTCCAGCCGGTCATGGACCGGACGACGGGAACCCTGACCAAGGCCTTTCCGGGATGGGAATTCGCGACCGCCATGGCCAAGGGGCCGGAGGAAGCTCAGAAGATCCTCGACGGCGACGCGGCCTCGCCCTTCGACGGCTATGTCGTCGTCCAGCTCAATTGCTGGAACCGCGTCGTCCAGACGATGGCCGGGTCGGGCAAGCCCACCCTTTACGTCGATTTCCAGTACGGCGGGAGCGGCGGCTTTCTCGTCTACACGGCCGAATTCCTGCGCAAGAAAGCGGGCAACGTCGGCTTCGTCGCCTCGTCGCGGCCCGACGATCTCGTCGCCGCCTGCCGGGCTTTCGGGGAAGTGAAGAAGAGCGGGAGGGCGGCCGATTTCGGAGCCCTGGTCGCCTCGGCCCGGAGATCGGCGACGCCGCGTCCCGGCGATCCCGGCGCCGCGGCCGACAGCCTGGCCGTGATCTCAGCCGGCGATTGCCTGAAAAAGATGAGAGAATCGAAGATCCTGGCCGTCGGCGGCGGCTGGCCGGGCATCGCCCCGGCCGTCAAGGACGGGATGGGGATCGAGGTCGTCGACGTGCCTTTCGCCGAGGTCAACGATGCCTGGGCCGCGGCCGATAAGGACGAGGCCGCGGCGATTGCCGGCCGCTGGCAGACGACGGCGGCCAAGGTCGAGGGGGTCAGCCGCGAGACGCTCCTGACCTCGGCGGCCATGTACCTGGGCCAGAAGGCGGTCCTGAAGAAGTACGGCGCGAACGCCATCACCATCAACTGCCTCGGGGGCTTCTATGGCGGACACATCCACGCCTATCCCTGCCTAGGCTTCCACGAGCTCAACAATGAGGGGCTCATCGGGGCCTGCGAATGCGACGTCCGTTCGGCGGCCAGCATGGTAACGATGAACGCCCTGAGCGGCGGTCGCCCCGGCTATATCTCCGACCCGGTCATCGACACGGCCGGGCGCCGGATCATCTACGCCCACTGCGTCGCTTCGAACCGCGCCTTCGGCCCGAGCGGCCCGACGAATCCTTTCGAGATCCTGACCCACTCGGAAGACCGCCAGGGCGCCTCCGTCCGTTCGATCCTGCCCGTGGGCTACATGACCACGACCGTCGAGTTCTCGCCGGAGAGGAAGCTCATCCTCTTCCACCGGGCCAAGGCCGTGGCCAATTCCCCCGATGATCGGGCCTGCCGGACCAAGCTCGCGGCCGAGCCGGTCGGCGACATCGAGAAGCTCTTCGCCGAGTGGGACCAGTGGGGCTGGCACCGGGTGACCGTCTACGGCGACCTCAAAGACCCCGTTTTCGGCTTGGCCGACGCCCTCGGCTGGAAGGTCCTCGAAGAGGCTTGAAGGGAATTCTAGGCGGTTGAACGTCCCCTTCAATTAGGGTAATATAAGGCGGGAATCGACCGCCGACGAAAGGATATCGCCATGGCCGAGCCGTTCATCGAAGAAAAAACACGCAAGGTCGCCCTGCTCATCGACGGCGACAACGCCCAGCCCTCGCTCATCGCCCAGATCCTGACCGAGGCGGGGAAGTACGGCCTCGTGACCATCCGCCGCATCTACGGCGATTGGACGACGGTCAACATGTCCGGCTGGAAGAACGCCCTCAACGACAATGCCATCCAGCCGATCCAGCAGTTCCGCTACACTATCGGCAAGAACGCCACCGACAGCGCCATGATCATCGACGCCATGGACATCCTCCATGGCCACCTCGTCGACGGCTTCTGTATCGTCTCGAGCGACAGCGACTACACCCGGCTGGCCACCCGGATCCGGGAGATGGGCTTCTTCGTCATGGGCGTCGGCAAGCGCTCGACCCCCAAGGCCTTCGTCAACGGCTGCAACATCTTCATCTACACCGAGAACCTCATCCCCCGGGGCAGGGACCGCGAGGCCGGGCGGGAGCCGCGGCGCCGCGAGCGGGGCGGAGCGTCCCACCGCAAGAGCGGCGCCAAGGAGACCCGGGAGCAGAAAGACGAGCGCGAGGAGCACGAGGATCGGGAGGACCGCGCGGACGCGGCCGCCAAGTTCGATCCCGTCCCCCTGCTCAAGGGCGCCTTCGACATGGCCGTCCACGAGGACGGCTGGGCCAATCTCGGCGAGATCGGCTTCTACCTGCGCCAGCTCGACCCGGGCTTCGATCCCCGCACCTATGGCTTCAAGCAGCTGTCCCAGCTCATCAAGAGCCAGACGACCCTCTTCGACGTCCATTCGCGGGGCGAAGAAGGGGGCGGCGCGGCGATCTACATCCGCCTGCGCGAGAACACGACCGGCGTCTAGCGGCGCCCGGCGCTCAGCGCGCTCTTTTGCCTTTCTTGAGGAACGCGGTGAGGAGGAACGCTCCTCCGATCACCATCATCAGGATCCCCCAGGCCAGGTTGAGGTTCAGGCCGAGGGAGATCGCGTACATTTCCTTTTTCGTCAGCAGCCCGTAGACCGTGAGCAGGACGCCGTAGGCGCTGAGGAGCCAGCCGATCGGCAGCTTGAGGTCGAGGATATGCCCCTGCCCCATGCCCGTTCCCTGATCCTTCGTTTCGAGCGAGTCGTTCATGCTTCACTCCTTGGGGTCGAGGGCCCGATCACCAGAAGATGACGTTGAGGACGATGGCGATGATGATGGCCAGGGTCCCCCAGACGGCCGGCCGGGCGTACCAGCGGGCCTCGGCCTTGGGCTTCGGGGTCAGGCCGAAAACGAGGCCGGCGAGCTCCTTCGGATCCCGCTTGGCCGTGAACAGGCTGACCCCGATGGTGACGACGAAATCGGCCAGCCAGGCCCAGATGGCCTGGTAGAAGTTGGCGGCCATGTCGCTGTGGTAGTTGAGGATGCCGGCCTTGTAAAGGATGTAGTGTCCGGCCGCCGTCAGGATGCCGACGAGCAGGCCCCAGAACCCGCCCCAGCCCGTCGCCCCCTTCCAGAACATGCCCAGGAGGAAGGTCGCGAAGAGAGGGGCGTTGAAGAAGGAAAAGATGAGCTGCATGTAGTCCATGAGGTTCTTGAAGCCCAGGGCGATGTAGGCCGTGCCGATCGAAATGAGGATCCCGACGACCGTGGCCCACTTGCCGACCTTGACATAGTGGGCGTCGGACTTGCCCTTCCTGATGTAGCTCCCGTAGATGTCGTAGGTCCAGATGGTGTTGAACGCGGTGACGTTGCCGGCCATGCCGGACATGAAGCTTGCGAGCAGGGCCGTGATGGCCAGCCCGAGCAGGCCGTTCGGCAGGTAGTGCCTCATCAGCAGGATCAGGGCCGAGTTGTATTCGGTGGATGGGACCGCGCTCTGACTGAACTCGGGCAGGACGAGCAGGGCGACGAGGCCGGGGATGACGACGATGATGGGGACGAGCATCTTGGGGAAGGAGGCGATGATCGGCGTCATCCGGGCCGAGTTGATGTTCTTCGAGGCCAGGGCCCGCTGGACGACGAGGAAGTCGGTCGTCCAATAGCCGAACGACAGGACGAAGCCGAGTCCCATGATCACGCCGAACCAGTCCACCCCGAGGGGGTTGCTGCTCGTGCCGAGGAATTTCGCCGAATGCAGCAGAGGCTCCCGCAACTGGGCGGTGAATTTGGCCGCGAGCCCGGCGAACCCGCCGACCTCCTTGAGGCCGAGGAAGACGATGGGCAGGAGGCCGAGCCAGATGAGGAAGAACTGGATGACTTCGTTGTAGATCGAGGACGACAGGCCTCCCCAGAAGACATAGAGGAGGACGACGACGGCGGCGAAGATGACCGACGTGTGGAAGGGCCAGCCCAGCATCGTCTTGAACAGCAGAGCCATGGCGTAGAGGCTGATGCCGCTCATGAGGATGGTCATGATGGCGAAGGAGACGGCGTTGAGGCCGCGGGTCTGTTCGTTGTAGCGGAGCTTGAGGTACTCGGGCACGGTCCGGACGCGGCTGCCGTAGTAGAACGGCATCATGAAGATGCCCAGGAAGACCATGGCCGGGATGGCCCCGATCCAATAGAAGTGGACCGTGGCGATGCCGTACTTGGCCGAGTTGGCCACCATGCCGATGACCTCGAGGGCGCCGAGGTTGGCCGAGAGGAAGGCCAGGCCGGTGATCCAGCCGGGGAGCGAGCGGCCCGAGAGGAAAAAGTCCTCGCCCGTCTTCATGTATTTCTTGAGCGAATAGCCGACGAGGATCATGACCAGGATGTAGCCGGCGATGATGGCGTAATCGACGGCGTTCAGGACGATGGCAGGCGGCATCGCGCTCTCCTTTCGTCAGGGGACGGCAACGGCCTTTTTATTCGCGAGGGAGCATAATTCACGGTCGGGACGTTGTCAACGGCGATCGGGGACATGTCCCTTTGGCACGCGTCGCCGCACTTGTTGTATAGTGACGATGACGTTCCGCGGAGTGCCGGGTCGGGGAGAGGCTATGAATAAAGCGGTTTGGTCGACAATCGTCCTCACGGTAGCGACGGTTGTCGCCTCCCTTTCGTTGTCCGCCTGCTCCGGGTCCAAGGAACCGCCCGTGTCTTCCTCGGCGCAGCGGTCCGCGGCAGGCCCCGTTGAGATCGGGCCGACGGATACGATCGCTCAGCTTGTGAGCAAGGCGGCGAGGGTCGTGCCGTCCGAGCGGCAGCTCCGCTGGCAAGCGCTCGAGTTCCAGGCCTTCGTCCATTTCGGCATGAACACGTTCACCGATCGGGAATGGGGCGAGGGGACCGAGAGCCCGAAGCTCTTCAATCCGACCGACCTCGACGCAGGGCAATGGGTCGAGGCGGTCCAAGGCGGCGGGCATCCGAGGCCTCATCCTTACGGCCAAGCACCACGACGGTTTCTGCCTCTGGCCAAGCCGCTTCACGGAGCATTCCGTCAAGAGCTCGCCCTGGCGAGAGCGGGAAGGGCGATGTCGTCGGCGAAGTGTCCGCGGCCTGCAGAAAGGCCGGCCTGGCGTTCGGAGTCTATCTCTCGCCATGGGACCGCCACGAGCCGACCTACGGCGACTCGCCCCGCTACAACGAGCACTTCAAAAACCAGCTCCGCGAGCTCCTGACGAATTATGGCGAGATCTCCGAGGTCTGGTTCGACGGCGCCTGCGGCGAAGGCCCGAACGGCAAGCGCCAGGTTTACGATTGGGCCGGATATTTCGCCCTCATCCGCGAGCTCCAGCCCGGGGCCGTCATTTCCATCATGGGACCCGACGCTCGCTGGATCGGGAACGAAGCCGGCGTCACCCGGGAGAGCGAGTGGAGCGTCATTCCGGTCGTCGGCTTCGATGACCGGCCCGACGAGAATAACCCCGGCGGCATCGCCCATCTCGATGCCCAGGCCCAGGACCTCGGCTCCATGGAAAGAATCGCCGCCGTCGCCAAACAGGGCGGGCGGCTCCTCTGGTACCCCGGACAGGTGGATGTTTCCATCCGGCCGGGCTGGTTCTATCACGCGGCCGAGGACGACAAAGTCAAGTCCCTCGACCATCTCCTCGATATCTATTACACCTCGGTCGGCGGCAACGCCCAGCTTCTCCTCAATATCCCGCCCGACAAGCGCGGCCGCATTCCCGAGAACGACGCCCGTCGGCTCAAGGAACTGGGGGACAGGCTCCGGGCGACCTTCGCTGCCAACTTGGCCGAAGGTGCGAAGACGTCCGCGACCCCTTCTGCCGGGCCCGCCGACGTTGTCGACAAACGGGGACGGGCCGTCGACAGCTCTTCGCGGCCGGCGCCCGGCGTCTTCATCTGGGAACTTGGCGGCGCGAAGCTCTTCAATGTCACGATGCTGAAGGAGAATATCCGCGAAGGGCAATCGGTCCAAGCGTTTTCTTTCGAAGTCTGGGACGGAAAGGACTGGAGAGAAGTCGCCGTCGGGACGACCATCGGCTGGAAGAAGCTCCTCCGATTTCCGACCGTCAGGGCGGACAAGGTTCGGGTCCGCATCCTCCGGGCGAGAGGAGAGGTGCCGCCGTTCATTCGATCGGGGTCCTTCGGGCTCTATTGGGACCCCGGCCGCTGATCCGGACGGAGTTAAATCCGGAAGGGGTCAAACCTACACTTTTCCAATTTTCCTACCCCAGCGTCATCGAGTTTGAGGGAAAATTGGAAAAGTGTAGGTTTGACCCCGTCTTAGCGGGAGTTGCTGACGAAGGCGATCTTCGTTCCGTCCGGCGACCAGGACGGGACGTTGATCGTCCCCTGACCGCCGTAGACGTAGGCGATGACCTTGGGCCCTGCCGAGCCGTCCGTGGGCATCATCCGGATATAAACCTGTTTGTAGAACGGGTGGTCGTCCGCGGCGACGTCCTTGCCGAACGATACGAAGACGATGCGCGTGCCGTCAGGGGAGACGTGCGGGAACCAGTCATGATAAGTCCCGTCCGTCAGCGGTTCCTGTCCGCTCCCGTCCGGGGCCATCCGCCAGATGCGCATATCGCCAGTCCGGGCGGAATTAAAATAGATGAAGCGGCCGTCCGGCGTGTACTCCGGCCCGTCGTCGAGGCCCGGCGCGTCCGTCAGGCGGACTTCGTCTCCGCCCTTGACCGGGATCCTATAGACGTCGAAATTCTCCCCCCGGCCGCCCGTGTAGACGAGGAACCTCCCGTCCGGCGACCAACCGTGAAGATACGACGGCGCTTTCGCTGTGATCCGTCTCGGAGTCCCGCCTTTGACAGGCAGCGTGGAAATGATCGACTCGTCCTTGTCCTCGGCGCTCTGGTGGCTGATGCCGAGTTGTTTCCCATCGAACGACAGGACATGGTCGTTGTTATTCGCCGTGGCGAGGCCGGTGTCGATCTTCGAAGTCTTCCCCGTGGCCAGCTCGAAACGGTAAAGAAAACCGTCGACGTTATAGATCAGGAAGCGTCCGTCCCTTGTCCAGTTGGGCGCTTGGATGGGCCGATCCGAGCGGAAGACGGCCGTGCGCTTGCCCGTGTCGACGTCCAGGAGCTCGATCGACCCGCCGATATAATCCTGATAGGGGACGAAGTTCTCCGCGGCCGGGATCGTAACGCGGACGTTCGTGAACCTGGCCTTCTCGACGACTTCGGCGTTGTGCGAACAGACGAAGAGGCCCACGAGGACTTCGTCCCCAAGGTCGATCCCCTCCACCCGCTCGATCGTACGAGGCTCGCCGAAACGGGCCGCCGACATGATGTACGTCCCGCCCCTGCGCTCGAGCTGGACCTGGTCGGCGCCCGAAACCGGGAGCCGGATCTCCTCGGTGTCCTTCCCGGCCTCTTTCCGGAACTGGAGAGAGGTCAATCCGTCGCCGTGGACGACGGCGCTGGCTTGGGCCGAACCGGTGTCCATCGTCGAGCGGGCCATCCAGCCGATCTTGCGGTGGGCCTCGACGCCTGTCCCGACGAACTCGACCCGGGCGCTGACGATGAAGTCGCCCTTGATGCGCTTCCACACAAAATATCCCTCGTCAGTCGCGAACCACATGTTGGCCCCGGCGCCCTCGATGACCAGCGCACCATTCGAGATGTCCTCGACGACTGCGCCGGGCTTCCGCACGGCGCCGAGATCTCCGTGCCCATCGAAAAGCGCCAGCGGCTTTTCCAGGTCAGGGGCCGCCGGCGGGGGAGCCTGACGGCAGCCGCCTGCCGTCCAGACGGCCACGGCCAGGGCGATCACGAGTAAGAGGTGTACGGGCGTGACGGGGTGTTTTCTGCGCATGGCCGCACTATAGACGCCCTCCTGCCGCCGGGTCAAGCGCTTCTCGGGAGCGGCCGGAAGGTAAGCTCGCGAAGCGGTTCTCGGAATTGGTGATGAACCTCCCGGCCCGTTTGACGTATAATATCGCGGAAACCCGCAAGCGGGTTTCCCTTATCCACGTTTCTCACGAGGGAGGCCGGCATGCTCCGAGACATCATCAAGAAAGAGATCCTGGACAACATCACCAGCCCGAAATTCGTATTCACTTTTCTGCTTTGCACCATCCTCATCCTGCTTTCCGTTTACACCGGCGTCGCCAACTACCGGGCCGAGAAGAAGGAGTACACGGCCTCGCTGGCCCTCAACAAGAAGAACATGGAGGCCCAGCCGAACTACCAGTCGCTCGCCGGCCTGGGCATCAAGATCAGCAAGGCGCCGCAGGTCCTCGGGACCGTCGTCACGGGCATCGAGGAGGCCGTCGGCCGCGTCGCCCCGGTCAACATCGCCGCCGACCCGAACCTCATCGAATCGAAGTACAGCAGCAATCCCGTCTTTGCCGTGTTCGGCGAGCTCGACCTGATGTTCATCGTCAAGATCGTCCTGAGCCTCTTCGCCATCCTCTTCACCTACGACGCCATCGTCGGCGAGAAGGAAAAGGGGACGCTGAAGCTGGCCCTGTCGAACGACGTCCCCCGCGACCGGCTCATCCTGGGCAAGGCCATCGGCGGCTATATCAGCCTGCTCCTGCCGCTCCTCGTCCCGCTCCTGCTCAGCCTGCTCTTCCTCCTCATCATGCCCGACATCTCGCTCGCGGGGCAGGACTGGGCTCGTCTGATGTTCATCTTCCTGATGTTCTTCCTCTACCTCTCGGTCTTCTTCACCCTGGGCCTGTTCGTCTCGGCCCGGACCTCGAGGTCGTCGACGAGCTTCCTGGTCCTTCTTTTCGTCTGGGTCATCATCGTCATGGTCATCCCCAAGGCCGCGGTCATCACCGCCGGCCAGATCAAGCCGATCCCGTCGGTCCACGAGATCACGGCCCAGAAGGACGCCTTCCTGCAGCAGATCCAGAGCGAGGGGCAGAAAGGCGTCATGGAGTGGATGAAGAAGAACCAGGCCGAAGCGGTCAAGGACGTCAAGGCCTATCAGGAGAAGTTCCGCCAGTACATCCAGGATTACCAGCAGGAGCTGACCTCGAAGATCGACGAGAACAACGCCGCGGTCGAGCGGGATTATCAGCAGAAGAAGAAGGCCCAGCAGAACCTGGCCATCAATCTCTCCCGGGTCTCGCCGGCCTCGGCCCTGACCTTCGGCTCGATGACCCTGGCCCGCACCGGGGTCGACGAGTTCGACCGCTTCCTGGCCGCGGTCCGGGCCTACAAGCCGATCTACACGAAGTGGATCAACTCCAAGCTCGGCGCGAGCATCAATTTCCAGACCGGCGAGCAGACCAAGATCAGCATCGACGACATGCCCCAGTTCGTCTACGAGCCCCAGTGGCTGAGCCGGTCGCTCGCCCAGACCATCCCCGACTTCGCCCTGCTCCTGGTCATGATCATCGTCTTTTTCGTCGGCGCCTACGTTTCGTTCCTGCACTACGACGTCCGTTAAGGAGGACCCCATGCTCGAAGCCATCGAACTGACCAAGCGTTACGAGGACGGCGAACTGGCCCTCGACGGACTGACCTTCAAAGTCGAGCCGGGCGAGATCTTCTGCATGTTCGGAGCCAACGGGGCCGGCAAGACGACGACCATCAACCTCTTTCTCGGCTTCATCCCGCCGACGTCCGGATCGGCCCTGGTCGAAGGGATCGACGTGGCCAAGGACCCGCTCAAGGCCAAGCGCCACGTTTCCTTCGTTTCCGAGAACGTCATGCTCTACGGCAACTTCACGGCCATCCAGAACCTCGACTACTTCAGCAAGCTGGCCGGCAAGCGGAACCTGACCAAGAAGGATTATGGCGAGGTCCTCGGACGCGTCGGCCTGCAGACCGAGGCCTTCGACCGCCGGATCAAGAACTTCTCCAAGGGCATGCGCCAAAAGCTCGGCATCGCCATCGCCCTGGTCAAGGACGCGCCCAACGTCCTCCTCGACGAGCCGACCTCGGGCCTCGACCCCCAGTCGGGCCGGGAGTTCCTGGAGATCCTCGTCCAGATGCGCAACCAGGGCAAGTCCGTCTTCATGTCGACCCACGACATCTTCCGGGCCAAGCTCATCGCCGACCGCATCGGCTTCATGCGCAAGGGCAGGCTGGTCATGCTGAAGACGGTCCAGGACCTGGCCCACGAGGATCTGACCGACCTCTACATCCAGTACATGGAGGAACAGCCGGCGGCGGCGCCCGCCGCTCCGGCCGGGATGTGACGCCCGACGAGCCCGCCGGAAGGCCGCCCCGGACCGTCGTCCTGGGATTGGGGAATATCCTCCTCGGCGACGAGGGCGTCGGCGTCCGCGTGGTCGAAGAGCTCGAGCGCGCCGGCGGCCTTCCGGGCGCGGAGCTCGTGGACGGCGGCACCGCCGGATTCAGTCTCCTGTCGTATTTCGACGGCGCCGGTCTCGTCGTCGTCGTCGACGCCGCGGCCGACGGAGCGCCGCCCGGGACCGTGAGGCTGACGCGGCCTGAGTTCTCCGGGGCCTATCCCGCCGCACTCACCCCGCACGAGGTCGGGCTGAAGAATATCCTCGACGCGCTCGCGCTGACCGGCGTGCGGCCCGAGATCGCGCTCGTGACCGTCTCGGTCGCGGAGGCGGACCGGGCCTCGCTCGAGCTCTCGCCCCCGGTCGCCGCGGCCGTCAGCGAGGCCGCGGACCGGATCCGGCGCCTCCTCACTCGGCCTGCGGGAAGCTCGACTTCTCGATGAACTTCCAGCCTCCGACCATGGAGGAGATCGTGCCCCGGCCTTCCAGGTAGTCGTGGTACCAGGACAGGTAGATGTGCATGGTCGTGAAGGCGACGAAGACCCAGGTGAAGATGTGGTGCCACTGCCTCAGGCTGTCGAGCCCTCCGAAGAGGGGGATAAGGGCGGCGAAGAGATGGGGGAACCAGCCCGGGCTCATGACGGAATAAAGAGCGAAGCCCGTGAGGATCTGGAAGAGGATGGCCAGGTACATGATCGAGTAGATGATCCCGGCCAGGGCGTTGGCCCCGATCGACTGGACCGGCAGCTTGCAGATCATGAAGATGTCGAGGCAGAGGACCTGCAGGACCTCCTTGCGCTTGGCCTTCGTGCGGGGAAAGAAATTCTTCCAGCGGGCGAAATCGTTCCCGGCGAATCCCCAATAGACGCGGCCGAGGAAATTGAACATGAAGATGTAGGCGACGGCGAAGTGGATGAACCGGACCGACCCGAAGAGGTACCGGTGTGAGGCGTCGACGGCCGGTCCTCCCCAGGGGATGGGGGAGCCGATGAGAAGGCCCGTCACGCCCAGGACGAAGACGCAGGCGGCGTTCATCCAATGGAAGAAGCGAAGCGGCAGATCCCAGACGTAGACCTGATAATATTCGGCATGCCCGCTCTTGTCCATGCGGCCCCCCTAGGCGACCCGGACCTGGTGCAGGCGGCGGCCCTGCGGGTCATAAAGATGGACGGCGCAGGCGATGCAGGGGTCGAACGAGTGGATCGTCCGCAGGATCTCCAGGGGCTGGTCGGGCTTGGCGACCGGCGTCCCGATGAGGGCCGCTTCGTAGGGGGACCTCTGGCCGCCGGCGTCGCGCGGCGAGCCGTTCCAGGTCGTCGGCACGACGAGCTGATAGTTCGCGATCTTGGCGTCCTTGATGACGATCCAATGGGCCAGGGCCCCCCGCGGGGCCTCGGACAATCCGGCCCCCTTCGCCTCGGCCGGCCAGGTCGCCGGGGCCCACTTCTCGCCGTTGAACATCCGGGTGTCGCCGTTCTTGATGTTCGCGACGAGCGTTTCGTAGAACCCCTTCATCCAGTGCGCGATGAGCTGGGTCTCGATGCCCCTGGCCGCCGTCCGGCCCAGGGTCGAGAAGAGCGCCGTCGCAGGCAGGCCGAGATGGACCAGGGCGCCGTCGACCGCCTGCTTGATCTCCGGCTGCCCGGCCGCGTACCCGACGAGAAGCCGGGCCAGAGGCCCGACCTCCATGGCCCGCCCCTTCCAGCGGGGCGTCTTGAGCCATGAGTATTTGCCCTCGACCTCGAGGTTCTTGTAGGGCGGCTTGGGCCCGGTGTAGTTGAAATCGGTTTCCCCGTCCCAAGGGTGAAGGGCGGCCGAGTCGCCGCCCTTGTAGGCGTACCAGGAATGGGCGACGGATTCGGTGATCTGGCCGGGGTCGGCGGAGTCGATCTCGTGGACGCGGCTGAGGTCGCGATCGAGGACGACGCCCCTCGGGAACTTGAAGCCCGAGGGATCGTTGATGCCCCGCGTCGGCAGATCGCCGTAGGCCAGATAGTTCGAGACCCCGCCGCCGATCGCCGCCCAGTCCTTGTAGTAGGAGGCCACGGCGAGGAGGTCGGGGATGTAGACCTGATCGACGATCTGGATGGCGTCATCGATGAGCTTGCCGACGAGGGCCAGGCGCTCGGCGTTCAGAGTCATGGCGTTATCCGGCCCGATCGCGGAGTACACGCCGCCGACGAGGTAGTGCGGGTGCGGGTTCTTGCCGCCGAAGATGGTGTGGACCTTGACGATCTCCTTCTGCCACTCGAGGATGTCGAGGTAATGGGCGACCCCGAGGAGGTTGACCTCCGGCGGCAGCTTGTAGGCGGGATGGCCCCAATAGGCGTTGGCGAAGATGCCCAGCTGTCCGCTCGCGACGAGGGCCCGGACCCTGTCCTGGACGGTCTTGAAATAGCCCTCCGAATTCTTCGGCCAGCTCGACAGCGACCGGGCCACCACCGCCGTTTTTGCCGGGTCGGCGCTCAGGGCCGAGACGACGTCCACCCAATCGAGGGCGTGGAGAACGTAGAAATGGACGACGTGGTCCTGGAGGTAGTGGGCGCAGAACATGAGGTTCCGGGCCAGCTCGGCGTTGGGCGGGATGACGATGCCCAGGGCGTTCTCGACGGTCCTGACCGAGGCCAGGGCGTGGACGGTCGTGCACACGCCGCAGGCCCTTTCGCAGAAGGCCCAGGCGTCCCGGGGGTCGCGGCCCCGGAGAATGATCTCCAGGCCGCGGACCATCGTTCCCGAGGACCAGGCGTCGGTGATGCGGCCGCCGTCGACGTCGGCCTCGATCCTCAGATGCCCCTCGATCCGGGTGATGGGATCGACGACGATCCTGTTGGCCATCACGCACCTCCCCCGGTCTTGTCGGCCGGTTTCGCGGCTTTGATGTCCTTGTCTTTGAGACTGCCTTCGAGCTCCTTCTTGATCAGGCGGCGCTTGCGGATGTTGGTCGCGATCGCGTGGATGGCCACGGCCCCGCCGGACGCGGCGGCCAGGTAGATGCCGAGCTTGTCGGCCGTCGATTCGATCCCAAAGCCCGGGAACGACGGCAGGGACCTGGTGAAGGGCCCGGCGTCATAATAGCCGGCTTCGCTGCACCCGATGCACGGCGCGCCCGACTGGATCGGGTAGCTCGTGCTGCCGTTCCAGCGGAGGATGCCGCAAGAGTTGTACGTTTGCGGCCCCCGGCAGCCCATCTTGTAGAGGCAATAGCCCTTCTTGGCCCCGGCGTCGTCGAACGATTCGACGAACAGGCCGGCGTCGTAGTACGGCCGCCGGTAGCAGGAGTCGTGGATCCGGGTCGAGTAGAAGGCCTTGGGCCGGCCCTGGGAATCGAGCTGGGGCAGGCGGCCGAAGGCCAGGAGGTGGACGACGACCCCGGCCATGACCTCGGCGATCGGCGGGCAGCCCGGGACGTTGACGACGCCCGGCAGGATCTTGTGGATCGGCGTCGCCCCCGTCGGATTCGGAGAGGCCGCCTGGACGCAGCCGTTCGAGGCGCAGCTGCCCCAGGAGACGACGGCCATGGCGTGCTCGGCGGCCTCGCGAAGCGAAGCCAGGGCGGTCCTGCCGCCGATCGTGCAATAGACGCCCCCGTCCTTCATCGGGACCGAGCCTTCGGCCATCAGGATGTACTGGCCCGGGTACTTCTTGATCGTCTCCGCCGCGGCCGCCTCCGCCTGCTCGCCGGCCGCCGCCTGGAGGGTCTGGGAATAATCGAGCGAGATCCGGTCGAGGAGGATATCGGCCACGATGGGGTGCGTGGATTTGATAAAGGACTCGCTGCAACATGTGCATTCCTGGAAATGATACCAGAGGACGGGCGGCCGCGGCTTGGTCTCCAGGGCCCTGACCAGGGCCCTCGCCTGGCCGGCATCGAGCCCCAGGGCCGCCGACATGACGCCGCAGAACTTCAGGAAGTCGCGCCGCGAGCAGCCTCGCGCCTGCGCGGCCTGCCAGATACTCAGGGGTTCCTTGTCCATGGTACCTCCTTGATGCAATCCACCCTTTCCATAGAGGAACACCAAGATTCGTGCCATGCCCGGGCGGACCCGGGGGCGGCCGCTTGCCTGGAGTGCCCCTTGGAGCCTGGGGACGGCGCCGAAATGCCCCTGGGCCGCTGTCCCGTCTCCCGGGATAGTTTCCTGCCGGGCCGGATATCCTCCCCGGCGCGGGGGCTCTCGCCGCCTGGGCTCTCGGGGCGGGGCCGCCTCGCCGCCCCCGCCGGCCCTTGGCACGCTTTTTGGATTAGGAGGAGTGGATAGGACCAAAGACGACCGACGAGGAGGACCAGATGTTCGGCAAGCCCATGACCTTGTTCCGCATCTTCGGCTTCGAAGTCAAGGTCGATTGGAGCTGGACGATCCTCGGGGCCCTGATCGTTTGGAGCCTGGCCACAGGGCTGTTCCCGATTTGGTATAAAGGCCTGGAGAAGGCCGATTATTGGGCCATGGGGGTGGCCGGGGCGGTAGGCCTTTTCCTGTCCATCGTCTTCCATGAGCTCTGGCATTCCCTGATCGCCCGCCGCTTCGGCTTGAATATGCGCGGCATCACCTTGTTCCTTTTCGGAGGCGTGTCCGAGATGGCCGACGAGCCTCCGAGCCCCAAGGCCGAGTTTTTCCTGGCCGTGGCCGGGCCGGTCTCGAGCGTCGTCCTGGCGGCCGTCTTCCTGGCCGTGAGCTACCTCCTGATCGGGCCGGGGCCCACGACGCCGGTCACCGGCGTCCTGAACTACCTCGGCTATCTGAATCTCGTCCTGGCCGGCTTCAACCTCATCCCGGCCTTTCCTCTCGACGGGGGCCGCGTCCTCAGGGCCATCCTCTGGGGGGCCTGGAACGACCTCCGCCGGGCGACGCGCGTCGCCTCCTCCATCGGGGCCGGCCTGGGCGCCGGATTGATGTTCCTCGGCGTCGTCCAGTTCTTCATGGGCCGCTCGGTCGGAGGGATCTGGACGTTCATCATCGGCATGTTCGTGCGCTCCGCGGCCCGCTCGTCCTATCGTCAGCTTCTCTTCCGCAACGCCCTCGAGGGTGTCCCGGTCAAGAAGTTCATGGTCGCGGACGCCGTCACGGTCAAGCCGGGGACGACCGTCGAAAAGCTCGTCGACGATTACATCTACAAGTACCATTTCAAGATGTATCCCGTGGTCGAAGGGGAGGACCTGGTCGGATGTGTCACCCTCGACCAGGTCAAGAGCCTGGCCCGGGCGGATTGGGCTTCGCACAACGTCGGCGAGCTGGCCCGGGAGTGCTCCCCCGAGAACACCATCCGCCCCGACGAGGATGTGATAAAGGCCCTGGCCCTCATGCAGAGGTCGGGCCGCAGCCGCCTCCTCGTCGCCGAGGGGGGCAAGCTGGCCGGCGTCATCTCGCTCAAGGACATCATGGGCTATATCGCCCTCAAATTGGATCTCGAGGAGCAATGAATGGCCAACAACAATCACCATCCCAAGAAGAAAGCGGTCCCGGAAGGCGCGGCCTGCCCCGACGAGCAGAACCTTCCCCGGCAGAACCGCGAAGAGTACGTCGCCAGCGTCCTTCAGCAGGTCGGCGACTTCGAGGAGAAGCTGGATGAGCTCGAAGGGGATATGGAGTCGTCCGGCTGGGACGATATCTCCGACTACCGCGGCCAGCTTGACGATCTCCGGCTGAGGCTGAAGGGCATCCGCTCGAGATCGGAGGAGCTCGAAGCCGTGACGGATTCCTCATGGCCGGGGGTCTACGAAGAGATGGAGGAATCTCTGGCCGACGTGGCCGGCAGCGTCGCGGACTTGGCCTCCGGACTCAGCCTGGTCCTGCCTGAATAGCCGGGCCGCGGCGCCGCCGACGGGCCCGAGGATGCGGTCATGCTGATCATCCTGACCGGCCTGCCGGGGACGGGCAAGAGCACCGTCGCCCGAGCCCTGGCCCGCGAGCTCGGCGCGGCCGTCCTCAGCACCGACACGATCAGGGCGGAAAAGCGCGGACGGCCGGGCTTCTCGCGGGCCGAAAAGGGCGGCGTCTATGAGCGGCTGTTCGCCCGGGCCGAGCGTGGCCTCCGGGACGGGCGCAGCCTTGTCCTTGACGGGACGTTCTATCTCCGGAGATTGAGAGAAGCGGGAGCCGCGGTCGGACGCCGGGCGGGGGTCCCGGTCTTCGTCGTCGAGGTCATTTCGCCCGTCGCGGTCGTCAAGCGGCGGATGGAGCGGCGGTCGCGCCGAACCCGCGGGCCCCGGCCGGCGGGCTTCGAGGTCCATGGCTTCATCCGGAGGTCGTACGAGCCCGTCCGGAGCCGGCATTTCACCGTGGATACGACCCACCTGGCGACCTGGAGAAGGGATCTCGTCCCGGTCGCGAACGCCATGCGGGTCGTCGAGAACGACCGCCGGATCGTCGCCCCGCTTCGACGCTCGCGGCGGATGCGGCTCATCCAGACCCATATCAGCTGGGTCCTCCTCGACGGCGCCCGCGCCTACAAGATCAAAAAGCCAGTCCGGTTCAGCTTCGTCGACTACACTACGCCGGCCCGTCGCTTGTCCTATTGCCGCCGGGAGATGGCGGTCAATTCACGCCTCAGCCCCGAGCTCTACATCGGGATCGTTCCCGTGCGCGACGACGCCGGCGCCGTGAGCTTCGGCGGGCCGGGGCGGACGGTCGAGCACGCCGTCGAGATGGTCGAAATGCCGCAGGGATCCCGTTTGGACCGCCTGGTCGCCCGGGGGCGAGTCGGCCCGGACGACATCATGCGGATCGTCCGCAGGCTTTGCGCATTTCACGCCGAAGCCCGCATCGCGGCCCAGCGCTACGGTTCGCCCCGCGCCGTCCGCGAAGGCTTCGATCACGCCTTTCGGCTGAAGGCCCTCATCGATCGGGAATTCGGCGCCGGAGCGGCCCTCGAACGCATCGAAGAGAAGGTCGACGGCTTCCTTCTCTCCCATGCCGGGCTCTTCCGGGAGCGCGTTCGGCAGGGCCGGATCAGGCACTGTCACGGCGACCTGAGAATGAGCAATATCTTCCTCGAACGCGAGACCGTTCACATCTTCGACGCGGTCGAGTTCAATCCCGGCCTGGCCTCGACGGACGTCGCCGCGGATGTCGCCTACCTGGCCATGGACCTGAGATACTGCGGCCAGCGCGGCCTGGCCGAACGCCTGATCGATTCTTACGCCGAATGCGCCGGCGACGAGGGGCTCCGGGGCCTGACGGATTTCTACCAATGCTACCGGGCCCTGGTCAGGCTTCTCGTCGAGTCGCTGGCCATCGCCGACCCCGCGATCGGGGCCTCCCGAAAACACAGGGCCCGACAGGCCGCCCGGCGATACCTCGCCCTGGCGGAAGCGTTCGCCCGCCGCCTCTGATCCCCGAAAGGCCCCGGGGATCAGGCCTTTTCGAGCAGGCCCATCTTCTTGAGGGCCATGTCGCCGCGGCTCATCTCCGGCCCGTCGCCGGGGAGGTAGAGCATGACCCCGCCCTTGACCGGGCGGAGGCCGATCTTCCCCAGCCGGGCCAACTCGCCGGTCGCGTCGATCGGGTTGGCGCCGTCGAAGTAGCTCTTGAACGCGTCGTTGAAGCCGCTGTAGACCGAGTGGATGCCTTTGTAGTTCTCGAGCCGCAAGCGGGCGATGGCCAGCTTGACGAACTCCTCCGGACCGAGCTTGCTTTTCATGAGGACCTCCTTTCCTGTCGTGCCATGAAAGAGGACGCACGGCCCCCGGGGTTTTTCTCATCGAAGGGGTAACGGGGACGGTCAAGCCGACGATCGGGACGACGACGAGGAGCGAGAGAGAGACCGGGCGTCGCGGGCCTTCGGCCGCTACTTGATCTCGACGAGCTCTCTTTCGGGATCGAGCGGGCCTTTGGCCCGGAAGAACTCGCTCGCTTCCCAGAGCGACAGCGCCCGGGAATCCGAACGCACGTAGCGGCCGTTGACGAACGCGTAACGGGAGACGACGGACATGTCGCCGCCCTGCTTCCAGTACGTTTCGAGCCGGGGATATCCCCCGTCGGTCTCGAGGCCGACGAAGATGATGGCGCCGACGACGATGCCGCGGCCGGTCCCCTGCGCCTGATCATAGACGAGCCACTGGTACCCTCCGGCCGCGGAGGGGACGCCGCAGAGGACGAACTTCTCGTCCTTGCCGTCGCCGTTGAGATCGATGGCGACGGACCGGAGCGGGCTGCCGTCGTCCTTCTCGAACTGTTCCCTGAGGGCCGCCGGGACGGTGTTGTCGGTTGCGGCGGAGCGCACGGAAAAGAACGTCCTCATCGGGAATTCGTTCCGGGGAGCGGCCGTCTGACTGCCCGAGGGAAGGTCGAGGAGAGCCGCGGCCAGGACGGTCAGCAGGAGCCGGAAGGCCGCGCGTTTCATGGTTGTCAGAAAGTATAGTCTCGGGGCGGGAAATGTCAACGGTTCGAGACGGACAGGAACCCCGTTGACAATCGGCCGGCCTCCGTTACAATGGACACTCATCGATTCCGGATGCCGTCGGTCGGCGCCGCCCGCCGGAAACGAATTCACGAACGAGGAGGAGAGCATGACGGACACCACGACCGAGCTCAAGAGACGCGCGTTCCTGAAGAAGGGGCTGGCCGGGCTGGCGGCGGTCGGCGCCGTGCCGGGTGCCGTCAGGGCCGCCGCGGTCGGGACGGGCGGGGAGGCCCGAGCCGCCGCCGCGCAGGCCGGAGCCAAGCCCATCATCCGCACGCTGGGCCGGACCGGGCTCAAGGTCCCTATCGTCAGCATGGGCGTCATGAACGCCGACAATCCGGCCGTCGTCCAGGGGGCCCTGGACGCGGGCATCGTCCTGCTCGACACGGCCTGGGGCTACCAGCGCGGCCAGAACGAGAAGATGATCGGCCAGGTCATCGCCGGCCGGCCCCGCGAGTCTTTCATGATCGCGACCAAGGTCCCCGGCCCGAACGGGGACAGGTCCATGCGGGGCCTGGACGACGCGGGCATCGAGAAGGCCTTCCTGGCGAAGTTCGACGAGAGCCTGGCCCGGCTCGGGCTCGACCACGTCGAGGTCCTTTATCTCCACAACAACACCGCCCCCGAGCATGTCCAGAACCAGGCCGTCATCGGGGCCCTGCAGAAGGCTAAAAAGGCCGGCAAGGCCCGGTTCATCGGCATCACGACCCACGGCAACGAGCCGGCCGTTATCCGGGCGACGATCGAGACCAAGGCTTATGACGTCATCCTGACGGCCTACAATTTCCAGAAGGACTACAGCCCTGATCTCCGCAAGGCCGTGGCCGAGGCGACCGCGGCCGGGCTGGGCATTGTGGCCATGAAGACCCAGGCCGGCGCCTATTGGGACAGGGAGAAGCAGCAGCCGATCAACATGCGGGCCGCCCTCAAGTGGGTCCTCAACGACCCCAACGTCACGACGGCGATCCCGGGCTTCACGACGTTCGACCAGCTCAAGGAGGACTTTTCCGTCGTGACCGACATCACGCTCACGCCCGCCGATCTCAAAGACCTCCGGCTGGGCGAACAGGCGGCCGGGCTCTACTGCCAGCAGTGCGCGCGATGCGTCGCCGGGTGCCCGAAGGGCCTGCCCATTCCCGACCTGATGAGAAGCTACATGTACGCTTACGGCTACAGGAACCTTCAGGCCGCCCACGAGCTCGTCGGCTCGCTCGATATCGCCGCGGACGCCTGCGGCTCTTGCGCGTCCTGCACGGCCGTCTGCGTCAAGGGCTTCGACATCGCCGACCGAGTCAGGGACATCAGCCGCCTGCGGGCCGTCCCCGGCGATTTCTTCGCTTAGAAATAGGGCTTACGACAACTTAACGCGCTCTAAGAACATCCGCTCGCCCTCGCTCTCTTTTTTCTCCTGCCTGGGATTCTCGATCGAGGCGGCGAGGGAATTCGCCTCGAAGATCCCCGTCCGTGGAGAGGGGACCGGCAGGGAGCGAAGTCTTCGAAGCGACCATCAGCGCCGCCCCGGAGCGACCCGGAGGGGCGGTGCTGGGAGAAACTCAAAAAGAGCTCTTCTTGGATATTTCGCAGAAGTTCGGCTCCGAGTCGCTCCGCCGAACTTCTGCCGTCCGCTCACTTACGTTCGCTTCCGTCGGCGGGCGATTCCCGAGCAAGCCGAAGTGAGAGAATCCTGATAACCCTCTTGACAGCAATATCGTAATGATATTATAGTGATATTATTATTCAAGGAGGCCCGCATGAAAGACATCAAGGAAAAGAAGGTTTTGACCGTCAATGGCCTGGTCATGGCCGCTGTCGACCTCGTCGTCTTTTTCTTCTGCGCCCGCCACTTCGTCACCCACGTGGACCGGGCCGGCTCGACGGCGGGCATGGTCGGCGCCGTCGGGGGATGCATTCTCGTCTTCCTGACCTTCGGCGGCTTCTTCCTCATCCACCCGAACGAGTCCAAGGTCTTCACCTTCCTCGGCAAGTACATCGGCAGCGCCCAGAACGCGGGCTTCTTCTGGACCAATCCCTTCGTCGTCAAGAAGAAAGTGACCCTGCGCATCTTCAACTTCAACAGCGAGACGATCAAGGTCAACGACGCCCTCGGCAACCCGATCGAGATCGCCGCCGTCATCGTCTGGCACGTCGTCGATTCGGCCAAGGCCCTGTTCAACGTCGAGAGCTACCAGAACTTCGTGGCCATCCAGGGTGAGACGGCCATCCGCCAGCTGGCCACCCACTATCCCTACGACGCCCACGACAAGGACACGGAATCCCTGCGGGCCAACCCCGACGAGATCGCGGGCAAGCTCAAAGAGCACGTTCAGAACCGCCTCGAGGTGGCCGGCATCCACGTCGTCGAGGCCCGGCTGTCCCACCTGGCCTACGCCCCCGAGATCGCCCAGGCCATGCTCCGCAGGCAGCAGGCCGAGGCCATCATCGCCGCCCGGGCCAAGATCGTCGACGGCGCCGTAGGCATGGTCGAGATGGCCCTGCGGAGCCTCGAGGCCCAGGGCGTCGTCAAGTTGGACGAGGAGAAGAAGGCGGCCATGGTCAACAATCTTCTCGTAGCCCTCGTCTCGGAGACCGAGATGCATCCGATCGTCAACACGGGGACCCTGTACGCCTGACGGGCCGTGAGCTTTGAGCGAGAAGAAAAAATTCCTTCTGAGGCTGGATGCCTCGCTCTACGACGCCCTGGAGAAATGGGCCGCCGACGAGATGAGGAGCATCAACGCCCAGATGGAATACGTCCTCAAGGAGGCGGTCCGGAAAGCCGGCCGCCTCGATCGGGGACAGGAGAAACCGAAATGAAGACGTTTGTGCGGATCGTCGTCTTGACCGTCATGGCCCTTATCGCCGTGCTCCTTGTCTTGTTCTAGCAAAGAAATAACCTCTCAGTCGGCTGCGGGGGAATTCCTTCTCCGGGGGCGTTGACTTCGATTCCCGCCTGTTCTAAGTTGGAGCGGATGAGAATCGGGAACGATCCAGAGAGACAGCCATGAAGCGCGTTGTTCAGGTCGGGCTCGCCGTTGTGTTTCTCGTCTTTGCCGTTTTGGCGCTGTTCGTCGGACGGCCGGGACGGGAAGCCGAGAACCGGGTCGACCTGGGACCGCGGCCCGGGATGACGACAGCGGTCAGGGAGGAGGCGACCCTCCGGAACGTGACCAAGAAGCCGATCGATTACACGATCATGCCCGGACCCGGAAGCCGCGTTCCCCGCACCAGGACCCTCGCCGTCGGCGCCGTCGACCGGCTGGCCACGGACCTCCCGGTCGAGATCTCGTTCGACAACGGGCGGCGCACGACGACCTATCTCATCCATCCCGGCAAGCCCTATTCCTTCCGCTACAACGAGACCAACGTCATCAGGGTCTACCCCGGCTCCCACGGCCGGGAGGACGCCGCCGACCTGGCCCCCTACGTCCCGACCCCGCCCGAAGTGGTCGCGCGGATGCTCGAGATCGGGAAGGTCGGCCCGGACGACGTCGTCTACGACCTCGGCTGCGGCGACGGCCGGATGGTCATCGCCGCGGCCAAGACCCGCGGGGCGCGCGGCGTGGGCATCGAGCTCGACGAGGCCCTGCTCGAGGAGTGCCGGGCCGCCGCTGAAAGGGAGGGCGTCGGCAAGCGCGTCCGCTTCCTGCGGCTGGATGCCACCAAGGCCCGCCTGACCGAGGCCACCGTCCTCCTTCTCTATCTCCTGCCCGAATCGCTCGAGACGCTCGAGCCGGTCTTCGAGCGGGACCTCGTCCCAGGCTCCCGCATCGTCTCGCACGACTACAAGATCCCCGGCTGGGACGGCCGCATCGTCCGGACCGAGGTCGTCCCCGGCGAGGGCGGCCGCGATCACCGGATCGTCCTCTACCGGATGCCCGAGAAGCGATGAGCGCCGTCCTCCGATTTCTGGCCGGATTCTGCCGTGAGCACCCGCTCGAGGAAAAGATCTTCATCGGCCCCTCGTTCGTGACCGGCCGTGAGATCGGCGAGGCCCTCGCCCGGGAGTCCGGCTCCTGGGTCAATCTGAGGTTCGTCACGGTCCCGGCGCTGGCCGCGGAAGTCCTGGAGCGGCGCGGCGAAGGGATGGCGGCCAAGCCGATGACCTCGTCGGCCGAGCTCGCCCTGATCGACCGGCTCTTCAGGGAGCTCCTGGCCGAGGGAAAGCTCGACTACTTCGGCCGTGCCGGGGTCTCGCCCGGACTGGGCCGAGCGCTTCATCGGGCCATCCGGGAGCTTCGACTCGACGGCCGCACCAGCGCCGATGTCCGGCCCGACCGCTTTCTCGTCCCGCAAAAGGGCCGGGAACTGGTCCTGCTTCTCGGCCGCTATGAACAGGTCCTCGAATCGGATCGGCTCCTCGACCTTCCCGCCCTTCTCGACCACGCCTCACGAGGCGCGGCCGGCACGCCTTTCCGTTCCGCGTGGGTCCTTCTCCCGGCGGATCTGAGGCTTCGCCGTCTCGAAAGCGAACTCGTCAAGAGCGCCTCGGCCGGACGCCTCGTCCTCGTTCCGGGCGATCCGGTCGCCGGTCTGGAGCGGCCGCGCCAGTGCTGGCCGGCCCCGGCCCCCGCCGACCTGTCCCAGGCCGGACGAATGTCCTGGCTCTTCGCGCCGCGCCAGGCTCCTCCGCCGGAAAAGAAGGCCCGCATCGATATCTTCAGGGCGCTCGGAACGGCCAACGAATGCCGCGAGATCCTGCGCCGGATCTACTCCGAAAAGCTCCTCTTCGACCAGGTCGAGGTCCTGGCGCCCGCGGGGTCGGCCCATGCCACGGTCTTTTATCTTCTCGCGGCCCGGACCGGCCTCCCGGTTACGTTCGGGGACGGCATCGCCGCGTCCTTCACCTCGCCCGGCCGGCTCTTCTTCGGCCTCGCCGAGTGGCTGGCCAACGACTTCTCGAGCGACGACCTCTGCCGCCTCCTCGAGACGGGTGACCTCGTCCTGCCCGGCCTGGACGGAGCGCATTCCGCAGAATGCGCGACCGCTCCGTTCGCGGCCCGGACGGCGTGCCGCCATCTTCGCAACGCCATGATCGGCTGGGGCCGGGATCGCTACGCCGAGCGCCTCGCGGCCCTCGGCGACGAGAAGCGGGCCGATCTTGCCACGTTGGCTGAAGCCGGATCCTGCGAGGGGAGCGGGGACATCGAGGAGGAGAGGGCGGGATTCGTCGCCGCGATCGCCGAGATCGAGGAGCTTTCGGCCGCTGTCGGCCGGATCCTGGAGAGGATCCCGGAGCCGGACGCCGACGGGGCCTACGAATTCCGCCGTCTCTGCGAGGCCTTCGCCGCGCTCCTCGGGGATTGTGCGCGGATCGGATCGGACCTCGACCTCCGGACCCGGCAGGCGCTCCTCGACCGCCTCGACGAGTTCATTCGGGAAAGCCGCTTCCCGGCCTTGCCCCTGAAAGAGGCCCTCGACCTCATCCGCTCGGCCGCCATGTCGCTCCGGGTCGGCGCGTCGCCGCCTCTCGCCGGCCGCCTCCACGTCGCCGGCCTGTCGACCGGCGGGTACTCCGGCCGCGAAGTCACGTTCGTCGCCGGCCTCGAAGAGCCGGCCTTCCCCGGGCGGGGCCTCCAGGACCCGGTGCTTCTCGACGAGGAGCGGGCCGCGATCTCGGCTTCTCTGCCGACTTCGGCCGATGGCCTGCGCTCCAATCTCTTCGGCCTGGCCGCCGTTCTCGCCTCTCTCCAAGGCCGGGTCGTGCTCAGCTATTCGTCCTTCGATATCATCGAGGGCCGCGAGTCGTTCCCTTCTTCGGTCGTGCTCCAGGCTTTCCGGCTCCTCCGCGGCGACGCCGACCTCGATTATGCTGCGCTCGACAAAGCGCTCCCGGAAGCCTCGGGTTTCTTTCCCGGGGGCCCGGGCCGGGCTATTGACGAGGCCGAATGGTGGCTCGACCGGCTCACGGTCGAACCGCGGCCCGACGGCCCCCGGTCGGTTGCGGCCAACTTCCCCGACCTCGCCGCCGGGCTCGCCGCGATCAGCGCCCGCGCGGGCGACAAGCTGACCGCCTATGACGGGATCGTCGACATCGGCGCCGTCCGCGCCGCGATCGACCCCGTGGCCGGGTCGAAAGCCGTCATGTCGGCGACGCGTCTCGAATTCCTGGCCAAGTGCCCGTTCGGCTACTTCATGCGTCATGTCCTCAAGGTCCAGCCGCCTGAGGAGGTCGCTTTCGACCGGACGCGCTGGCTCGACCCGCTCCAGCGCGGCAGCTTGATCCATGAGATCCTTTGCGAATTCATGACCGAGGTCGCCGGGAAGAGGGAAGACGTGGCGGCGGCCCGGCACGCCGGCCTGATGGACCGGATCGCCGGCTCGCATATCGCCGGGATGAGGCTCAAGATCCCGCCCCCCTCCGACGGGATCTTCGAGAGCGAGCGTCGGGACATCCTGGAGACGCTCGAGATCTTCATGGCCGCCGAGGAGAAGCGGGAGACGAAGGGACGGCCGCTCGCGTTCGAGAAGGAGATCGTCGACGAGCCCATCGCTCTCGGGGAGGGCCGCTCGTTCCGCCTCCGGGGCTTCATCGACCGGATCGATCTCATCGGAGTGGACACCTACCGGATCATCGACTACAAGACGGGCAATCCCGCGCCCTATGAAGGCCTCGTCCATTTCGGCCGGGGCCGGACGCTCCAGCCCGCACTTTACGCCGTCGCCCTCGAGCAGATGCTGGCCCGGGAACGGCCGGGAGCGAGACCTTTCGTCGCCGAGAGCGGCTATCTCTTCCCTTCACGGCGCGGCGAGGGCGACGAGATCATGGTCCGGAACTTCGACCGCGACCGTCTCAGGCTTCTCCTCAACGACCTCCTGGCCCTGCTCGAGAAGGGCTATTTCATCGCCGGCCCCGAGGCCAAGTGCGGTTCTTGCGACTACCGGGCCGCGTGCGTATCCGGAGGACCCGAAAGCTCCGGCGCGAAACGCGACGCGAACCCCGAGATCTTCGAAGCCTACGACAAGCTGGACGAGTACAAATGACGCCCGCGAAGAAGACTCCGCCGCCCGACCAGGCCGCCCGCGACCGGATCAAGAACGACCTGGGGACGACGTTCCTCGTCGAGGCCGGGGCCGGCTCGGGCAAGACGAAGAGTCTGGTCGACCGGATGATCGCCCTTCTTGCCGAAGGCCGCGCGTCGATCGAGAGCCTGGCCGCCGTCACGTTCACCCGCAAGGCGGCGGCCGAGCTTCGCGGCCGGTTCCAGGTCGCCCTCGAGCAGGCACGGCTCGGAGAAAAGGACGCGGACGTCCGGGCCCGCCTCGACACCGCCCTCACCGGCCTGGAAAGGTCCTTCATCGGGACGATCCATTCGTTCTGCGCCCGCCTCCTTCGGGAACGCCCGATCGAGGCGGCCATCGACCCCGAGTTCCGCGAGATCGAAGAGCACGAGGACCGCATCCTGCTCGAAGAGAGCTGGGACGAGTACCAGGCCTATGCCCGGATCGGGAACGAAGCCACCCTGCGCGGCCTCGACGAGGCCGGGCTCACTCCGGCCGATCTCGAATCCGCCTTCAAGACCATGGCCGATTTTCCCGATGTCGAGCCGGTCCCCGGTCGCCCCGGACCTCCGGACTTCAAGGCCGTCCGCAGGGATCTCGAGAAGCTCATCGAACAGGCCGCCAAGCTCGTCCCGATCGCGAAGCCGGATAAGGGACGGGACGCGCTCCAGAGCCTGTTCGTCCGCCTCTTCCGCAGGAGCCGCAACATCGGCTTCACCGACGGCCGGCGTCTCATGGAGTCGGTCGAGCTCTTCGACAAGAAGCTCTGCGTGACCAAGAACCGCTGGACGTCCAAGGACGACGCGGAGACGATGCTGGCGAGGAGCGAGGACTTCCAGGCGCGAGTCGCCGCGCCGGCGCTCCGCGAATGGCGCGAGTTCCGGCACACCCGGGCCCTGGCCTTTCTTCTCCCGGGGATCCGGTTCTATGACGAAAAGCGCCGGGCCGAAGCCCGGCTCAATTTCCAGGACCAGCTCATGCGGACCGCCCGGCTCCTTCGCGACAATCCCGAGGTCCGGCGCTACTTCCGGAAGCGCTTTCATCCGATCCTGGTCGACGAATTCCAGGACACCGACCCCATCCAGGCCGAGATCCTCTTCCTTCTCACGGGCACCGACGATGCGGAGACGGACTGGACCCGGCTCGCGCCCGCGCCCGGGTCGCTCTTCCTCGTCGGCGATCCTAAGCAATCGATCTACCGCTTCCGGCGGGCGGACGTCGACATCTACAACCTGGTCAAGGAGATGATCGAGGCCGCGGGCGGCGAGACGCTGGCCCTGAGCGCGAATTTCCGCTCCCTGCGTCCGATCGCCGACTGGGTCAACCCGCTCTTCGACCCCTCGAGCGGCGGGGCCTTTCCAGCCCGTGCGGACGCCTATCAGGCCGGTTTCATGCCCCTCGAGACGGTGCGGCGCGCCGGGCCCGCGACGCTCACCGGCGTGCGGAAGATCACCATTCCCGCCGTGCCGCACAACCGCAAAGAGGAGATCGCCGGGATTGACTCGGAGCGGGTGGCCGGTTTCATCGCCTGGGCCCTCGCCGGGAACCTCCTCCTCGACGACGGGAACGGCGGCGCCCGTCCCGCCGAGCCGGGCGACTTCCTGGTCCTCTTCCGCTACAAGGACCGCATGAGCAAGTACGCCCGGCGGCTCGAGGAGATGGCCATCCCCTTCGAGATCGCCGGCAGCGACGCCTTCTCCGAGAACGACGAGATCAAGGAGGTCATGAACCTTCTCCTCGCCCTCGACGACCCCGACGACCCGGTGGCTACGGTGGCCGTGCTGCGCGGACTCTTCTTCGGACTGAGCGACCAGGACCTTCTCGACCACCGCGCCGCCGGCGGAGGATTCTGCTATCTCGTCCATGCCGGCGGGAAGGCCGGTTCGGTCAAGGTCCGGCGGGCCTTCGGCGCCCTGCGCGGCTGGCGGGAGCTCGTGACCCGCGTCCCGCCGTCCGCGGCCCTGGAGGCCATCATCCAGAATTCGGGTCTCCTGGCCTACCTGGTCACGGCCGGGATGGGCAGCAGCCGGGCCGGCAACGTCCTCAAGCTGGTCGAGGTCCTGCGCGGGCACGAGAGCGAAGACATGACCTCGTTCGCCGCCGCCGTCGCCTTCATGGCCGAATGGGTCGGCGCCATGCCGGTCGAGGAGATGAGCCTCGCGCCAGGACGCCGCAACGCCGTCCGGCTGATGAACCTGCACAAGGCTAAAGGGCTCGAAGCGCCGGTCGTATGGCTGGCCAACCCGGCCGGCGCCGGCGGCTTCGAGCCGGACAAGCATGTCCGCAGGACGGGCCAGGTCCCGCTCGGCCATTTCCGCTTCACCAAGCAGGTCGGCCGCCAGACGAAGACGATCTCCCAGCCGGCCGGTTGGGAAGCGAGCGCGGCCGAGGAGCTGAAATACGAGGACGCCGAAGAGAACCGCTTGATGTATGTGGCGGCGACCAGGGCCCGGGATCTCCTGGTCCTCAGCGCCTATGCCGGAAGCCTGGGCGAAAAGAGTTCCTGGGGTCCGCTCGAGAAGGGGCTGGCCGTCGCCGGGGAGCTTCCGGAATGCCCGCCTCTCGCGGATGGGAAACCCTCCTGCGCCCCTCCCGCCGGCCGCAAAAAGAGTTCCATCAGGCCGGCCGAAGTGACGAAAGGCCGGGACGAGCTGAGACGAAAGATGGCCGCGGCGTCGCTCGCCTCATCGCTCCGCGAGACGGTGACCTCCCTGGCCCGGCGTGAGGTCGAGCTGCCGGAATGGGCCAAGGGCGGGCTCGGGCTGTGGGGCTCCGAGGTCCACGTCATGCTGAAGACCGTGGGCGAATCATGGCCGGAGACCGGCGCGGCCTTTGCGACGCCGGGCTCGGGCGAGGACAGCCTCGTCCGCATGGCCCGGGACGTCCTCGTCTCTTCCGGCCGGGAACCGGCCGCCTCGCGGGAGCTCGCCGCCCATGTCGGGAAGATCATCCGCTCGCCCTTTTGGTCGAGGGCCATGCGCGCCGGCCGGCGGCTCTACGAAGTGCCCTTCTCGGTCAGGATCGAGGCCGGGGACCCGGAATACGCGGACCTCACCGGCGCGATAGGTCTCGTGCCCGTCGCCGGGGGACAGCCCGTTGTGGCGGCCCCCGGCGCGCCCGTCCTTCTTTCCGGCGCCGTCGACCTCGTGTTCGAGGAAGAGGACGGCTGGGTCATCGCCGATTACAAGACCGACCGCCTGCCCGGCGGCCTTTACGGCGGGGATGCCGAAGTCCGGGAAAAGGCCCTGGACATCCTGGTCGAGCATTACCGCCCCCAGGTCAGGCTTTACACGCGGTTCTGGTCCAAGATCACGGGGGAGCGGGTGAAGGAATCCGGTCTTTATTTCACCGCCCTCGACCGCTGGGTCCCGATCGAGACGGCTAGCGGATGATCGTGTCGGGCGCCTGAGAGTTGATCAGCACGACCTCGGCGAAGGCCGAGAACGAGAACGGGAATTCAGCCAGCCGGTTGGTGCCTTTCTTCATGACGAACGTCGCGTCCGTCTTGAAATCGACGCGGTACTCCGAGAACCAGCCCTTGTCGACGTGGACCTGGAGCGATCCGGCCCCCGCGCCTTCGCCTTCGAAAACGCCCTGGGTGTCGCCGAGGTCCTTGGCGCCGGACACGGAGACCCGGTAGACCGCCGAGATCAGCGCCAGCCGCCCGTCGCCCGCGGGAAGGATGTCGTCGAGGGTGTAGGTGATGGCCAGGTTGACCTGAAGGTCGAGGCCCTGGAAGGGGATGGTCAGCTTCCTCGTCTCGAGCCAGCTCTCGCCCCGGCCGACCGGCTCGGCGGGGAAGGCGGGGAAATAATCGCGCAGGAGCTGAGGGATGGAGATGTTGAAGGGATTCCCGCCTCCGACGGCCTCGGGATTGCGGATGGATTCGACCTTGCCGGTCCGGTTGAAAACGACCTCGAGGGGTTCCCCCTGGGTCGCGCCGATCTTCTGGGAGATGACCTTTTCGGGCAGACGGATGTTGACGTCGATGCCGGGGCTAGTCAAGTCCGCCCGCACGGTGTCGCGCGGCGACGGCTTGGCCAGGAACTGGATCTCGCCCCGGGAATCGGCGTTGAGGCCCAGGTCCGCGCCCATCAGGCTCTTGCCGTCGACGTTGACGACGCTCGAGAGGCTGTAGGTCAGCCGGGTGCCCTCGGCCGGGCCGAAGCGGAGCGCGATCTTGTCCTGGTCCTGACCCGGAGTGAGCCCCGGTGAGGCCGCCAGGGCGCCGGCGCAGACGGCCGCCGCAAGGGCGTTTCGCAATGTCATGGGCGTCTTTCTCCTTCGAACCGAGGGGCGCCTCCGCCTAGAAGCCCGGGTCGGTGATCTTCTTTTCCTGCCAGCTGCCGAACTTGGCCAGGAGCGGGCGGATCTCCGCCGCCTTGCCGACGACGACCAGGACATAGTCGTTCCGGGGGAGGAGGGCCGCGGCGGCCGACTTCGCCTCAGCCGTCGAGACCTGGCCGATGGCCGTCATGTACTTGTCGTAATAGTCGAAACCGAGCTTGTAGAAGGCGAGGCGCACATAAGCCCCCGCTTTGCTGGCGTTGGTCTCGAGCGTCGGCGGGAACTGGCCCTGGACGTAGTTGCGGGCGCTCTCGACCTCCTCGGCCGAGAATCCCTCCTTGGCGGCCTTGGCGAGCAGTCCGAACGTGATGTCGAGCATCTCGCCGATCTTGTCGTTCTTGGTGTAGGAGGACGCGGAGAAGATGCCTCCGGCGAGCCAGGTCCGGAACGTGCTCGAGGCCCCGTAGGTGAGGCCGCGCTTGATGCGGAGCTCGGTGTTGAGCCAGGACGTGAAGCGTCCGCCCCAGAGCGTGTTCATGATCGCGGCCTGCGGCGTGACCTTGTCCCCCATGGCGTAGCCGGCCGCGCCGAGGATGAAATAGGCCTGGGTGGCATCCGGCTTGTCCACCAGCAGGAGCTTCAGGCCTTTTGGCTTGGGAAGGGGAGGGATGACATCCGCGGGCGCCGCACCGGCCGGGCTGCGCCAGAGGCCGAGGGTCTTTTCGAGGAGCGACTTCAACGCGGCTGAGTCGACGTCGCCGACGACGGCGGCGATGGCCCGGTCGGGCCTGTAGCGGCTCCGATAAAAGTCCTTGACCGCTTGGACGGTCATGTTGCCGAGCGAGGTCTCCGTGCCGGAGGCCAGATGACCCATCGGGTGGCCGCCGAAATAGGCCTTTTGGAAGTAATAGCGGACCGCGGCTCCGGGGTTGTCCTTGGCCGCCTTGAGACCGTCGATCCGCTGGGCCCGCTCCTTGGCGAACTCGTCGTCCTTGAACGCCGGACCGGTCAGGCAATCGGAGGCGATCTCCATGAGGCGGGGGAATTGGCCGGCCAGGCCGTCGCCGCTGACCTGGGCATATTCCTCGGTCGCGGAGACGGACAGGCTCGCGCCCATGAAGTCGAGGGCCTCGGCGACGGCCTCGGCGCCCATCTTGGCCGTGCCCTTTGTCATCAGGGCGGCGACGAGGTTGGCGACCCCTTCGGCTTCGGCCGGCTCGAAAGCCGATCCGGCGCCCCGGATGACCATCCGGAAGCTCACCAGCGGCAAGTCCGGATTCCTGAGGAAATAGACGGTCAGCCCGTTCCCGAGCACGATTTTCTCCGGAGTCGGGAGCGCGGAGCCGGCGGCGACGAGAGCCGGCGGCGGGACGACGAGGGCGATCAGGGTGCAGGCGAGCGCCGTCAGGATGATCTTTTTCACTTGGCACCTCCCTCGGGGATGAGCTTGCCGAGCGTCTTGTTGTTCTCGGTCAGATATTTCGCGGCGACCTCCCGGACCCGGTCGATCTTGACGGCCGCGAAGTCGTCCATGACCATGAAAAGCTTGCCGAAATCGCCGTAAACCAGCTCGTAGGTGCCGAGCTGATTGGCCTTGCCGGCGACCGTCTGCAGGCCGCGGTAGAAGTCGCTGCGGACGCCGTTCATGGCCTTCTCGAACTCCTGCGGCGTGATGCCCTCGGCCCTGATCTTGGTCAGCTCCTCCTCGATGATCCGGTCGATTTTGTCGAGGTCGGCCCCGGGGCGGGGCTTGACGTCGATGGCGAAGAGGAAGGGATCGATCGTTTCCTGAGGCCCGCCGCCGACCCTGAGCGCCAACTGCTCCTCGCGGACGAGGCGCCGGTACAGGCGGCTGCTCTCGCCGTCGAGAAGCGGCTTCGCCAGGATGGCCAGGGGCAGGAAGTCGGCGTCCTTGGCGTTCGGAGCGTGCCAGACGACCCCGAAGGACGGCGCCTGGGCCTCTTTCCGGATGACCACGGTCTTGGGCCCGAGCTGAGGCGGCTCGACCGTGCTGACCGGAGGAGGCGGCGGCGAGGCCTTGATCGGCTCATAGTACTTTTTGATGAGCTCGAGCGTCCGGGCCGGTTCGATATCGCCGGCGACGACCAGGATGGCGTTGTTCGGGGCGTAATAGGTCCGGTAATAGGCCATGACCTCGTCCCGCCGCCAGCTCAGGATGTCGCTCATCCAGCCGATGACGTCCCAGTGGTAGGGGTGGGCCATGATGGACGTGGCCCGGACGTTCTCGTCGAGGATGGCATCGTTGTTGTTCTCGACGCCCATGCGGCGCTCGGAAGCGATGACCCCCCGCTCGGACTCGAAGACCTCCGGGACGAAGGCCAGGCCCTGCATCCGGTCGGCCTCCATGGCGATCATCGTCTCCAGGGCGGCCGGCGGGAACCAGTCGGTGTAGGCGGTCATGTCGTCGGCGGTGTAGGCGTTGTTGCTGCCTCCCCGGAACTCCATGCGCCGGTCGAACTCCCCCGGACCGATCGCGGGCGTGCCGTTGAACATCATATGCTCGATGAAATGGGAGACGCCCGTCAGCCCCGGCCTTTCGTTGCGCGACCCGACCCTGAAGAACGTGTACAGGGCGACGCTCGGGATGTTGTGGTCCTCGACGATCAGGACCTTGAGCCCGTTCGCGAGCGTGCTGACCTTGACGTCCTCTTTCTTGAAGGCCGCCGGGAGAGACAAGGACAGGGCCGCCAGGACGACGACCAGAAGACCAGCTCGTTTCCTCATTCGGACACCTCCGCAGAGCATTTGCCCCCCATTATACCACCGGCGGGGAGCGGAGATCTTCGGAACGGACCTGCAGAATCGTGACTGAGCGCTCGAAGTCACGATTCTGATAAATATCTGAAAAGAGTGGATCTATTCAGATACTTCCCAGCACCGCTCCTGCGAAGCACTTCGGAGCGGCGCTGATGGTCGCTTCGAAGACTCCGCTTCCCGCCGGAGGATGGATGGGGGGTGACGCCGAGGGAGGAGTCGACTCGCCCCGAATAGGTGAGCGGAGAGGATATCTCGAGGCGCCACTTGACGGGGCCGCCCGGAGTGAGCTATAAGTCTCCGTAAGTCCAAGATCAGTATGACCACATCCGTGAGCGAATTCGATTTCCGGAGATCGATGAAGCGCGTCTCGTCCTACCCCTTTCTCCACAAATACCTGCCTGCCGACCGTTACCTCATCCGGCCCCCGGCCTCTCTCATCGTCAAGGCGGTTTTCAGGACGGACATCACGCCGAACCAGCTCACGGGGACTTCGCTCGTCTTCGCCCTCCTGGCCGCCCTGGCCTTTTCGGGGGGGCGGCCCCTGTTCTTCGCCCTCGGGGGGTGCCTGACCCTCGTCTCGACGATCTTCGATGCCGCCGACGGCATGCTCGCCCGGGCCAAGAATATGACCAGCCGCTACGGCGCCTATCTGGACTTGTTCCTCGACCGTATCGCCGATTTCCTGGTCATGATCGGCGCCACCATCGGCTATTTCAAGTACTCCCGCAGCTACGCTTTTCTCATATTCGGCCTTGTGACCGTCGGGCTCTATTTCCTGCAGCTCGGCCTTTATTACATCAACCTGCTTTACTCCCGCGCCGAGAAGAACGGCGAGGGGGCCGAGGCCAAGAGCCTGGCGGTCTGCTATATCTTCGTCGTCTCCCTCCTCGGCCGCCCGGACGCCATCCTGGCCGGGATCTTCCTCATGGCCTTGTCCGGGACCGTCATCAAGCTGGTCCGGTTCCTGCGGAAGGGTAGGGACGCGGAGGCGGTTCGGCTCCGCTGACGGCCTTCCGGGACCTTTTCCTCAGGAGTGGTATCAGGCCGATTCCCGCCCAGACCATCCCGACCAACCGCCGGATCAGGATGACGGCCATGCCCGACGACATTTCGATCCGGAGGAGAGCGAAGAGCGAGACATAGGTCAGCTCGTAGACGCCGACCGACCCCGGGACGGGCAGGAACGAGTAGAACGATCCCAGGGTGACGATCAGGAAGCACTTGAAGAAGGTCGGATGCGGACCGCCCAGGAACACGAACGTCAGATAGATCTCCGCGGCCCAGAGCCAGGCCTGGGCGAAATAGGACCCAAAGAGCACCAGGAAGAGCCCCCTGTTCCGGCCGTAGAAGTCGGAGATGTGAGCGTCGGTCTCGAGGATCTTGTCCCTCCGGTTCTCGAAGAAGGGAATGCGGATCTTGATCTTCTTCAAGGTGTCCAGCGCCCAGGTGAAGAGCCCCTGCTTCTGCTTGAGGATGAGGAAAAAGAGGAGGAGCATCAACGCGGCGATGGCCGCGAAAAGCTCGATCTTTTGGCGGCGGGGCAGAGCGAACTCGGTGATGAGAAAGACGACCGCCAAGGCGATCGTCGACAGGCCGGCCAGGAACTCGATGGTCTTGTCGACGACCACGGTGGCCAGGGCCTTGTTGCGGTCGACGGAGTCGAGGCAGAAGATGCGGACGGTCTCGCCGCCGAGGTTCCCGGCCGGCGTCAGGTAGCTGACCGCGTAGCCGGCGATCCGGGCGCCGAGGATCTCGCCGAAGGGCACTCGCTCGCCCGAGGAGACGAGCAGGGCCCGCCAGTTGAGGGCCCGGATGAGCCAGTAGAGGAAACGGAGCCCCATCAGGGCGGCCACTTTGGCCAGGCTGAGACGTCCGAGAGCCCGCAGGATCTCCTTCGGCCCGGTCTTGACGATGAGAAAGATGAACAGGCCGACTCCGGCGTAGCCGATGAGCCGGAAAACGAGGGTCCGGATGCGGGCCTGGCGCGTGGGCAGCGGCCCGGCCTCGCCGCCTGCCCGGGACAGCCTGAACATGTTCTTGACTCTCTTCGACGGTTGGCCTATTTTATTCCCTAAATCAGCAAAAGCAAAGCCACAAGAGATGGCTCACCCGTGAAACTCGAGAGGATCGTTCCGGCCGCCGGCCTGGCCGCACTCCTGTTCGGCGCGGCCGTCCTCCCTTCGGCCGCGGCGGCAACGACTCGATTCTCCCTTTCCGCGTCCTGCGACCACGTTTCGGACGGATCGCCGGCCGCGGCCTTCCGCCTGTCCCCGGCCGGTCCGCCCCGCGACCCCGCAGGGAGAGAGCGCGCGGCCTCGCCCCTGGTCATGAGTCCGAACTATCGCCGGGCCATCGTCCAACTTGGCCTCTTCGCGGTCTTCGCGACCTACAGGTACTGGAGCGACTACCATGATTGGATCGAAGACTGGCAGTTCGAGCTCAGCTGGGCTGACCAGTACCGGCGGTTCCTGACCACCGAGGCCATCACCTTCGATTCCAACGCCTACCTCACCAACTGGACCCATGTCGTCGGCGGGACCCTCTATTACCAGATGGCCAGGGCCGCCTACCTGTCTTGGCCCGAGTCGATGCTGGCCGCCTTCATCTCCTCGGCCTTCTACGAGTACGTCTCGGAGTGGCGCGAGGTCATCTCGATCAACGACATGACCTTCACGACCTTCAGCGGCTACGCCGTCGGCGAGCCCTGGTTCCAGCTCTCGGATTACTTCCATCATCAAAAGTCCCTGGCCCTCAAGGTCCTCGGCTTCATGAACCCGATCAACGAGCTGGATCACTGGCTGGACCGGAAGAAACCCGCCTCCCGCCTCTATGCCGCGCCGGGCTGGGCCGACCTCGTCCTTTTCGCCGGCTGGCGGCAGTCCTCGGAGAGGGGACGGCAGACGCGCGATGCCGCGATCATCAGCCTCGAGACCCAGCTCATCCGGACCCCGGAATATGGAAAGCCGGGGACCTTCACGAAGGTCCAGCACGACTCCTCGCTGAACGAGCTCTCGTTCACGGCGGCGCTGCGGCAGCGCAGCCCATCCGACACCGAACTGCGGAGCGGGTTGAACGATGAGGTCGACTTCTACGCCCGCGTGGTCGGAATGAGCTGGTACAAGCAGTCGATCGACGAGCTCGGGCGCGGCTCGGCCCTCTCGATCGGACTCGGCTCGGCCCTGACCTATCTCCGCAAGCGGCCGGTTGTCTATGACGTCCGGGGGGCCCCGGTCCACATCGTCCCGCCGCCGGAGACCCCGACCGGCTTCACGGACAAGATGACGGTCGCCCATCTCTTCGGCCCGGTCCTCGATTGGACGCGCTTCGGCCGGGGCGTCAAGGTCCGGGTCGTGGCCGACGCCTATTTCGATTTCGCCATGATGAGCGCCTTCGCCATGAACGCCTACTCGGCCGTTTTTCCCATCGGCGGCATGAAGACGACGCTCAGCTATTATGGCTATTATTACGGCTATGGCCTAAGCACCTCGGTCCGGGTCGACGTCGATTGGGGCGGCCTCCGGGTCCGCGGCCTGGTCAGCGGCCACGCCTGGGGATCCTGGCAGGGCCGGGACCGGTTCCAGAACGATATCACGAACAACGTCGCTGAGGCCGACACCCGCACGCGGTACTTCCTCAGGGCCGGCTGGCGCCTCGGCGCCGCGCCCGTGCGCGTATTCATCGGCATCGAAGGGATCCATCGCTGGGGCAAGATGGGTGAAGTCCGGGCCGGCAGCCAGGAGACCCGGACCTTCGCCGGGCTGAGCTATCTCTTTTAAAGCGCCGGCCTAGCGCCGGCCGATGATCTCCCAACCCCTCTTCGACGCCAGGCGTCTGAGCCTGCGGTCGCCATGGACCGCGACCGGATGGCCGACAAGCTCGAGGACGGGCAGATCCGACAGCCTGTCCGCCAGCGCCCACGAGCCCGGCCAATCGATGCCGCCGGGATCGATCCTCTGAAAGAGGGCCTCCGGCTTCATCCGTCCGTAGGCGAAGGTCCCCGTTTTCCGTCCCGTGAGCTTCCCTTCGACGACCTCGAGATCGGTCCCGATGAGGACCTCGGCCTGGAGCCGGTCCCTGAGCTGGTCGACGATGAGCTGCAGCGATCCGGAGAGAAGCACGATGCGGCAGCCGCCCTCCTTGAGCGTCAGGATCTTCGACCGCAAGGCCTCGGGGACGGCCTTCCTCAAGAAGCTGTGCCCGAAGGCGTTGGCCCAGCGGCGGACCTCTTCGGGGGTCCGGCCCTTGAGGATCCGGGAGTTCGTGGCGATGGCCTTGCGGAAACCCAGACGGATGGCATCGCCGGTGAGGGAGAGAAGGAAGCCGAGCATCCGGAAGATGCCGACGCGGCCGTGGACGAGCAGGTCCAGGTAAAAGATCCTCTCGGCGTTCTGGCCTTGGAGGAGCGTGCCGTCGAGGTCGATGACGGCCAGACGCGTCCCCGGCGGAAAAGCGAGCCTCGTGTTTTCGTCGGGTGCCATGGCAGGTCTTCCCGGGCGGCCGGCCGAGGGGCAGATATAACATACCTGCCCGGTCGAGTCAAAATCCCGCTTCCCCGCCGCCGCCTCAGCGGGTCCGGGCGTGGACATCCTTGGCGATGAGCAGCGTCGTCGGATCGAGCTTGAGCCGGAGGTCCTTGGGCGCCAGCCGGCCGTGGTCCTGGACCAGGTTGAAATGGACGTGGTCGCCGTGGTGCTGGAGCGAGATGAGGACGTCGATCACGCCCAGGTAGCCCGCGAGCTCGTAGGGGATGCCGCGCTCGTCGAACTGCGGCTCCTCCTTTTTGAGTGAGGCGCTGAACCAGACCTCGAGGGCGAGGCGCCGGGCGAGATCCTTGAATTTCAGAAGGTCGTCGGGCCCGGCCTGGGCGAAGTCGAGCCCGTCGACGATGACGGTCTGGGCCCGGAAGTTGCCGTGGACGATCATGGCCTCGAGGCTGCGCAGGACCTGTTCGGTCTTGGCCCCATCCTGCTTGAAGTTCATGATGACCCGGTGGCGGATGAGCTCATCGAACTCGTCCAGGGCGGCGCGCATCTTCGGCTTCTTGGCGATCTCCTTGAAGATGTCCTCGTACCAGGTGACGATGTGATCGACCCGGCTGGCGTAGGAGACATGGATGACGTGCTGGTCCTGGAGGAGCTTGTCCGCGGCGATGTGGACGAGGCAGGCTGTCTTGCCGACGCCCTTGCGGCTGGCCAGGACGCCGATGTTCCCCCGGCCGAGACCTCCCGATATGGACTTCTCGAGCACCCGCAGGGGGCTGCGCTTGATGAGCTCTTCCTTGACCGTGATCGTCATGGGCTGTCTCCTCCGCTATCTCTGGGACCTTTTTCGCTCGGCCTCGAGGTGCTGCTCGGTCAGCATCTCGGCGACGTACGGCGGCACGCGGCCGTACTTCAGGAATTCCATGGTGAATTCGGCCTTTCCCTGGGTCAGGGAGCGCAGGACGGTCGAGTAGCCGAACATCTCGGCCAGGGGGACCTCGGCGTCGACGCGGGAGAAGGTCCCGTCCTCGACCGAGCTGACGATGACGCCCCGCCGCTGGCTGATCGTGGCGAAGACGTTGCCGGCGAACTCCGACGGCCCCTCGACCGAGACCTTCATGATCGGCTCGAGGATCTGGGGCTTGGCCTTCATGTAGACCTGCCTGAAAGCGGCCTGGGCGGCCGTCTGGAAGGCGATGTCCGAAGAGTCGACCGGATGGTACTGGCCGTCGTTGAGGACGGCCCGGACGCCGATCACCGGGAAGCCGATGAGCGGCCCCTTCCTGAGGGCAGCCCGGAAGCCCTTCTCGCAGGAGGGGATGAACTCGCGGGGGATGCGGCCGCCCCGGACCTCGTTCGCGAACTCGAAGGCGCCCTTGGCCAGGGGTTCGAGCCGGCCGATGACCCGGGCGTACTGCCCGGCGCCGCCGGTCTGCTTCTTGTGCGTGTAGTCGAAGTCGACGGCCTGGCTGATGGCCTCGCGGTAGGCGACCTGGGGCATGCCGGCCTTGACCTCGGCCCGGTACTCGCGCTTCATGCGCTCGATGTAGACGTCGAGGTGGAGCTCGCCCATGCCCTGGATGATGGTCTGGTTCGATTCCGGGTCGACATGGGTCCGGAAGGTCGGATCCTCCTTGGTGAACCGGTTCAGGGCCTTGGCGACGCGGTCGGCGGCGCCCTTGTCGACGGGCTCGATGGCCAGGGAGATGACCGGCTCGGGGACGTAGATCGCCGTCATGGCCAGGTTGAGGCCGGGGCTGCAGAAGGTGTCGCCCGAGGCGCATTCGACGCCGAAAAGGGCGACGATGTCGCCGGGGCCGGCCTCGGTGATCTCGGCCATCGTGTCGGCATGCATGCGGACGAGCCGGCCGACCTTGATCTTCTGGCCGGAGCGGGTGTTGACGATCTCCTCGCCTTTGCGGAGGGAGCCCTGATAGACGCGGACATAGGTCAGCTGGCCATAGGCCCCGTCCTCGAGCTTGAAGGCCAGGGCGACCGTCTTGGCCGACGGGTCGGCGACGAGGACGCGCTCGGCCCCCTCGCCGTCGAGGTCGACGGCCCTGTTCTCGATCTCGGCCGGATCGGGCAGATAATGCACGACGGCGTCGAGGAGCGGTTGAATGCCCTTGTTCCGGTAGGCCGAGCCGATGAAGACCGGGACGAGCTTGCGGGCCAGGACGCCCCTGCGCACGGCGGCCCGGACGAGGGCCTCCGTCGCCCGGCCCTCGAGCAGCGCCTCCGTGAGCTCATCGGAATGAAGGGAGGCGGCGTCGAGCAGCTCCTCGTGCCTCGCGGCGGCCTCGGCGGCGAGCTCGACGGGGATCGGTTCGATCCGGACGGTCTCGCCCTCCGGCCCGTCGAAATAGAGGGCCTTCATGATGACCAGGTCGACGAGGCCCTGGAAGGCCCCCTCGAGGCCGATCGGGATCTGCATCAGGACGGCCTTGTGGCCGAGCTTCTCGGCGATCTGATCGCGCACCTTCAGGGGATTGGCCCCGACCCGGTCGGCCTTGTTGACGAAAGCGATGAAGGGAACGTTGTAGCGGCGGAGCTGGCGGTCCACGGTGATCGTCTGAGATTGGACGCCGCCGACCGAGCAGAGGACGAGGATGGCCGAATCGAGAACGCGGAGGGAGCGCTCGACCTCGATGGTGAAGTCGACGTGGCCGGGCGTGTCGATGATGTTGATGGAGTGGTCGGCCCACTCGACGGCGGTCGTGGCCGAGGCGATGGTGATGCCGCGCTCCCGCTCGAGGTCCATGGAGTCCATGGTCGCGCCGACGCCGTCTTTGCCCTTGACTTCGTGGATCTTGTGGATCTTTTTGCAATAGAAGAGGACCCGCTCCGTCAGCGTCGTCTTGCCGGAGTCGATGTGCGCGCTGATGCCGATGTTGCGCATGCGGGCAATGTCGGTCGTCATGGATGACTCACTCCGTACGGGATGATAATTTACGCCTGTCGGGATGTTCGGGGTATCGCCGCCAAGGCAACCAAAGATCCGAAATCGAACAGTCGAGCGTCTATTATAGCGGAAAAGTCCGGGTTCCTCAAGAGGACGCCTGGGGAGGGCTATCCCATCCCGCGGGACTCCGTCTTGCGGCCAGGCACATAAGGCTCCTTCGGCCCTCAGCGACGCCCGTTTTTCCCTGTTCCGGCTGGGCACGAAAATTGCAGATGGCCTGGGGCGAAAGATGGGTATTGCAGTCTTCAGGAGAAGGTAGGAGGGAACATGGAGCGACTGAACATCCGAAAGGGGATCCTCATCGCGGCCGTCTCTATCGCTGCCATGGCGCTCGTTTCCTGCGGCGCCTCCGGAGGAGGCGGGGGGAACGGGGGAGGCGGGAACGGCGACGGCGGCGATGTCACCGCCAAAACGATCGCCGCGACCGGCATGACCTATGTGGCTTTCGCCTGGAACGACTTGGGCATGCACTGTCTCAACCCGACCTATGACCAGGCCGTGATCCTCCCGCCCTACAACACCGTCTGGGTCCAGGTCGTCAAGAGGGGGAACCCGCCCCAGATCGTCACCGCGGGGATCACGGTCGAATACGCCATCCACAACAATACGTATTCCTACGGCAAGCGGAGCTACGGTCAGTTCTGGGACAACATGCCGCTCCTCTTCGGCGTGTCACTGCTCCACGACACCGGCCTGAACCTCGAGGACCCGGCCATCCACAATGGCCTCAGCGGCACGATGGTCGTCAAGGGCGACCATTTCCAGGTCAACGGCATGCCGGTCGTGCCCGTCGACGACAGCCTGACCTGGAATCCCTTCCAGGTGGCCGATATCACGGTCAGGGACTCCGGGACTCACGCCGTCCTCGTCCAGACGACCGCGACCGTCCCGACCTCCGACGAGATCAACTGCGCCGCGTGCCATGCGGCGGGCGGCGATGGATCTGAACACATCCCCGGCGGCGGAGGGGCGAACGTATTGGCCAATGTCCTGGCTACGCACGACGCGCTCTCCGGCACGAACCTGGCGGCTTCGGCCCCCGTCCTCTGCGCTTCCTGCCACGGGAGCCCTGCACTGGGCCAGACAGGGCCGGGGACATCGGGCCTGTACCTGTCCCGGGCCATCCACGGCTTCCATGCCTCGACCGAAGCGACCTGCTACGACTGCCATCCCGGAGCGACCACCAAGTGCAGCCGCAGCATCGCTCACACGGCCACGAACGGCAACTGCACGACCTGTCATGGCACGCTTCAGGACGTGGCCAGCTCCATCGCCTCCGGCAGCCGCGTGCCTTGGGTGAACGAGCCCCAGTGCGCGACCTGCCATGCCGGCGTGGCCGAAGTCAATACCGGGACGACGCTCTATCGGAACGCCAGCGGGCATAACGGCCTGTCCTGCCCGGCCTGCCACGGCAGTCCCCACGCCATGGTCCCGACGTCGCAGGCTTCGGACAATGCCCAGGCCGTCCAGTACCAGACGACGATCGCGCCGATCGGCGACTGCAAGGTCTGCCACGGCACGTCCAAGGGCGGGGGCATCAGTGAGTTCACCGACGCGCACGGCGGCACGCGGGCGACGGCCTGTTCGGTTTGCCACACGTCGGCCCCTTCCGCGAACGCGTCCCAATGGCCTCACCAGTTCCAATGGAAGAGCCGCTGAAAGAGGGGGGGATTCCGGAATAGCGCCGCTGACGGTCTCTCGCCGGGGGACGAGCTCCCGGCGAGAGCCGGGCGCACCGGGCCGGCCCGCAGTTGTCTTGTGAACGCTTCCGCCCTATAATCCTTCGGAAGAAACCGGAGGAAGCCCATGAAGAAGATATGCCTGGCCCTGGCCGTTCTGATGTTGGCGCTTCCGGCCCCGCCGGCCGGCGCTCCGACGCCTCAACCTCCGCCCCCGTTCGACGAGTTCTTCCTCGACAAGGCCCTGCGGATCGACCTTTACCAGTCCGGCGACGCCAAGTCCGAAAGCGTCACCATCCGCCGGATCTCGGAAGAGGCGATCTGGCCCGAGTCGAAGACCGGACTCCTGCCGCCTTTCGATTACGGCCGCTACGTCTACAGGATCTATGACGCCGCGTCGAACCGTCTCATCTTCTCGCGCGGCTTCGACACGATGTTCGCCGAGTACAAGACGACCTCCCCGGCGCTGGCCGGGACGGTCCGGGTCTTCGAGCGCTCGGTCAGGTTCCCCCTGCCCCGGCGTCCCGTCCTGTTCGTCATCGAGCAGAGGGACAAGCGCAGTCTTCTCCACCCCGTTTTCAGCCAGATCGTCGACCCCTCCGATTACCACGTCATCCGGGAGAGGGCCGGCCGGGCGGACTGGATCTATGAAGCCCGGATCACGGGGGATCCGCACGACAGGGTCGACCTCGTCTTTCTCGCCGAAGGGTATATCGACGCCGACCGGGACAAGTTCAAGGCCGACGTGGACCGGATGACCGATGCCCTCTTCGGGATCGAGCCTTACAGATCCCTGAAAGACCGGTTCAACGTCCGCGGCGTCTTCCGGGCCTCGGCCGACCGGGGCATGGACGAGCCGCGCCAGCGGTCCTACAAGAAAACCGTACTCGGCGCCTCCTTCAACGCCTTCGACCTCGACCGCTACATGCTCATCGAAGAAGACCACCTCATGCACGATATCGCCGCGGAGGTGCCCTACGACGTCCTCGCGGTCCTGGTCAACAGCCCGCGCTACGGGGGCGGGAGCATCGGCCTTGATTATTGCGTCACGACGGTCGACCATCCGGCCAGCCCCCAGGTCTTCGTCCACGAGCTCGGCCATTCCTTCGCCTACCTCGCCGACGAGTATTATCAGTCCGAGGTGTCCTACAACGACTTCTATCCCAAGGGCGTCGAGCCGCTCGAGCCCAACATCACCGCCCTCCTCGATCCGGACCATGTGAAATGGCAGGACCTGCTTTCGCCCGGGATCGCCGTTCCGACGGAATACGGCAAGGACCGCATCGAGGCGTTGCAGGCCGGGCGACGGGAGGGCCGGGCCGCCCTGGGAAAAGCCCTGGACGCGGCCAAAAAGAACGGCGCCTCCGAAAAGGACATCCGGGGGATCGAGGCCAAGTTCAAAGCGGCCGACGACGCGCTCGTTCAGAAGATCGCGGCCGTCCGGGCCGAGTACGCCTCCCTCATCGACAAGGTCGGCGTCTTCGAGGGCGCCGGGTACGCCTCCAAGGGGCTGTACCGGTCCATGATCTACTGCCTCATGATCGAGAGCCCGAAGAACGAGTTCTGCCGGGTCTGCCAGCGGGCCATCGCCCGGATGATCGAGTTCACGAGCGGCCGGTCCTGACCGCCGGGCCGCCGTCCGGCTACTTCTGGGGTCCCGTCATCCCCTTGAAGTCGATGACCGGGATGACCTTGTCGGGCATGATGCCCCACTGGACGTTCGGGGCCAGCTTCTGGACGAACTCCCATTGGATGATGGTCGGGTTCTTGGTCAGGGCCGCCTGGCGGATCTCGATGCTCTTGGCGTCGCCCTCGGCCTCGACGATCTTCTGTTCCTTGCGGATCTTCTCCTGCTCGAGCTTGTTCTTTTCGGTGGTGATGTTCTCCAGGGCGATCTGCTTCTCCTCGAGCGTCTTGGCGTACTCGGGCGTGAAGGTGATGTTGCGGATGACGATCTCGTCGAGGATGAGGCCGTTCGCCTCGAACTTGGGCGCGATCTCGTCGAACAGGGCCTGCTGGGCCTCGTAGCTCTTCTTGGTGTAGAGGTCGTAGGCGGCGAACCGCGTCGGGACCCGGCGGCCCGAGCCGCGGATCTCGGTCTTGACGACCTTCTCGACATACTCGCGCTCGGTGCCCAGGTTCTGGACGATCCAGGCGGCCTTGCCCGGCGCAATCATGAACCGGGCCGTCATGCCCACCCGGATCTGCTGTCCGTCCGAGGTCAGGGCACTGATGATGATGTCGGGGTAGTCCGCCTCGCTCGATTGCGGCGTTTCGGAGGCCTCGTACGTCTTCTTCAAGGTCGGAAAGATGACGACGTGGTCGATGAACGGCACGATGACGTGCAGCCCCGGGCTGAACTCCTGGCGCACGGCCCCGAGCCGCTTGACGACGCCGACCGTGCCGGCCTGGACGGTGACCAGGGCCTGGACGAGGAACGCGACGGCGATGACGACCAGGACGGCCGCCGTGAGCAGCCCCTTCTTGCCTTTGAGCCAGGCGTTGAAGCCGCCGCTGCCGAGCTTGTCCCGCTGGGCGACCAGGGCGCCCATGATGAAGATGCCGACGACGAAGGCGATGAGATAACCGGCCATGACTGTTCCTCCTCTTTGATGATGGACGGGGCCGATTATAGCCCGAATCAGAAGGGACGGGAAGCCTGGACCGGGCCGGATTCCCGCTTCAGCTTCCGGTTCTCGATCGCCAGGGAGACGCTGAACAGGATCTCCATCATCACCATCATGGCCGCGAGAACGCTTGGCCGGAAATTGATCCCGACGATGAGCGAGACGACGGGGATCACGATGGCCAGCGCCATGTAGGATCGGGAAAGGTACAGCCAGCCGAAGGGAAGCAGGTGGGCCCCGAAGATCATCGCAATGACCATCAGCATCTTGTCCGGCACCGTGGGGTACACCCACATCGCGATCAGCAGGTAAAGGAGCTGGTTCAAGGAGAACAGAACGCCCAGATTGGTCAGTGGATTCTCCTTGTTCTGGAAATCGACCTTGATCAGCTTCGAGACCAGGAACGCCAAGGGCATCAGGGGCGCCGTACAGCAGAATGTCAGCAGGTTCTTGGTCAGGATCGGCAAGTCGGTCAGGTGAACGGCCAGCACGGCGCACCAGATGACAACGGATGCCAGGATGAAGTGGAGTCCTCTCTTCTGCTTGATCGCACAATCGGTCCGCAGCTCGATTAAGCTCATCATCCCGTCTGTCCTTTCTTGGCTTGCTCAGGCGGCGCTGGCGATGACGCCGCCGCCGATGACCGTATCGCCGCCGTAGAAGACGGCCGATTGCCCGGGCGCGACGGCGGAGACCGGCTCCGCGAAATCGACCCGGCAGCCGCCCTCGAGGGGGGAGATCGAGGCCGGGACCAGGCGCCCGCCGGAACGGACCTTGACCAGGACCTCAGCCGGCGCGGCGAGCGACTCGAACAGGCCCCAGACGCAGTCGTGGACGACCGCCGAGCGCCGGAGGGTCTCGCTCTCCGGGCCGACGACGAGCCGGTTCCGCGCGGCGTCGATGCCGATGACGTAAAGCGGGACCGGCGAGGCGATGCCCAGTCCCTTGCGCTGGCCGATCGTGTAGTGCGGAACGCCGCGATGGCGTCCGAGGACGCGCCCGTCCCGGTCGACGATGTCCCCGTCGCCGGCGCCCGGTCCGACGATGTCCCCGAGGTCGCCGCCGTAGAAATCCTGGCTCTCCTTCCTGTCGTGGACGGGCAGATCCGCCTCGCGGGCGATCTCCCGGACCCGCGCCTTCGTCAGCTCGCCGAGGGGGAAGAGGACCGCGGCGAGCTGGGCCTGGCCGAGCCGGTACAGGAAATAGGATTGGTCCTTGGCCGCGTCGGCCGCCCGCTTGAGGAGGAACCGGCCGCGGGGCTCGTCCCACTCGACCCGGGCGTAGTGGCCCGTGGCGAAACGTTCGAAGAGAAGGCCGGAGGCGCGGGCGATCTCGGGCAGAAGGCCGAACTTGACCAGCTGGTTGCAGCGGACGCAGGGGTTCGGGGTCGTCCCCGCCGCGTATCCTTCGCGGACATAGCGCAGGACGATCTCCTCGTAGTCCCTGGAACAATCGACGATACGCAGCCGGATGCCGAGCCGGGCGCAGACCTCCTCCGCCGCCCGGATATCCGCGGCCTCGTCGGGGCCGTAGCAGGCGCTCTTCACGGGGGCCGGGGCCTCGGGCCCGGGCCAGAGCTTCATCAGGACGCCCGAGACCTCGTGCCCGGCGCGAAGGAGGATGAGAGCGGCGACGGAGGAATCGACGCCGCCGCTCATGCCGACGGCGACCTTCATCGGCGCTTCTTCTCCGCCCCGGCCCGGCTCTCGACGGCCCGGTTGAGGCTGCCCATGCGGTAGCCCTCGACGTCCAGGGCGGTCCAGAGATAGCCGAGCGTCCTCATTCGCCGGGCGATCTTGCGGGCCGTCGCCGGCCGCAGGATCCTGGCGAAATCGGCGGCCGGGACCTCGATCCGCGCCAGCTCGCCGTGATGGCGCAGCCTGGCGACGGGGAAACCCAGGCCGTGGAGGAACTTCTCCCCGGCTTGGATCTTTTCCAGAGTCTCGACGGTGATGGGCGTGCCGTAGGGGATGCGGCTGGCGAGACACGGATTGGCCGGCTTGTCCCAGGTGGCCAGGCCGAGCCTTTTCGACAGGGCGCGGACGTCCTTCTTGGTGAAGCCCGCCTCGACGAGCGGGCTCAGGACGCCGAATTCCTCGGTCGCCCTGCGCCCGGGACGGTAATCGGCCAGATCGTCGACGTTCGAGGCGTCGTAAAAGGCGTCGATCCCGAGGGTCCGGGCGAGACCGGCGATGCGGCCGAAGAGCTCGCGCTTGCAGTGGTAGCAGCGGTCGGCCGGGTTGGCCGCGAAGGCCGCGCAGGCGAGCTCGTCCGTATCGATGAGGACGTGCCGGACGCCAAGCTCCCGGGCGGCGCGCCGGGCCGCCCTCTTCTCATCCGGCGTGTAGGTCCGGGAGACTCCCGTCACGGCGGTCACGTTGGCCGGCCCGAGGACGTCGCGGCAGACCTTCAGGAGCAACGTGGAGTCCACGCCGCCGGAGAAGGCCACAAGGGCTTTCGGCCGCGCCCGGATGATGGTCTTGAGCTTGTCGGCTCGGGATCGGTTTCGGGTCATGGATCGTCTCGCGCCAGACTCCCGGCCTCCGCGGCCGGGGATAGGCCAATATACCATAGCCGGCGGCGGGCCGCTCACTCGCCGCGGAGCGGCAGGCTCCCGGGCGCCTCGAGGAGGCGGATGAGGTCTTTGGTGAAGCGGGCCGCCTCGGCGCCGTCCACGACCCGGTGGTCGAAGGACAGGCAAAGCGGCAGGATCTTCTTGACGACGACGGCCCCGTCGACGACGCGGGCCCGGTCGGCGATCCTCATCGTGGCCAGGATGGCCACCTCGGGGTAGTTGATGATCGGGGTGGCGAAATCGCCGCCGATGACGCCGACGTTGGTGATGGAGAACGTCCCGCCCTGGAGGTCGGCCAGGTCCAGGGTCCTGTCCCGGGAGCGCTCGGCCAGGGTCTGGATCTCCGCGGCGATGTCGGCGACCGATTTCTGGTCGGCGAACTTGACCACCGGAACGATCAGACCGTCGGGCACGTCGACGGCGATGCCGATGTTATAGTATTTTTTGAGGACGATCTCGTTCTCGTCCTCGTCGAGCGTCGCGTTGAGGGTCGGGTGAAGCTTGAGGGCCTCGACGAGGGCTTTGACGATGAACGGCAGGTAGGTCAGCTTCGTGCCGGACGCCTCGACCGCGGGCTTCATCGTCTTGAGGATCGCGTCGAGCGGACCGGCGTCCGCTTCGTCGCAATGGGTCACGTGAGCGGCATGGTCCAGCGATTCCCGCATCTTTTTCGCCGTGGCCCGGCGGATGCCGCGAAGCGGGATCCTGTCGAGATTCCCGTAGAGATCGTATTTGGCCTTGATCTTGACCGCGAGCTTCTTTTCGGCTGGCGCCGCCTGGAACGCGCGGACGTCGTCCTCGGTGATGCGCCCGCCCGGGCCCGTGCCGCGGACGGCCCCGAGGTCGATGCCGAGCCCCTTGGCCAGGGCCCGGACGGCCGGTGTCGCCAGGACCTCACCGGGCCGTCCCGGCGCCGCTGGGGCCCCGGTCGGTGCCGGCACGGGAGCGGCGCCCGGGGCTGCGGGTCGGACGGCAGGTTGCGGTTCGGGCGGGCCCGCGGCCAGGCTCTCGCCTTTCTCACCGATGGTCACCAGCGGTTGTCCGACTTTGACCAGGTCCTTTTCCTTGAAATGGAGCTTGAGGACCGTTCCCGCGTACGGTGACGGCATCTCGACGATGGCCTTGTCGGTCTCGATCTCGGCCAGGGTCTGGTCGACCTGGACCTGGTCGCCTTCCTTGACGAGCCAGCGGACGATCTCGCCTTCGGTGATGCCCTCGCCGACGTCGGGGAAGCGGAATTCTTTGGCCATGGTCAGTACTCCATGAGCGTGCGGATGGCCCGCTGGACGCGCTCCGCGTTCGGGTAATAAAGATCCTCACTCTTCTGCAGAGGCACCGTGATGTCCGGCGCGGTGACCCGGATGACCGGCGCCTTCAGGCTCAGCAGGGCCGATTCGCCGATCGTGGCCGCGATCTCCGCCCCGAGCCCGCAGGTCTTCGGCGCTTCGTGGAGGACGAGCGCCCGGCCCGTCTTCCGGACCGACGCCAGGACCGTCTCCCGGTCCATGGGGCTGAGCGTGCGCAGGTCGATGATCTCGACGCCGACGCCGCCGGACTCGGCGGCGGACGCGGCCTCGCGGGCCACCGGGATCATCGCGCCCCAGGCGACGATGGTCACGTCACGGCCCTCCCGGACGACGGCGGCCCGGCGCAGCGGCAGCTCATAGGGCGCTTCGGGGACGTCCTGCTTTTCCGCCCGGTAGAGCCTCGTCGGCTCGAGGAAGAGGACCGGGTCGTCGCTGCGGATCGAGGCCGCGAGGAGCCCTTTGGCGTCGTACGGATTCGAAGGGACAACGACGGTGAGGCCGGGGATGTGACAGAACAGAGCCTCGGTGCTCTCGGAGTGATGCTCGAGCGCCCTGACCCCGCCCCCGTAAGGGGTCCGGATGGTCAGCGGCGCGGTGAACCGGCCCCTCGTCCGGTTCCTCATTCGGGCGACGTGGGAGATGATCTGATTGAAGGCCGGGTAGATGAAGCCCATGAACTGGATCTCGGGGACGGGCCTGAGGCCGAGCGCGGCCATGCCGAGAGCCGCGCCGATCGCCGCGGACTCGGCGAGCGGCGTGTCCATGACCCGCTCGGGCCCGAACTTGTCGAAGAGCCCCTCGGTCGCCCGGAAGACGCCGCCGTCGCGGCCGACGTCCTCGCCGAACACGATGACCCGGCCGTCCCGCTCCATCTCGCCGGCGAGGGCCCGGTTGACCGCCTGGACCATGGTCATGATCATCGGCGTCCCTCCGGGAGGGAAGCTTTGAGCTCGGCCCGCTGGGCCTCGAGCTCTGGAGGAGCCGCGGCGTAGGTGTAGGCGAAGATGTCGTCCACCGAGGCGGGCGGCCGGGCCTCGGCCTCGGCGACGGCCTTCTCGACGAGGTCCGTGGCCGCGGCCTGGACCTTCTTTTCGTAGGCGTCGTCCCAAAGCCCCTTGCGCCCGAGGTACAGCCGAAAACGGGCCAGGGGGTCGCGCCCCTCCCACTCCCGGACCTCGTCCTTGGTCCGGTACCGAGCGGCGTCGTCCGAGGTCGTATGGTCGCCCATGCGGTAGGTGTACGCTTCGATGAGGGTCGGCCCGCCGCCGCCCCGGGCGACGGCCAGGGCTTCGCTGGCGGCGGCGAAGACGGCCAGAACGTCATTGCCGTCGACCTGGACGCCGGTGAAACCGTAAGCGAGGGCCTTTTGGGCCAGGGTCGGGGCGGCCGATTGGCGCGTCCGCGGCACGGAGATGGCGAACTGGTTGTTGATGCAGACGAAGACATTGGGCGTCCGGAAGACGCCCGCATAGTTGAGGCCCTCGTGGAAGTCGCCTTCCGAGGTCGCGCCGTCGCCGAAGGTCGTGACGATCGCGATCCCGAGCTTCCGGAATTTCGCGGCCATCCCGGCCCCGACCGCCTGGGGGATCTGGGAGGCGACGGGGATGGAGATGGGGAAGATGTTCAGCCCGTCCGGGGTTCGCATCCCGGCTTCATTCCCCATCCAGAAATGGTAGTAGTCGGCCAGGGGATAGCCCAGCGTGAGAAACGCCCCGAGGTCGCGAAAATAGGGGAAGAACCAATCGTCCGGGGACATGGCCGAGGCCAGGCCGACCTGCGCGGCCTCATGCCCGAGACTCGGCGCGTAGGTGCCGAGGCGGCCCTGCCGCTGGAGCTTGAGCGCCTTGGCGTCGGCGGCGCGCGCCCGCGCCATCCGCTCGTAGAGCGTCCGGAGGGTGTCGCCGGGAAGGTTGGGGTCGAGGTCGGGCGCGGCCCGGCCCTCCTCATCGAGAACGCGGAGTCGTTCTCCCTTGAGAGGATCGAACCGTTCGATCATCGACGACCTCCCTGCGGGATGCCGTCCCCCCTGGAGGGCGGGCACGGCCTGGACCCGGACGAGACGCTAGCCTTGCTGCAGCGCCCAGTCCTTGAGCTTATCGAATTCGACCTCGCCGCACATGGCGTCCTTGGTGTCCGTGTTGATGAACGTGGGGACGCGGAGCTGCTGGCCGCACTTCGGGGCGATGGCTTCGCGGTAGGTGCGCATGAGATCGGCGTTCTTCTCGTCGTGCCAGACTTCGAGCCTTTCGAAGCGGACGGCCGTCTCCTGCTCGAGCTTGTCCATGAGCGGGAGCATCTTCCTGCAGTGGGGGCATTCGCGCCCGAAGAACATGACCAGGTGGGCCATTATTTCCTCCTGACGAAGAGTCCGCACCAGCATTCGCCGTCCTTGACGCCCTTGTAGGTCTCGTGGATGGGGAAATTGCAGGGGCAGATGAGCTTCAAGTCCTCTTCCCAGTCCTTGGTGCGCAGGCGGCAGGGGCAGAACTTGAGGCCGTGGTTCTTTTCGTTTTCGAAGATCCCCTTCAGGAGCAGGCCGACCTTGTCGGCGTCGGGATTGACCTGGAACTCGTTGCTGACGGTGAACCGCTCGATGGCCGCCCGGAAGTCCTCGGTGGCCATGGCCGTGTCCGGCCCTCCGCCGAGGAGCTTGCGGGCCTCTTCGGCCGTGATCTCGACATAGGCGTGGAGGACCTTGCAGGTGGGGCAGATCTCGGGCGGGGCGACTCCGTAATGGATGTCGTTGCAGACGTAACAGCGCCAGTATCGTTTTTTCATCAGATCCCTCCGGCTCTTATTCTCTACGATAATACTAGGAAATAAAGATGGGGTCAAACCTACGGCGGGAAGCGGATTCTGAGAAGCGACCTGCAGAATCAGGGCTGAGTGCTCGAAGCCATGATTCTGCGAAATATCTTAGATGAGCGCTTTTCTAGGATATTTCCCAGAAGCGCTCCTCCGAGCTGCTCCGTCGCGCTTCTGATGGTCGCTCCGAAACCTCCGTTCCCTGCCGTAGGTTTGACCCCTTCCTAAAAATTGATGACCAGGGACGTCGTCAAAAAGGTGTCGAGCTTCTTCAAGGGAACGGACACGAACAGTCCGGTCGGATCGCCGAGAGGATCGATGAGGGACAGAGACTGGAGGGCCGGAACGTTCGCATAGAGGGTCCGCAGGATGACCTTGAGGGCCAGCGACTTGGAGATCGAGGCCGTCACCGAATTGGCCCAATCGAATCGCCAGTCGGACGACCGGCTCAGGTTGTCGTCGAAAAGGAACTGGGTCGAGAGGGCCGAGCTGTCGAGGATCTTCTGGTCCCCGGAGACGGTCAAGCGGAATCCGGCGAAGGACTCCGCGCTCTGCCCGACGTACTGCCGCATCGTATAGGTCAATCCGGCCGAGGTCTTGACCTGGGTCCGGGGCCGGCCGACCCAGCCGTAGCCGAAGCCGGTCGTGACGATGACCCGGTCGTCGACGCCGGCGAAGCGGTTGCGGTCCCAGCTCATGCCGGCCTGGCCGTTGAGCTTCTTGGAGACGCGGCGGTCGTACTGGCCGGCCAGGAGATAGTTCTCGGCGACCTGGCGGGTGACCTCGTTCTCGATGACGGTGAAATCCGTCTCGGTCCCCTGGGCGGTGCGCGTTGTCGTCGTGGCGTGGCTGGTCAGGATATAGCTCCTGAACAGGAGCGTATCGTTGGTCCACTTCCGCGAGAAGGTGGTCCCGAGGCTGAGGGCCGAAGTGGAGGTGTTGCCGCCGGTGACGACGTAGCTGACCTCGGCCGTGGCCGCCCACGGGTGGAAGAGCCCGTTCTTTTTCTCCTGGCCGTTCATTGCGGCCGGCCCGGCGACGAGCAGGGCCAGCAGCCCGATGACCGGGGCCGTGCCGCGGAGGGTCGAGCGCGAAGCTGTCTTGCCCATGAAAAAGACTCCTTTGAGGAAGGCCATGACAAACTATTAGAGTCCAGCGATAAAAACTCTGTCAAGCTCTTTTCCGTTCCGGGCGGAACTTTTTTTGGCTAGCCGCGCACGGCGTCGAAGTACAGCGCGGCGGCCCCGAGGATGGCGATGTTCTCCGTCTCCGAGACTTCGATCTTCAGCCGCTCTCTGGCCAGGGAATAGGCGTAGCTTTGGAAGGCCCGCCACAGCGCGGCCTGGAAATGACCGTAGGATTTGCTGACCGACCCGCCGAGGACGATGATCTCCGGGTCGACGGCGTAGCAGATGGCCTTGACGGCCTCGCCGACGTGCCGCCCGAACTCGCTGAAGATCTCGATCGCCTTCGCGTCGCCGCGCCCGGCCCGCTCGGCGACCTCGCGTCCCGATGTGCCGTGGACGCGGCGGAAGAACTGGCCGCTGGCGTAGGCCTCGAAGTTCCGGTCGAGATAGGGGAGCATGCCGAACTCTCCGGCGCCGCAGTTGACGCCCGAGTAGAGCCGGCCGTTGGCGATGACCCCGGCCCCGAGCCCCGTCCCGACGATGAGCCCGACGGCGCTGTCGTACGGCCCGAGCTTGCCGAAGTGCTTTTCCCCCGCCGCGAAGCAATTGGCGTCATTGTTGACGTAGACGGGAAGCCGATAGCGCTCCTCGAGGATGGCCTTGAGGGGGACCTTCTTCCACGAGGGGATGTTCTGGACGTCATAGACCGTGCCCGTCTTGAGGTCGATGATCGAGGGCACACCGGCGCCGATGCCGGCGACGTCAGGGCCGATGATCGCGTCGACGGCGCTGAACAGGTCTTCGAGAACGTCTCCTTCCGCGCCCTGGCCCCGGACCGGGACCGAGCGGACCCCGGCCAGCCGGCCCCCGACGACCAGGCCGGCCCGGACGTTCGTCCCGCCGAGGTCGACGCCGATGACGGCCGGGCCGCTCACGCGGCCTCCTTCTTCTTCTTCATGGCGATCGTCTCGTTGGTGATGAGCGGCCTCGCCCAGAGGCCGATCGACAGGATGTAGCCGAGGGTGAGATAGAGGACGAACATCCCCTGCCGCAGGCCGAGGACGTCGCCCAGGCGGCCGATGATGAGCGGCATGACGGCTCCGCCGACGATGCCCGTGCAGAGGATGCCGGAGAAGGAGCCGTGGTGGCTCGAGACCGAGTTCAGGGCCAGCGAGAAGATGACCGGCCACATGACCGACGCGGCGAAGCCCATGAGCGGGAACATGACCAGGGCCAGCGGCCCGGACCCGAACAGGGCCAGGGTCAGGATGACGAGCGCCGCGGCCGTGAATCCCAGGAGGACCTTGCGGCTGTCCATGAACTTGAGCAGGACCAGGCCGAGGACGCCGCCGACCGTCATCAGCAGCCAGAACAGGGCCACGCGGTGGGCCCCGACCGTCTGGGGATCGTACTTGTGGTAGGTCAGGAGGAACTGCGAGATCCAATTGGCGATGCCCTGCTCCGTGCCGACGTAGGCGAAGATGCCGAAGAAGAACAGGATGACCGTCTTGTTCCTGAACAGGGCCTTGTGGCTCTCCCAGGCGCCGGCCCGCTCGTCCTCGCTGCGGACGACGACCGGGAAGCGGACGGCGGCCAGCACGACGATCATGGCGATGACGAGGACCGCGAAGACCCAGTAGACCGAGACCCAGGGGAGGGCCGGCGGGACGAGCTTCGACATCAACCCGATCAGGGGCTTCCCCGCGCCGCCGGGCTGGCCCATGTTCCTGACGAAGTAGGTGTAGATGAACGGGCTGAGGAACGAGGCCCCGCCGAAGACGAGCTGGGCCAGGACGGAGTTGAAGGCGTAATGCTCCTCGCCGCCGGCGACGCGCAGCAGGGGGTTGATGGCCACCTGGAGCGCGGCCATCCCCGCGCCGATGAGAAAGAGCGAAACGATGGCCGTCGGGTAGCGGGGCAGGGTCGCGAACAGGAGCGCCCCGGCGAAGGCCAGGACGAAGGCCCCGATCATGACCGGCTTCTCCCGGTAGCGCTCGAGCAGCATGCCCGAGGGGATGGACATGACGCCGTAAGCGATGAAGAAGGCGAACGGGAGAAGAGCGACCAGGGTCAGGCTGAGGTCGAAGCTCTTGATGATGTCGGGGACGAGCGGTCCGATGATGTTGGTCAGGAGCGAGATGACGAAGAATATCAGCATCACCAGCGCGACCATGCCGACTGACCGCCGGGAGACCGGGCTCGCCGGGATCGAGGGCGTGTTGTCGTTCATGGGTTGCCTCCGCCTTTCAGGGGATTAACGGGCTTTCTTATCGCCGGTCTGCTCCTTCTCCCGCTGGAGCTCGATGAGGTCGACCGTCTGGGAGAAATCGCCCAGCAGCCACTTGGCAAAATAATCGGCACGGAACCAGAACCAATAGTCGCTCATGTCGCCGTAGCCATGGCGCTGGCCGGGGAAGATGAAGACGTCGAAGCGCTTGTTGGCCTTGATCAGGGCCGCGGCCAGGCGCAGGGTGTTGGCCGGATGAACGTTGTTGTCGATGTCGCCGGTCGTGATGAGAAGATGGCCCTTGAGGTTCTTGGCCAGGTCGGAGTTCTTCTCGATCGAGTACTCGAACTTCGTATTGCCGTCCTTGTCCACGACCTCCTTGACGCCGTGGTGCTTTTCGCTCCACCAGCGGTTGTAGATGTTGTTCTCATGATTGCCCGAGGAGGACACGGCCACCTTGAAGAAATCGGGGTAGACGAGCATGGCCGCCGTGGACATGAAGCCGCCCCCCGAGTGGCCGTAGATGCCGACCCGGTCGATGTCGATGTAGGGATGGAGGGTCGCCAGCTCCTCGATGGCCCGCTTCTTGTCGGCCAGGCCGTAGTCGCGGAGGTTGCCGTAGCCGTAGTTGTGGTACCACTTCGACCGCGACGGGTGGCCGCCCCGGTTGCCGACCTCGATGACGACGAAACCGAGCTGGGCCAGAGCGACGTTGGCGTTGCGGGGCACGAACGTCTTGGAGACGCTCTCGGTCTGGGGCCCGGGGTAGACGTAGGCGATGATGGGGTATTTGGCGCTCTCGTCGAAATCGAACGGCTTGTACATGACGCCGTAGAGGTCGGTGACGCCGTCGTCGGCCTTGATCTTGAACGGCTCGGGATACTTGAATCCGGCGGCGAGGAGGGCGGAGACGTCGGTCGTCTCGAGGTCGAGGACGAGGTTGCCGGCCGCGTCGCGGAGCTCCGACTTCGGCGCCTGGTCGACCCGCGAGTAATTGTCGACGAAGAACCGTGCCCCGTCGTTCATATCGGCGTTATGGGAGGCGTCGCCCTGGTCGAGCGACTTGAGACCCGTTCCGTTGAGGGACACCCGGTACAGGCGGGTGTAATAGGGATCTTCGCCGGGCTCCCGGCCGCAGGCCGCGAAGTAGAGGATCCGGGCCTTCTCGTCGACCTTTTCGATGCCCTGGCCGACGAACTCGCCCGAGGTGAGCTGGGCCTTCAGCTTGCCGTCCCCGTCATAGAGGTAGTAGTGGCCCCAGCCGTCGCGTTCTGACCACCAGATCATTTCCTTGCCTCCGCCGAGGAGTTGCAGGTCCTGGACTTCGACGTAGGTGTTGAGCCGCTCCTCGATGAGGACCTTGACCTCGCCTGTGGCCGTATCGGCGACGCAGACCTCGCAGCCGTGGAGGTCGCGCGTCTGGCGGCCGAAATAGAGCTTGTCGGTCGTGTCGGAGAGCCATTGGGCCGGCGGCGGGAACTCGCGCTCCCGGTCAAGAGCCGTGCGCGGCGCCGTGAAAATGTCGAGGGTCGGGTCCTTGAACTTCTCCGCCTTGACCTTGACCTTGGCCTTGGTCGCGAGGTCGAAGACGAGGATCTCGGGCTGGGGCTGGTTCTCTTCGCCCGGCATCTCGTAGCGGTAGGTCTCCAGGGTCGGCCGGGGATTGGCCAGCGAGTTGATGACCCAGAGGTCGGCGACCTTGCGCTCGTCGCTGCGAACGAGAGCGATCTTCTTCGAGTCCTTGGACCAGACGATCATGCCGGCCGGCTGACGGAAGTCCTTGCGGTCCTTCTCGTCCTTCTGGTATTCCTTTTTCTCCTCGTCGTTGAGGGACCGGGCGTAGGAATAATGCTCCTCGCCGTCCGTCGTCAGCTGTTCCTCTTTAATGGCCTTGTCGTCGGCCTTCTTCTGGGCCAGCTTGAAGCTCTCGGCGTCCATCGTGAACAGGTTCTCCCCCCGGGCGAAGATGACCGTCTTCTCGTCGGGAGAGACAGAGGCCCAGCGCGGCCGCTTGTCGGGGGCCTTGTAGTCCTCGATCAGCGCGAGCTTGCCGGAAAGGAGATCGTAGGTGAAGCCCAGGGTCTTGGTCTTCGGCTCCTCTTTGGGCTTTTCGGCCTCTTGATCCTTATTTTTCTGCGTATCCTGTTCCTTTTCTTTCTCCTTCTCCTTGTCCTCCTCCTTGACCTCTTCCTTGGCGATCTCGGAGGCCTTGACGATCTTGCCGTTGACCGAGATGTCGCTGTCCTTGGGGACCTCGACCTCGAACCGGATGGCCGTGTCCTTCTTGATGAACCGGATCGTCTTGATCGGCAGGTGCTGGGCGTCATAGGGGGAGAGGAGGATGCGCGTCAGCTGGGCGGCCATCTTGGCGTTGTCGAACAGGGGCTTCTTCGCCTTGGCGGCCGGATCGACGATCATCCACCGTCCGGCCCTGGCTCGTCTCGTAGCTGTACCAGAACCGGTCGCCCGTCTCGAGCCAGTGCGGCGACACGGCCGTGTCGAAGACGAGCTTGCCGACCTTGGCCGGCGTCCAGCGAGAAGCCAGGCCGTAGTTGGCCTTCCTGGCCTCGGGCCCGGCGGCCTGGCCGGGGCTCGCGGCCATGGCCATGATGAGGAAAGCGGCGGCGGCTGCGATGGCCGCGGCCCGGGGGGAGTTGGTCCGGAAAGACATGGGCAGGTCCTCCTCGAAGAATGATCGGCACGGCGCCTTGCGTAAGACGGCGATTATAGCACTATCGAGGCCGAAGGGGGACAGGGACCGGGGCATCAAAACAGTGCCAGGGAATATTCCCGGAGACGGGCCTGCCGGCGCCGGGCGTCCGGCATGCGGCGCTCGAGCTCGGCCCAGAAGGCCCGGCCATGGCCGCGGACACGGGTGTGGACGAGCTCGTGGAGGATGACGTAGTCGGAGAGGTCCGGCGGCACGACGGCGAGGAACGCGTTGAGCTGGATGCGGCCGGTCCGGGAGGCGCTGCCCCAGAGCGTGCCCTGGCACCGGACGCTCAGGCGCCCGGGACTGTAGCCGTGCGCGCGGGCCAGAGCGTCCAGGCGCCCGGCGAGGATGGCCCTGGCGGCCCGCCGGTCGAGCCCCTGGGCGGCGATGACGGCCTCGCGGCAGCGGCCGCGGGCGCGCTCGAGACGGGCGAGGGTGCGCCGGATCCAGGCGAGCTTGTCGAGGGCGACGCGACGCGCCTCGTCGAACGACACCCGCCAGGGGACGGCGACGCGGACGCCGCGGGAGGCCCGCACGGTCAGGGAGATATGGCGGGCCCGCCTGGTCTTGACGAAAAGGACGGGGCCGACGCCGTCGAGGACGTAGGTCCGGGACGGCGCCGCGGACTTCGCCGGCAGGCCCGGCCTGGCGCCGATCTCAGTCCTCGAAATCGAAGCGTCTCCGGGCGAGTTTATTGTTGACGGTGTTGGCGTCCAGCGCCCACATGCCCCGGCCGTGCGTGGCGATGACGATGATGTTGTCCCTCGGATGGATGATCAGGTCGTGGACGTAGGCGGTCGGGAGATTGCCGCCGAGGACCATCCAGGTCCGGCCGCCGTCGGTCGTCACGTAAACTCCCATGTCGGTTCCGACGTAGAGGATGTTCTCTCTGACGGGGTCCTCGCGGATGACGTTGACCGGCCCGACCGGGATGCCCTTGGCCAGGCTCGTCCAGGTCTTGCCGTAATCGGTCGACTTCCAGACATAGGGCGTGAAGTCGTCGTCCCGCTTGCCGTTCTGGGTGAGATAGACCGTGCCCATCTTGTAGGCCGAGGCGACGACCCGCGACATCCACTTGCCCGGGGCCAGTCCGGCCGTGATCTCCTGCCAGGCCTGGCCGCCGTCTTTGGTCACCCAGAGCCGGCCGTCGTCGGTCCCGGCGTAGATGAGCCCATAGCGGAACGGCGACTCGGAGATGGTGAAGAGCGTCTGGTAGCGGATGTCGCCGCGCGTCGCCGGGTCGTTGGTCGTCAGGTCGGGGCTGATCTTCTCCCAGGTATCGCCCCGGTCGAGGGACCTGAAGACGTACTGCATGCCGTGGTAGACGATGCTCGGGTTGGTCGGCGAGAGGATGAACGGGGCCAGCCACTGGCCGCGGAGGGGCGGCTCGGTCTCGTACGGAGTCGGAAGCAACGATTTCGTGTAGGGCCAGCCGGGGTATTCCCCGGGCTTGTCGTATTCGCTCCGCATGATCGTGCCGTAGAAGCCGGCCGAGTAGACGATCTCGGGGTTGGTCGGGTCGACGGCGTGGTTCGAGCCCTCGCCGCCGGGAGCGCTCTCGAATTCCTGGGCCGGGATCTTGTCACGTCCGGCGCTGATGTCGACCTTGCCGCGAAAGCTGCCGTGGTCCTGCATCGAGCCGTAGACCTTGAACGGCGTCGCCATGTCGTAGTTGATGTTGAAGAACTGGCAGACGTTGATCTCGTTCTGGAAGTAGCGCCAGCTCTGGCCCTTGTCGTAGGAAACGGCCACCCCCTGGTCGAATCCTCTGAGGAGATAGTTGGAATTGGCCGGGTCGATCCACAGGGCATGGTTGTCCCCCCCGGGGGCGCGACGGAAGGTCGCATAGGACTTGCCCCCGTCGGTCGAGACGCTGAAGGGAACGCCCAGGATGTAGGATGTGTTCGGGTCGTTCGGGTCGACCCGGATCTGGCCGAAGACCCAGCCATAGGTCCCGGAGTGGCGCTCCATGAATCCCTTTTGCTGGGGCGTCAGGCCGCTCGTCTGGGTCCAGGTGGCCCCGGCGTCGTCGGAGCGGTAGACCGTGGCCCCCTTGATAAAGCCGGACGAGGGAACGCCATAGGTATCCGTGATCTCCTGGGAAGTCGGCTCGCGGGAGATCTCATAGTTATCGACGAGCGCATAGAGGGTGTCGGGTTTTGTCAGGCAGAGGTCGATCCCGATGCGGCCGCGCCAGCGCGCGTCCGGCAGCCCCGTGTTGACGGGCGTCCAGGTCTTGCCGCCGTCGGTCGTCTTGAAGATGCCGCTCCCGACCGAGGAGGCGTCGTTGCGCGGATCGTTCCATTTCTTGCGCGTCCGCTGCCACATCGCGGCGTAGAGGGTGTCGCTCGAGCGCGGGTCCATGACCAGGTCATAGGCGCCCGTCTCGTCGTTGACGAAGAGGACCTTGTTCCAGGTCTTGCCGCCGTCGACGGTCTTGTAGACGCCGCGATCGGCGTTTTTTGTCCACTCGTGCCCGCCGGCCGCGACGTAGACGACGTCGGGGTTGGCCGGGTGGACGACGATGCGGGCGATGGTGTTCGTGTCGGCCAGGCCCATGTTCGCCCAGGTCTTGCCGCCGTCAACGGACTTGAAGACGCCGACCCCGGCTTGGGAGCTGCGGAAGATGTTGTGCTCGCCGGTCCCGACCCAGACGACATTCGGGTCGGACGGGGCGAGGGCGATGTCGCCGATGGCCGCCGTGACCATGTTCTCGAAGATCGGCGTCCAGGTCGTGCCCTCGTTCTCCGTCTTCCAGACTCCGCCGGAGGCCGAGGCGACGTAGATGGTGTAGTTCGTTCCCTTGGGGGCGACGACGGCGACGTCGGTCACCCGGCCGCTGACGTTCGTCGGGCCGAGGAACTGCCACTTGAGGTCCTTGAACTTCGAGGCGGACTGCATGGTCTTGAATTCCTCGAAGCCCTTGAGCCGGAGCTCGGGGTTGGTCGATTGGAGGACCTTGGGTTTGATCGTCTTGGGCTGGGCGAAGGGGAGCGCGGCCAGGACGAGAAGCGCCGCCGCGATGATCAACGCGGACTTGCGGACGGGGGATTTGCGGACGGGGGACATCGGACACCTCCTCAAGGTTTACGCGGGCTAGCTCAGGAGCGAGCCGAGGGCGATCGAGTAGAACTTGTTATCTTCCGAATCTCCGCGGGAGGTCAGGACGCACGGGCACCTGGCCCCGGCCACGACGGCCGCCAGCTCCCCCCTGGCCAGGTAGGTCGACGCTTTAAAGAAGATATTGCCCGCTTCGATGCTGGGAAAGACGAGAATATCGGCGTCTCCGGCCACCGGCGACTTGATGCCCTTGATCCGGGCGCTCTCCTCGCTGAAGGCCACGTCGAGGGCCAGCGGTCCGTCGACCAAGGCGCCCTTGATCTGGCCGCGTTCGGCCATCTTGGAGATGATGGCCGCCTCCGTCGTCGAGGGCATCTTGGGGTTGACCTTCTCGACCGCCGAAAGGAGGACCGCCTTGGGATTTTCGATCCCCAGCTTGTGAGCGACGTCGATGGCATAGTTCAGGATGGCGATCTTCGCTTCGAGGTCCGGGGCGGGAATGACGGCGACGTCCCCGCAGACGATGAGCTTCTTCCAGGCCGGCACCTGGATGACCGTCACGTGGGACAGCAGCTTGCCGGGCGGAAGCAGGCCCTTCTCCTTGTCGATGATGCCGCGGATATAGAGGGAAGAATCCAGCAGGCCTTTCATCAGGAAATCAGCCTGGCCCGAGCGGACCTTGTCGATGGCCAGAGACAGGGCCTTGGCCTTGTCGGGCTCGTGGACGATCTCGAAAAGACCGGCGTCGATCTTGTTTTCGTCGGCGACTTTTTTGATGGCGCTCTTATCCCCGGTCAGGACGGCATGGACCAGCCCCTCCTTGACGGCGCGGCCCACCGCCCCGATCGTATGGGGGTCCTCGGCGACGGCGACGGACAGCCGCTTGGTGGGCGTGCCCTTGACGCGGTCGACGATCTCGTTCAGGGTTGTGATCATGATGGCTCCCTTCGGTTCTCCTTCAATGAGGACGGATAGGTGCGGGCCGCGTCCTCTCCCCGCATCACGCGCAAGCCGGCCTGGGCCAGAGCGACCATCTCGTTCTCCCCGGGAAAAACGAAGACCGGGCCGAGGAACTGGATGCACTCTTTGATCCTGTCGATGAACTCGGTCGAGAAGGCCAGCCCGCCCGTCAGGACGATCCCGTCCACGCGGCCCTTGAGGACCGCGGCGCAGGCCCCGACCTGCTTGGCCACGGTGACCGCCATGGCCGTGAAAACGAGATCCGCCTGCCGGTCGCCCGCCGCGACCCGTTTGAGCGTTTCCCGCATGTCGTTCGTCTTGAGGTAGGCCACCATCCCGCCCCGGCCCGTCAGCATCTTGGCGAGATCCTTCTGCGCGTACCGGCCCGAGAAGGCCAGGGCGACCAGGTCGCCCGCGGGCACCGTTCCGGCCCGCTCCGGGGCGATGGGCCCTTCGCCGTTCAGGGCGTTGTTGACATCCACCACCCGGCCTTGTCTGTGGACGCCGATCGAGATGCCCCCGCCGAGATGGCAGACGATGAGGTTCACCGACTCATAGCTCCGGCCGAGCTCGCGGGCGGCCAGACGGGCCGAATACTTGTGGTTCAGGGCATGAAAGATGCTGCGGCGTCGGATCTCCGGGACGCCGCTCAGGCGGGCCCAATCGTCGAGCTCGTCCACGACCACGGGGTCGACGATGAAGGCAGGGATGCCCAGGGGACGGGCGATCTCGTCGGCGATCAGGCCGCCAAGGTTCGAAGCGTGCTCTCCCTGGACCCCCGCGTCGAGATCCTCGAGCATCTTGTCGTTGACCCGGTAAACGCCGCTCGGGATGGGATTGAGGAGCCCCCCCGGCCGACGACCGCCGCCAGTTCCGACGGTTCGACGCTTTGGGCCTTGATCGTCCTGAGCACGATATCCTTCCGAAATCCCTTCTGGTCCACGATCTTGTTGAACGGCGCCAGCTCTTCGGCGGAATGAGGGATGTTCTCGGACAGGACTTCGCGCTCGTCCTCGTAGACGGCGATCTTGGTCGATGTCGAACCGGGATTGATGATCAGAAGGAGCATGGTCCACCGTGGGCGAAGGAGCGGGCTTTTTTGGCCGCAGGCGAGGGATAGGGTCGCCAATGATCTTCGTCGCCCGCGAACACGGGGGGAATCTTACTGCCCGTCAGGGATCCTGTCAAGGTCATCCCGGCCTCTTCGAGGCGGGACGAGGGCGTGGTATAATGGCCGGGCATGCAGGTCCGCAAAATCAGGCCGGGGGAAGCCGCTCCCGCCATCGAGATCGCCCGGAAGCTCGGCCTGGACTATCCCGGAATGGGTTCGGATCTCCTGTGGATCGCCGAGGAGGCGGGCGAGACCGTCGGCCTCGTCGCCCTCAAGACACACGCCGATTGCCTCGAGCTCTGCGCTCTCGGCGTGGATCCCCGGTTCCAGGGCCAGGGCGTCGGCCGGGCCCTGGTCGAGGCCCTGATGGCCGAGGCGCCCGGCGACGTCCACCTGGCGACGATCATCCCCGATTTCTTCGAAGGCTGCGGCTTCCATATTATCAAAGACGAGATCCCCGCGACCTTTCCGGCCAAGCGCCGGACCGCCTGGTGCGAGGGCTGTCCCCAGGAGCGGTGCACGGTCATGTTGAGGACGAAGCCTTGAGCCGGCCCGCTTATCCCGATTTCAAGCCTGTCGGTCTCGAGGACCAGGATGTCTTCAACGAGTATCTCGAGCGTGAACCGTCCGAGGTCTGCGAGCTCAATTTCGCCAACATCTTCATGTGGAAGGATTCCGAGCACCCGAGCTGGACGATTCTCAATGGCAGCCTGTGCGTTCTCGTGGAGCCCGATTTCGAGGATCCTTACGTTCTGCCGCCCGTCGGCGGAGAGCGCCTCCCCGAGACGATCGCGGCCTGCCTGACGAACGCGCCGCGCCTGTCGCGGGTTCCCGAGGCATTCGTGGCGCGATACGGCGCCGGATTCAAGGTCGAGGAGGACCCCGGCAACTTCGACTATATTTACCTCGGTCGCGAGCTGGCCGAGCTCAAGGGCAAGAAGTTCGACGGCAAGCGAAATCGCATCAGGAAGTTCGAATCGACCTTCGCCCACGAATACCATGCCCTGACGCGGGCCGACGTCCCCGGCTGCTTCCGGCTCCTCGAGGACTGGTTCGAGGAGAAGCGGAACGGCGACCCTTATATGAGAGCCGAGAGGGTGGCCATCGTCCAGGCGCTGGCTTCGTTCGAGCGCCTCGGTCTCAAGGGCGGCGTCGTCAAGGTCGGCGGCCGCATCGAAGCCTTCACCATGGGCGGGTGGCTGACCGCCGACATGGCCGTCATCCCCATCGAGATCGCCAACCCCGGTCTCGTCGGCCTGGCCCAATGGATCAACCGCGAGTTCGTCTGCCGGGAATGGTCGGACTCTGTGTTCATCAACCGGGAACAGGACATGGCCATCGAAGGCCTGCGCAAGGCGAAACTATCGTATCAGCCGGTCCGGCTGGTCAAGAAATTCAACCTCACGCTGTCTTGAGGAGGCCCGGAGAATCAGGGCGAGGTTCCTTTCGGGCCTGATACCCCGGAGGAAGAAGCTTGACTTATAAGGCCTAGGCCTTATAATCGTGTATTATAAGGCCTGGAGATTATAATGCAGTCAATCCAATTCGCGGGTGTCCTGTCGGGAGATCTCGTCAAGTCCTCTCATCGAGACGCCAAGCGATCGGAGATCATGAACGGCCTTTCCCTGGCTGTGGAAAGCTCACGCAGCTATCTGAAAGAGCGCAAGTGCCGACTTTATTTTTCGAATTTCTACCGGGGCGACGCTTTCCAATGTGCCGTGACCGATCCTTCGTACCTGCTGTGGACGGCGGTTTTCGTCAGGACCGAGCTCATCAAGATGCGTGCCGATGGGATTCATGCCGACGCTCGGCTGGGGCTGGGCTTCGGATCAGTATCAGCTTGGGATCCGCATAATATCAGGTCGAGTGACGGAGAAGCGTTCCGGCTGAGCGGGAAAGCCTTGGATACTCTGAAATCGGGGAAAGAGAAGTACCGGCGGCTGCGCATCTTAGCTCCGTGGCCCGAGGAACGCGCGTGCTTTTCCATCTTAGTCTCCTTTATGGACGCCCTGATGCAGAGATGGACCCCCGAACAGGCGGCCGCCATGTCCTTTTTCTTGAGAGATAAAGGCCAGGAAGAGACTTCCAAGATCTTCGAGGTTAAGCAACCCGCGGTCCAAGGCCGGCTCCAAACGGCTGGACACTTCGCCGTTAAAGAAGCACTGGAGCTTTTCTCTGAAACCGTTAAAATCCGCATTATAAGGCCCCAAGCCAATAATGCACGATTATAAGATTCCATGCTTATAACCGAACCCGCGCTGCTGATCCGCCTGTTGTTGGGCCATTTTGCGGCGGATTTCCTTCTTCAATCAAGAGCCATGGTAGATCAGAAGGGAAAGAAGGCCTGGAAATCGGGGATGCTCTATCTTCATTCTGCCATCTATACGGCCTTGATATTTCTTGCGGCTGCCCAATGGGCACAGTGGTTCTGGCTGATCCCGGTGGTCTTTGTGAGTCATGCTCTCATCGACGGATGGAAGGCGTCGCGAGGGAATAGAACATGGACCTTCGTCTGTGACCAACTGGCTCATCTGGCCGTGCTGACCATCGTGTTTTGCTTCCTCGCACGCCGGGGGCCCGATGCTCCGTACGACTTCTGGCGGCGGATATGGTATTCGCCGCGTTTACTGATCGTCGTCCTGGGCTATCTTCTCGTGCTCTGGCCGGTCGGGCGGCTGATGAATGTCATTACCGGGAAATTCAGACAGCAGTTCGCAGATGATAAATCGCGCGGTCTGGAGCTTGCCGGCCTGTGGATTGGATGCTTGGAAAGGGCCTTCCTTTTGACGTTTATCCTTTTCGACTATCTGACGGGGATCGCGCTCCTGCTGGGATTGAAATCCCTCTTCAGATTCGGCGAGATCAAAGACCCGGCCAATCGAAAGGAGACGGAGTATATCCTAATCGGCACCTTGCTCAGCTTTGGATTCGCCTTGGCCGTCGGACTGGCCATCAAAGGCATACTCAAGTATCTGCCCTGATCCTCCGCCGAGCCGAACAAAGAAATCGCCCCGAATCGGGATGGCCCTGGAACCTCCTGAAATGAAGACGGCTCAAGCCATGAGGCTGCCCCTCGAAGCTCGGGACTGTCTGGGGCAGGACTGCCTCAAGGGGTGGTCAGGCCATCAGACTGCCCCTCGAAGCTCGGGACTGCCTGTCGCTTATTAGGC
>CAVULT010000025.1:0-12860 GCA_963742235.1 Candidatus Aminicenantota bacterium | reverse complement strand
CTGATCAACTTCATGCTCGACCTCCACACCCACGAGCGCGGCTTCACCGGAGGTCCTGCCGCCGTTCATCGCCAACGCCGAGAGCCTGACCGGCACGGGAAACCTCCCCAAGTTCAAGGACGACCTCTTCAAGCTCGAGGGCCTTGACTGGTACCTCATCCCGACGGCCGAGGTCCCGCTGACGAACATCTACCGGACGAGATGCTCGACGGCGCCGTCCTGCCGACAGCGCTTCGTCGCTTACACGCCCTGCTTCCGGAGCGAGGCCGGGTCCTACGGCAAGGACATCCGCGGCCTCATCCGCCAGCACCAGTTCAACAAGGTCGAGATGATGATCTTCAGCCGGCCCGAGAGCTCCTTCGACGAGCACGAATTCATGACGGCTTCGGCCGAAGAGGTCCTGAAGCGGCTGGGGCTCCCCTACCGGGTCGTGCTGCTCTGCACGGGCGACATGGGCTTCGCCAGCGCCAAGACCTACGACCTCGAGGTCTGGATGCCCAGCCGCGACGGCTACATGGAGATCTCGTCCTGCTCGAACTGCACGGATTTCCAGGCCCGCCGGGCCAACATCCGGTTCAAGCGCGAGGCCAAGGGCCAGGCCCGAATTCGCCCACACGCTCAACGGCTCGGGCCTGGCCGTCGGCCGGACCGTCAGCGCCATCCTCGAGAACTATCAGCAGGCGGACGGCTCGGTCGTCATCCCCGAGGCCCTGCGGCCATTTATGGACGGTCTCGAGCGCATCTCAGCGACAGCGAAAAAATAGATCGACGGAGGGATGGCCGAGTGGTTGAAGGCGGCGGTCTTGAAAACCGCTTTCCGGTTCTCCGGAACGGGGGTTCGAATCCCTCTCCCTCCGTTTTATTCCGAGTTAGGGCCTTATCGGCTCTCTTAATATTATCCTTATTGGTCGCCCTCCTGCCGGCCCAGACCCGGGAGCTCGCTCCGGCCACGGCGATCCGGATCTCCCAAACGGATTCCCCTTCCTTTAGGGGGCGGATTTTGCCGTCGCCGAGGACGGCGTCATCTTCATTACGGACGCCAAGGATGGGAATATCAAGTGCTATGATCCGGACGGCAAGCTCCTCAAGATCGTCGGCCGGCGCGGCCCTGGTCCCGAGGAGCTCCTGGGGCCCTCCTTCTGTGATTACCAGGCCCCGTTCCTTTCGGTACTCGATGGCCCCAAGTTCAGGGTCCATGTCTACGAGCGGAAGGGGAGGGCCGACTTGGTCAAGGTCGCCGAGATCCCCTGTATGATGTGCACTTCCGACGTGATCCTCTCGGGGAAGGGGCTCCTAGTCGACGCGGTCGCCCATGATAACGGGACGAAGTTCTTCTTGACGCTGAGGGGATTCAAGGAAGATGTCATCAAGCACCTTCTTCCCATTGAGAGGAGGTATGGCTACGATTCAGAACGCGCATATAAGGCCGTCTACCCAGCCTTGTCCATGCTGACCGCGCAGCGGGGCTTCTTGTCCGTCTTCGGGAATAGGGCCTATTTTGTCTTCGACGTGCGGCCTCTTGTGACAGGTGTTAATCTGGACGGCTCGGAGATCGCTACGTTTGGCTCCGCGTCGCCTAACTACCGCGAACCGCGGATTAATCAGACTATCCGGAACGGATTTGCCACGCCGAGCGGCGAGGATGCGATACTAAGAGAACGAAACAAGGTTTCCTACATTACCGGCATCTTGTCCGACGAGAACATGGTCGGGGTCCTCTTCGCCAACTACGACGCCCCCTCAGATTCATGGAGACTTTATCTTCAGAGTTATGGCACAGACGGCAAGTTTGTCTCGGAGACGCTCCTCCTTGACGCGGTCAACTATGGCAACCTCTTCAGCTACTATTATCAGAGGGGGAGCGGCGTCCTCTACGTCATGACCGAGAAATATGGGGATGATTCTGCGGACGATTACAGGATATTGGGATATAAGCTCCGGTGAAAAGACACTGGCCGGCGTCTGAGATTCATTATTCTTCGGATGGTGGGGTCAAGGTTCTTTTTCTTGACTGATGTCGTCGGATAATCTGCTTCTCTTATGAGCAGTTCAAGGGGCTAGTCAGGCATACGGACCCTCATAATGGCGCCTCCGCTTTCATCGCTTAGTGATCGGTCTTTCAAAAAGGGACTTCGGCCCGACGGAACTTTACGGCGATGGCCTAGTTTGTTAGCATAGGAAGAAGAAGGAGCGCCTTGGTAAAAGCCAGGTATCTCTCATTCCCGACGGCCGTGGTTCTATCCCTTTTGCTGTTCGCCTTCACCCTCGCAGCCCAACCCAAAACGGGAAACATCTATGGGTGGATCACGGACGAGGATGGCATCGGCCTTCCTCAAGTGAAGGTCACGCTCAGCGCGCCCGGGATCTCGCCCCTGAGCACGGAGACAGGGCCGTCAGGTCTGTACCGGTTCGCGTCGCTATCTTCTGGCAGCGAGTATGAGATCACGGCCGAGCTGGAAGGCTATAAAAGAGCGACCAGGACCGGCCTAATCGTCCAGGTCGCGGTCAACACGGAGTGCAATATCACCCTCGAAAGGCTGTCGGCGGTCGTATCCAAATGGAGAGCGGCCAAAGTAGCCTTCAAGAGACTCGTGGAGGATCCGTCGCCCTTGACGACACGGGAGTTCTACCTTTCTATCTCAGGGGAGGTCGAAAGCGATAAAACGGAGATCCTGGACTATGTCTTCGGACCATCTATCAGCGAGTTCCTGCCGGGCGTTGGCCGCTTTAGCGTCATCGCCATCGAAATGCTCAATGGTGATATTTACGCGGCCCGATCCGCGATCAGGATCCTTGGTTACGTCAAGAGGGAATGGCAAAAACCCTCAAGTCAGAAGCTTCCTATTCTCTTGGGGATCGGAGGATCTGTGGGAACGCTCATCCGGGCGAATCCCTCCCTCTTCTTGAGAGCCTGTCTTGAAGAAAGGGAGAGCCCCGGCCTCAAGGAGACAGACATCCCTTACGGCTTCCCCCCGTTCATCCTCTATATGAAGAGGTCGATGCTCTCCTACGAAATGGAGATGAGGAAGGCGGCTGTGCGATCGGTCGACGACCCCCAGCTGCAGTCTATAAGGGATGAATGCCTCGATCTGATCGAAAAAGGGACGCAAGTCTTCGAAGCGTATGCCGTGGAAAGGCCGAGGCCATGGGAATCCATGGTAACGGAAATCGACGAAGCCCCGGAGGCCGTGAAGACGGCACTCCTGGAAATGATGGCCAGACCCAGCCCGGGAAACATGATGATCGTATTGGCCTTATTCGATGAACGAAAAGAAGAGCACCGGTTTCTTGAGGCCGCTCTTTTTCCTTTGATTTCGATCTCCAGTTCAATCGATCCGCTTCGGGATATTCGTCCCGACCCGCTCGAGATCATCTTCCATGAAGCGACATGCGGGAATCCCTACGCGACCCAGATCGTTTTCACGGCCTTGCTCCGGGCTTTTCGTGCGTGGGACGATCTCGCCTCCCAAATGCTCGTTGGCTTCATCAGCGATCTCATTCTCATGAATCCGGCCGTCTTCATCGAAAACGTGGCCAAGTTCGGCTACTTGGAGTCTGAGCGTCTTGATACCGCGCCGATCACTTTTCTGGACTGGATTTGCGGCCCCGTTGATTTTCGCGCTTATCCGGACCAAGAAGCCAAGGAGACGATCTTGCGCCGGAGGATCGCCGCCCTGGAGGCCCTTCGGATGCCCGAGCACAAAGAGTTGATCGACCGCTGCATCCGTTTGATAAAGAAGAATCTGAAATGATCTCGGCCATTTCCACTTAGGGGGGATGTCCTGAATCGGGCAAAATCGGGAGAGGGTTCGAATCCCTCTCCCTCCGCCATCGCCGCTTTCTTGAGAGGCGTCAATGTCGGCGGCCATAAAAAGATCTCCATGGCCGACCTCAAGAAGACTTTTGAATCGATGGGATTCAAGAACGTCAAGACGATCCTGGCCAGCGGCAACGTCGTTTTCGAGGCGCCCGGCCAGGACCGGCGTTTGGACCTGACGGTCGGCCGAGGGCTCGAGAAGGCTTTCGGCTTCCCCGTCAAAGTCGTCCTGCGCACGGTCCGCGAGTTGCGGACCATGGTCGAATCGGATCCCTTCAAGGGCATTCCGTCCGGCCCTGACATCAAATTCTATGTGACATTCCTCGCCCAAAGGACCCCGGACCGCTCCCGCCTTCGCGTCCCGTCATCCGCCAAGGATGTCCGCATCGTCCGGGTCACGCGGGGCGAGATCTTCAGCGCCGTGACGCTTTCGCCGGGCGTCGGGACGCCCGACCTCATGGCTTTTCTGGACAAAGCCCTGGGAGATGCATCTACCACCAGGAATTGGAACACGATCATCAGGATCGCGGGTTAGGACATCCTCAACGAAGGGGGACACGCACAATGGAACAACCTGCAGTGCTCAAGGCCGCCTCCCCCGCGCCGAAGGGGCGTTCCGTGGCCAAGGCGGTTCCGGCCGGTAGAAAGCTGACGGGCCTGCCGAACATCGGCAAGACGACGGCTGCGAAGCTTGAAAAGATAGGCATCAAAACGCCGGAGGATTTCCTCGCCCGCGATCCCTATGACGTCTTTCACGAATTGAGGATGAAGGTCGACCCGACGCTCTGCCGCTGCGCCCTGGCCGGGATCATCGGGGCCAAGACGGGGGAGCCCTGGCACAAGATCACCAAGAAGACGGCCGCGGAGTACGAGCGGCGCCATCCCCGCCACAAGTGGGGAGTCCCCCTGCTAACGGTCAGACAGTCCCCTCGGGTCCTGCCGCGTTTGGCTTTCCTCCCGGACTCATGCTAGAATAGCGCCACGTTTCCTGACCGCGGAGAGGTGCTGGAGTGGTCGATCAGGAACGCCTGCTAAGCGTTTGCCCTGGCTCAAACCGGGGCCGCGGGTTCGAATCCCGCCCTCTCCGCCATTGATCTCTTCTAATGATGGAAATACCCGGCCTTTTACGGCTATGACTTCTTCGTCACGAAACGGACCGGCCGATGACCGCGATCCGCCTTGACTTTGAGTTCATGTTCCCCTAGATTTGGGGGCGGATGTTTTCGTTCCCGAGCATTCTCCGTCCCGCCGCACAATTCCCGACGGAGAGCGAAAGGCCACAGACATGAAAGTGATGCGTCGATTTCCGGCCGCGATAGCCGTCGTTCTTGTCCTGGCCCTCGTCGCGGCGGGCTTGTCTTGCGCCAGGAAGCCGCAAGGCCCCTCCTACGCGACGATCCTCAAAATGTTCGCCGACCCGCCGGCCGAATACCGCAGCGCTCCGCTCTGGGTCTGGAACGACCGGATGACCAAGGACCGAGATCAAGCGCGAGCTCGAGGACTTCAAGGCCCGCGGCATCGGCGGCGCTTTCATCCATCCCCGTCCGGGCCTCATCACGCCCTATCTCACGGATGAATGGTTCTTGCTTTGCGCTTATGCCGTCGAGGTCGGGAAGGGCCTCGGCCTCAAGATCTGGATCTACGACGAGAACTCCTACCCGTCGGGATTCGCCGGCGGCCACGTCCCAGCGGCCATGCCCGACGCCGGCCGCTCGGGGTTGAGGATGCGGAAGTACCAGGGACCGCCGCCCGCGAAGCTCGACCCGGCGCCCCTCGTCGTCCTTCGACGGACCGTGACCGGGCTCGAGGATGTCACCGGCAAGTCTCTTCCCCCGGGGCCCGGCGCGGCCACCTACTTTGTCTTCGACGTCGTCCACTCCGCCCCGTCCCCATGGCACGGCGGCTTCACCTATGTCGACATCATGCGCAAGGACGTCACCGAGAAATTCCTCGACCTGACCCTCAACGGCTACAAGAGCGCGATCGGCAAGGAGTTCGGCCTGACCGTTCCCGGCGTCTTTCAGGATGAGGCTGAGATCTCTCCCGCCGGCGGCCCCGAGGCCGTGAACTACACCCCGGCCCTCTTCCAGGCGTTCCAGACGCGCCGGGGCTATGACCTCCGGCCGGAGCTCGTCGGGCTCTTCGAGGAGACCGGGAACTGGAAGCGCGTTCGCCACGACTTCTACGCGACGCTCCTCGATCTCTTCCTCGAGAACTGGGCCAAGCCGTACTACGCCTATGCCACGGACAACAAGCTCATCTTCACCGGGCACTATTGGGAGCACGAGTGGCCGCGGCCGCGCGTCTCCCCGGACAACCTGGCCATGGCCGCCTACGCCCACATGCCCGGCATCGACATCCTGATGAACGAATACTCGACCGGTCCGCACGCCCAGTTCGGCAACGACCGGGCCGTGCGCGAGATCCGCAGCTCGGCCAACCAGCTCGGCCACGAGCGGACGATGTCCGAGACGTACGGGGCCGGCGGCTGGGACCTGACCTTCGCCGACCAGAAGAGGATCGGCGACTGGGAATACGCGCTCGGGGTCAACTTCCTCAACCAGCACCTGTCCTACGTGACGATCATGGGGGCGCGCAAGCGCGACCACCCGCTGTCGTTCTCCTACGTCGAGCCCTGGTGGCCCTGCTACAACACCCTGGCCGATTATTTCGGGCGGCTGTCCGTGGCCATGAGCCTGGGCCGGCAGATGAACAAGATCGCGGTCATCGAGCCGACGACGACGGCCTGGATGTACTATTCGCCCACGGCGGAAACGGAGGATTTCCGGACGGTCGGCGCAGATTTCCAGGCCTTTATTCACCTCCTCGAATCCGAGCACATCGAGTACGACATCGTCAGCGAAAAAACGCTCCAGGAGTTCGGGTCCGTCAGCCACGCCAGACTGAACGTCGGCTCCCGCTCCTACGGACTCGTCGTTCTGCCGCCGGGTCTGCGCAACCTCGAGGACACGACGGTGACACTCGTCCGCGACTACCTCATCCGCGACGGCAAGATCGTCTCGTGGGTCGCCCCGCCCGACTATCTTAACGGCCTCCCGACCGAAGACCTGCGCGAGCTCCAGGCCTCGTTCGGAGACCGCTGGCTCGACTCCGGTCCGGGCAACGGCTTCGACAAGATCCGGCGATTCAGCCGCCCGGCGATCGTCTTCTCGGGTCTCGAAGCCGGAGCCAAGCTCTTCCACCAGCGCCGGGAATTCGAAGGCGGCCAGCTCCTGTTCCTGGCCAACACCGAGGCCGAGGCGACGACGGCCGGGACCGCGGTCCTGGCCGGAGGCTCGGTCGAGGAATGGGACGCGTTTACGGGGCGGACCAAGCCCTACCCCTTCGTGCGCCGCGGCGACAGGATCGAAGTCGCGTTTTCCCTTCCGGCCAAAGGCAGCCTGCTCCTGTGCGTGAGGGACGAGCGGACGAAGACCGCGGCGGCTCCGCCCGCCCCGGCCTGGCAGGATATCCCGACCGAAGGAGTCCTCAAGATCGAGCCCCTGGCCCCGAACGTTCTCACGCTCGATTATTGCGACCTGACGATCGCCGGCAAGACCCAGAAGGACCTTTATTTCTATGACGCGCAGCGGAAGACCTTCCAGGCCAACGGGCTCGACCGCAACCCCTGGGACTCCGCGGTCCAGTACAAAACGAACATCATCGACCTCGACAAGTTCCCGGCCGATTCCGGCTTCGAGGCCGTCTTCTGGTTCCGGGCGGCGAAAGGCGATGCCCGGGACTTTGCCGACCTCAAGGCCGTGGTCGAGAGGCCGCGCTCTTTTCCGGGTCTTCGTCAATGACAAAGAAGTCCAGCCCGCGCCCGGGGAGTGGTGGCTCGACCGGGCCTTCGGCGTCTATCCTGTCGGCGCCAGCATCGTCTCCGGGAAGAACAAGATCACGGTCAAGGCCAGGCCCTTCACCATCCACAGCGAGCTCGAGCCGGTCTATCTCCTCGGGGACTTCCGCCTGGCGGGGGCCGCCCGGGGGTTCGAGCTTCGTCCATCCGCGCCTCTGGCGGCCGGGGCCTGGAAAGACCAAGGCTGGCCCTTCTACGGATCGGGCGTCCGCTATACGAGGACCTATACGATTCCGCCGGATGGCGTTGGGACGCCCTATCGCCTTCGGCTCGGCCCCTGGCTCGGGGCGACGGCCGAGGTCTTCGTCGGCGGCAAGAGGGTCGGCTCGGCCGCCTTCCCGCCTTTTGAGGTCGACCTGACCGGCGCCCTGGCCGCCGGTCCGAACGACGTCTCCGTCGTCGTCTACGGGACCCTCAGAAACACCCTGGGACCGTTCCACAACGATCCGCCCCTCGGCAGGGCCTGGCCCGGGTCTTTTCAGCAGGGAGCCAAGGGAGGGCTGCCTCCGGGGTCGGAATACTTCTCAGTCGCTTACGGCCTGTTCGAGGATTTCATATTGATCAAGGGCACAACGCGCTGAATTCCCGCTGAGAAAGGCAGAGACAAGGCATGAACCACGCCGTTGGATTCGACAACGCCCATTACCTCCAGGAACAGAAGAAGACCATCCTCGAGCGGATGGACCGCTTCAAGAGCAAGCTCTACCTCGAATTCGGGGGCAAGCTCTTCTTCGATTATCACGCGGCCCGGGTCCTGCCCGGCTACGACCCCAACGTCAAGATGAAGCTCCTCCAGGAGCTGCGCAGCCAGGCCGATTTCCTGCTTTGCATCTATGCCGGCGATATCGAGCGGAAGAAGATGCGGGCCGATTTCGGCCACACCTACGACGTCGACGCCATGAAGCTCATCGACGATCTGCGCGAGTGGGGCATCCTGATCCGGGCCGTGGTCATCACCCGCTTCGACAACCAGCCGGCCGCCCGGATCTTCAAGAACAAGCTCGAGCGCCAGGGCATCCGCGTCTATACCCACCGCTTCACCAAGGGCTATCCGACCGACGTCGACGTCATCGTCAGCGACGAAGGCTACGGCGCGAACGACTACATCGAGACCGAGCATCCCCTGGTCATCGTCACCGGGCCCGGGCCCGGCAGCGGCAAGCTGGCCACCTGCCTGTCCCAGCTCTATCACGAGTACCGGCGGGGCTTCGCCTCGGGCTACGCCAAGTTCGAGACCTTCCCGATCTGGAACCTGCCCCTCAAACACCCCGTCAACGTCGCCTATGAGGCGGCCACGGCCGATCTCTGCGACTTCAACCTGGTCGACCCCTTCCACCTCGAAGCGTACGGCAAGGTCGCCGTCAACTACAACCGGGACGTCGAGGTCTTTCCCGTCCTCGAGCGCATCCTGGAGAAGATCACCGGGGGCCCTTCGTTCTACAAATCGCCGACGGACATGGGCTGCAACGCCGCCGGGTTCGGCATCACCGACGACGAGGTCGTCCGCGAGGCGGCCAAGCAGGAGCTCATCCGGCGCTTCTTCCGCTACTCCTGTGAGTACACCCTGGGCTTCGTCGAGAAGGAAACGGTCCAGCGGGCCGAGCTGCTGATGAGGGAGCTCGGCGTCAAGCCCGAGGACCGGCGCGTCGTCGTCGCGGCCCGCCGGGCGGCCGAGGAGGCCCGGGCCGCGGGGAAGGGGAACAAGGGCGTCTTTGTCGGCGCCGCGATCGAGCTCCATGACGGCACGATCGTCACGGGCAAAAATTCCCCCCTCATGCATGCCGCGGCGGCCCTGATCCTCAACGCGGTCAAGACGCTGGCCGGGATCCCGGACAAGATCCCGCTCCTTTCGCCCTCGATCGTCGAGTCGGTCGGGGAGCTCAAGAAGAACGTCTTCGGGGCCAAGTCCGTCAGTCTGGATCTGTCCGAAGTCCTCATCTGCCTGAGCATCAACGCGGCCGCCAATCCCACGGCCCACCTGGCCTTGGAGAAAATGAAGGAGCTCCAAGGGTGCGAAGTCCACATCACCCACATCCCGACTCCAGGTGACGACTCGGGATTGCGGCGGTTCGGCATCAACCTGACGACCGACCCCAACTTCGCCAGCAAACATCTGCTGGTGACCTGAGGGAGGCGGGCGTGAAGGAGATCTCTTCCGGGACGCTGAAGGCCAGGCACAGCGCCTTCAAGAAGCGGCACCCCATGCGCCGCGCCGCGCTTTTCCTGGGGCTCGCCGGCCTCGCCTATGCTCTCGCGTCGGCCGTGCTGGCCGTCGCCGGGTCCGTGCCGACGGCCCCGGTCATCGCCGGGATGGACGTCGATAATTATTACGCCTGGCAGATATTCTTCATCCTGCCGCTCGTCTTCGCCGTCTGGGTCCTGGCTTCAGGCGTCCTCCTGGCGCTCGGCAGGAAGGGGAGTCACCGGAGCGATGTCCTGGTCAAAGCCTCCCGGGCGTGGGGCGGGCCGCTCCTCCTGGCCTGGGTTCCGCTGGCTGTCGAGGCTGCCTTCGCCGTCCTCGGCATGAGGCAGGCGGAGTGGGTCGACATCCTGTCGGCGCCCGGCCTCTGGCAGACGCTTTATCTCGGCGTCTACGCGGCGGCCGCCCTATGGGCCGTCTCGAGGTTCGTCCTGGCCGCGCGGACCATCCATAAAAAGTCCTGGCCGTCGGCCATTTTGACCGGACTTGCCGCGTCGGCCGTAGCCATCGGAGTCTTCATGCTCTTTGTCCGCTGACAATTCGGCCGGCCGGGGGAGGACGCAGGACGGATCAAAGAGGAGCGATCATGTTGAAGAACGACCGTTCGGACGGACTCGAGATCAGGGAATTCCGGATCGAGGATTATGACCGGGTCATGGCGCTCTGGGCGGAGGGCGGCCTTCCGCTGAAGCCCCAAGGCCGGGACAGCCGGGAGAATGTCGTCCGCCAGATCGGGCTCCCGAATGTCCGTTTCCTTGTGGCCGAGGAAGGGAAGGGGGGCAGGGTCATCGGGACCGTCCTGGCGACGCATGACGGCCGAAAGGGCTGGATCAATCGCCTGGCGGTCGACCCCGGCGTGCGCCGAAAGGGCATCGGCGCCCGGCTCGTCGGGGCGGCCGAAAGCTGGCTCGAATCCCAGGGAATGGACATCCTGGCCTGCCTCATCGAGGAGGACAACGCCGTTTCCATGGCTGTCTTCGAGAAGCTCGGCTACAAGAAACATCCCGAGATCATCTACTTCGCCAAGCGCAAGTATCCCGGCGTTTAAACCCGGCGGCGGCGGTCAAAAGGATGTGATCACCAACTTGAACGCGCCACGGCCGGCCGCGTCCGCAGCGGCGAAGAGGCCGGGGATGTCCTCGAGCTTGACCTCGGTCAGCCAGTCCTTGACCTCGAACCGGCCGCTCTCGATCCAGCTCAAGGCGATCGGGTAATCGCCGGTAGCGAAGTTCGAGCTGGTTGTGATCCGCCGTTCACTCCCCAGGCGGAGAAAGTTCACCGGGATGTCCAGGTCGTGGACGGCCATGTTGACGAGAGTTCCTTTCTTTGCCAGGACGCCCAGCCCGAGATCGAAGCTGTCCCGGCCGCCGACGCTATCGAAAACAGTACTAAAGCCCTCGGGGGCGCATGTCTTGAGCTCGGCCTCAAGGGCCCCGTTCGATTTTCCCCGCGCGTCGACGACGGAATCGAATCCCGCGATTCCCGCCATATCGAGAGCTCGATCCGCGACGTCCGTGACCACGACGCGGCTTGCGCCGAGGACACGCGCGGCTTGGGCGATGCCGTTCCCGGCGGGGCCCGCGCCCATCATCAGCACGGGGCGTCCCGCCTGGATCTCTCCTCGGTGGGCGACATGGACACAGACGGCCAGGATGTCCATCATGGCCGCTTCCCCGAAGCTGAGTCCGTCCGGAATGATATAACAGCCGCTGCCCCACGCTGGGACGTATTCGGCGTACGCTCCCGGATAGAAATCCCTCTTTCCCCAGCCCTGGCCGTGGCCCATATGGATGGTGTTCGGGCAGAGCTCGGTTTCCCCCGCCCGGCAATCGGGGCATCTTCCGCATACTTTTGAGCAGACCGGGGCGACACGCCGGCCGAGAAGCCCTGTGTTCCTCTCGTCGAGAACGGCTACGACCTCGCCGGCGAACTCGTGGCCGAGGACGATCCCGGGCGGGTTATCGAGGTGACGGCCGAGCGTGTGCATGGCCCACGGATTCTCGCCGGCATAGTAACGGAAGTCGGAGCCGCAAACGCCGCAGGCCGCGACCTTGACCAGGACCAGATCCGGGTCGCCGTAGGAATCGATCGGCCAAATTGGGATCTCGCGCAGGGCCATCCGCTTGGGCGATTCGAGGACGACGGCCTTCATGGTCGGAGGGATGGTGATTTTTGTGATCATGGCGTTCCTAAACCCCTGAGTACCCTGAGAAGCCTCCGTCGACGGGGATGACGGCGCCGGTCACGAAAGCCGACGCCTCGGACACGAGCCAGACGAGCCCCCCCGCCAGGTCCCGCGGGGTGCCGAAGCGGCCGAGGGGGGTATGGGCGATGACGGCCCGGCCCCTCGCCGTCAAACCTCCCGTCTTCTCGTCCGTGAGGAGGTAGCGGTTCTGCTCGGTCAGGAAGAATCCAGGAGCGAGAGCATTGACCCGGATGCCCAGCGGAGACAGGTGGGTCGCCAGCCACAGGGTCAAATTAGAGATCCCCGCCTTGGCGGCCGAGTAAGCCGCGACCTTGGTCAGCGGCCGCGAAGCGGTCAGTGACGAAATATTGACGATCGCCCCGCCGCCGCGCTGGGCCATCTCCCTGCCGAACACCCGGCAGGGGAGGACGGTCCCGAGAAGGTTCAGGTCGAGGACCCGGCGAAAGGCCGCGATCTCGAGATCGAAGAACGTCCGTGACGGGCCTGCGCCCACGAGGGAATCCTGGGGCCCTGCGGTTTCCTGGGACGTGGTTGCCTCGGGCGCATTGCCCCCGGCCGCGTTGATCAGGATGTCGACACGCCCGAATTCTCCGAGGACCCGGCTGGCCGCGGCGGCGAGGCTTGCTTCGTCGAGGACATCACAGGCGACGCCGATCGCCCGGCCCCCCGCGGCGACAATGCGGCCGGCGGCTTCGACGGCCGCGCTCTCGCGGATATCGAGGATGGCGACGGCGCCGCCGCGCTCGGCCAGGGCCGTGGCCATGGCCCTGCCGAGGAC
>CAVULT010000024.1:0-51207 GCA_963742235.1 Candidatus Aminicenantota bacterium | reverse complement strand
CAGGAACATGCGGAACGCTTCGGCCGCCTCCTTGAGATCGCCTCTCTTCTCGCAGGCCACGGCCAGGTTGAAGTACCCGACCGGCGTCGGCCGGATGGCCAGGGCCTGGCGCAGGAGCGAGACCGCCTGATCGTATTCTCCGAGATAGGAGTGGGCGATCCCGGCGTACTGATAAAAGGCCTGCTCTTCGGGGAAATCGACGATCAGCTTCTCGTAAACGCCGATCGCTTCTTTGAGGGAACCCGTGGAGGCCAGGTTCCCGGCATAGCTCGCCCTGAGGTGGAAGCTCTCGGGCTCGACGAGAAGGGCGCGCTCGTAGTAGGTCCGGGCCTCGGCCTTGCGGCCCGTCGCGTCGAGAATGCCCGCGGCGACGGTCAGGGCATCGACGCTCTGGGGGTTCAGGGCCAGGACCTTGTCCATCGTCTCCAGCGCCTCGCGGGGCTTGCCGCCGACGAGGTAGGTGTGGCCGAGCCGGACGAGAAGGACCTCGGAACCGGGCATCCGGGCGAGGCCCTGGCCCAACGTTTCCACGGCCCGGCCGAACTCGCTCTGTCTCGCCTGGACGAGGGCCAGGTTGACGTAACTCTCCGGCGAGTCGGGGATGGCGGTCACGATCTCGCGGTCGACCCGCTCGGCGTCGGCGAATTTCCCCTCGAACTCCAAGGCCTGGGCCTGTTGGACGAGCTTGAGCAGGCCGATCTCATCCTTCGGGTCGGGAGCGGCGGAGCCGGGTTTGGCCGGGGCGAAATTCACATACCCCAGGGAGCGGAGCCTCTCCCGGTCGCTGGTCTTGTGCGACGGCTTGGCCGCCGGACGCGCCGGGGGAAGGACTCAGGTGAAGGAGAGCTTCTTCGAGCTTCCGGCGAAGCTCGCCGGCCTTGGCCGGGGACGAGGCCGCGAGATCGGTCATCTCCCGCGGGTCGCCGGCCAGGTCATAGAGCTCGGGCCGCGGGGCCTGGATGTATTTCCAGGGGCCGGAAACGATCCCGACGAGCTCCGACCAGCCGAAGTTCTCCCGCGGATAGAAGGTCTCGATGAGGCTGTCGAGGTCCGGCCGGGTCTTGGCCTTGATCCAGGGGACAAGGCTCTGTCCCTCCATGCCCGACGCCTCGGCCTTGAAGCCGAGCGCCTCCAGGATGGTCGGGGCCACGTCCACCAGCCTGACCGCGCTCTCGACGATCCGGGGGCGGGGGAAGGCCCGGCCGTTGATGATCAGGGGCACGCGGAGGGTCTCTTCATAGAGGAAGATGCCGTGGCCGGTCTCCGCCTTGTCCCCCAGGCCTTCGCCGTGATCGCCGGCCACGACGATGAGGGTCTTGCCGCGGAGTCCCTTCGCCTCGAGCGCTTCGAGGATCGCGCCGACGTAGTGATCCATGTAGGCGATCTCGCCGTCATACGGACGGCCGGGCGCTCCCTCCCGGTACGGGGACGGAGGGTCGTAGGGCAGGTGCGGGTCATAGTAATGGACCCAGGCGAAGAACCTGTCCTGCGCGTGACCGTCCAGCCAGCGGGAGAACCGGGCGAACGTGTCCCCGGCCCGGCGCTCGGCATTCGCCCCTTTCAAGGTCGCCTGCGCCTCGAATGTGTCGTCGTAGAGATCGAAGCCCCGGCCGAGGCCGAAGCGGGAGTCGACCGAAAACGACGAGACGAAGGCGGCCGTGGCGAACCCACGCCCTTTCAGGATCTCGGCCAGCGTCCTCCATTTCGAGGCCAGCTCATGGCCATTGTTGCGGACGCCGTGCGTCGCCGGATAAAGGCCGGTCATGATCGAGCTGTGAGAAGGCAGGGTCAGCGGGGCCGGGGCATAGACCCGGGCGAAGCGGATCCCCTCACCGGCCAGGCGGTCGAGGTTGGGCGTCGCGGCCTGGGCATAGCCATAGCAGCCGAGGTGATCGGCCCGGGTCGTGTCCAGGGTGATCAGCAGGAGGTTGGGCGCGGACGAGGCCCGGCGCCCTGACGCGCCCCGTCCAGGAAGGATCCAAAGCACCGCGGCCACGAGGCCCAGCGCCAAGACGATCCCTCCCAGGATCGGGAACGCACGTGGCCGGCCGTGCGGCTTCGTTTCCGGGGCGCTCATCTTGGCCATTGATATCCCAGATTAGGGGTTTTCCCGAAATAGTCAAGAAAAAGGCCCGCCCCCCGAGGGGGGCGGGCCTTGACGTCGAATGATAGCCTGAGCGTGCCCGCTTAGAAGGACAACTTGAAGCCCAGGCGCGCGGTCCAGGGATAGAACCGGGTATCCCACTTGTTGTACCCGAAGTCCGTGTCCCCGGCGTCCGCGACCATCGCATGGTACTGATTGGCCAGTGTCCCATCGAGGATCTGGGTGTTGGTGGCGTAGATGCCGTCCAGGTTGTAATGCATCTCGTGGCTCTGGATGGTTTTCGTGTTGGTGAAGTTGTTGATCTGGAGGTTGATGGAGGCCCGGGCCTTGCCGGCGATCTTGATCGAGTAATCGAAATACAGGTCGGCCCAGAACGTAAAGGGGAGACGGCCCCGGTCCGCGCGGTTCTCGGGATAGATATACCGGTCGTTGAGCAGGAGCTTGCTCGTCAGGGGTAGACCGCTCCGGCCGTAGGCCACGACGCCCACTGTCAATCCGAACGGGAAGGAGTAGGACCCGTAGCCCTTGAGGTAATGGGTCCTGTCTTGGCCCAGAGGACCACTGAGAACGTACCCCTTGGCATCGTACATGACGAAGAAATCGTCATAGTACAGCTCGACGTTCGGGCCGACGCGGCCTTCGCCCGCATAATCATAGCCCACCTCGTCGGAACTGGCCAGGCCGGAATAATTCCCCGAGACCCGGCTCCAGGTGTAATTGACCCCGCCCTGCCAGTTGTGGCTGAACCTCTTTTCCAGAGTTATATTCAGCCCGTAATATTCCCGCGTGGCTTTCGGTGTAGGCCACAGGGGATACGTCAGCCCGTCGTCGTCCGTGCCGACGACATCGTCAGGGCCGGGATCCGTATAACTATCGGCGAATTTCCCGCCCTGGGTCACGGGCAGGGACCAGCCGTAGCCGGGGTTGGTGACATAGAAGTTTTCCGTCCATGATCTTGTTCCGTCTTCATTATTGACGATTTGCCAAACGCCCACGTCTTCGATCGTCCGGATCAGGTGCTTATTGACGAAGCGGGCGGAAATGGACAGGTCCTCGCTCAGCTTCTTCTCAGCGCCGAACGAGATCTCCCTCTGAGCGGTCGGCTTGAGGTTCGGATCGACCCGCCCGAACGACGGCGGCAGGTAATCGAGGGAGCCGATGTAATGGCCGCCGGCTTCCTGGCTGGGCCGGTCGTCGAACGCGCCGCTGGCTGCGATGAGTCTGTAGTCCAGGGTATCCAAAGAGTAATAGTCCTGCACCCGCTTCCAGCCGCCGAAGGTCAGCTCGGCCATGTAGAGCTTCATGACGTCATAATAGATGCCGAAGCTGCCGAAGACCTTCAGGCTGGAATCCCCGAACACGTCATAGACGACGCCAAACCGGGGAGCCAGCATCTGTCCCAGATTGAACCTGACCGGCTTGTCGGTGAAATTCGGATAGAGAACGGTCGTCATGGACGGGATGTACTGGCTCTCGGCCCGGATCCCGAAGTTGAAGGTCAGCCGGTTCATGATCGTCCAGGAGTCTTGGATATAAGCGGAGTAGTTATTCGCGTGGATATTCCAGGCGCCCCCGTTGACGGGCTGCGTCCAGGAGCCGCGGACATAATAATACCCGTATTGGCCATAAGCGGGGTTGGGCGTCACCCCGTCCTCGAGGAACGGATCCGCCCCAACCCCGATAGGCACGCCCAGGGAGTAGTTAGTCCGTCCCCAGCCCAGGTAAACCCGGGGATGCGTGGCCGCTTCATAAGTGTCCTCATGAAGATAGGTATAGCCGAACCCTGCCTTGAGGGCGTGCTCACCCGCCAAGTTCATGTAATAGGAGAGATCCAGGTTGTTGCTGATCTTCTCCTCGAGGTATCTCCTGGTATCCCGCAGGACGCCGGAGTCGGTCCAGCCGGACGAGTGAAGCAGTTCCGGATTGGCGACATAAAAGGAATCGTCCTCATAGGGGAAGTTGGAATTGTTAAAGTAGAATGTCGACCTATCCGGGGGCAGGATCTGTTGATTGGTCGTATTCGCCGTATGCCACCCGCCCCGGTAGCTGATGAGCAGATTGTTGCCCAGGGAATAGTCGGCCGACACTGCGGCCGTCCAGTTGGGGTAATCCCAGCCTTCCTTGCCCCATTCATAGGTCGCGTCGTCGTAGCCCTGGATGCTCGGGATGGCGCCGCGGTAGTTGGTAAAATTGTTGATGAAGCTGGCCGAGAGGCGAAGCCCGGTCAGGGGGGCGGCCGACAGCCGGACCGATCCGTTCAGATCGGTGTTCTTGTTCTTGAACGTCGAGAAGGGCCCTCCCCGGTAGTTGAAATCCCGGAGCGCCGACGTCTGGGAGAGGGTCGGGTTGGCGGAGAGGAAGAACCAGAGCTTGTCCTTGATGATATAGCCGCCGAGGCTGAAAACGAGCTCGTAGCGGTTATACTTGTCCCGGTTCTTCCCGTTGTTGAAGTAGTCCGTGTCGTTGTTCGCGTATTCCCAGATGGTGTAGTCATCGATGTTCTGCCGGAGATAGTCCCGGGCATACCCCCGCATCAGCCGGGTGTTGTTCTCGTAGTAGCCCAGGATATCGCCGGTGAACTTGTTTCCCCCTGAGCGGGTGATGACATTGATGACGCCGCCCATCGAGCCGCCGAACTCGGCGTTGTAGCCCGAGGCCGTGACCTTGACCTCATCCAGCAATTCGAGGACGACATTCTGACCCCTGGTTCCCAGATGGAAGTTGGTCACGTCCGCGCCGTCGGCGTAATACACGTTCTCGGCACCCGAGGCGCCGTCGACCGAGATCCCTGCGCTGACATCCTCGTTCTGGACACCCGGGATCGTGCTGACCAGCGAGTCGAACGTCCGGCCGCGCGGCAGCGTGAGGTAAACGTCCTTGGTCATGACCTGGCCCTTGACCGTGCTCTTGACATCGATCAAGGGGGACTGGCCGATGACCGTGACCTCCTTTTGGATGGTCGCCTCCTGGAGGGTCACGTTCAAAGCCAGGGTCTGGGACAGATCCAGAAGGATGCCCTGCCGGATCAGCGTGTTGAACCCCTGGAGCGAGAACGTGATCTCATAGGTGCCGGACGGCAGGGCCATCAGGCGGTAGACGCCCGTCGCGTCGGTCACCGCGGTGGCCCCTCCGACGAGCCTGGGGCTGGACGCCACGACGTTCACGCCGGGGAGCGGATTCCCCTGCTGGTCAACGACTTTGCCGTTGATCCGGCCTTCCGGCGTCATCTGGGCGAATGTCAGCCCGACGGTCGATAAACACACGATGATAACAAGTGCCAATAGCTTTTTATTCAAGTGATGTCTCCTCCTATCATTTCCGCCGTCTTCCCTGTCCTGGCAGCGAGCTGAACATGTTCGCCGCGATCTGTGCCATTCCGGAGATCGATCTTGTGTCATTGTCCTCCTCGAGCTGTGATGGGCCCGCGGGCGGCCGCGACCCTTTGTGACGGATGTCTTCGCGCCCTATCCTCATTGAACATCCAGCCGGGAAAAGCATAATTCCTCGCCGAGAGGGATGTCAAGGGCATCGATATTCACTTCCTCCGCGAAATGATGGTCGCCTGCCCCTCAATCGAGGTCCTGGTCCTTCACGTCGACGTTGATCGGGTTGTACCGTGGATTGACGGCGGAAGATACCACAACGAAGGTCTCGGCCCGCTCGATCATCTGGACTTTCGAGAGCTTGGCAATGAAGAACTCCCGGAACTCGTCGATGTCCCGGAAGTTGGCCTTGATGAGGTAGTCGATCCGGCCGGTGAGGAAATAGATCTCCTCGATCTCCTCGAACTGCTTGAGGTGTTCCTCGATGCGCTGGTAAGCCTCCTGGCGATGAAGGTGCTTGATCTGCAGCGCGAGGAAGCAGGTCAGGCCCCGGCCGAGCTTTTTCTTGTCGAGGATCGCCCTCTGTCCCAGGATGATGCCGTTCGTCCGGAGCTTCCGGACCCGTTCGAGGGTCGCCGGCGGAGAGAGATTGATCTTCTGAGCCAGGGTGGAGTTCGAGATCTTGCTGTCCTCATACAGGATCTTCAGAATCACCCTGTCATATTCGTCATACTTCATTCTATTAGGAATAATATGAGGCCTGAAGGCTCAATGTCAAGCAAATTCGCTCATACAAAGCTAAATTGTTTAATATTATTAGGGGAGATGCCTTGCCTGGGGGTCGGGACGACAGAATCGAATGCGGCCGGAGTGTCCGAAGGGAGTGATGCCGCCGATGAGCGGTCAGCTGATCTCGCCAGTGAGGTAGGCCCGGGTGCGCGGGTCACGGGGGTTGGCGAACACGTCGGCCGCGGGGCCGTGTTCGACGAGCTCGCCCAGATACAGGAAGGCCAGGTGGTCGGCGATCCGGCGGGCCTGGCGGAGAATGTGGGTGACGACGACGACGGTGTAGTCCTGTTTCAGCTCGAGCAGCCGCCGCTCGACATTCTGGCTCGACTGGGGATCGAGGGCCGAGGTCGGCTCGTCGCCGAGAATGATCTCCGGCTCGACGGCCAGCCCCCGGGCCAGGCAAAGCCGCTGCTGCTGTCCGACGGAGAGCAGGGAGGCCGGCTCGCGCAGCCGGTCCCTGACCTCGTCCCACAGGCCGGCGACGCGCAGGTAGTGCTCGACCCGTTGATCGAGGGCCTTCTTCGTCCGGAGGCCGTGGAGGCGCGGTCCGTAGGCGACGTTCTCGAAGATCGACATGGGCAGGACCTGGGGCCTCTGGGAGAGCAGGCCCATCTTCTTGCGGATGCGGGTGACCTCGGTCCGCGGGGCATAGATGTTTTCCCCGTCGAGGACGACCTGGCCGCGGACGCGGACCCCTTCGGCGGTGTCGAGGAGACGGTTGAGCGACTTGAGCAGCGTCGTCTTGCCGCACCCGGACGGTCCGATGATGACGGTGATCTTCCGGGCCGGGATGTCCAGGTTGACGTCCTTGAGGACCTGCAGATCGCCGTAATAGACGCTCAGGCCGCGGATGCTGATGGGGGTCTCGCCGTTCATGGTCTCGTCCGTCCTTCACTTGACGACATGGCGGGTCGCCTTTCGGCTCATCGCCCGGCCGGCCAGGCTGACGGCCAGGATGATCACGGTCAGGACCGCGGCCGAAGCGTAGGCCCTCTGCTGGACCTCGGGGAACGGGGTCCCGAGCTGGAAAAAGATGGCCAGGGGCAGCGTCGCCACCGGGTCGGCCAGGGAAGCGGGGATGCGGTCGGTGAACCCGGCCGTGAACAGGACCGAGGCGGCGTCGCCGATCCCCCGGCCGAAGGCGAGAAGGACGCCCGTCAGGATGCCCGGGGCCGACTGGCGGACCATGACCTTCAGCGCGGTCTCGAAACGCGTCGCCCCGAGCGAGGCCGAGGCCTCCTTGAGTTCCGCCGGGACAAGGCGCATGACCTCATCGATGGCCCGGCTCATGATCGGGAACTCGAGCAGGGCGACGGTCAACATCCCGGCCAGGAGCGAGGCGCGCAGGCCCAGGGCCAGCATGACGATGAACCCGAAGGCGCCGTAGACGATCGAGGGAACGCCCCAGAGGACGTCGAGGAAAAAGCGCGTCCAAACGGCCGTCTTCGAGGCCGGTCCCTTGTAGTTGTTGAGGTAGAGAACGAGCGGCAGGCTCAGGAGCAGGGCCAGCAGCGTGGCTCCGAAAGCGAGCTCGAGCGATCCGACGATGGCGTTCAGGATGCCGCCTTCCTTGCCCAGATAGAACCCGCCCTTGGGGGTTTGGGTCAGCATGGACAGGCTCAAGGCCGGGACCGATTTCCAGAGGATCGTCCCGAGGATGAGCAGAAGCGAGACGAGGACGATCGCGGCCGAGCCGGTGGTCAGGATGCGGAAGAGAAGATCGGTCCTCTTGCGTCTCCCGATCCGTCCGCCGGCCGCCGCGCTCAACGGATCCTCCGCTCGACCCGGACGAGGATGCGCCGGGCCAGAATGTTGAAGAACAGGACGATGACCATCAGGACGAGCGCGGCCATCATCAGGGCCGAGTCGTAGCGCGGCACCGACATCATCTCGCCGTAGTTGTTGGCGATCAGAGCCGGCAACGGGTAGCCGGGGTCGAAGAGCGAGCGCGGCACGATCGGAACGTTGCCGACGACCATGAGCACGGCCATGGTCTCGCCGAAGGCCCGGGAGAAGCCGAGGACCGAGGCGGCCAGGATGCCCTGGGCGCCCTTGCGGAGGACGACGTGCCGGGTCGTCTCCCACTTCGTCGCCCCGAGGGACAGGGAGGCGTCACGGAGCGCCTGGGGCACCGTCGAGAACACCTCGAGCGTCACGTGGATGATCGTCGGGAAGGTCATGATGGCCAGGACGATGCCGCCGGCGAGGATGCTGTAGCCGGAGGAGTAGACGCCCGCGAGCGGGGCCAGGACGCCGCCGACGAAGGGCACGACCAGAAGGACCCCCCAGACCCCATAGACGACGGACGGCAATCCGGCCAGGAGGTCGACGATGGGCTTGGCGGCCTCGCGGACCCAGCGCGGGGCGTACTCCGAGAGGTAGATCGCCGTGAGGATCGAGACCGGAACGGCCAGGACGAGGGCGGTCACGGTCACCCAGACCGTCCCCGTGATGAACGGCAGCAGGCCGAATTCGCCCTTGAGCGGATGCCAGGCGGACGAGAAAAGAAGGCGCGACAGCGGCTCGACGCCGAGGATGGCCTTCGATTTCAGAAAGAGGCCGATGACGATGAGAAGGACAAGGAGGCCCGGAAGAAGGGTGACGAGACCCATCACCCGGCGGCCGATGGCGTCCTTGAGAAGTCTCATCGTTTCCCGGCGCCCCCCCGGAGGACGGCCAGGCCTGACGAGATCTTGTCCGGTCCGACCGCGATGTAGCCCATTTCGGCCACATACTTCTGGCCCTCGGTGAGGACCCATTCGAGGAACTCCGCGAGCAGCGGACGGGCGGGCTGGCCCTTGACGACGAAATAGAGGTCGCGCGCCGGCGGCGAAGGATAGACGCCCGAGGCGATGGCCCGGACGAGGTCGTCGCGCGTGGCGTAGATCGCTTCGCCCGGGTCGACGAGGCCGTTCCCGTCGAGGTCGATGGGACAGATCTCGAGGCCGGCCACGGGCTTCAGGGTTTTTGCGTCATAGGCGAAATTGACGTTGTTGAAGCCCACGGCCAGCGGATCGCGGCGGACGGCTTCGGCCAGGCCCGGGTCGCCGTAGACGCCGACGCCGCCCAGGTCCTCCTGGTGTCCGCCGAGGTAAGCGGCCCAGGTCTCGGCGGCGCCGCAGGCGTCCGAGCGGGTAAAGATATGGATCGGCGTCTTGCCGCTCAAGCCAAGGAGTCCCTCCCAGGCGGCCGCCGACTTCCGCATCCATATCCCGGCCAGGGCCTCCTTCCGCAAGCCTTTCTTGAGGATCTCGGCCAGGAAGGGGTTCTTCCGGCTGACCGTGGCGACGACCGCGTCCTTGGCCACGGCCAGGGCGACAGCCCCTTTTTCAAACTCGGCCGGATTGATCTCCCGCGAAACCATGCCGATGTCGACGACGCCTGCCAGCGCGTCGGCGATCCCCTTGCCCGCGCCTCCGGCCTGGATGTCGACGGATACGCCGGGATGGCTTTTCTGGAACTCCTCCTGCCAGCGAACGGCCAGGGGATAGAGGGCCCAGGCCCCGGAGAGCGAAAGTCGGCCGAGCGCGCCCGGCTTTTGGGCCCTGGCCCGCTCTTCGGCCGCGGGGGCCTTGTGGGAGCCCTCCTGGCGCTTGAGCAGGAGGAGGACGACGACCGCGGCGAGAATGACGATGATCGTCAGGATCGCGATGACTTTTTTCACGACCTTCCTCCTCGTTCGCAAGGTCAAAACGCGGCTTGGAATTGGGCCAGAAGGCCCGATTTTGTCCTTCCGCCCGCCTCGAGCCTGTGAATCTCATAATTCAGCTGAAGCTTCGTTTTCCCGGCGATGAACCAGTTGACGCCAAAAGCGACGACGCTCGTCCCGTTATCGGGAATGGCCCGGTCGAGGTCGAGCGAGTCGTATCGGACGAGTGCCTGGATCTTTCCCGGGAGGGCGAAGCAGCCAGCCTGGGCGTACCAGCCGGACTTGGAGACGACGTCGTCCCGGGCGTGGATGTACTCGCTCTTGAGCGAGAATCCCTTGATGCTGAGGACCGCTTCCAGGGCCTCCTTGTTCCGCGCGACGAGCGGTTCGCCGGCGACGACGGTCTGCCGGCCGAGGTACAGGGACCCGCCGACGGCAAGGAAGCCGAAAGGCCTGAGGACGACCCGGCCGCTGAAGTCCTTGTGGCTGTTCGTGTCCGCTTTGTTGATGCCCGCGCCGTTGACGAATCCCAGGGTGTACTCCGCGAAGGAACGGCTGCCAAAGATGACGACTCCGACGTCCCTTCCCGAGGACGAGTTGTCGCGGCCGGGCGCCAGGGCCTCCACGACGGACGACCTGTTGACCATATCGAGGTCGGCTGTCGACGTGAAGCTCTCGAGACTGAAGGGGACGCGGAACTGCCCGAGCCTCACGCCCGCGATCGCGGCCGGCGTGAACTCGATCTCGGCGTCGAGGAGCGTCGGCGACTTCACCAGGTCGACGTTCAGCTTGAACCTGAGCTTTTTGACGATCTCCCCGGCGAGAGCGACCCGGGCCCGCCGGAGAGAAAAGGTGTCCGTGTCCTTGTCCCAAACGACGCCGAACATCTGGGCGTAACCGCTGAGCTTCAGGCTTCGCAGGGCCGTAACGGCCGGCGGATCCTTTTTCTCCTCGGCGAGCAAAGACCCCGCGGCGACGACCGCCGCGAGAACAGCGAAACCCGCTTTCCCGAGCGTCCTCCGCATTCCACGTCCGGTCATGAGGCCTTCCCCTTTCTTCCGGAAGCCGGACGGCTCTTTTCGACCAGGTCGGCGAAGGTCGTTTTTTCGAGGATCGTGGCCACGGCGTCCCGGACGTCCTTCCACAGCCAGCGCAGGCCGCAGGTCATCTCCATGGGACAGGTCTCGTGGGCCATGACGCTGACGCAGTCGATGGGGGCGAGCGGGCCGTCCATGACCCGGATGACCTCGGCCACGGTGATCTTTCCGGGGGGTTTGGCCAGGACGTAGCCTCCCTTCTGGCCCTTGCGGCTCCTGAGGTAGCCGGCGCGCTTCAGAAGGAGCAGGATCTGCTCGAGAAACCGCTGCGGGATCTCCTGGGCCTTGGAGATCTCACGGCTGTGGACGGGCCCTTCCCGGTACCTGCGGGAGAGCTCCAGCATGGCCCGGCTGGCATATTCGCCTTTTGTCGAGAGCCTCATCTCTCCTCCGCTTAGTCGACTATATCAATAGACTAAGTCATTTAACATGGCACGACGGGACGTGTCAAGCTTTTTTTGAGGTCCAGGCCGGCGGCGCGAAGAGCCAAGCGAAACGGTCAGGCCGCTTCAAGACGTCCGCTGACGTAAGGGGTCAGCGAACGAACGCTTGTTGTCCGGCGTAAACGGCTTTGGATCCGAGCTCTTCCTCGATCCGCAGCAGCTGGTTGTACTTTTCGACGCGCTCGCCCCGGCAGGGCGCGCCGGTCTTGAGGTGCCCCGTGCCCATGGCCACGGTCAGGTCGGCGATGAAGCTGTCGACCGTTTCGCCGCTCCGGTGGGACACCATGGCCCCCCACCCGGCTTTCCGGGCCATGTCGATCGCCGCGATGGTTTCCGTCAGGGTCCCGATCTGGTTCAGCTTGATCAAGACCGCGTTGGCGGCGCCTTCCTTGATGCCTTGGGCGATGCGCTTGACGTTGGTCACGAACAGATCGTCGCCGACGAGCTCGGTCGTCCCGCCGATCGTCTTGTTCAAGAGCTTCCAGCCTTCCCAATCGTCCTCGGCCAGGCCGTCTTCGATCACGCGGATGGGGTAGGTCCGGACCCACTCCCGGTACATCTCGACCAGGCCGTCGGCCTTGACCTTTTTGTTCTCCGTCCTCAGATTGTAAAGGCCGTCCTCGTAGATGCTGCTGACGGCCCCGTCGATGGCCAGGACGATGTCCCGGCCGGGCTTGTATCCGGCTTTCTCGATGGCCTTGAGGATCGCTTCGACCGCGTCGGAGTTCTTCTTGAAGGCCGGAGCGAAGCCGCCCTCGTCGCCGACGCCGGTCGTGAAGCCCGCGCTCTTGAGGACGGCCTTGAGGGCATGGTAGGTCTCGGCGCCCCAGCGCAGGGCCTCGCGGAAGTTCGGCGCCCCGACCGGGGCGATCATGAACTCCTGGAGGTCGGTGCTCTGCCAGTTGGCGTGGACGCCGCCGTTGAGGATATTGAACATCGGGACCGGCAGGAGGCAGGCCGACTCTCCGCCGAGGTAGCGGTAGAGCGGCATCTTCGACGAGACGGCCGCGGCCCTGGCCACGGCCATGCTGACGCCGAGGATGGCGTTGGCCCCGAGCTTCGTCTTGTGTTCGGTCCCGTCGAGGGCCAGCATGGCCCCGTCGACGCCGGCCTGGTCGAGGGCGTCGCGGCCCCTGACGACTCCGGCGATCTCGGCGTTGACATGCCCGACGGCCTTGAGGACCCCTTTGCCCAGGTAGCGGGACTTGTCGCCGTCGCGGAGCTCGAGGGCCTCGTAGACGCCGGTCGAGGCGCCCGAAGGAACGGCCGCCCGGCCGAAGGAGCCGTCGGACAGGGTGACTTCGACCTCGACGGTGGGGTTGCCGCGGGAATCGAGGATCTCGCGGGCGTGGACTTTCTTGATCAGAGCAGGCATGCGGTTCCTCCTGAGGGATTCGACGGGTCATTCTATCAAAGGAGTCCCGCGATTGACAACCTCCGCCGCCGATGCTAAAAGAGGAGGAATAAGGCGGAAGCCATGGAAATCCTCCAAATCCTGCTCAAGCTCGTCCTGGCCATCGCCCTCGGCGGCCTCATCGGCCTCGAGCGCGAGGCCAGCCAGAAGCCGGCCGGCTTCCGGACGAATATCCTCGTCTGTGTCGCCTCGACGATGATGATGACCCTGGCGACGCTTCTCGTCGAGGGCAAGGGCGGGAACCCGGACACGCTCGTCCGCATGGCCGCCGGGGTCATCACCGGCGTGGGCTTCCTCGGCGCCGGGACCATCTTCCAGGCGCGCGGCACGATCGCCGGCCTGACCACCGCCTCGACCTTGTGGGTCGTGGCCGGCCTCGGACTGGTCATCGGCGCGGGCTATTACGTGCCGGCCGTCATCTTCACCGTCCTGACCATCGTGACCTTGCTTCTTTTCGGCCGGATCGAGGAGTCCTATCTCCGCAAATCCCAGTTCCACTACCACCTCAAAGCCAAGGCCCGCCCCTATATCCTGTCGAGCCTGCGCAAGCTCGCTCTCCACCACGGCGTCCGGCTGGAGCGGCTGACCATGAAGCAGGAGGGATCGTCCTACCTCCTGGCCTTCTCGTTCTCGTCCTCCGAGGAGAAGGAGCAGGAGTTCAACCAGGGCCTGCTCGAGCTGGCGGACATCGAAGAGCTCAAGATTGACTGAACGGCGCCTCCTCCTGGCGACCGGGAACCCGGGCAAGGTCCGCGAGATCCGCCGGGCCTTGAGGGGCTTCGAGGTCGTTGGGCTCGCCGGCGTCCTCCCCGGACTCAAGCACGCCGAGCGCGGCCGGACGTTCGAGGAGAACGCCCGCGCGAAAAGCCTGTTCTACAGCCGGAGATGGCCCGGCCTGACCCTGGCGGAGGATTCCGGCCTGGAGATCGAGGCCCTCGGGGGCGCGCCCGGCGTCCGCTCGGCCCGCTTCTCCGCGCCCCGGCCTTCCGACGAGAAGAACATCCGCAAGGTCCTGCGGCTCCTCGAGTCCGCTCCGGAGACGGCCAGGAAAGCCCGCTTTGTCTGCGTCATGGTCCTGGCCGAAAAAGGCCGTGTCATCGCGGAATTCCGCGGCGAGGTCCGGGGCCGGATCGGCCGGGAGCCGCGCGGGCGCTCGGGCTTCGGCTACGACCCGATCTTCTGGTACGCGCCCTTGCGAAAGACCTTGGCCGAACTTCCGCCGGCGGTCAAGAACGCGGTCAGCCACCGGGGCCGGGCCGTGGCCAAGCTCCGCCGCTTCCTCGAAGCAAAAAAAAAGGCCCCGTCCGGACGCAGTCCGGACAGGGCCGAGGCCGTCATTTCGGCGCGCTGTCGGCGCCCACGGTGATCAGGTCCTTGATCTGATCGAAGACCTTCTCGCCGATCCCCTGGACCTTCATGATCTCCTCGACCTTCTTGAAGTTCCCGTTCTTGGTCCGGAAATCGACGATCCTCTGGGCGACCTTGGGGCCGATCCGCGGCAGCGACTCGAGCTCCGAAGCCGAGGCGGTGTTGATGTTGATCCTCGCCTTCGACGCCGTCGACTGGGCATAGACCGGCGCGAACGAGAGCGCGACGAGGAGCGCGGCCAGCCCGAACGCCAGAACCTTGTGTTTTTGAGCGGTCATTGGTGCGACCTCCTTTCAGCGTCCTTAAATGCAACGGCCGTGCCATCCGCCCTGTCGCCTTTTTCCCATTGTTTTGTATCGTTTACAGAAAAGCCACAAGCCTCTGCGTCAAGCTCCGTGGACAAAACACGGTAAATAGGGAAACGTCGATTGGCGAGAAGCGGAGCAAAGCCGGAGAGGGGATTTCGGGGACGGTCCCTTAGGATCGCGGGTGGCTTTTCTTGTAAACGGCGAGCAGCTGCTTCAGGTCGACATGGGTGTATTTCTGGGTCGTGGCCAAGCTGGCATGCCCGAGGAGCTCCTGAATGACGCGCAGATCGGCGCCGCGGCCGAGGAGGTGCGAGGCGAAGGAATGGCGAAGCGAGTGGGGGCTGATCTTGCGGGCCACGGCGGTGCGGCGGATGGACTTATGGACCATCCGCTGGACGGATCTCGTCGTCAGCCGGCCGCCGCGATAATTGAGGAAGAAGGCCTCGCCGCCGTCCCCGCCTTCGGCCAAAGCGCCCCTCGCCCGGCGATAGTCTTCCAGAGCTTCGCGGGCCTTGCCGCCGAACGGGACGATGCGCTCTTTCTTGCCCTTGCCGCGGACGCGGACGAGACGCTCGCCGAAATGGATGTCGGCCCCGTCGATGCCGACGAGCTCGCTGACCCGGATGCCTGACGCGTAGAGGAGTTCCAGGACGGCCTGGTCGCGGAGGTCGAGCGGTTCCGAGGACCGGGGCAGGTCGAGGAGCTGGGCCGTCTCGTCCTCCGAGAGGAAGGAGGGGACGCGCTTCTCCTGCCGAGGCCTGGCCAGGATCTTGGCCGGGTTCTCGGCGATCCATTTCTTGCGCAGGCAGAAATCGTAGAAGGAGCGGATGGCGGCGAGCTTGCGTCCGATCGTCGTCTTCCTGCGCTTCTTTTCGTGGAGCTCGGCCAGGAAGCCGCGCAGGACGACGTTGCCGGCCTTGTCCCAGCGGACCTCGCGCTCCTTCAGGTAGGCCGCGACCTGCCGGAGATCGCGCTCGTAGGCGGACAGGGTGTGGGGGGAGGCGTTCTTCTCGTGCTTGAGGAAGGCCAGAAACTCAGCGATTTCCTTGTTCATCGGTGCCGCCGGGCTCGCCGCCGCCGGGCTCCGCCGCCGGTCCGCTCTCCGCCGGCTGTCCGGACGATCCGGCCGGCCCGGTCTCCGCGCCTTTCTCCCAGATCTTCTCCCGGGGCGCGGCCTCCTTGAAGGCGCACTTCTCGACCTTGCAGTAGATGTAGGGCTCGCCGCGCAGGACGTTCTTCTTGTACAGGACCTTGGCGCCGCACTGCGGGCAGGTCCGGTCGATGAGCTCGTCCCAGGAGGCGAAGGCGCACTTCGGATAGCGGCTGCAGCCGAAAAAGTACTTGCCCCGGCGCGTCTTGCGCTTCAGGACCTTGCCGCCGCAGCCGAGCGGGCAGGCCATGCCGGTCTCGACGGGCCGGTCTTTCTTGATGTACTTGCACTTGGGGTAATCCGAGCAGGCGATGAACGGGCCGAAGCGGCCGAACTTCTGGGCCAGCTGCGCGCCGCACTCGGGGCATTTCTCGTCCAAGGGCTGCGATTCCCTCTTGTCCAGGCTCTCGCGGAACTTGCAGGCGGGATAGGCGGAACAGGCCTTGAACCGGCCGAAGCGGCCGCCCTTGATGACCAGGGCCGCGCCGCACTGGGGACACTTCTCGTCGAGGGGGATGCCCGTCTCCTTGACGCCTTCGGTCTCGCCGCCCGCCTTGAGATAGGTTTCGAGCAGGGCGTAGTACTCCTTGAGGCTGTCGACCCCCTTCCGGGCGCCTTCGGAGATCAGGTCGAGCTCCTCCTCCATGTGGGCGGTGAACTTGTATTCCATGAGCTTGGCGAAATGCTTGACCAGGAAGTCCGTGACGTACACCCCCAGCTCGCTCGGCTTGAACTTGCCGTCCTCCTTGACGACGTAGGTCCGGGTCTGGATGGTGGCGATCGTCGGCGCGTAGGTGCTCGGCCGGCCGATGCCGCGCGCCTCGAGCTCCTTGACCAGCGTCCCCTCCGTGTAGCGGGGCGGCGGCTCGGTGAATTTCTGCTTGGTTTCGAGCTCCAGCAGCTTGAGCGTCTCGCCGGCCGCGGCCTTGGGCAGGAGTTCCTTGTCGCTGCCGCCGTTCGGCCAGACGGCCAGGAAGCCGTCGAACTTGACCACTTCGCCCTTGGCCTGGAAGAGGTAGCGGCCGGCCGTGATGTCGAAGGCCGTCTCTTCGATCCTGGCCGGGGCCATCTGCGAGGCGATGAACTTCCGCCAGATGAGCTTGTAGAGATCGTACTCCTCTTTCTTGAGGTAGGGCTTGACCTTCTCCGGCGTCAGCTCGACATGGGCCGGCCGGATGGCCTCGTGCGCGTCCTGGGTCTTTTTCTTGCTCTTGTATTCATTCGGCTTGGCCGGGACGTAGGGAGATCGCTGGTCATGGCGGGACTCAGCCTCGTCCGGAGCCGGGCCGGAGAGCTGCGCTGCTTCCACGCCGCTCCCGGCCGGAACCGCGGCGAAGTTCTGTTCGATATAGGCCCGGGCGGCCGCCTGCGCCCCCTCGGAGACGCGGAACGAGTCCGTGCGCATGTAGGTGATGAGCCCCGTCTGGCCGAGCTCGCCGATGGCCATGCCCTCATAGAGCTTCTGGGCGACGAACATCGTCTTCTTCACCGGGAAGCGCAGCATCCGGAAGCCGTCCTGCTGGAGGGTGCTCGTGATGTAGGGCGGCCCGGGGTGCCTGAACTTGGGCCTGACCTGGACTTTGTCCAGGATGAACGGCGCCCGACCGCATTCCTCGCGGACGATCTTGGCTTCTTCTTCGTTGTGGACTTTGGCCTTCTTGCCCTCGACCTTGGCCAGCACGGCCTTGAAGGCCGGCGGGTTCTGGGCCTCGAGCCGGGCCGCGATCGCCCAGTACTCCTCCTGGACGAAGGCCTTGATCTCCTTCTCGCGGTCGACGATCAGCCGCAAGGCCACGGACTGGACCCGGCCGGCCGACAGGCCCCGGGAGATCTTCTTCCACAGGAGGGGGCTGATGAGGTAGCCGACGAGCCGGTCGAGGATGCGGCGCGTCTGCTGGGCGTCGAGGAGGTTGAGGTCGATCTGGCCGAGGTGCTGAAAGGCCGCCCGGACGCCCGTCTCGGTGATCTCGTTGAAGGACACGCGGAAGATGTTCGGGTTGGCGTCCGCCAGGAGCTGGCTGAGGTGCCAGGAGATGGCCTCGCCTTCCCGGTCGGGGTCGGCGGCGAGAATGACCCGCTCGCTCTCCTTGGCCGCCTTCTTGAGCTCGGCGACGGTCTTCTTCTTCTCGGGGATGATCTCGTAGGTCGGCTGGAAGCCGGCCGCGATGTCGACCCCCATTTTCTTTTTCGGCAGGTCGCGGACATGGCCCATCGAGGCCTTGACGACGTAGTCCTTGCCGAGATAGTGGTTGACCGTCTTGGCCTTGGCCGGCGATTCGACGATGACGAGTGATTTGGCCACTTACATTCTCCTCTGGAATTCCTTGCCGGGATGCTGGACGACGGCCCCCTTCAGTTCGAGGCCGAGCAGGAGCGCCAGCAGGCTTGAGACCGAGAGGCCCGTCCGTTCGGCCAGCTCGTCGATGGGCAGGGCCGCGTCGACGGGCAGCTCATCCAGCAGGCGGCACTCGTCCCGGCTCAGAGAAGCGCCGATATTCTCCTCTTTCTCGCCCCGCCGCGCAAGGAGATTCTCCCCCCATGGCGACGGCAGGGCTTCGGCCACGTCCTCCCAGGACGCGACGGGCCTGGCGCCGTCCCGGATGAGGCCGTTCGGGCCTTCGCTCAGCTCGGAGGTCACGTTGCCCGGCACGGCCATGACCTCCCGGTCCTGCGACAGGGCCAGCTTGGCCGTGATGAGCGAGCCGCTCTTGCGCGCCGCCTCGACCACGACCAGTCCGATCGAAAGGCCGCTGATGATCCGGTTGCGGACCGGGAAATTCTCGGCGAGCGGCGGCGTTCCCAGGGCGCACTCCGTCACCACGGCCCCCCGCGCCGCGATCTCGCGGTGAAGGCCGCGGTTCTCCCACGGATACGGAACGTCCAAACCCGAACCGAGCACGGCCACCGTCCTTCCCTTCTTGAGAGCCCCCCGATGAGCGCAAGCGTCGATGCCCGCCGCCAGGCCGCTGGCGATGACGCAGCCGCGGCCGGCCAGGTCGCCGGCGAGCCTTTCGGCCACGGCCCGCCCGTAAGGGGTGGGCCGGCGCGCGCCGACGACGGCCACCGCGGGATTTCGAAGAGTCTCCGGATCGCCCTCGCAATAGAGGACGAACGGAGGATCGAAGATCTCTCGCAGGTAACCCGGGTATCCCGGGTCGTCAAAGGTCAAAAGAGTATACGCCTTCCGGCCGATATTTTCCAATTCCCGCCTGGCCCGGTCGATGGCCAGGCCGCCGGCGATGGCCTCGACGGCGGCCGGAGCGAGGCGAAGCCCTTCGAAGTCGGCCGGGGCCGCCCGGAAGATATCCGTGACCGAGGCGAAGCGGCCCAGGATGCGCCGGGTGGCGGCGCTCGGCCCATAGAAAACGAGGTTCAGGGCCAGCCAGCAGAGGCCGCGATCGTCCATGGGGGTCTCCGTCAAAGAAGGACGCTCGGCGGCGCCGGATCATCCCAGTCCGCCCGGGGATATTTTCAGCGCCGGAAGAGGAGGGACGACCTACGCCTCGAGCCGAAAGAGCTTGTGGGACGAGGCCGCGCCGCGGACGAGCGTCAGACGCGACCGCGGCACGCCGAGGTGAGCGGCCAGCCGTTCGACGATCTCCGCGTTGGCCCGGCCCTTGTCCGGCGCCGCGCGGACCCGGACCCGGAAGCTGTCCGGGCCGAGCTCCTCGACGCCCGGCGCCTTCGATCGCGGCTGGGCCTTGACCGTGAGGATGCGGGCCATGCCTCGTCCGCTTACTTATCCTTGAGGACCGACTTGTACTTCTCGAACAGGTCCTTCAGCTCTTTCCTGGAGACGACGTAGCGGCTGACGTAGATGGAGAGCGTCGAGCGGACGGGGTCGTTCGACTTGACCAGGACGTAGTCGCGCATGACGCCGGTCTTCGCCTGGGGCGGGAAGCGGATCTCGACCTCGCGCGATTCCCCTGTGGGCAGGAAGAACGGCGAGACCAGGGGCTTGCCGCCGGAGAAGAACCGGGCGTCCTCGTGGGCCATCTCGACCTTGAGCTCGCGCTCCCCCGAGCTCTTGATGACCACCAGGGCCGACGGCGATTCGCCCTCGAGGACGAGGCCCATGTCGACGTTGTAGCGGTCGACGTCGATGCGGGCCGAGGGCGGGACCTGGATGTCGGCGACGAGGCTGAGCTCGCGGCGGGCGTTCTCGCCGTCGTTCGAAATGAGATAGACGTAGCGGGACAGGCGCCCCGAATACCCCCGGGTGTCGAAGGTCGTCTTGATCTTGCCTTCCCTGCCCGGAGCGATCTTCTTCTCGGACACGAGCGCGGCCGTGCAGCCGCAGGTCGTCTCGACCTTTTCGACGAGAAGCGGGGCCCCGCCGGCGTTCTTGAAAACGAACTCGTGGCTGACGACGTCGCCCTGCTTGACCTTGCCGAAGTCGTAAGTCGTCTCCTTGAACACGGCCCGGGGCTTCGCGGGCTGGGCCCAGGCCGCGGCGGCGAGAAGGACGGCCGCGGCGGCGATAACGGCGACGGAGCGCCAGGGGGTGCGGTATCTCATCGATGTCTCCTCCGGTCTCCAGAATACTCCATCCGCGCGGGCCCGGGCAAGCCCTGGGCCGTTCACGAGCCGAGGCGGCTGCAGATGCGAGGCGGGCGTTTTCATGAACTGTCCAGGGTTATTCGACGGTGACGCTCTTGGCCAGGTTGCGCGGCTGATCGACGTCGAACCCCTTGGCCGAGGCGGAATAGTAGGCGAAGAGCTGCAGGGGCAGGACGGTCAGGAACGGCGTGAACAGCTGGTGCGTCTCGGGGATGGGAAAGATCTCCTCGGCCGCGGCCCGGGCCCTCTCGTCGCCCTCGAAGGCGACAGCCAGGATCCGGCCGTTGCGCGCCTTCACCTCGGCGATGTTGGACAGCATCTTCTCGTGGACGCGGTCGCGCGGGACGATGGCCAGCGTGGTCATGCCCTCGTCGATGAGGGCGATGGGCCCGTGCTTCATCTCGCCGCCGGCGTAGCCCTCGGCGTGGGTGTAGGAGATCTCCTTGAGCTTCAGGGCCCCTTCGAGGGCGATCGGGAAGTTGATCCAGCGGCCGAGGAAAAGGTAGTGCTCGCAGCCGAGGAAGCGACGGGCGGCCCGCTCGATCGCGGCGGCTCCGCCGAGGACCCGGTCCATCTTGAGGGGCAGGCGCTGGAGCTCCTGGACGAGGGTCTGGCTCTCCTCGTCGCCAAGGGCGCCGCGCGCCTGGGCGAAGGCCAGCGCGAAGAGGGACAGGGCGGCCATCTGGCCGACGAACGTCTTGGTCGCGGCGACGCCGATCTCCGGCCCGGCATGAAGGTCGAGGACGCCGTCCGCGTCCCGGGCCATCGAGGATCTCGGATTGTTGGTGACGGCCAGGACGGCCCGGGCCTTCTCCCGGGCGAGGCGAAGGGCGGTCAGGGTGTCGGCCGTCTCGCCCGACTGGGAGATGCCGAGGACGAGGGTCCCGCGGTCCATGGCAAAGTCGCGCGAGCGGAGCTCCGAGGCGTATTCGACGTCGACCGGGACATGGGCCAGCGTTTCGAGCAGGTACTTCCCGACGAGACCGGCATGGTAGGAGGTGCCGCAGGCGATGAGGACGACGCGCGAGACCTCGCGGAAGACGTCGGGGGCGATCCCGAGGTCGTCGAGGAAGACCCGTCCGGAGTCGAGGGACACCCGGCTCTTCAGCGTGTCGCGGACGACGTCGGCCTGCTCGAAGATCTCCTTGGCCATGAAGTGGGCGAAGCCGCGCTTTTCGATCATGGCCGGCTCCCAGTCCAGCGTGTCGACGGCCTTCTCGACCGGGGCTCCCGCGAAGGTGGAGAAGCGGACCTCCGGCGCCGTCAGGACGGCGATCTCGCCTTCGCCCAGATAGGCGACGCGCCGGGTATGGGCGAGGAGCGGCGTGATGTCCGACGACAGGAAGGACTCGCCGGAGCCGAAGCCGACGACGACCGGCCCCGGGCCGTTGCGCGCCGCGACGATCTTGCCCGGATCGCGCGACGAGATGCAGGCCACGGCGAAGGCCCCTTCGAGCTCCTTGACCGCGGCCCGGAGGGCCTCCTCGAGGGAGCCGTGGAAGTGCTTTTCGACGAGGTGGACGATGACCTCGGTATCCGTCTCGGTCTTGAAGACGTGGCCCTCGGCGCGCAGCTGCTCCTTGAGCGCCCAGTAGTTCTCGACGATGCCGTTGTGCAGGAGGGCGATCGTCCCGCTGCAGTCGGTGTGCGGATGGGCGTTGTCCTCGCTCGGCCGGCCGTGGGTCGCCCAGCGGGTGTGCCCGATGCCGCAGGCGCCCGCGATCGGGTGCCGTCGGATCTCCTCGGCCAGGTCCCGGACTTTGCCCTTGACCCGCCGCCTCTCGAGCCCGGTCCCGTTCAGGACGGCGATCCCGGCCGAATCGTAGCCTCGGTATTCGAGACGCCGCAGGCCTTCGATGAGACCGGGGACGGTGTCCCGGGTTCCGACGCAACCGATGATGCCGCACATGCTGAGACTCCTTTTACTCGAGGTCCTCTTCGGCGTCCCCGCCGCCGCCCGCGTCCGGGGCCGGCGCCGGGAGGCCGATGAGCGGCAGGTACCGGGCCCCTTCGCCCTGGGGATTCAGGGACTCGACGATGCGCACGTCCGCCCGCAGGGCCAGGTCGACGACCTCACCGGCGTTCTCGGGGGCCAGGACCTGGACGGACGGCCGATCGACGTCGAGCTCGTTCTCCCCCCGGACGACCCCCACCCGCCCGTCGCTCATGGTCACGAGCGTCCCGATCGGCCAGACGCCCATGAACTGGAAGAACTTGTCCAGGAGCTGGGGGTCGAAGATCTTGCCTTTCTCGAGCATCATCAGCTCGTGGATCTTCTCGGGGGGGTAATCCTTCTTATAGGAGCGCTTGAGGGCCAGGGCGTCATAGACGTCGCAGATGGAGACCATCATCGAGGCCGGGTGGGGCTTGCGGGAGTAGGGGGACTTGGGGTAGCCGGTCCGATCGTAGCGCAGGTGGTGCTCGTAGCAGATGACGATCGGCAGGATGCCCAGGGCGTCCCGGTAGCCTTCGAGGATCCGGGCCCCGATGAGGGGGTGATTGCGGACCTGCAGGAATTCGCCCTCGGAGAGCTTCGTCTCTTTCTGGATGACCTTGAGCGAGATGTAGAGCTTGCCGACGTCGTGGTACAGGGCGGCGATGCCCAGGTCGAGGACGTCGTCCTTGGCGAACTGGAGCTTCGAGGCGAAGAACATCGAAAGCAGGGTGACGTTGAGGAGGTGGACGAAGGTCACCAGGTCGCGCCTTTTCACCGAGACGAGATTCAGGAGCTCCTGGTGGCGCCCGACGAAATCCTCCATGATGCCGAGGATGTTGAAGCGCAGGTCGAGGTAGTCGACCTCCTCCTTCTCCAGGACGACGTTGAGGGCGTTGGAGACGGTGTGGACGGAGCTCTCGTAGCGCGCCCGCGTCTCCTCGGCCTCGGTCGCCTCCGCCTCCCCCTTGACCATGGTCCGGAGCTTGCCGGCGCGGATATTCTGAATGCCGTGCAGGCTGAAGTACTCCTGCTCGCTGATCTTCTCCTGGCGCTTGACCCGGGTCAGGAAAATGATGAACTCGCGCAGCTCCTCGAAGCGCAGGCCCTGTTGGAAGATGATCCGTTCGACGCCGTTCTTCTCGAGGAAGTCGATGAGCAGGCCGAGCTTGCCCCGCAGGTTGAAGAAGATCTCGTCCTCCCAGGCCGCCTCGCCGCCGATGATGCCGAGCACGAGCTCCTTGCGGTCCTCGAGGATCTCCTGGACGACGCCGTAGAGGCGGTTGAGATATTCCTTGAACTTCGGATGATCGCCGGTGTAGATCTTCCCCGCCTGGACGGCGTTCATCAGGTAGATGAAGCAGATCTTGATCTTATCCCTCACGCCATGTCTCCAGGAGGCGGCGCGCCTCATGCCGGACCTTGCGGTTCCAGAAATCCTTCCGCTCGGCCAGCGGCTCGATGTAAGGGACGGCCTCGCGCAGGCCGTAGCGTCCGACGATGCCCAGGCCGCGCAGGAGCGACCTGTTCCGGATGCCGTAGGGAGAGGCCAGGCCGAAGAGCTTGGTGAAGGCGACATGCTTCGTCCGCTCGTGCCGCATGAGCAGGATCAGGGCCTCGGCCTGGATGAGCTCGTTCTTCTTATCGAGGATCGGGAAGAGGAAGGCCTCGTCATACTCCTGGAGGTTCTGCATGGCCTGGAGGGCCTTGACCTTGACGGCGACGTCGCCGGCTTCGTAGATCTTCTTCAGCGCCTCGAGGGCGAGCGGCGTGTCGATGAGCCGCAGGGCGTCGGCGATCCGGCCGAGCAGCTCGCTGTCGGACGATTTCTTTTTGATCCCGGCGTGGAAGGCCTCGATCTCGCCGGGGAAGAAGCGGAAGCAGGCCCGGAGGAGGGAGGACGAGACGATCCGGTCCGTGAATACGGTGGCCGCATAGGCTTCCCAATCGTGGCGGCTCCGGCCGAGCTTTTGAACGAATGCGTCGAGCTCCGGCCGGGTCTCGCCGCGCAGGAGGCAGCCCTCGACGTGCTCGGCGATGGACCGCCGGGCCTCCTCGTAGGCCGGCTCGCCGGCGAGGTCGGCGGACTTGCCGTCCAGGACCTCATGGAAGGCGAGCAGAAACTCGAAATCGCCCTCCTGGACGATCCTGTCCCACTCCTCGGCGATCCGTCCCAGCTCGGCCACGGCCGGCTCCTTGGCCCCCCCCTGGGACAGCAGGGCGAGAAGGAGAAAGCGGTAGTTCCGTTGGAGGAGCGTGTGATCGAGACTCAGCTTCTGGTCGAAGGAGATCTCGTTGAGAACGTTGGACAGCGTCTGGCGATACATCTCGGAGTGGAGCTGGGAGGAGACGCCCGAGAGCAGGATGCGGATCTTCGACTCGGTCTCGGAGCGGCGGTTCTGGGGATTGTCGGTGTGGAAGAGGGCATGGAGCGAGGTCGAGATCTTCTTGTGCCGCTCCTTGTCGATGAGCCGGGAGAAGATGCTGAAGCTCAGGGAGTCGAACTTGTCGTTGCCGAGGATCTCCTCCCAGAGGGTCGAGGCCAGGTCCTCCTCGCTCAGATCGGAGATGAGGAGCTTGAGGTTCTCGAACTTCGATTCCGTCGGGGTCTTGCGGGCGGAGACGATGGTCTTCAGGAGCTGCTTCGAGGCGACCCGGTGCTTCTCTTCGGAGGTCGTCTTGAGATAATGGAAGAACTTGGCGAAGTTCTTGTGCAGCTCCTCGTTCTGGATGAGGTCCTCGGTGTTGAACTTGCCGACGACCTTGCCGAACGAGCCGGCCAGTTCCTCCAGCTTCTCGTGGTCGTCCTCCTCGACCGCTTCCATCAGAAGGTAGGGCCAGATGTCCTTGATCTCCTCGCCCTCGCCCTGGAGCAGGATGGAGTAGTCGAGAGTGTCGACGGCGATGTGGATGATGGCCTCCCGCTTGACGATGGCCTGGGCGCCGCCCTCCCTGATGAAGAGCTTCACGGGCAGCATGATCTTGGAGGCGAAGCGCATGAATTCATCGTGCTGGAGCCCGGGCCGGATCTCGAGGCGCTTGATCTTGCGGAAGTGGAAGAGCTGGGCCAGGTCCATGTACGTCCGCTCGCCCTCCCAGAAGCGGCCGTCGATGAGCAGGGCGTGGGGCGAGAAGCCGATCGACACGGGATTGATGTGGACGAACAGGGCCTCGAGCCGGGCCATGAGGTCGTTGACGCTGCTCTTGAAGGCCGGATGTTCGGCGTTGTACATCGAGGCCATCTTGAAGGCGACGCGCATGGCCCGGCCCATGGAGCGGATGAGCTCGTCCTTATCGGTCGGGATGGGCACGGACGGGGCCGCCGGCGCGCAGGGGTCCGCCGGACCGGGCGCGGCGCGATCGTCGACGGAAGACATGGCTCACCTCAGCGTCAAAAGGACCCTGGCCCCATTCTCCTTCCCCCCCGGTAAACTACCATGCTCCGGCCCGGTGATTCAAGGGGTGAGATTGGCTCCTCTTCGAGACCCTTGAGCGCTCCGGGCCCTTGTGCTATACTGCGCCGAAAATGGAAGGGAGACCGGCCTCATTCGCAGAGCAGCTCTGGTCCTGGCGGACGGGACCGTCTTCGAAGGCGTAGGCTTCGGCGCGAGCGCCAAGGCCGGGGGGGAAGTCGTTTTCAATACCGGGATCGTCGGCTACCCGGAGAGCATCACCGACCCGTCCTATCGCGGCCAGATCCTCTGCCAGACCTATCCGCTCATCGGCAACTACGGCGTCGACCCGTCCCGGTTCGAGTCGGACCGGCCGCAGATCGCCGGCTATGTCGTGTCGGAGCTCTGCGCCCATCCCTCCCACGCCACGTCGCAGAAGACCCTCGACGACTGGCTCCGCGAGAGCGGCGTCCCGGCGATCGCCGGCGTCGACACCCGGGCCCTGACCAAGAAACTCCGCGTCCACGGCGTCATGACCGGCCTTCTCGACGCCGGCGACGGCCCGCAGAGCCCGGCGCGCCTGCGCCGCGAGGCCCGCGAGGTCCCCGATCCCAACGTCCGCGATCTCGTGGCCGAGGTCACGACGCCGGAGATCCGGATCTACAACCCCAAGGCCCGGAGGACGATCGTCCTCATCGACTGCGGGGTCAAGATGAACATCATCCGGTCGCTCGTCCGGCGCGGCGTCGCGGTCGTCCGCGTCCCGGCCGACTCCGACGCGGAGCGCATCCTGTCCTTCGCGCCCAAAGGCGTCGTCATCTCCAACGGCCCGGGCGATCCGGAGCGGGCCGTGGCCGCGGTGGCCGCGGTCCGCCGCCTCCTCGGCGCCGGCCTGCCGCTCTTCGGCATCTGCCTCGGCAGCCAGGTTCTCGCGCTGGCCGCCGGCGGAACGACCTACAAGCTCAAGTTCGGCCACCGGAGCCAGAACCAGCCCTGCCTCGAGGAGGGCACCAGGCGCTGCTACATCACCAGCCAGAACCACGGCTTCGCCGTCGACCCGAAGAGCCTCCCCCGCGGCTGGTCCGCCTGGTTCAGGAACGCGAACGACGGCACGAACGAGGGCATCCGCCACAGCCGCAAGCCCGCCTTCGGGGTCCAGTTCCACCCCGAGGCCTGCCCCGGTCCGACCGACACGGAGTTCCTCTTCGACCGGTTCCTCGAGGCCGCCGGATGAAGAAGCTCCGCAAGGTCCTCATCCTCGGGAGCGGCGCCCTCAAGATCGGCGAGGCCGGCGAGTTCGACTATTCCGGAAGCCAGGTCATCAAGGCTATTGAAGAAGGCGGCATCCGCTAGGGGCGGCCCTGCGCCAACCTCTCGGGAACACTTATGTGCGTCGGTGTGCCCCACGTGTCCTGAGCAAATGCTTCGGTTTTTTTCTCTCAACCCTCTTTGAGCGATCCCTTTGGGCCGGTCGCCGCATTCGGGAAAAATGATTCACCGAGCCGGATTAGCCCGCGAGCTAATGTCATTCGCGGTCGCAAATAGTTTGCCCCCCAGAGAGATTCAGGCGTGAGCCTGATGAGCAGTGATGACGTGGGCCGATCCTCACCGCGGTGAGCCGGCCGAGCTTAACACTCTTATTTTCATCTTTGGCTAGCCCTGCACTTAATAATTCACCCTTGACGGCCTCGCATTCTATACCGATATTCAGGACGCGGGGCATGGAGCGATCCCGGCCACGGACGGCGTTGATGGGAGCCACTGTGAAAGCCTGCGGCGCTGATTCCTCTCGGCGGTCTCTCTTCTTTTCTCAATCGCCCGGTTTTCGGATACGGCTCCATACCCCGGAGAAGATTCATGATCTAAAGGAGGTGGTTTCATTGTCCTCTCTCCGTGATCCAGTCACAGGTTCTGGGGCGGACAGGATAATCAAAAAGGAGAAAAACTCATGAAAAAGTCAGCCCTTTTGTTCGCATCGATTCTTATTCTTCTTACGGCTCTAATGGTCTCGAAGCACGGCTCGGCAAGCCAGACTCGTCCGACTCCCAACACGACTTACGTCCCCAACGAGGTACTCGTCAAGTTCCGCGAAAATGGCGTCGAGCTCTCGAGTCTCCGGGGCGTTATTGCCCAAGTACAGGGAACCGTCATTAACTATCATAAGCACCCGATCGAAAGCGCTGAGTGGGACTCAGCCGTTCTCTCGACAAGGTCGTTCATTTCCTTTCCCCTACTGGTCCGTCTCCAGGTGCCCGAGGGGCTGGGAACGGAGCGTGCCATCAGCTTCTTAAGGGAAAATCCGCTCGTGGAATGGGCCGAACCGAATGGGATCGTGAGAGCAACGACAATTCCCAACGATACCTATTTTTCGACACTCTGGGGCCTCTATAACACGACCCAAAGCGGCGGAACCTCCCGTGCGGACATTCACGCTCCCGAGGCTTGGGATATTGTCACCGAGAGTCCCGACGTGGTTGTCGCCGTCATAGACAGCGGAATTGACTATACCCATCCCGATCTCAATGACAACATCTGGATAAACTCCGGAGAGTACGGAAGCGGCAAAGAAACAAACGGGATCGACGATGACAGCAACGGATATATCGACGATTGGCATGGCTGGGATTTCGTGAACGACGATAACGACCCCATGGACGACTTCTCTACCGATTACACCTATCATGGCACACATGTGGCCGGCATAATCGGTGCAGAGGGGAACAACAATTATGGAGTAACCGGAGTCACCTGGGACGTACAGCTCATGCCGCTCAAGGTGCTAAATTACGAAGGAACTGGAACCGACGCGGATATCATATGCGCCATTGACTACGCGATAGCGAAGGAAGTGCCAATATCCAATAACAGTTATGGTGAGACGACATACAACTCATCTCTCCTTTATGCGATCCAGGCGGCGCGCAGTGCCGGCCAATTGTTCGTTGCCGCGGCCGGGAACCTCGGCATCAACTGTGACGGCACCGAAAAGTTCTATCCCGCGAACTACAGCCCCGACAATATCATTTCGGTGTTGGCCACCACTGACGATGATACGAAGCCTGGATGGTCGGATTATGGAGCTACGACGGTAGACATTGGGGCTCCGGGCGGTGAGGATAGTAATCAAAATGGCTTTAATATCAAAAGCACCATGCCTGGACCGGACTATCAATTCCACGCCGGAACGTCGATGGCGGCCCCCTACGTCGCGGGAACAGCGGCTCTGGCGCTGGCCAGGATCCCTGGACTGAACTACATTCAAATCAAGACGCGAATCATCGACGACGCGGACTATAAGGCCGCCCTGAACGGGAAGTGCGTGGCCAACGGAAGGCTGAATGCCTATAACGTCGTCTACGACGCCGATGTGCCCGATGGAACGCCGGACGGTCTGGCCATTACCTGGTACTCATGGGGAAGCGCCCGTCTCACATGGAACGACAACTCCTCCGACGAGATCGGCTTCAATGTCGAGAGGCAACGTTCGGGCGAACAGCAATACTCGACGATTGATAGCCTTAACAAGGACTTCGCCTCCTGCTTGGATACATCTCTGGCGGGCGGAACGAACTATTACAGAGTCAAGGCGTTCAACATGGCCGGCGATGCGACGAGCAATCCGTTGACCGCCACGGTCACCGCTGGTGTTCCGGCGGCTCCCTCCGACCTGGCGGCTGAAAGCCCGACTCTCGTGCATCACGTCGTCCTCACCTGGACGGACAACGCCACCAACGAACAATCCTTCGTCGTGCAAAGGCGGTTGTCCGGAGGCGGATCATGGACCAATGTCGGAAACGTTGACGCCGAACCCTATGAGCAGTATCCTTCGATGACGTGGACCGATACCGGGGTCAATCAGGGCAACTACTATTACCGCGTCAAGGCGACGAACCCCAACGGCTCCTCCTCATACTCGAGCGAACTTTACGTGGAGGTCGAGCAGATCTGAGGCTCGCTCGTCGTCGAAGTCTGAGCATGATTCCCGGGTCCGGGCCAACGGCCCGGACCCGGGTTTCCTCAATGGCCTTACCTTCGGACGCATCGGAGAGAACGTGGCGCGCCAAAGACATCTACGTTTGATCATAGTTATCGCGCTTATTTCCGGCTCTGCCCTCTTGGCCTTCAATTCCCTCGCATTTTCCCAGCAGAGGTCGCCTTTCAAGCCGAACCTGAGCTTCAAGCTGACCGGCGGCTGGGGCTCGGCTCTGGAGGAAAACGACGTCAACCGAATGCTCGACTCGTTCACGAACAACTCGAAATTCGTCTATCTGCGGGAGCATGATCCAAGTGCTGTTATCGGAGAATTGCCGGCCTTGGATAATCGGGTCAGCGAATGGGAGGCGGAGGTTAGGATGGATTTCAGCCGGCATATCAGCCTTGGCGTCGCGACTTCGCTCCCCTACAAAAAAACGAACGAGGGCACCGTCCGATATATCATTTTCGTCCCCGAGGGTCAGCAGGTCCATGATTATACCTATCATCCGACGATCCTCGTGGGTCCGCCCATCAAGTTCACCCTCTATTATTGCCCATTCAAAGGATCGATGTTCAGACCCTATTTCAATGCCGGAATTGGCCTCTATCCCGTAGAGATCAGAATCGAGCGCAAGTTTTTTATAACTTTCTTATCGGCCGCAACGGGACTGACGATAATGGAAACCAACGCACAGCCTGAATATCCACTGGGATTCCATGCGGGGTTCGGACTCGAACTTGATATAGCAAAAGGACTGTCGCTGGTTGTAGAAGGTCAAGTCCGAGGAGTCAACTTCGCTAACTTCCGCGGAAGAACGCAGGTGTCCACCTGGGAATGGACCGCTATGGGAGATCTCAGGAGGACGTCCTATCATGTGAGCGCAGGCGGGCTTTATTATTATACTCAAGAAGACGCACACCTCGGAGCTAGATATGCTTGGCTTAATGCTTTGGACGTAGCGCCCACGGTCGGCTCTGGATTTCCTGCCGATGTCAGAAGAGCGAAGCTTAATTTGAGCAGATCCGCGATAAGAGTTGGGCTGAGAATACGCCTTTTCTGATTCATTTCCTTTTGGTATCGAAGAGTGAGGCCCTTCACGATCTCTCGGGCGTTAGGGCCGCATTTGGATTCAGGGAAGCTCCTTGAGGACCTGATGCGATTGTGCTATACTGCGCCGAAAATGGAAGGGAGACCGACGACATTCGCAGAGCGGCGCTGGCCCTCGCGGACGGGACCGTCCTCGAGGGCGTAGGGTTCGGCGCGGACATCAAGTCCGGGGGGGAAGTCGTTTTTATTACCAGGATCGTCGGCTACCCGGAGTCTATCACCGGCTCGAGCCACCGGAGCCAAAACCAGCCCTGCCTCGAAGAAGGCACCAGGCGCTGCTACATCACCAGCCAGAACCACGGCTTCGCCGTCGACCCGTCGAGCCTCCCCCGCGGCTGGTCCGCCTGGTTCAGGAACGCGAACGACGGCACGAACGAGGGCATCCGCCACAGCCGCAAGCCCGCCTTCGGGGTCCAGTTCCACCCCGAGGCCTGCCCCGGTCCGACCGACACGGAGTTCCTCTTCGACCGGTTCCTCGAGGCCGCCGGATGAAGAAGCTCCGGAAGATCCTCATCCTCGGGAGCGGCGCCCTCAAGATCGGCGAGGCCGGCGAGTTCGACTACTCCGGAAGCCAGGCCATCAAGGCCCTCAAGGAGGAGGGACTCGAGGTCGTCCTGGTCAACCCGAACATCGCCACGATCCAGACCTCGGAGGGCATGGCCGACCGGGTCTATTTCCTGCCGGTCACGCCGTTCTTCGTCAAGAAGATCATCGCCCGGGAAAAGCCCCAGGGCCTGCTCGTCTCCTTCGGCGGCCAGACGGCCCTCAATTGCGGCGTCGCCCTGTGGAAGAGCGGCGTTCTCGAAGAAGCCGGACTGCCCGTCCTGGGGACGCCGATGGAGGCCGTCGAGAAGACGGAGGACCGCAAGCTCTTCAACCGGGCCCTGGCCCAGGCCGGTCTCAAGACCCCCCGCGGCGTCGCCGTCCGGACCGTCGAGGCCGGGCTGCGCGCGGCCGAGACGATCGGCTATCCGGTCATGGCCCGCGTCGCCTACGCGCTCGGCGGCAAGGGCAGCGGCGTCGCCTACTCGCCGCGCGAGCTGCGCGAGGCGCTCCGGCGGGCCTTCACCGCCGCCCCGCAGATCCTCATCGAAGAATACCTCGAGGGCTGGAAAGAGATCGAGTACGAGGTCGTCCGCGACCGGGCCGACAACTGCGTCACCGTCTGCAACATGGAGAACTTCGACCCCATGGGCATCCACACCGGGGAGAGCATCGTCATCGCCCCGTCCCAGACGCTGACGAACGAGGAGTACCATCGCCTGCGGGCGATCGCCATCAAGGCCATCCGGCACCTGGGCATCGTCGGCGAGTGCAACATCCAGTACGCCCTGAACCCCCGCGACGGCGATTACCGCATCATCGAGGTCAACGCCCGGCTGTCGCGGAGCTCGGCCCTGGCCAGCAAGGCCACGGGCTATCCGCTGGCCTTCGTCGCCGCCAAGCTGGCCCTCGGGCACGCGCTTCCGGACCTGCCCAATTCGATCACCAAGGTCACCTCGGCCTGTTTCGAGCCGGCCCTCGACTATCTCGTCGTCAAGATCCCGCGCTGGGACCTCAAGAAGTTCGGCCGGGTCTCGAAGAAGATCGGCTCGGAGATGAAATCGGTCGGCGAGGTCATGGCCGTCGGCCGGTCCTTCGAGGAAGCCATCCAGAAGGCGGCCCGGATGCTCCAGGTCGGCGTCTACGGCCTCGTCGCCAACGAGAATTACTCTTTCCGGAGCCTCGAGAAGGAGCTCCGCCACCCGACCGACGAGCGGCTCTTCGGCATCGCCGAGGCCCTCAAGAAAGGCTTCTCCGTCGACCGCATCCACGAGCTGACCCGGATCGACCGCTGGTTCCTCCACAAGATCAAGTCGGTCGTCGACTGCGAGGCGCGGCTCGCCGGCCGCCGGATCGGCGCCGTGGCCCCCGACCTCCTCCTCGAGGCCAAACGCAAGGGCTTCTCGGACAAGCAGATCTCGCTTCTCACCGGCTCGTCCGAGCTCCGCGTCCGGGCCCGGAGAAAGGAGCTCGGCCTTGTTCCCGCCGTGAAGCAGATCGACACGCTGGCGGCCGAATACCCGGCTCCGACGAATTACCTCTACGTGACCTACAACGGCCGCGAGGACGACGTGTCCTTCCGCGGCGGCCGGGGCCGGCCGGGCAAGGTCATGGTCCTCGGCTCGGGCTCGTACAGCATCGGCTCCTCGGTCGAGTTCGACTGGTGCTGCGTCAACGCCGCTCAGGCCCTGAAGAAGCTCGGCTACGCGACGATCATGGTCAACTACAATCCGGAGACGGTCTCGACCGACTACGACATCTGCGACCGGCTCTACTTCGACGAGCTCAGCTTCGAGCGTGTCCTCGACATCTACGAGAAGGAGAAGCCCCTCGGCGTCCTCCTTTCGATGGGCGGCCAGATCCCGAACAACATCGCCCTGCGCTGCCACCAGGCGGGCGTGCGCGTCCTGGGGACGCCGCCGCCGAGCATCGACCGGGCCGAGGACCGCTTCAAGTTCTCGAAACTCCTCGACGAGCTCGGCGTCGACCAGCCGGAGTGGCGCGAGCTCCGGAGCGTCGGCGAGGCCAAGCGCTTCGCCCGGACGATCGGCTACCCCGTGCTCATCCGGCCGTCCTACGTCCTGAGCGGAGCGGCCATGACCGTCGTCTTCAACGAGGATTATCTCGACCGTTACCTCCTGAAGGCCTCCCGGGTCTCGCCCGAGTACCCGGTCGTCATCTCCAAGTTCATCCTGAACGCCAAGGAGATCGAGCTCGACGCCGTGGCCGACCGCGGCGAGGTCGTGGCCTCGGCCATCGTCGAGCACGTCGAGAACGCCGGCGTCCATTCGGGCGACGCGACCATGGTCCTGCCGCCCCAGAAGCTCTACATCGAGACGATCCGGCGCATCCGCGAGATCGGCCGCGAGATCGCCCGGGCTCTCGAGATCACCGGCCCGTTCAACATCCAGTTCATCGCCAAGGACAACGCCATCAAGGTCATCGAGTGCAACCTCCGGGCCTCGCGTTCGTTCCCCTTCGTCAGCAAGGTGGCCCGGACGAACTTCGTCGAGCTGGCCGTGGCGGCCATGATGGGCCGGCCCGTCCGCAACGGCCGGACGACGCTCGACCTGAACTATGTCGGCGTCAAGGCGCCCCAGTTCTCGTTCTCCCGGCTCAAGGGCGCCGACCCGGTCCTCGGCGTCGAGATGGCCTCGACCGGAGAGGTCGCCTGTCTCGGCGAGGACGTCCATGAGGCCTACCTCAAGGCCATCCTGGCGACGGGATTCAACCTGCCGAAGAAGAACATCCTGCTGACGCTCGGCGGCGAAGAATCCAAGAGCCGCTTCCTCGGCGCCGCCAAGACCCTTGCCGGGCTCGGCTTCCGGATCTTCGCGACCGAGAAGACCTCGGCGTTCCTCAAGGAGAACGGCGTGCGGAACACGCGCCTGTTCAAGGTGCACGAGCGCCGCGGCCCGAACATCCGGGACTTCATCGCCGGAGGCCGGATCGATCTCGTCATTTCCATCCCCAACCCGGGGAAAAGGGTCGAGTTCAACTCGGCCTACAGGCTCCGGCGCCTGGCCGTCGACTACTCCATCCCCACCCTGACCAACCTCCAAGCCGCCGACCTGTTCGTCCAGGCGCTGGCCGCCAAAAAGCCCGCGGACCTTGCGATCAAGCACTGGGCCGAGTACCAATAGCGCCGGGTCGCGGGCTTCGGTCTCAGGGAATCTTGACCCCCAATTGACAATTCCTTGACAACTCGGACCCCCCGGACCTCCATCATGAGCATGTCCAGCGAAAGCCGGATGAATCTTCAATTTGAAGAGGTACCTCATGAAAAAGGTGGTGATGGTGGTCTTGGCGGCGGCCCTGATGGCCGGATTGGGCACGAACGGAGCGTTCGCCCAGGACAAGAAGGTCGAGGTCGTCCTGAACGCGGGGGCCATGACCTTTTATGGGGGGGACCTGACATTCTCCGGCCTCGGACTGACCGCCGGCCCTCAGGTGGATATCCACGTCGCGAAGGGCTTCATGATCAGTCCCGAGTTCATGTTCGTCACGGACACCCATTTTTCGGGCCTGGCGGGCCTGCCCGGCGTGACCATGAACTATGTGGGCCGGGGCTTCTTCATCGGCGGGGGCGCCGTGCTGCCCGTCGCGATCTCGGACGGTCTGGGCGTCGCTGAGCTCCTGCCGAAGGTCCATCTCGGGTATCGAGGGAAGCGCGTCACGCTGACCGTCTATACGATCACGGCCTTCAACGCGATCTTCAGGTACGGCCTGGTCGGGGCCAGTCTCGGCTACAGGTTCTGAGCTTCGGGCCGATCGGCCCGTCGAACGCGACGTCCGGGGCCGCGAGCCCCGGGCGTTGCGTGTCCCCATCGTGCGGCCTATCACCGACCCTTGTCCCATATCCGTAAGTCGTCTATAATCCGGGCAGGGTGAACCCGCCATGCGCTTGAAACGGACCGTCCTCTCGCTCATCCTGGTTTTGGCCGCCGGCGCGGCGCTCGCTGCGGCGGCCCAGAACGCCCCGGCGCGGACGACGAAGGTCAAGGTCACGGCCGAGCAGGCCAACCTGCGGGAGAAGCCCGACATCGGCAGCTCCATCGTCCAGCAGATCCCGGAAGGCACGGTCCTCGAGGCGGACAGGAAGGACGGCGAGTGGTACTTCGTCCGCTACACCCTGGAGGACGGCGGGGTCATCGGCGGCTGGATCCACGAAAGCCTGGTCCAGGTCGTCGAGCAGGCCGCGCCCGCCGCGGCGACGCCGAAGAAGCCGGCGGCGGAGGCCCCGCCGCGTGAGCGCGGCTCGCGGCCGATCCGGATCGGCCGGATCAAGGCTCCCGAGTTCAGGACCGGATCCATCCCGCTCGAGTTCTCCGTGTCGGCCGGCATCGCCACGTTCGCGCCCCGGGACCTCAACGACGGGACCCGCGGATACGCCGACTGGTACGGCGCGTCCGTCGGCTTTCCGGCGTCTCGGGAACCCGACGTCCTGCACGTCGGGGCCCTGGCCGGCTTCGAGCTGTCCTACCGGTACTCCGCCCGCCTGTCCTTCGGCGTCGGCGCCGACCTCCTCCGCGGCGCCAAGGGGGATCGCGTCGATCTGACCGGTTCTCTCTTCGCGGAGACGGTGTCGACCAAGCCCTCGGTCCAGGGCGTCCCCATCAAGGTCATGGTCCGCTTCTATCCCGGCGGCGGACTCTATCTCCGGGGCGCCCTCGGACTCTATTCCGTCAAGGCCGGATACTCTTTCCGTCACGAGGGGACCGATTCCTGGGAACAGTGGAAGGGGTCGGCGACGGCCAGCAGACTCGGCGGCGAGGCCGCCTTCGGCGGAGAGTGGAATATCGCGCCGAGGACGGTCCTCTTCGTGGAGGCGGGCCTGCGGATGGCCAGCTTCAGCAGGCTGACGGGACGGAACGTTTACACGAACTCCGACGGCGAGTCTGTCATCGAGCCGGGCACCCTGTTCTTCTTCCGCAAGACGGCGGGGGGCGAGACGGCTTACCCGCTCATCTTCGTCCGGGGGAGCGCCCCCGCCGAAGAGGGCGTCGTCGACGCCCGTTCGGCCAAGATCAACATCTCGGGAACGGCCGTCCGGGTGGGTATCCGCTACAGGTTCTAACATCTGAATCGGGGACACGTGCCTCGGGCACGAGCCCCCGGTTCAGAACGGGACAAAAAATCGGGGACATGGACAAAGAGTACATGTCCGCAACGTTATAGCCGGATGACGCGAAGAGCCTTGTCGATGTACTCTTCCGGCAGACCGCATTCCCTGGCCCCGTCGATCACGATCCTCTCATAGTCGGGGTGCGGCTTGCCCAGGGCCCGGCCGGTCCGGAAATAGGTCATGGCCCGGTAGACTTTCCCCTCCCCATCCTTGACTTCGACCTCCCGGTGGTCATAGCTCCGCGGATAGCCCTCGAAGGCGTCCAGGGTCAGCCGGTCGCGTTCGGTGATCTCATAGAGGGCGCCCCAGACACGCTCGGTCTCGGACCTGACGATATCTCCCACGGCGCCGTCCCAGGTCACGGAAAAGCCGTCATAAACGAACCGGAACCCCTCGAGGACGACGGTCTTGAGGAAACGGCTTGCCGGGCACCACCTCTTCATCTGCGCTCGGTTCATGTTCGACGCGAAGGCGAAGTACAGCACGGCCCGCTCCTCCGGCAGGGGGTTCGGCCCCTGGCTCCGATTATAAACCCGGCGGCCGGCGGGGGCAACACCGGGGAGTGATCCGGGAGGTCAGCGGTTCAGGACGGCGATGTCCATGACCGGGTTGACTTCATGCCAGCCCCGGCCGGGCTGAGCGTCGAAGCGGGCCGTGCCGTAGACCCGGACCCGGCTGCCCTCCCGGGGGATGGTCAGGCCTCGGACATCCCGGATCTCGCAAATGACGAAGGGGTCCGGATCCTGCGGCCCCTCCGCCAGCTTGATGTGCAGGGTCTGTTCCTGCTCATCGTAATAAACCTTACGGACAAAGCCCTCCGTGACGACCCGGTTGCGGGAGTTCGTCGCGAACTCCCGGATGGCGAGCGGCGTGAACTCGCGGCCGGCTTGGGTCGCGCGAGAGGCGAACAAGCCCTGGCGCGAACGGGAGGCCGTCGTCCGGCCGGAGAGGACGAGAAGCACGGACAGGACCGCCACGGCGGCCAGGAGGATCGGCACTTCGAGTGCCGGCGACAGCCGAGCGGCGGAGGGGCGCCGGGTCCATATCTCCTCGAACTCCGGGAGGCGGGGTGAAAGGTCCGGCCGGCGGCGGCTGAACCGCCGGGCCGCCTGGTGTCCGGCGCGGACCCGGGCGAGGAGATCCGCACACTCCCGGCAGCCGGCCAAGTGTCGTTCGAGTCTCCCGGCCTGGCCCGGCCGGAGGCCGCGCTCGAGATAGGGCATGAACTTGCGGCGAAAGAAAAAACACCGGATATTCATCGTCCCCCCTCCGACGGCCGCAGCCGCGTTTCGAGCTCCGCCAGGGCCCGGTTGAGCCTCGAAGCCACCGTGCCGGGCGGACAGCCCAGGATCCGGCTCATTTCGTCATAGGACAGATCCTCCTGATACTTGAGGACGACGACCTCGCGCATCTTGAAGGGAAGATCCATGACAGCGCTCTTCAGGGCATCGGCGCTGTTCCGGGCGCCATCCGGGAAGCGCGCGGCGTCCGCCTCGTAGCGGCTCCCGAGGATATCTTCGAGCGGAACGATGGGCAGGCCGCGCTTCCTCAAGTGGTTCCGGCACTCGTTCCGGGCGATCCTGTAGATCCAGGTGAACAGGGAGGAGCGAAAGCGGAAGCCGGCCAGGCCCCGGAAAGCCTTGAAGAAGACGTTCTGGAGGATGTCCTGGGCTTGGACGGGGTCTCCGACCAGGGAGATGACCACGCTCCAGACGGACTCGCGATAGGTCCGATAGATCTCGCGAAAGGCCTCTTCATCGCCCCGCCGGGCCGCCAGGATGAGACACTTCTCCCCGTCATCCGGGGCGACCCTCGCCACCGTCTCGTCGGAAGAAAACTCCGGGGCCACCGCGCCACTGTAGTCCCGCGCAGAAGCGGTGTCAAGCCGTGCCGCGGCCCGGCCGGACGCTTGGAAGAATCGGACCCGCGCTTGTGTCTAACTAGGATATGGAGGTATCGCCATGTCCAAGCTCACTCCCCGTATCTTCGCCGTTGGGCCGGTTTTTCTTCTTCTAGCGGCCGTCACGACCGGGCCGTCGTTCGCTTCCTCGGTCCGATCCGAGGACAAGGACCAGGCCAAGACCACGGCGGCCGCCGGACAGGAGGCGGCGACCAAAGAGAAGTCCGGCTCCCGCACCAACGTCGAGATCACCGTCACGGCTCCGCGGGTCGAGATCCCGCTCAAGCAGAATCCGGCCGCGACCACGGTCGTCGAAACGCCGATCCTGCGGACGATGCCGCGGACGGTGGCCATCGACGAGGCCCTGAAGCTCGTCCCCGGGGTCAAGGTCGACAACCAGGCCGACGGCGAGCGCGTCCATCTCTCGATCCGGGGGGAAGGCATCCTGACCGAGCGCGGCACCCGCGGGATCAAGACGCTCGTCGACGGGATCCCGCTGAACGATCCCTCGGGGTACGTCTCCGATTTTTACGATATCGATTGGACCGCCGTCCGGCGGCTCGAGGTCCTGCGCGGGCCCGCGGCGGCCTTCTACGGCAGCGGCTCGTCAGGCGGCATCATCAACATCCTGACCCATGACGGCGGGCCCGAGCCGGTCTCGGCCGGGGCCAGCCTGGTGCGGGGCGCTTACGGCCTCAAAAAGGGCTTTGCGGAAATGGACGGCACGACCGGCCTCCTGAACTACAGCCTGACGGGCTCCATGCTCTCCGGGGACGGCTACCGGGACTGGTCCGCGTACAAGGGCGACAACGCCAGAGGCAAATTCTCCTTCGCGGTCAGCCCGAAGGTCAAGGTCACCGCGGTCCTCGGCTGGACGGATTATTACAACCAGAATCCCGAGGGTCTCAACCTGGATTGGTTCAGCGCCGATCCCAAGGTCCTGCGCCGCCAGGCCAACCCCGATTCCGCGAGCAAGAACGAGTTCCAGAAGACCCAGCGGGGCACAGGCGGCCTCGTGAGCACCATCGCTCTGGCGAAAGACCTGGACCTGACCGCGACCGCCTATTACCGGAGCACCAAGTACGCGGAAGCGGTCCCTTCGACGGTCATTCACCGCGATCTCGACACGCCGGGCCTGATGACGCAGCTCAACCAGCGGACGGCCTGGGGCCGGTTCACGAACCATCTGAGTGCCGGCGTCGATTACGCCTGGCAGGCCATCGACGAGACGAAATACCCCAACCTCGGCGGCGCCGTCGAAGGCCCCGATCTCGTTTCCGACCAGACCCTGACCCAGACCGGCGCCGGCCTCTTCGTCCTCGACCGCCTCGAGATCGGCCCTCATTGGGGAGTCTCCGGGAGCGCCCGCTACGACCGCGTCACCAACCGGCTCGCCGACCACCTCCAGGCGGGAGGGATCGACCTCTCCGGCGAAGTCGCCTACAGGCGGGCGACCGGCAGGGTCGGGGTCACCTGGAACCCCGTCGCCGATTTCGGCCTCTACGCCAGCTGGGGCACGGGCTTTCTCCCCCCGGGAACGGAGGAGCTCGTCAACAACCCTTATCGCCCTCGGCGGCTACAACACCCATCTCGTCGCCGCGACCTCGAACGGCGAGGAGGTCGGGGCCCGCGGAGAGATCGGCCGGTTCCTGAGCTATGACGTCGCGCTTTTCTACCTGAATACCGAGAACGATTTCGGCCGCTACCGGATCTCGACGCGGCCGCTCGAGACCTTCTACGGCAACGTCGGCTCGACCCACCGTTACGGCGTCGAGACGTCCCTGGCCTGGTATCCTCTCGAATCGCTGGCCGTGAGGGCGGCCTATACGTATTCCCACTTCAAGTACGTGAGCGTCGAGACGCTGACCGGAGAGACGTTCACCGGAACCTGGCTTCCCAACTCGCCGCAACACCAGCTTTATGGGGACGTGGAGTACCGCCTGACCCCGGCCTTGACGGCCGGGGCCGCGCTCGAGTACGTCAGCGGCTGGTATATCGACGCGACCAATCGCATCTTCCCCAACGGCTACGGCCGGACCTCCCCCTACGCCCTCGTCCACGTCCGGCTCGGCTACAGGTTCGATTGGAGCGGACAGCCGCTCGAGCTCTTCCTCGCCGGCCGCAATATCTTCAACGTCCTCTATTACGGCTTCACCGAGCCCGACCCGGACGGCAACTCCTACCAGCCGGCCCCGACGGCGGAGTGGAGCCTCAACCTGAGGATCGGCCTGAAATAGGGCCCGCGGCCGGCCCCGGCGCGCCCTGGCCCGGCGCAGGCGCCCCTTGACGCCGGGCCGCGGGGCGGCTATTCTGGTGTCGGAGAATAGATATGCCGATCAGCCCCGCGCTCCTGGCCATCCTGGCCTGCCCCCTGTGCCAGGCCGAGGTCAAGCTCACGGCCGACGAAAAGGGCCTGAAGTGCGTCTCCTGCCACCGCGTCTACCCCATCAAGGACGACATCCCGGTCATGATCATCGACGAGGCCGTCATCGAACCCGGCCGGGCCGTCAAGGCCTGACATGTGCGGCATCATCGGCATCTGGGGCAACGGCCCCGTGATACGGGACCTCTATCAGGGCCTCCTGGCCATCCAGCACCGCGGCCAGGACTCGGCCGGGGTCATCACCTTCGACGGCCGCTTCCACGCCAAAAAGGGCAACGGCCTCGTCCACGACATCTTCACGCCCGAGTCCGTCGAGCACCTCCGCGGATCGATCGGGATCGGCCACACGCGCTACCCGACGATCGGCGGCGGCGGCGACGAGGACGCCCAGCCCTTCCAGCTCAACTCGCCCTTCGGCATCATCATGGCCCACAACGGCAACGTGGCCAACTATCGCGAGCTCAGGGACGAGCTCTACCGCGACCAGCACCGGCTCCTCAATTCCGACTGCGACCTCGAGATCATCCTCAACCTGTTCGCCGAGTCCCTGGCCCACGAGCGGACGAAAAACCTCGAGCCCGAGCACATCTTCCGGGCGGTCGAGGCCGTCAACGCCAAGGTCCGGGGCAGCTACTCCGTCGTCGCCTACATCGCCGGCCAGGGCCTGGTCGCCTTCCGCGATCCCTACGGCATCAAGCCCCTCGTCTACGGCGTCCGCCGCGACGGCCTCCTCCCCTCCTACGCGTTCGCCTCGGAGACGGTCAGCCTGAACATCATGAACTTCGGCGAGATCAAGGACGTCGAGGCCGGCGAGGCGGTCTTCATCGACAAGTCGCGGACGCTCCACGCGAAGCACGTCCGCAAGGGCTGCCTGTCGCCCTGCCTCTTCGAGTGGGTCTATTTCGCCCGGCCGGACACGTTCATCGACCAGGTCAACGTCTACAAGTGCCGGGTCAACCTGGGCCGGTCGCTGGCCACGGAGATCCGGCGGCGCAAGCTGGCCATCGACGTCGTCGTTCCGGTCCCCGACTCGGCCCGCGACGCCGCCATCGAGATCGCCCGCAAGCTCAACCTGAAATACAGCGAGGCCCTGGTCAAGAACCGCTACATCGGCCGGACCTTCATCATGCCGGTCGACGAGAAGCGGAAAAGCTCGGTCCGCCAGAAGCTCAATCCCATCGCCTCGGAGATCCGGGGCAAGAACGTCCTCCTCGTCGACGACAGCATCGTCAGGGGCAACACCTCCAAAGCCATCGTCGAGATGCTCCGGGAGGCCGGGGCCAAAAAGGTCTATTTCGCCTCGTACTCGCCGCCGCTGCGCCACCCCTGCGTTTACGGCATCGACATGCAGACGAAGACGGAGTTCGTCGCCCAGGACGCCGACGAGGCCGCCGTGGCCCGCAAGATCGGCGCCGACAAGGTCATTTACCAGTCGCTCGCGTCGCTGAAGAAGGCCGTCCAGCAGGAGAATCCCAAGATCAAGAACTTCTGCGCCGCCTGCTTCGACGGCATCTACCCGACGGGCGACATCACCCCGGACCTGCTCGAGGACATCGAGGCCGACCGCAAGCAGGCCCAGGACGCCCAGCTCGAGCTCAACATCTGAGCCGGCGAGCCGCCGCTCAGAGCGACCGCGTCCCCATTTTCCGCCACCAGCTTCTGTTCGCCGCGTACCAGCGCGCGGTCCTCTCGAGCCCTTCGGCGAACGGAACCCGCGGCTCCCAGCCGAGGGCCCGGATGAGGCCCGAGTCCATGGCATGACGGCGGTCATGGCCGGGACGGTCCGGGACGAATCGGATCAGGTCGCGGGGCGCGTCGACCGCCTCCAGGATTCGACGGGCGACGTCGATGGCGGTGAGCTCGGACCCGCCGCCGACATTCAGGACGCTGCCGCCGCGGGCCCGCAAGAGCGCCGTCTCGACGGCCCGGCAGTGGTCCTCGACGTGAAGCCAGTCCCGGACGTCCAGGCCGTCCCCCAGGAGCTGCACCGGCTTCCCTTCGAGCGCGTTCGTCAGGAAGAGCGGGATGAGCTTCTCGGGGAGCTGGCCGGGGCCATAGGTGTTCGAAGGGCGCAGGACGACCGCCGGCAGGCCATAGGTCAGGTGGTAGGCCCGGGCCAGGTGGTCCCCGCCCGCTTTGCTCGCCGCGTAGGGCGAAGAGGGCGCCAGAGCGTCGGTCTCGCGGGCGGCCCGCCCCGGCCGGCTGCCATAGACCGCGTCGGTCGAGACGTGGACGAAGATCTCGATCTCCGGGGAGGCCCGCAGGGCGTCCAGGAGCGCGTAGGTGCCGTGAACGTTGGTCAGGACGAACTCGCCGGCGTCGTAGATCGAGCGGTCGACCTGCGTCTCCGCGGCGAAATGGACGACGCCCTGGACGCGGGCGAAGAGGCGCCGGACGAGGTCCCGATCGCGGATGTCGCCGAGAACGAATTCGTAGCGGGGGTCCTCCCGGACGTCCTTCAGGTTGTCGAGGTTCCCGGCGCAGGTCAGCTTGTCCAGATTGACGACCTTGGTCTGCGCGTGGCCGCGGAGCATCATGCGGCTGAAGTGGCTGCCGATGAAGCCCGCCCCGCCCGTGACGAGGATCGTCTTGCCATCGAGATTCCGTTCGACGCTCATGACGCCGCTCCGTTCTTCAAAAGCCGAATCCTCCGAGGAAATCGAGCGTCCTGCCGATCGAGCCGAGTCCCAGGGAGACGCGGACCTGGGTGTCGGGCCGGGCGCGGAAGTAGAAGGCCCGCACATCGACCAGGATGTCGATGCATTGGTAATGGTAGGTCAATTGGGCTCCGGTGTAGAGGAGCTTCCGGTCCTGGATGTTGTAGTCGGCCTCGAGCTGGAGGTCGAGATCGAGCCCGGGCAGCCTCAACCCGGTGAAGGCGCCGATCTGGTCGCGGTTGTAGAGGGCGATGAGCTGGGGGTCGACCCCCGTGATCCAGGAGTTGCGGCTCGTGAACCACGAGACGGTCAGGAAATCGCCGCCCGGTTTGTTCCCGGCCGTGGCGCTCAGCCGCAGGCTCGACAGGTTCTTGTAGTACGGGTTGTAGGCCGCCGAGGCGTCCAGGCTGAACTTGGCCCGAGGGTAGAAGCGGAGCGTCCCGGTCACCTCGGAGAAGCGGGGCGGCTTGCCGTCGACCGGGAAGAGCGACAGGGGGCCGTCGTCCGGCGAGAGGTAATAGGTCTGTCCGAGGGCCAGCGAAAAGACCTCGACCGACCGGTCGCCCGCTCCCCTGAAGAGAAAGCGGCCGGTGACGCCGTAGCTCATCTGGTGGTAGCGGAAGAACCCGAAGTTGGTCACGATCCGCCCGGCCGCGTTGGTCGGGCTGTCGTACGAATAATTGAAGTAGGGCTCGATGATGTTCTTGAGCCGGGCCCGGCCGTCCCGGCCGTAGAAGACGCGGTAAAAGACCGGGCCGACGATCTCGACGCCGGCGACGAAGTTGCGGGTGAAGAGCGGCTCGTCGATGATCGCGCCGGAGGCCGGGTCGAGGCTCTGGCCGTAGTAATTGAGGTTGGCCGTGACCGTCGTCGTCGCCGTGAGCCAGGGGATCGAGGAAAAAGGCAGGCTCAGGGACGGGCTGAGGGCCAGGCGCGACGAGCGCCGCTCCGTCCCGGCCGCGTACTGGGATTTCCAGCCGTATTGGGTGCGGGAGATGGACGAAGCCAGGGAGAAGTAGACCGGGGCGATGAGCCGCATCTTGAACACGTTGAAGTTGATCTGAGGGAGCGAGGTTGAGACGTTCGAGTCGTCGAGCTGCGAGAAGTAGGTCTCGAAGCGCGAGGCCCGGGCGCTCAGGTTGAAGTGCTGCCAGGAGCGGGACAAGAAAACCTGGGAGGTCCGGGTGAAGGACAGGGCCCGCTGGAAGTCGTTGTCGAATTCCCGCAGGAAGGTGAACGAGGTCTGATAGTCGACGTTGGCGACCAGGGTGAAGCCCAGGGGCAGGGCCTGGGTGTGATCGAGGCGGATGATGGAGGAGCTGCCCGGCCTGATTCCGCCCGCCTGCGTTCTGTAGATGAAGTAATAGAGGTTGAGGTCGCCCTTCGTGCCGCCCGGGAAGAGATAGCGGTACTCGAGGCCGGCGCCCGTGCCGCGCGCCGGATAAAAGTCGACCCCGACCGTGGCGTCCATGTTCGAGGCCATGGCCCAGTAGAAGCTCTGCGAGATCGAGAACCCCTTGTCGCCGCCGTAGCCGATCTGCGGCGTGAGGAAGCCCGTGGCCCGGTCCCTCAGGGGATAGCGGAGATAGGGCAGATAGAACACGGGGACGTTTTTGATCCGGAGGACCGCGTCCCACATTTCGATGTAATCGTCCGTCTTGAGGTTGGCCTTCGAGAGGCCGAAGCTCCAGCGCGGGTTCGGCTGGGTGCAGGCCGTGAGCCGCGCCTTTTTCAGACTGTAGAGGTCCCCCTGTTTGCGCTCGAGGGATTCGGCCTCGAAGAGGATGGACGGCTGGAGGAGGCCGGAGGCCCGGCCGATCGTCGCCCGTCCCGACTCGAGGTTGTAAAGGACGCGCTCGGCCCGGATGACCTCCCCGCCCGACTGGGCGACGACGTTGCCTTCGGCCAGGACATCCTTGGTCTCGAGGTCGTACTCGACCCGGTCGGCGAAGAGCAGGGACTTCCCGTAGTGGATCTCGACGTCGCCCGCGGCATAGACCCTCTCCCCGATACGCTCCTGGCTGCGGGCCAGGATCCGAACCTCGGGCGGGGCTTCGAGGTCCGTCCGGGCGGCGGGCTTGGGAGGCGGCGGGTTTTGGGCGTAAAGTCCCGGAGTCATAAGAGACGCCGCCAGGCAAAGACCGGCGACGAGCCGCGCAACGACCGGCCGCAAAGGACAAGACTCCATCGGCTGATATGTAGCACAGCGGTCAGGGAGAAGCAAACGAGGGCTCGTCAGGGCTCGGGCGGCTCGTCCTTCATTTCCTTCTTGAGCGCCCGGAAGAGGCTGAGGAGGCCGGAAACGATGCCGAGCACCGTGAAAATGAGGAGGAGCCAGGGCGCCGTGCCGAGCCAGCGGTCGAGCAGGTAGCCGAGAAAAAGGCCGACGGCGATCGAGGACGGGAGGATCAGGGCGATCGAGCTCAGCTCGGCCAATCGCCTCATGTCGGGACGCCGGGGCTTCTCGTCCGTCACGGCGTCATCGGCCTCCCGCCGGCGGGCCGCCTCTCCGGACCCTCGGGCTTGACCGCCCAGGCCCCGCCCTCGTTGATGAGGGCGTTCCAGCCGAAGCCGAAGCCGAAGGCCAGGCAGAAGAGCTTGAACAGGGCTTCGAACGTCTCTCCTGCCGCGCCGGCTTCGAACTTGGGAAAGATCATCAGGGTCAGGATGAGCCCGATGGCCAGGGCGGCCAGGGCGGAGTAGACATAGCGGCGGCTGAAGCCGCGGACCTTCCCGTCCTTCACTTTCCGCAGCCAGGGCAGGAGCGTCCGGGCCAGGATGCCGAGAAGAAGTCCGAAGAACTTGACCAGGAATGACGTGGACATGACGTTCTCCTCCGGTCGCGAAGCGAGTTCCCGGGCCTATTCTCAGAGAAGGGCCGGAGGTTGTCAAGGAAGCGGGCGAAAGTGCTATAATCGCCCTGCCATGTCGTTCGAAAAGACCGACCCCCTCGAGGAGCGCGTCCTGCGGCGGGTCCCGGTCGAGATCGCCGTCCTCGCGGCCGTGTTGGCCCTCGCCGCCGCCCTCGTCTTCGATCCGTTGACCGGCCTGTTCGTCTTCGCCGGCGGCGTCTTTTCGGCCCTCGGCTTCGCCTGGCTCAAACGGGCCCTGACCCGTCTCCTCTCGAGGGAAAGGAAGGGCGCGCTACGATCCGGGATCGTCCTCTACGCCCTCCGCCTGGTGTTGATTTGCGCCGTCTTTTTCCTTATAATTCTGGTCTATCCGAAGAAGATCCTCGCCTTCGTCGCCGGTTTTTCTTCCGTCATCCCGGTGGCCCTGGCCGAAGGCATCCGGGGTTTTCTTCTCCTGAGAACATGGAAGGATTAGAGCATAGCCTCTGGCTCGTCGACGCCTTCAACCGCGTCTTCGGCCCCCCCATCGCCGCGGTTCTGGGCCTCGTCGGAATCAAAGTCCCCGACCCGCTCCACGCGGTCCCCGATTACCTGGTCATGGTCTTCATCGTGGCCGCCCTGCTGGTCGTCCTCCTCGGCCTCGTCTCGCGCAAGCCGGCCCTCGTTCCGGGCAGCCGCCAGAACATCGCCGAGATGATCGTCCAGATGTTCGAGGGGCTCATCGTCGACACCGTGGGCCCCGAGGGCCGGAAATACCTGCCCGTCGTCGCCACGGTCGGGCTGTTCGTCTTCGGCTGCAACATGATCGGCCTCGTCCCCGGGTTCATGTCGCCGACGAGCAAGCTCAACGTCACCCTCGGCTGCGCCCTCGTCGTCTTCTTCTACTACCACGCCCAGGGGGTCAAGGCCCAGGGGCTGAAGTATTTCAAGCATTTCATGGGCCCCATCCCGGCCCTGGCCCCGCTCATGATCCCGATCGAGATCATCAGCCATTTCTCGAGGCCGGTCTCCCTGTCGATGCGGCTTTTCGGCAACATCTTCGCCGAAGAGCTGCTGATCGTCATCATGGCCTCGATCATCCCCTTCTTCCTGCCCCTGCCGTTCATGGCCGTGGCCATCTTCACCGCGCTCATCCAGTCGTTCGTTTTCGTCCTCTTGTCCTGCATCTACATCGCCGGGGCCGTCGCCCAAGAAGAAGAGCACTAAATGAAAAAGGAGCCCGTCATGTCCAAGAAACTCAAGGTCCTGAGCCTGCTCGTTTTCACCGTCTCCCTGATGGCCCTGCCCGCGCTGGCGCAGGAAACCGCCGCGGCGCCCGGAAAAGCCCCCGCGAATCTGTTCATGGTGTCGCTTATCGTCGGCGGGGCCATCATCACCCTGGCCGTGATCGCGGGCGCCTTCTGCCAAGCCAAGGCCATCAGCGCCGGGTGCGAAGGGATCTCCCGGAATCCGGCCAGCGCTCCGACCATCCGCTTCCTGCTCATTTTCGGCCTGGTCCTGATCGAGACGCTGGTCATCTACGCCCTGCTCATCACCATCATCATCCTGATGGTCCAGTGGGGGAATTATATCCCCAAGGTCTAGCGGCCCAGGCCCGGACCCGGAGCGGATGACACTCTCGACGTTTTCGCTCGTCACCGCGTCGTTCAAGCGGTTCAACGGGGACAAGTGTTGGACCTCGGCCATCGTCATCTCCTATTTCTCGCTCCTCTGCTGCGTCCCCCTGATCGCCCTCTTCTTCGCGGCGGCGGCGCGGTTCCTGGGCAACACGGAGATGGCCCTGCGCAGCCTCAACATCTTCACCGACGAGTTCTTCGCCAAGCTCGACCCGAACTTTTTCAAGAGCTTCGGGGAGCTGTCGAAATCCGTCGGCCGGCTCGGCCTCTTCGGCGTCATCGGCTCGCTCGTCTCGGCCAGCTTCCTCTTCTCGTCCCTCATCACGACGATCAACCAGATCTTCCGGACGAAGTACCACCGGTCGTTCTTTTACAACCGGCTGATCGAGTTCCTGATGATGGCCGTGGTCGGCATCTTCATGCTCTTTTCGCTGGCCATGACGGCCGTCACGACCGCCATCGGCCAGACCCTCCAGAAGAGCGAGCTCGTCCGGTCCACCCTGAATCCCGAGGTCGTGGCGGCCATCAACAACGTTCTGCTGAAATACGTCGTCCCCTATGCCCTGACCTTCCTGATGTTCTTCATCCTCTATAAGTTCATCCCGGAGGTCAAGGTCCACACCCGGGCGGGTCTCATCCCGGCCGCGGTCGCCGCCCTGTTCTTCGAGGTGTTCAAGAGGGCTTTCGCCTTCTACGTCGTCCACTTCTCCGCGATCGGCATCGTCCTGAGCAAGATCCTGCAGAGCACGCTGACCTCGGTCCTGTTCTTCCTGCTCTGGATCACGTCGTCGATGATCATCCTGCTCTGGGGGGCGGAGCTCGCCGCCGTGCTCAACGAGAAGTACGATGCCCGCGCGGCGGCGAGGGCGCAGAGAATGGCGGCTCCGGCCGTGAAGCCGGTCTGATTTCAGATGTGCTTGGCGATGCGCTCGAGAAGCTTGGCCTTCGACTCGAAGCCGACAACCTTCTCCTGGGGCTGGCCGCCCTTGAACAGGATCAGGGTCGGGATGGCCATGACCCCATAGGTCTGGGGAGCCTGGCCGTTCTCGTCGACGTTCATCTTGACCACCTTGAGCTTGCCCTTGTAGGTCTCGGCGATCTCGTCGACGACGGGGGCGATGATCCTGCAGGGGCCGCACCAGGGGGCCCAGAAATCCACCAGGACGGGAAGGTCGGATTTGAGGACCTCGGCGTCGAATGTGGCGTCGGTTCCGATGATAATGGCGTCGGACATGGATATCTCCAATTCTTAGTATTTTTGTAGTGTATCGGCAAAAACCCATGATAGCGGCCGGCTCTTGAGTTGTCAAACTCGAGCCAGCCCCGAGCTGCGAGGGGCGGCCCCGATTATTGTCAAACCGGAGGATTGGCCCTATTCCGCCCAGCCAAGCTTCTCTTTGACCAGGTCGTAATAGCTTCGGTGGGGCGAGGTGACGAGCTGGAGCTCAAACGGCGCCTTGCGGATATCGACGACATCGTTGCCGACCATGACCCCGCTCCGCTGTCCGTCGAAGGTCAGATGGACGTCCTCCCCTCTCGTCAGAAGGCGGACGCCGACGGCCGACGTCGCGGGCACGGCCAGGGGGCGGAAGGACAGGGTATGCGGGCAGATGGGCGTCACGATGATGGCCGGAACCCCGGGGTGGAGGATGGGCCCGCCGGCGGACAGGGAATAGGCCGTCGAGCCGGTCGGCGTCGAGACGATCAGGCCGTCGGCCTTGAGTGTGGCCACGTCCTGGCCGTCGATGAGGAGGGCCAGCTCGATGATCCGGGCCACGGCGCCTTTGGTCACGACGACATCGTTCAGACAGAGCGAAGCGGCGGACGCGGTCCGGGCTTCGAGGAGCCAGCGCGGGCTGATGAGGGACGCATCACCCGCCAGGAACCTGTCGAGGGTCTGCACGGCCTCGCTGACGGGGATCTCGGTCAGGAAGCCCAGCCGGCCCAGATTGACGCCCATCACCGGCACGCCGGCTTGGGCCGCATGGTGGGCGACGCTGAGGAGCGTCCCGTCTCCGCCGAGGACGACGACGAGATCGGAGGCGGCGGCGATCCCGTCCCGCTTCAGGCCGTCGGCGCGGCCGAGCTTGCGCGCCGCGGCGTCCTCGAGGACGCAGGCGATGCCGCGTCCCTCGAAGTATTCGACCACGATCTTGAGGATGCCCTCGACCGAGGGCGCGTGGGGCTTGATAACGATGCCGGCTTTGCGCACCTTATTCATGGCTGACCGCCTCCTTGATCCAGGCTGGGATGGAGTCCGCGTTGAGGTCCGGATCCCCCTTGGCCCACCAGGCGAAGAATTCGACGTTCCCCTTCTGCCCCCGCGTCGAGCAGCGGATGAGGCCCTTGAGACCGAAGCCGAGCGCCCTGGCCCCGGCGACGACGCGCGCCAGGACCTCGGCGTGGACCGCCGGGTCGCGGACGACGCCCTTCTTGCCGACGTCCCTGGGCCCGGCCTCGAACTGAGGCTTGACGAGGGAAACGAGGGTCCAGTCGCCGGGGACGGCCCCGAGGGCGGGAAGGATCTTGAGAATGGAGATGAACGAGACGTCCATGGTCACGATATCGGGAAGCCCGGGAAGATCGGCCGTGACCAGGGACCTGGCGTTCTTCTCGATGGCCACGACCCGCGGGTCCTTGCTGAGATTCCAATCGAGCTGCCTGGTATCCACGTCGACGGCGTAAACTCTTGACGCGCCGCGCTTTAACAGGCAATCGACGAATCCCCCGGTCGAGGCGCCGATGTCGAGCGCTGTCAGGCCGCGGACGTCGAGGCCGAAGCGATCGAGGGCCTCTTCGAGCTTGAGCCCGCCGCGGCCGACGAAGGGCAGGGGTTTCTCGACCTCGAGCGGCGCGGCCGCGTCGAGCAAGTCGCCTGGCTTGCGGACGGGACGGCCGGCGCTCGTCACCGACCCGGCCATGATCAGGGCCTGGGCCTTTTCGCGGCTCGGCGCGAGGCCCCGCCCCGTCAGGAGCTTATCCGCGCGTTCCTTCATCGGCGCCACGCGGCAGGGGCGTCTGATAGAAGTCCCGGATCCTCCGGACGATGCCCGGGACATCGAGGCCGACCATGGCCCTGATCTCGTCGGACTTGCCGACCGGGTACGCGCCGATCGGCACGCCGATCGACATGAAGCGGATGTCGAACCGGCCTTCCCGGTCGAGGAGCTCGCGCACGGCGCTGCCGGCGCCGCCCTCGACGATGCCTTCCTCGAGGGTGACGACCGTCCGGCCCGGCCCGGCGAAGCGGAGGATCGTGTCCCGGTCGAGCGGCTTGACGAAGCGGGCGTTGACGACGGCCAGCGAGACGCCCTCCTTCTCGAGCTCGCGGGCCGCCGCGAGGGCCGGCGCGACCATATTGCCGACGGCAAAGAGGAGATCTCGCCCCTCCTTGACGATCTCGCTCCGGCCGAGCGGCAGGACTTGAAGGGTCTCCTCCATCGGGACGCCCAAACCTTTGGCCTTGGGGAATCGCACCGAGCAGGGGTGGCCGTAGGAGAGGGCCGACCAGAGCATGT
>CAVULT010000023.1:0-13076 GCA_963742235.1 Candidatus Aminicenantota bacterium | reverse complement strand
TTTGATATGGTGAGGTCCGCATGGGCGATTTCCTCAATCTTGTCAAGGTGCTCGTCGGCAAGCGCTTTCCCTTCCAGCTCATCTACAGCAACGAGTACTGGATGGTCGAAACCGGCAAGCACGTCTTCCCCCTCCAGAAATACCGCCTCGTCTATGAGAACCTGCTGGCCATGGGCGCGAAGAAGGAGAACTTTCTCAGGCCCCGCCCGGCGCCGGACGAGGACATTCTTCTCGTCCACACCGCGCGCTACCTCAAGCGCGTCAAGACGGGCGGGCTGAGCGTCGCCGAGCTCAAGGCCCTCGAGGTGCGCTATTCCGCCGAATTCGTCCGCTTCGCCCTCCTCTCGGTCGGCGGCACGGTCCTGGCCGCCCGCAAGGCCCTCGAGTCGGGGCTGGCCGTTCACATCGGCGGCGGCTTCCATCACGCCTTCCCCGATCACGGCGAGGGCTTCTGCCTTCTCAACGACGTCGCCGTGGCCGCCTCCAAAGTCGTCGCGGACAAGCTCGTCGAACGGGTCATGATCGTCGATTGCGACCTCCACCAGGGCAACGGGACGGCGGCCTCGCTGGCCGGCCGTCCGGAGATCTTCACCCTGTCCATCCATCAGATGGACATCTACCCCGCGGAGAAGCCCCGGAGCACGGTCGACATCGGCCTTTGGGCCGGCGACGGCGACGCCAAGTACCTGAGCGAGCTGCGAGCGCGCATCCCCAAGCTTTACAGAGAGTTCCGGCCGAACCTCATCCTCTACCTGGCCGGCGCCGATCCTTACGAAAAGGACCAGCTCGGCGGCCTGTCCTTGACCAAGGCGGGTTTGAAGGAGAGAGACAAGCTCGTCATCGAGAGCGCCCGGCGCCTGGCGATCCCCGTCGCCGTCGTCCTGGCCGGGGGCTACGCTCTGGAGATCAAGGATACCGTCGACATCCACCTCAACACGGTGCGCATCGCCCAGCGGGTGCAGCGGATCTACCCCGAGCCGCCCTCGGAGACGGCCGCCGTGGGCCGTCCCGTCTGAGCTCTATTCCTGCAGGAAGATGTGGCCGAAGACCTTGGCGTCCCCGACCATATTGTCGATGATGCAGTACTCGTTCGGCTGATGGGCGGTCTCGTCGAGCTTGGACCAGCAGGCCGCGGGGAATCCGGCCCTCCGGAACACGGCGGCCACGGTCCCGCCGCCGATGCCCATGGCCTTGGCGTCCTTCCCGTAGACCGTCTGGACCGCCTTCTTGAGGGCCATCACGACGGGGGCCTGGGCCGGGGTCGGAGGCGCGGCCGGGGCCTTCTGCTGGATCTCGACGTGGATCTTGACCTTGAACTTCTTCTCGATCCGCGCCGCGATCTTCCGGATCTCGTTCTGGACGTCCTGGACCTTGACCTTCGGCAGGATCCTCATGTCCATGTAGAAGATGTCCTCGCCGGGGATGGTGTTGACGTTGGGGACGTTGGCCTCTTTTTTCGTCGGCTCGAAGGTGGAGATGGGCGGATCGAAGAGCCGGTCCCGGCCCGGGTAGATCTTGTAGAGATCGTTCAGGGCGGTGATGAAGAAGCTGGCCGCCTTGAAGCTGTTGATGCCTTTCTCGGGCGTCGAGCCGTGGGCCTGTTTGCCGAGCGTCTTGAACTTGAGCCAGAGGAGGCTCTTTTCGGCCACCTCGATCATGGTCCCGTGCTCGTCGCCGGCGTCGGGGACGATGATCAGGTCCTGCTTGCGGAAGCACTTGTGCTCCTGGAGGACGTGCTCGATGCCTTTCATGCTGCCCGTCTCTTCGTCGGCGACGAGGGCGATGCCGATGTCGAAGGCCGGGACGATGCCCTCGGCCCGCAGGGCCTTGACCGCGAAGAGCGAGGCGACCATGTCCTGCTGGTTGTCCTCGACGCCGCGGCCGTAGACCCGGCCCTTCTCGACCCAGGCCTTGAAGGGATCGCCCCGCCAGAGGGACACCTCGCCGGGCGGGACGACGTCCATGTGGGTCATGACCCAGACCGTCCTGGCGTGGCTCTTGCCCCGATAATAGGCGAGGATGTTGGGGCGGTAGCAGGCAGGCGCGTCGAGATCGGGCGCCTTGACGACGGAGATGTCGACGAAGCCGTGGGCCTTGAGCCATTCGACGAGGAATTCGGCCTTCTTGGCTTCGCCTTCGCCGCCGCTCGAGGGCGCGATCGCCGGGATGGCGCAGAGCTTCATCTGGAGATCGACCATCTCGTCGCGGTATTGCTCGATCCGACGGGCCAGCTTGTCGAAGTTTCCGTTGGCGTTCATGCGGATGCTCCTCTATGCGGACATTGGTGAAATTTTAACACGGAGGCCCGGAAAAGCAAAGCCGTCGCGCCACTCTTGGCCTCGGTCCGCAATCCGTCATTCCCCGTCTGGTCGGCACTTCCTCCCTCGATGTTTGATTACGGCCTCGCCGAAGCCCATAATAAGAGCACTCACTCAAGGGTAGGTGGAATGTGTTCAAGAAGCTGCGGATAGCGGCCAGCGTGATCGTTCTGTGCTTGACGGCCATCAATGGTCCGGTCAGGAGCGAATCCGCATTGACCAGGCCAGGCGAAATCAAAGAGAGGCCGATGAGGGCCGAGCTCCTCATGAAGATCGGTTCAGATAAGGAAAACGAGGATTTCTTCAATCCCAGGGCCTTGGCCGTCGATCAGAACGGACGGATCTTCGTTTTGGATTCCGGGAATAGCCGAATCCAGTGTTTTTCGAATGACGGCAAGTACCAGTTTTCTTTCGGCAGACGCGGGCAAGGCCCGGGTGAGTTCTCAAAAAACGCCTCGAGTATCAGGATTCTTGAGGACGGCAATATCTATGTTATTGACAATCAGCAACATAGGATCAACGTCTATTCATCCGACGGTCAATTCCTGCATTCCGGGAAGACGGCCGGGTCTTATGACGATATTGTGCTCACAAACGGCACATATTATCTATCCAGCATTCTCCTCAAGGAGAACCACGAACCCATAACCGTGTCGAGGCCGCTTGGCAAGATCGTCGGCTCATTTGGGTTGTTGGTCGAACCGGCGATCGGTCTTATCAAAGAGATCGGAAATCTTCCAAATCCCGAAGCCTGGATCCGTTTATACGGATACGGCAATTTTACGAACATCGTCGCCGATAAGGACGGAGTGATATTCTCGTCCCAGGAATTCCCTTATCGCCTGATAAAATACAATTCCGAAGGCCGGGTCCTCAAAGACGTCCTTCCGGAAACCGGATTTGATACTTACGGCCATGTTCACTTCACTGTCAAAAAGGACGATGTCACCGTCTCCAGCCCGAAGCTCGCCAGGGTATTGGATATGAGCAAGCAAGGCTCCGATCAATTGGCCGTTCCATTCTTGAATCCCGAAAAGACTCTGTTTTTCATCGATATCTATGATCTCGATCTGAATTTGAAGGCGCGGCATAAGATGCCGAATACCTTTGTCGACGACACGACGGAAGAAAGCTTGGGCCAAGTGATCATCGATAACAACGGAAGCCTCTATGGATTGATACTCTCTCAGGACGGCCCGGACCGGGTCGCAAAGTTCAGACTCATCTATGATTGATGGGGGGACGTCCGCCGCTTCCTCAGGCCGGGGAGATCAGTCAGCCGGGGCGACCCGGCCTTCCCGGAGCATCCGGACGCCGATAAAGCCGTACTGGACGAAGGACATGGTCGTGAGCAGGGCCGTCAGGACATAAAGCCAGCCCAGCGACTGGGGGGATTTGCCGACCGCGTTCAAATAGAGCACGAAATAGATCATAAAGACCTGGCAGATCGTGGTGGCCTTCCCTGCGAGAATGGGCCTGAAGGTCCGCTTCCCCCGGAGGGCGATGATGATCAGGGCGCCCAGGGCGATCGCCAGGTCCCGGCCGATGCAGAGGGCCGTCAGCCACAGGGGCAGCGTGTTGGGCTGGGCGATGGCCGGCAGGGTCAGGACGACGAACGCCGACGTGAGCAGGACCTTGTCGCCCATCGGGTCGAGCCACAATCCTATGGCCGACTTGAGCCGGAGCCAGCGGGCGGTGAATCCGTCGAGGGCATCGGTCGCGCCGGCGGCCAGGAAGACGATGAAGGCCGCCCAGGGTTTCCTCTGGGCCATCATGACGACAAAGACCGGCGCGAGCAGGATCCTCGAAAGCGACAGCACGTTGGGCAGGGTGAGGAGATCGGATCGGCGCCGCGGCCGGGCCGGCCCTTGGGCGAGCTCGGCGGATCCGTTCAGGTCGTCCATGGTCGCTCCCTATTTCGCCAGCCGCTGGATGATGTCGAGGATGCGGACGGCCTCCTCGCCGGACACGGTCCTTTCGGGCTCGAACTTCCGGTCCGGGGTCAGCGTCATGACCTGGAAGCCGAGGGCTCTGGTGATGGATGGATAATAAGGATTATCCGGGGTCACGTCGGCGATCTGGATCCGGCGCGCCTCGACCAGGGGAACGAATCGGGCCCCCCTGTCCTGGAGCACGGCGATGAGCCGGACCAGCGCGTCGGCCAGCTCGGCCCGGTTGATGATCCGCCGCGGCTGGAAGGTATGATTCACCGAGGCCCGGATGATCTCGAGAGAGGCGACCGTGACGATGTACCGCTGGGCCCAGGACGTCCCGATGTCGACCAGGATCTCGGTCCGCCCTCCGGGCGCCGCGAGGTCCTTTTCGAACTTGACCGCGATCAGGGCGGCCAGGTCCTCGCGGGTGATCGCTTCGAGGCCCTGGATGGCGTCGTACTGGCTGGGGATCTCGTAGACGCCCAGCTTGGCCTTGAGCTCCTCGACCCGCTTGACGACGGTCGGGTCCTTCGGCGCGGCGGCGGCCAGCTTCTCGAGGACGTCGAGGCTCTGTCCGAGCTGACCGGACTCGGCCAGAAATTCGGCGTACTCCCGCAGGACGGCCTTGTCCGCCGGCCCGGCTTCCAGGGCCGCCTTGAAGTGGACGAGGGCTTCGGCCGTGTTCTTCTCCTGCCGGTAGATGCGGGCCAGCTCGAGGTGGGCGTCGGCCGAATCGGGGGCGTAGGACAGGACCTTGAGGAATTCCCGCTTGGCGGTCTCGCGGCTGCCCGCGGCGAGCGCGGCCCGGGCCGCGGCCACGGAGTCCTTGACGAGCTCGCCCCGGAGGGCTTCGAAGCGCGGCGCGGCCCAGCGATTGGCCGGGTCGAGATCGAGGATCGTCCGGTACTCGCCGAAGGCCTTGTCCCGCTCCCGCCGGGATTCGTAGATCTGGGCCAGCCCGACGTGAGACGGGATCATGCCGGGCGTCGTGGCGATCGAGGACTTGAACCTCTCCTCCGCGGCCGCGAGGTCGGCGCTGAGAAGGTCCACATAGGCCAGACCGGCCTCGCGGATCGGGCTGGCCGTGCCGAGCTTCATCAGGTATTTTCGGGCCAGCTCGGGCCGCCCGGCCTGGAGGGCGTCCCAGGCGTCGCTCGCCGCGATCCGATCGTCCAGCCGCAGCCGGGTCGTCGTCTCGGCCGGAAGGTCCTCGACGAAGAAGGCCGGCGGCGCGGGGGGAAGGCTGGCGCAGGACCAGACCCCCAAAAGGGCCAGACCGACGACGGCGATCCGTTTCACCATGGCTCGGCTCCTTGCTCGAGATAGGGCAGGAAGTTGACGATCCCCGCCGGCTCGGCCATGACCTTGAATTCGACGAAGCGCTCGCTCTCGCGCCTTTTCAGCACCAGGGAACGCCGGAGAAGCGAGTCCGTGATCTCGCGGGCCTCCCGGGGGACCCGGATGTAATAGGTCTTGTACGCGCCGAAAAGGACCTGGCGAAGGCGGCGCAGAAAGTCGGGCAGGCCTTCCCCCGTCTTCGCGGAGACGGCCATCGTCCGGACCTGCGGGTCGGCGTTCCTCTGCAGCAGGAGCCTCCGCTCCTCGTCGCCCAGGAGATCGATCTTGTTGAGGACCTTGACCACGGGGATGTCGGCGATGCCGATGTCGGCCAGGATGGCCTCGACGGCGCCGAGCTGCCGTTCGGAGGACGCCGAGGCGACGTCGACGATGTGGCAGATGCAGTCGGCCTCGCCGACCTCCTCGAGCGTCGCCCGGAAGGAGGTGACCAGCTCGACGGGCAGCCGCTTGATGAAGCCGACCGTGTCGGTCAGGAAGAAGTACGCGCCGTCCGGGAAGGAGACGCGCCGCAGCAGCGGGTCGAGCGTCGAAAACAGATTCGACGACGTGTAGCGCTGTTCCTTGGTCAGCAGGTTGAACAGGGTCGACTTGCCGGCGCTCGTGTAGCCGACGAGGGAGACCGTGGGCACCGGGCTCCTGCCGCGGCTGGCGCGCTGGCTCGAGCGTCGTCTCTCCAGGGCGTCGATCTCCCTCTTGATCCTGGTGATGCGGTCGGTGATCCGCCGGCGGTCGACCTCGAGCTTCTTTTCGCCCGGGCCGCGCGTGCCGATCCCGGCGCCCTGCTGGGTCAGGCTGAGCCCCTTGCCGCGCAGGCGGGGCAGGAGATAGCTCAGCTGGGCCAGCTCGACCTGGAGCTTGCCCTCGTTCGTCCGGGCCCGTTGGGCGAAGATGTCGAGGATGAGCTGGGTCCGGTCGATGACCTTGACCTTGATCTCGTCCTCGACGTTCCTCTGCTGGGCGGCGTTGAGGGTGTGGTCGAAGACGACCAGGTCGGCCGAGATCTCCAGGGCCTCGTGGGCGATCTCGGCGACCTTCCCCTCGCCGACGAGCCAGCGGGGGTTGAGACGCGGCCGGACCTGGAAGATCTTCCCGACGACCTCGGCCCCGGCCGCCGCGGCGAGGCCGGCCAGCTCGGCCATGGACCCCTCGGCTTCCGCCTTTTCGGCCCTGGTCGTAGCCACGTTGACGAGTATCGCGCGTTCCATGGGATCCCGGGGCCTATTGTAATCGCATTTGGAGGTATTGCTCAAGGGCGGGGCCGTCGTCGGGGGAGAACCAGACGACGCCGGCCATCTTCCGGAACCAGGTCATCTGCCGCTTGGCGTATTGGCGCGTATCCGTTTTCGTCAGGGCCACGGCCTCCTCCCGGCCGATCTCGCCGCGGAGAAGCCTGAGCACGCGGCTGTATCCGAGCGCCCGGAAGGGCGGGGCCGTCTCCGGCACCCCCCGCTCCAGGAGGCCCCGGACCTCCTCGACGAGGCCGCGGGCGAACATCCGCTCGACCCGCTCGTCGATGCGGCGACAGAGCGGTTCCCGTTCGAGCCTGAGGCCGAGGAGGATGACCGTGCGGCCCATGACCGGTGACCGGGTCTCGCGGAAATGCTCGGAGATCGGCCGCCCCGTCGCGAGATGGACCTCGAGGGCGCGGATGATGCGGACACGGTCCCTGCTGCGGACCTTCCGGGCGTAGTCCGGGTCGACGGCTTCGAGCCGGCGGAAGAGGGCGTCGAGGCCCTTTTCCGCGGCCTCGGCCTCGAGGGCCGCCCGCACCTCCGGGTCCCGGCCGGGGCCGGGGAACAGCCCGTCGACGAGGGCCTTGATGTAGAGTCCGGTGCCGCCGGCGACGATCGGAAGCCGGCCGCGGACGGCGATCCCCCGGGCGGCGTCGAGCGCGTCCCGGACGAAGTCCGCGGCAGTGTACTGGACCTCGGGCCCGACGATGTCGATGAGGTGGTGGGGGACGCCGCGCCGGTCCCCGGGTCCCGTCTTGTCGGCGCCGATGTCGAAGCCGCGGTAGACCTGGATCGAGTCGCCGCTGATGACCTCGCCGCCGAAGCGCAGGGCCAGATCGACGGCGACGCGGCTTTTGCCGACGGCCGTCGGTCCGAGGACGATGACGAGGACGGGGGCTTCAGGTTCCAATTTCGATGAGGATCCAGATCACAAGAAGCGAGGCGAAGACGAGGAGCGCGAGGAGCTGGCGTCGCTTCACGGGGCCTCTCCGAGCTTCTCCAGGTTCCTGACAAGGGAGGACTCATGCTCCGGACCGAGCGTCCGCTTGACGACCAGGACCTCGGCGGCCAGGATCTCGTCCATGCTCCGGAGCATGGACATGCGGCAGTCGTCGCCGACGATGTTGGCGCTGACCCGGAGGGGCGACTTGATCTCGAGGCGGCCGTCCGGCTTGATCTCGGCGCTCTGGAAGGCCGGGTCGAGGCGGCCCCGGACCTCGTCCAGGGCCTTCCCGATCATGCTGAAGGCGACCGGTCCGATCTCCTTCGAGACGTACTTGAAGACGAAGGCGCACCTGGCGTTGAACAGCCCCAGGATCCGGTCCATGCCCGCGAGCGACATGTCGCCGGCGAGTCTGGCCGTTTTCGGCTTCGGGCCCGCCGTCCCGGCCAGGCCGAGGAGGAGCAGGGCGAAGAGGGACCGGCGGGTCTCAGCCTGGCCGACGTCGCTCGCGGTCGAAACCTCCTCCAGGGTCTTCGGGGGATCGAGGAGGCCGAGGACATATTTCTCCGCGAGCGAGAGGCCGAAAGCGTCGGACGAGAAGGCCGGAAGCCGCCGGATGACTTCGTCTCCGGCCGGCAGGACCCGGTCGAGCGCCGACTCGTCCGTCATCCTCCGCGCGCCTTCGAGGAGGAGCCCCGGGATGTCGATCGCGTCGATATAGACCCGGGCCGGCGGACCGCTCCGGGTATGGAATTCGCGCTCGATTCCGTCGCTGCCCAGGAGCGACAGGGCTTCGTCGCGGGCATAGGATTGCAGGAGCGTCCAGAGCCGGTCCGGCGTGAAGAGCGAGGTCTCGATGAGGGCGCGGAGAGAGGACCCGGCCGATTTTTGGGCGCGCTCCTCGACGCGGGTCAGGGCGATGAGGTCGGTCTCGCCCGAGGTCAGAAGGAAGCGCAGGAAGTCCTTTTCTTCGAACGACACGGAGTCGAGGACGAGGAAGCCGCGCTCGAACGACAAGCACTTCGGAACGCCGGACGCGCGGACGTAGAGCGAGCCGCTCAGCCCCTGCTTCCAGATCTCGGCCAGGACGCGGGCCACGGGAGCGCGGGCGAACTCCTCGGAAGCGAACCACTCGTCCATGGACTTACTTTAACGACCGGGCGGGGCGAAGTCAATGAACGGAAAATCCCGGCGTCAGCGGAGGAAGCTCATCCCGAAGATGCCGAGGCCGATGTTGACCAGGGCTTTGAGGACCCAGACGCCGTAGGACAGGACCAGGGCTTTCTTGACCGGGACCTTGAACACGGCCGACAGGCCGAACGCCAGGATGCCGAACGTCCAGAGCTGGAAGAAATCGATCTGAGTCAGCATGATGTAGGGCGTCGACGTGACCTCCATCTTGGGGAAGAGCAGGGCCAGACTCGTCGATGTCTGCATTACGGACTGGCGGGTCAGGGCCAGGACCGCTCGGACGGCGTTCCCCAACAGCTTGTCGACCAGGCTCGCGTGGACGAGGACGGACAGGACCTGGACGTAAGTCCCCTGCGTGGACATGAACCGGCCCAGGATGAGCAAGATCAGGCTCTGGAGGAGGAGCGCCGCGATGAAGAAAAGAGGCGTCGTGACGAAGACCTGCATGATCCTGCCGGCCGTGGTGGGGTGCTCGGTCCTCTCGATCATCTTGTCGTAGTTCGCCTCGCCCATCTTTTCCTTGAGAGTGACGTTGTCCTTCATCAGGGTGAGCTGGTCCCTCTGCATGTAGGGGCTGACGACAAAAGTGAAGGCGATGAGGGCGAGAAGGACGACGACGAGCGTGTCGACCCAGACGGGCTTGGCGGCCAGCCCGTCGAACGTCGGCCGCGGGTTGAAGAAGACCCCTTCGATGCGCTTGACCAGGCTCATGGGCTAGGCTCCTTTCCGTTCGTCCTTCTCGATCTGGCCGTCGCGGATGTGGATGATGCGCTGGGCCTGATCGGCGACCTCGCGGTCGTGGGTGACCATGATGATCGTGTTGCCTTGCTCGTGGATGCGGTGGAAGAGGTTGAGGATCTCCCGGCCCGTCCGGGAATCGAGATTCCCCGTCGGCTCGTCGGCCAGGAGGAGGGACGGCTCGTTGACCAGGGCCCGGGCGACGGCCACGCGCTGGCGCTCGCCGCCCGAGAGCTCGGCCGGCTTGTGGTTCATTCGGGCCTTCATCTCGACCCGCTCGAGCGCCCGGCGGGCCTTGTCCTCGCGCTCGGTCTTCTTCATGCCGGCGTAGATGAGGGGCAGCTCGACGTTCCGGAAGGCCGAGGCCTTGGGCAGGAGGTTGAAGACCTGGAAGACGAAGCCGATCTCACGGTTGCGGATGAAGGCCAGCTCGTCCTCGGTCATGGCGCTGACGAGCTTGCCGTTGAGACGGTAGACGCCGGAGCTCGGCGTGTCGAGGCAGCCGATGAGGTTCATCAGCGTCGACTTGCCCGAGCCCGAGGGGCCCATGATGGCCACGAATTCGTTCCGCTCGACCGTCAGGGAAACGCCCCGCAGGGCTTCGACCTCCTGTTCGTCGAGCTTATAGACCTTCCAGAGGTCCTCGGCCAGGATGACGATGGGGTCCGGTCCGGTCATGGCCTCAGGCTTCCTTCTTCGGTTGTTCCGCCTTGACGAGGACGCCGTCCTTGAGCCCGCGGAGAGCGGCGTACGGACCGGTGACGATCTCCTGGCCCTCCTTGAGCCCGGAGGTGATCTCGATCAACATCCCTCCGGTGATGCCCTTGCCGACCGGCGTGAATTTGACCCGGCCGGCTTCGACGGCGTAGACGCCTTCTTCCTCGCGGGCCGCGGCGGGGGCGTTCTTGTCGACGTTCGGCTTCTCCCGCAGGACGAGCGACGAGATGGGCACGGCCAGGACCTGCTTCTTCTGGGACACGATGATGTCGGCCGAAGCGGACAGCCCGGGCTTGAGCTTGCGGTCGGGGTTGTCGAGCGTGACGACGACCTTGAAGTCCTTGGATTCCTGGGTCGCGACGCCGGCCGTCGCCTTCACGAGCGCCGAGCTGCCGATCTCGGTGACCTTGCCCTTGAAGATCGTGCCGGGCAGGGCGTCGACGCGGATGTCGGCTTCCTGGCCGAGGGAGACGCCGATGACGTCGGTTTCGTCGACCTCGACCTCGACCTCCATGACCGACAGGTCGGCGATGGTCAGCATGACCGTCCCCGGGTTGTTCATGGTGCCGATGATGGCCGTCTCGCCTTCCTCGACCTGGAGGCTGGTGATGACCCCGTCGATCGGCGAGACGTAGGTCGTCTTGGCCAGGCTGTCCATGGTGCTCTTGAGGGACGCCTCGGCCTGCTTGATCTGAAACTCGATGGCGTTCGTCTGAGCCGTGTCGACGTCGTACTGGGCCTTGGACGCCTCCAGCTGGTCCTTGGAGATGAGATTGTCGTCATAGAGCTGCTGCTGGCGGTCAAAAGAGCTCTTGTCCCTCTTCAGCCGCGCCTCCGACTGGATGAGGTCGGCTCTGGCGGCCCGGATGAAGTTCTGGTCGTGGTCGGCCATGGCTTCGTACTGGGTCGAGTCGAGCTTGAGGAGGAAATCGCCGGCCTTGACATCCTGGCCCTCGACGACGCCGATCTTGACGATCCGGCCGGGGACCTGGGCGCTGATATTGATGTTCTTTTTCGGCTTGACCTCTCCGGAGGCCGAGACGAGGGAGGTCAGGTCCTGCTTTTGGACTTTGTCAATGGTCACTTTGACCGTCTTCTCGCGGTGGGATTGGAGGTTGGCTACGACGATGGCGCCGACGACCACCAGGACGGCCAAGACGATCAACAGCTTTTTCCGCCGTTTGAAGAAACTCGCCTTTTCACTCATGGGTTCAAACCTTTCCGGTTGGGTTCGGGTACTGTCCGTCTATTATACTACGGAAATCCGCCGTCCGGGTTCAGCGCAAGACGGGGTCAAACCTACACGTTTTCAGTTTTGGCCCATTCGAGCCGCAAAATTGAAAACGTGTAGGTTTGACCCCCTCTTGATTTCCCCATAAGATAGGAGCCGATGGACAATTTCAAGGAATTCGCCAGGGCCGGCGAGGCGGCCGTCCGGGAAGCCGGCCGGTACCTGCGGGCGAATCTCGGCCGCGTCGTGGAGACGACCTACAAGGGGGCCGTCGATCTGGTGACGCCGTTCGACGTCGGGGCCCAGGAGATCCTCGTCGGCCGGCTCTCGTCGGCCTTCCCGTCCCACGGTTTTCTGGCCGAAGAGGGCCTGGAGAGGTCAGGGACCTCGGATTGCCGCTGGGTCATCGATCCTCTCGACGGCACGACCAACTTTGCCCACGCTTTTCCCGTTTTCTGCGTGTCCGTCGCCCTCGAATGCTCCGGCCGGCTCGCGCTCGGATTCGTCTATGACCCCGTGCGCGACGAGATGTTCCGGGCCGAGGCCGGGAACGGCGCTTTTCTCAACGGCGCCGCGATCCGCGTTTCCGGCGTCTCCGACCTGGGCCGAAGCCTGCTGGCCACGGGTTTTCCCTACGATGTCCGCCTGAGCCCGGAGAACAACCTCGATCATTGGTCCCGGCTCATCGTCCGCGCCCAGGCCATCCGGCGCTGCGGTTCGGCGGCCCTCGACCTGGCCTATGTCGCGTGCGGCCGTTTCGACGGCTTCTGGGAGCTCAAGCTCAAACCCTGGGACGTGGCCGCCGGGGCCCTGCTGGTCATGGAAGCGGGGGGCCGGGTCACGGACTTCGCGGAGCGGGCCTTTGCCCTGGGATCCCCGGCGGTCCTGGCGACGAACGGTCTCATCCACCCGGCGGTCGTCGCCGTCCTGAACATGCCGGGGATAAAGGAGGCGGGGAGATGACCCCCAGGATTCGCGTCATGGCGGGCCTGGCCGCCTGCGCGGGGATCTGCGGGCTCGCCCTGTCCACCCCGGCCCGGCCTTCGTCGAGGCCTCAGGACCAAGCCGCCGGGCTTCCATCGGAGAAGACGATCGCCGTCGCGGCCGACGCCGGCTGGGTCGATACGGCCATCGACGTCGGGCCCGGCGAGGAGCTTCGCATCTCCGCCTCCGGGGAGATCAGCCTGCAGAGAGGAAACCCCGAAGCCGTCTGCGGCCCCGAGGGGATCGATCTCGTGACCGTCGACCAGCCCATCCCGAACGTGAATCTCGGAGCGCTCATCGGCAAGGTCGTCCAGCCCATCGCCCGGCGGGTCGATGAGGATTCGGGGATCGAGGTCCGGGACGAGATCTTCGTCCTTTTTCCCCTCGGGCCGGAAGCGACGGTGACCGCCCCGTTCAAGGGACGGCTTT
>CAVULT010000022.1:0-47567 GCA_963742235.1 Candidatus Aminicenantota bacterium | reverse complement strand
ACCTGCCCTGAATGAAATCTGACACGGGGCCCTCGTGACCCGAAACGCCGGGCACGAGCACGATCTCCCGGAGGATGTCCCAGGCCTTGGATTGGGCGCCGGCCGAAGAGACGGAGACGAGAAACGCCATGATGACGATGCCGATCCGCCTGTTCATTTCGCACCTCCCGGTCGGAGGAATCGCTCCAGGATGTCGCGCAAGGCCTCCAGGTCCTTGAGCGCGACGACCTCGGACGGCGTATTGAGGAAGCGGACCGGCAGGGCCAGCGTCACGACCTCCGTCGGCGGGCCCGCGAACGGCAGGGCCAACGGCGAATCGGGCGCGGCCTGGAACTGCAGGGGAGCTCCGGCGGCCGCCGCGGCCGCCTCGACCGCCTGTCGCAGCGCGGACGATTCATCTTTGGCCTGGACGAGGACCGGGCCCATGCCGGGGACCGGGGAGCCGTCGCCCTTGCCCGCGGCGATAACGTCGACGACGATCGTCCTTTTCGGCTGCCATTTGGACTTGGCGCGCGCTGAGCCGATGGCCGGTCGCGCGCCCCGGCCCCGGGCGCCGAATTTGGTCTGGGCCGCCCAGGCCAGGACGGTCTCTTCGCCGCCCGCCCGGCCGGCCAGTGTCTCGATCACGGAAACGAGACAGGCCGCGGCGGCCTTCACCGCGAGCGACGGCCCGGCCCACTGGTCACCGGCAAGCTCCGTCAGAACGGCGGGATAGGTGACCGGGTCCAGGAACTCGACGCCCCTGGCCCGGGCTTCCTTCTCCGTCCGGGCGCCGATGTCGACATAGGCGATCTCCAGCGAGAATCCTTCGACCTGGGTCTTTCGCCGCTCAGGGGTGAGGAGATGGATCGCGGGCTGCGAAACGACTCCCCGGACCGGTCCCTTCGCCGTCGAGATGATGACCGGCTGGCCGAGAAGGAAGGCGTCGAACCGGGCGTGGGGCGGAGGCACCGGCCGGTCGAGCGTCAGGTAGCCCTCGGGCGTGATGCCGCTGACCATGTGCCCGTAGCCGTCGAGGGCCGCGATGATGAGAGTCGGCCCCGGCGTGCCGCCGAGCCGGACGGCGATCGTGCCCAGGCCCGCTTCTTCGATCGCCACGTTCTTGGGCAGGAGACCCCGGATCCTGGCCGCGAGCATCTCCTCGTTGCCGGTCGTCGACGGGACGACGAAAAGCTCTTTGGTCAGGGTCTTGAGGTCCGCAGCTCCGGCCGCCGCGACCAGGCCTGCCAGCGCCAGCGCCATGGCCGATGTTCTTAATGCGCGATGCGCCATTCGACTCTCCCTTCGTTCTCCGATTACCCGCGCAATATCCATTAGCACAGCGACAACCTGCGGTCAATTCACAAATGGGAGCAGCCCTAAGAACAGACCCCCTCTGAGGGCAGCCCTCGACTTATCGTCAAACACCCAAAAGGGATAGGGGCCAGAGCATGTCGAGCGCAAGGGAAGGAACGGAGATGATCCCCGATGTCCCTCCGCGACCTGACGGAGGTGGCCCCCATTCCTTTTAAACAGGATTTTCGTTATGATAAAAGAAAAGGCGATCGAGTGGATAAGAAAAGCTTCCTCAGGTTCGGCGTCGCCGATCGTCGTCGTTTTCCTGCTCGGGGTTTTCTTGAAGCTGGCCAGGTCCGTCCTCATCCCCTTCAGCCTGGCCTTCCTGTTCTCCTTCGCCGTCTCGACCGTCCTCGATTTTCTGGTCCGGCGCAAGGTGCCGAAATATGTCGCCCTGATCCTCATCCTGCTCGTGATCTTCGCCGCCTTCTACTTCGTCGGGACCGTCTTCTACGCGGGCGGCAAGTCCCTCGCCGCCGAGATCTCGTCCTACACGGACTTTATCAAATCGCTGGTCGACAAGATCGATCGGATCGTTTCCAACCCGCACCTGAGGGCAGGTCTGACGGATTGGGTCAACTCCTTCAACGAGAACCGGTTAGGGGCATTTTTTATCTCCGCTCTCGGGCCTTTCGTTTCGTTCATGTCGCAGCTGCTGCTTATCTTTGTCTTCATGATCTTCATCCTGGCCGGCCGCGGCCGGATGACGAAGAAGATCGCCGAGGCCTTCCCTCCGGCCCAAGCCTCGACCCTGAGCCATGCGGAGGTCCGGATCAGCCACGAGATCCAGAAATATCTGGCCGTCAGGACCCTGGTCAACCTCCTCATCGGGATCCTGACCACGGCCGTGCTGGCCGCCTTCGGGGTCCGTTTCGCCGTCGTTTTCGGCGTCCTGGCTTTTCTCATCAACTACATCCCCGCTCTCGGCGCCATCATTTCCGTCGCCCTGCCCGTCCTCCTGGCCTTTTTCCTCGATGGGGCCTTCACCCTCAAGGTCGCTCTCATCCTGGTCCTCCTGGCCGGGGCCCACGCGGGCCTGCACCGCCTGTTCGAGCGGCGGCTCATGGCCAAGGAGGTCAGCTTGTCTCCGCTCCTTGTTCTTTTTTCGCTCTTCTTCTGGGCCTGGCTCTGGGGCCTTCCCGGCATGATCCTGGCCGTCCCGCTGCTGACGGCCGCCAGGATCTTTTTCGAGAACGTGCCGTCCCTGCGCTTTCTGGGGACGATGATGGACAGATAGGGGACGGGGCGAAGCTTCAGGCGTCGAGGCCGACCGCGGCTAGGAACTGTGCCAGACGCTGCTCGATCTTGAGCGCGGTTTCCTTGTAGGTCTGATAATCCGATCCGAGAGGGTCTTTGATATCCCAGCCGTAGAGGATGGATTCCGGAATCTCCCAGATATGCCGCAGATTGTGGTAGATGAACGGGTCCATGGCGATGATGTCATCGAAGCTGCCGAGGTCGTAGGTCCCGACCGGTCGCGCGATATGGGAGGAGATGTCGATCTTGTAGACGAGCTTCATGACCAGGACGGCCTCGTCCGTGGGCGGGCCGCCGGTCGCGCCGATGCCGGCGCTGGCGACCTCGGCTTTCGGGCCGAGGCGCTGGCGGGCGATGGCCTCGGCCATCGGGCTGCGGCAGATGTTCCCATAACAGACGAAGAGCAGACGCTTCCCGGGCTTTTTCATCGTAACGGCCGTCAAGTCCGTCCGGCCTGCGCGCTCTCGAGCGAGACTTCCTTGGCCTTCTCGTAGAGGAAGGCGGCCAGGATGTACTGCTCGGCCGCCTGGGGGACAAGACCGTCCTTGGCCATCTGCCGGGCGCCGTTCTCCTCGGTCGTGGCCCGCTCGTAGAGCCAGGCCTGCTTGGAGGGCGCCTGCGCGGCTTCGGCGTCCTTGCGGATCGTGCCTGTCAGCTCGCTCAGGGCGGCCAGCCCCTGCTCTTCGTCGGTCGCCCTGGGGCTCAGGAGATGGACCCGGTTCAGGATGTCGCACAGGATCCTGGCGCCGGAAAAATCGTTCTTGGCAAAGGCGTCGGAGGCGTCCTTTTCCTTCTCCATCGCGATCCAGGAGAGGAGGTTGGGCCGTCCCGTCCGGGACGGGCCGCCCATCTTCCGTTTCGTCTCCTGGAGTTCCTTGAACGCCGCCTCCGCCCGCTCCCGTTCGCTGACCTGGGAGAGGAGCTTCCGCATGTCGGACTCGCCCCGGTCATAGCTCCGCTTCGAAGCCTCGAGATTGCCCGCCTCCTTCTGCTTCTTCCCTTCCGTGATCCGGGCCTGGATGCTGTCGAGCCATTGCGACAGGGCGGACGCTTCGGCCGGATATTTCTCCTTGATCGTGGCCAGCGCCTTCTCGAACTCCTGAGCGTCCTTCTCGTTCATGAACTTGGCCGGGTCCTTCATGAACGGGGCGAGGTAGCCCATGATGGCCGAAGGCACCCCCCCGCCGGGGGGAGGATTCGGCTCCGTCGTTTTCTCTTCCGGCGGCTGCGGCCGGGCCGCGGTATTCGTTATGGTTTCGACGCCGGAGGCGATCTTATCGGCCAGTCGCGAGGAGATGTTGCGGCCGGGCCGGCCCGACGGCTCGCTCCTGTCGCCCCGGTTGACGAGCGAAACGATCCCGACGATGACCAGCGCCGCCACGGCGAGCGCCGGGACGAGGATCTTCCTGAGCCTGAACTTGACCGTGATCTCGCGGTCGGTGAGGGGCTTCGTCCGGGCCGTGATCTGGCGGGTCATGGGCAGGCCCTGTTCGACCGCGGTCAGGTCCTCGAGGACCTCGGTCGCCGACTGATAACGGGCGTCCCGCGATTTCGCCAGGCATTTCAGGATGATCCGGCTCAGCCCGGCGGAGATCTGAGTGTTGATCGTCTGCGGGTCGGCGGGAGGTTCGCTCCGATGCTTGAGGACGATGCTGAGCGGCGTCGTCCCCTCGAAGGGGACGCGGCCCGTGACCATCTCGAACAGGATGGCCCCCAGCGCATAGATATCGACCCGGTGATCGATGTCGCGGCCTTCGGCCTGCTCCGGCGCCATGTACTCCGGAGTCCCGATGATCACCCCCGTGCCGGTGACGCCGCGGGTGTGGAGGGACCGGGCGATGCCGAAGTCCATGATCTTGGCGTTCCCTTCCTTGTCGATCATGACGTTCTGGGGCTTGAGGTCGCGGTGGACGACGCCCAGACGATGGGCCTCGGCCAGGCCCTCGGCGATCTGCTTGGCCAGCCCGACGGCCTTGGCCTCGGTGAGGTGACCCGACCGGCGGATGAAGCTCTTGAGATCCTCGCCGGGGACGTATTCCATGGAGATGAAGATCGAGAGCCATTCCTCCCCGAGATCGTACATCCGGCAGACGTGACGGTGGGCCACCTGCCGGGCCAGCTTGATCTCGTTGCGGAAGCGCTCGATGACCTCGGGGTCCGAGGCGATCTCGGGCTTGAGGAGCTTGAGGGCCACGACCTCCCGGATCTTGCTGTCGAAGGCCTTGTAGACCGTGCCCATGCCGCCCTGGCCGATCTCCTCGATGATCTCGAAGCGGCGGGCGAACGTCGTGCCGCGCTCGAGGCCCTTGGAGGGGGTTTGGAAGGTGGCCGTCCCCGTCGGAAGGGTCTCGCCCGAGCCGGGCATCTCGCGGCCACAGCGGCCGCAGAAACGGGTCCCCTCGGGATTGTCGTTCTGGCAGCGCGGGCACTTCATGGGATGAGCCGTATGTCTATCGAAAACACGAAATCAAATCGGGTCTATTATATATCAAACCCATAAGAAAATACGCTCGAGGGGCGGATTTGGTTTCGCCTCCCGCAGGCCTGTTCAGCGCACCCGTCCGGCCCCCGGGTCGTCGCCGGGCCTGAGCGGGCGGAGCGTCAAGCGAAAGTCGTAATCCTGCGCCGGCAGGGTGTACTGGGGATGGACCCTGGCCCCCCAGGAATCGTCGCCGCCGACGCCCATCTGGGCATGATCGAGGGTCAGGCAGACGAAATCGCGCCTCTGGATGTCCGGCGGGTGCTTCGAGCCGCGGCTCGGCTGGGTCAGGTCTTCCGGCCAAAAGTGATGGGCGGAGAATTCGAGGACGGGATCGCCGGAAATGAGAAGCCCCCGTCCCTCGGCGTCGCGGACGGCCAACCAACGCGTGTCGGATCGGTTGCCGTATTCCTGCGCGCTGACGTAGGGAATGTGCTCGGCCGGCGTCATTTCGTAGAGACCGACGAAAGCCGCCGTCTTCCTGTCCCAGTAGTTCTCGAACGGCCCGCGGCCGTACCATTGGACCCGGTCGAATCCCGCGGGAACGGCCATCCGGAGGCCGATCCGGGGGAGCTCGGGCAGTTTGGCTCCGTCCTTGAGATCGAGCTTCGAACGCACCGTTACCCGGCCGTCGCCTTCGACGGCGTATTCGAGCGTTTGCGTCGCCTGGCCGCCGGCGAGGTCGTAGACGACGGTCACGGTCGCCTGGTCGTGGCCGGTCTCGCGGCCCTCGATCGTTCTCAGGTCGCGATAAAGGCTGGCCTGACGCCAAAAGTCCAGACGACGCGGCATCCGGTTCCCGAAGTCGTTGTCCGTCGGTCCGCGCCAGTAGCTGGGCTCGATCCCCGATGCGATGAGCTCATGAACGTCGCTGACGAATGAATCCATCTCCCCCGTGAGCCGGTCGAAGCGGACCGAGAAATCCGGGCCGGCGATACGAAGGAAGCGCGGGCCGACTTCGATCGCGGGCGGCGGCAGAGCGGACCCCGGCGCGGCGGCCTCGGCGACATTGGGCAATAAGAATTGTTCCGAGGCGACGACGTGTCCTTTGGGGACTCCCGGCGAGGCTTCGCGGGCGCGGAGCGAGACGTTGAGGAAATATTCCCGGCCGGCCTCCGGCGCGAAGCGGGGGAGAGGCAATCGGACGATTGAGCTCGCGCGAGGCGCGACGGCCGGCGCCTGGAGCTTCCCCGAACCCAAGGTCTTGCCGGACGCGGCCAGCTCCCAGTCGAGGTCGAAACGGTCGAGAGCGATAAAGTCGTATCGGTTGCGGAGCTCGATCCTGCCCGCGGCGAGATCGGCCGCCCGGAATTTGACGAACTGATAGACCTTCTTGACCTCGAAGAGCGCCGGGTGGGGCGTCCGGTCGGGGGCGACGAGACCGTTGCAGCAGAAGTTCTGGTCCGAGGGGACGTCGGCCGGTCCGTAATCGCCGCCGAACGCCCAGAAGAGCTCGCCCCTGGCGTTTTTGGCCGCGAAGCCCTGGTCGACCCAGTCCCAGATGAACCCGCCCTGGAGCTGGTCGTGGGATTCGATGGCGTCCCAGTAGTCCTGGAGGTTTCCGGTGGAGTTGCCCATGGAGTGGGCGTACTCGCACTGGATGAGCGGCCGCGTTTGCCTCACCGAGACGTACTTGAGCATCTCCTCGATCGAATCGTACATCGGGCAATAGATATCGGTGTGCGGCCGCAGCTCGGCCCGCTCGTACTGGACCGGGCGCGACGGGTCTCGCTTTTTAAGCCAGGCGTAGGCATCCTCGAAGTTGACGCCGTCGCCGGCCTCGTTCCCGAGCGACCAGATGATGACCGAGGGATGATTCTTGTCCCGTTCGACCATGCGGGCGACGCGGTCGAGATGGGCCGGACCCCACCAAGGGTCCTTGGCCAGGCTCTCGGGGCCGTAGCCCATGCCGTGCGATTCGATGTTGGCCTCGTCAATGAGGTAGAGCCCGTATTCGTCGCAGAGATCGTACCAGAGCGGGTCGTTCGGATAGTGGCAGGTCCGGACGGCGTTGATGTTCGACTGCTTCATGAGCTCGATGTCGCGCCGCATGGACTCTTCCGAGATGACGTGGCCCGTGTAGGGATCATGCTCGTGGCGGTTGACGCCCTTGAGCAGGACCGCCGCGCCGTTGACGAGAAGGCGCCCGTCCTTGATCTCGGAGGTCCGGAAGCCGATCCGCGACGTGACCGCTTCGAGGATCTTCCCGTTCCGATCCCGGAGTTCCAGGACGAGGCGATAGAGGTAGGGGGTCTCCGCGCTCCAGTGCTTGACGTCCTTGACCGTCTTCTCGAACCATAAGCCGGTCCCCCTTCCGGTACCTCGCCGCTCGTTGCCTACACTTTCTTCACGGTGGAGCCTAGCTGCGGCGGCGGCCACTGTCCGGCCCTCCGCATCGAGAAGTTTCAGGGAGACCGGCGAAAGCCACCGGTCGACCGAGTCGGTCAGTCTGCCTCCGGCATCATAGGCCGCGAGATCGACCGTCACTTCCAAGAGGCCGTTCCGGTTAGCGGCATCGAGGCCGGCCCGGACCTCGAAGTCGCGGATGCGGATCTTCGGCGCGGCGTAAAGATAAACGTCGCGCTCGATTCCGGCCAGCCGCCAGAAGTCCTGGCATTCGAGATAGGAGCCGTCCGACCAGCGATAAACCTCCGCGGCCACGACATTCTCCCCGGGCTTGAGGAACCGGGTGATGTTCCATTCGGCCGGCGTCTTCGAGTCCTTGCTGAAGCCGACCTTCTCGCCGTTGACCCAGACATAGAAGAAGGACTTGACGGCGCCGAAGTGGAGATAGACCTGCATCCCATCCCAGCCGGAGGGGACGGTGAACGTCCGGCGGTAGGAGCCGACCGGATTGTGGTCGTGGGGCACGAGCGGCGGCTTGGGATTGGGCGCGAACTCGTAGGACGAGTTGACATAGATCGGGATATCGTAGCCCTGAAACATCCAGTTCGAGGGAACGGGCGTCTCCTTCCAGCCGCTGACGTCGGTCGAGGGTTTCCAGAAATCCAAGGGCCGGTCCGCCGGGCGCGGCGACCAGTGGAACTTCCACGGGCCGTTGAGCGAAAGATACCTGGGCGATTCCTTGGGGCCGAGCCGCAGCGCCGAAGCCGCGTCCGGGAAAGGAACGAATGTCGCCCGGGGGGCTTCCGTGCCGGCGTGAAGGGCGGCCGGATTCTCCCAATCCTCGGGCCCGTTCTGAGATGGGGCCATAGAGACGGCCAGCAGGCCGAGACAAGCGATCAGGACAGCTGTTCTTTTCATCGTCCTTCCTCGGATCTTCAGTTTTTGTCGCTACGATGCGGAGGTGCCGGCCCAGAGATCGCGGGGGTAGATCCCGGACTCGACGAGCGCGAGGATGGCCGACCGGAACAGGGGCCGGTCCTCGGGATAGGTCACGCCGAACCAGCGCTCCCGCGTCGGCAGGACCTTGACCCGGGCTTTCTTCTCCCGGATGAGCTCGCCGACGACTTCCGGGATGAGGAACTCCGCCTTGAGGATGTTCGCGGCGCTTCTCCGCAGGAAACCCGGAAAGCGGCTCTCGAGCTCGCCGAAGAGGGGAGGCGTGAAGCCCCAGCAGTTCATCGACGTCCAGCCGGCCGGGTCGAGAGGCAGCCAATCGGCCTCGTTCTCCATGTGCTTGATGCCGTCCGCGAAGCGTTTGATCTTGAAGACCTCGCGGATGCCGACGAGGTAGCCGTCCGGCGTGGCCTCGCAGACGCCCCGGGCCACCGTGCCGTGCTCGGAGAGCGTGTTCTCGAGCCGGTAGCCGACCATGGCGAATTCCGGCGTCCCCCCGGCGCCCGGTCCGCGGCCGAGATGGCCGGCCATGGCCTCGAAAGCCGTCCGGCCGTAATAATCATCCGCGTTCACGGCCAGGAACGGCGTCGTGACGGCGTCCCTGCAGGCCAGGATGGCCTGGGCCGTGCCCCAAGGCTTCTTCCGATCTTCGGGGACCCGGAACCCGGGCGGGACCTGGTCCAGGGACTGGAGGACGTAGGCCGTGTCCGCCGCGCGCTCGATGCGGCGGCCGATCCTGTCGCGGAAGGCCGCTTCGATGTCCTTGCGGATGATGAAGACGATCCGGTCGAATCCGGCCCGCAGGGCGTCATACACGGAGTAATCCAGCACGGCCTCGCCGCTCGGGCCGACGGGATCGACCTGCTTCAGCCCGCCGTAGCGGCTGCCGATTCCCGCGGCCATCACCACCAGAGTCAGGGACGGCATGAGGCCTCCTCGCGAAGCTCGATTCGCCCGTATCTTAATGGAAGCCTTCGTGGCTCGTCAAACGGTCACGATTCTGATAAATATTTTGAAAGAGTATCTCTGCCAAGAGATCTCGCAGAATTCCGGCTCCGAGTCGCTCCGCCGTCCTTCTGCCGGGTCGCTCCGCAGAGTCCGCTTCCCGCCGGAGGGCCTCCTCAAGAACCGGACGGGTCACTTTCTTTACTTGATCCGTCCTATCTTATATCATTGACGTATCCTGAAAGGTGAATCCATGATCCGTTCGACGACCGTCATCTGTGTCCGCCACAAGGGGAAAACGGCCATGGCCGCCGACGGCCAGGTGACCATGGGCCAGACCGTTCTCAAGAAGACCGCCCAGAAGATCCGCCGCCTGGGCAAGGGCGACGTCCTGGCCGGGTTCGCCGGGTCCACGTCGGACGCCTTCGCCCTGTTCACCCGTTTCGAGTCCAAGCTCGAGGAATACCGCGGCAATCTCTCCCGGGCCGCGATCGAGCTGGCCAAGGACTGGCGCATGGAAAAAGCCTTGCGTCAGCTCGACGCCCTGCTCATCGTGGCCAACACCGAGACGTCCCTGCTCATCTCCGGCACCGGCGACGTCGTCGAGCCGGACGACGGCATCCTGGCCATAGGATCCGGCGGGTCCTTCGCCCTGGCCGCGGCCCGGGCCCTCATCAAGCACACCGATCTCGAGGCGCGGGCCGTCGCCGAGGAAGCCCTGAGGATCGCCGCCGACATTTGCGTCTACACCAACACCGAGATCACGGTCGAGGAGCTCTGAATGCCGATCGTCCTGCCCGAATCGCTGGAGAAGCCCGCCGCCGAGGCTCCCGAGACCGAGCTCACGCCGCGGGAGATCGTCGCCGAGCTCGACAAGTACATCATCGGCCAGAAGGCGGCCAAGAAGGCCGTGGCCATCGCCCTGCGCAACCGCTACCGCCGGCGCAAGCTCCCGCCCGCTCTCGCCGACGAGATCGCCCCCAAGAACATCCTCATGATCGGTCCGACCGGCGTGGGCAAGACCGAGATCTCGCGGCGTCTGGCCAAGCTGACCTTCTCGCCCTTCCTCAAGATCGAGGCCAGCAAGTTCACCGAGGTCGGGTATGTCGGCCGCGACGTCGAGTCCATGATCCGCGATCTCGTCCGCATCTCCGTGGACATGGTCAAGCAGGAGAAGATCGCCGAGATCGAAGGCAAGGCCCGGGCCGCCGTCGAGGAGAGGCTGCTCGACATCCTCCTGCCGCCGGCGAAGAAGCGCGACGAATCGTCCGGCGAGACCGAGGAGGAGGCGGCGCCGCACGACACCCGCGAGAAGCTCCGGGCCCAGCTCCGCCTCGGTCTTCTCGACGACCGCCCGGTCGATCTGGACGTGAAGGAGAAGACGACGCCGCCCCTCGAGGTCGTGTCCAATTCCGGGGTCGAGGAGATCGGCTTCCAGATCCAGGAGTTCCTGCCCGGCTTCCTCGGCGGCCGGACGAAAAGGCGGCGGATGAAGGTCAAGGAGGCGCGCGAGCTCATCCTCGAGGAGGAGGAGAAGCGCCTCGTCGACATGGACCAGGTCTCGCGCCTGGCCATCGAGCGGGTCGAGCAGTCCGGCATCATCTTTCTCGACGAGGTCGACAAGATCGCCGGCCGCGAGTCCGGCCACGGGCCCGACGTCAGCCGCGAAGGCGTCCAGCGCGACCTCCTGCCGATCATCGAGGGCACGACCGTGAACACGCGGTTCGGGCTCGTCCGGACCGACCACATCCTGTTCATCGGAGCCGGGGCCTTCCATGTCTCCAAGCCCTCCGATCTCATCCCCGAGCTCCAGGGGCGCTTCCCGATCCGGGTCGAGCTGACGCCCCTCAACAAGGACGACTTCGTGCGCATCCTGACCGAGCCGGAGAACGCCCTCATCCGCCAGTACGAGGCCCTCATGGGCACCGAGGGGGTGACCGTCTCCTTCACCCGGGACGCCGTCGACGAGATCGCCGACATCGCCGAGAAGGTCAACGCCGACGCCGAGAACATCGGCGCCCGCCGCCTCCACACCGTGGTCGAGAAGGTCATGGAGGACATCTCCTTCGCCGCCCCGGACATCGCTCCCAAATCCATCCGCATCGACCGCGGCTACGTCCAGGACCATCTCAAGGACATCCTCGTCAGCCAGGACCTGAGGCGCTTCATCCTGTGATGACAAAACCGGTCGCGGCGCTCCTCATCGGCCTCGGCCTCGTGACCGCCCCGGGCTGCGGCCGCAAGGGCCCGCTCGTCGTGCCGCGCGGGGGGGCGCCGATGCCCGTCGAGGCGCTCACCTCGACCGCGGCCGGCGGCACGATCGTCCTGCGCTGGACGAATCCGACGAAGGCGATCTCGGGGCGGCCGCTCGGGCCGCTCGGCGCGGTCGAGGTCTGGGTCTTCGACAAGGGCCTCCCGGCCGGCGGCGGGCCTCTGACGTCCGAGGCGATCGAAAAGACGGCCCGGCTCGTTCGCAAGATCCCCGGCAAGGAGATCGGGGCCTCCGGCGTCATGACGTTTGCCTATGCGCTTCCGGCGCCGGCCGCCGCTCCGGAGAGGTTGGCCTTCGCCGTCCGTGTTTTCGACGCGAAAGGGCGGGCCTCGGATTTCTCGGCGCCCGTCGCCGTCGCCGTCGTCCGAAAGGACGCCGGGGTCGACCCGCCGGCCGCCGAAGGTGTATCCTGATGTCCGGAGAGAGCTTGTGAAGATCTACCGGTTCCGCTATCGCAAGAGGGTCCTCCAGGGCGTGCTCAAGGAAGAGTATCTCTTCCCGATCATCGGGTCGGTCTTCGGCGACTTCCGCATCGGCACGAGCCCGGTGCCCATCGGGGATGTCCACGTCCTGCCGCCGGTCCTGCCCTCGAAGATCATCGGCATCGGTCGCAACTACCGGGAGCACGCCCAGGAGCTGGGGAACCCCCTGCCGGAGGAACCGCTCATCTTCCTCAAGCCGCCCTCGGCGGTCATCGGTCACCTCGAGGCCGTCGTCCAGCCGCCCGCGTCCGCCCGGGTGGACTATGAGGGTGAGGTCGGCGTCGTCATCCGCAAGAAGACTCGGGAGCTTGGCGATGACGAGCCGGTCGAAAGCTTCATCCTCGGCTACACCTGCTTCAACGACGTCACCGCCCGTGATCTGCAGGCCAAGGACGTCCAGTTCACGCGGGCCAAGGGATTCGACACTTTCGCCGCCGTCGGTCCCTGCATCGCGACCGGGCTCGACCCGCGCGGGCTCCGCCTGAAGACCTTCCTCAACGGCAAGCTCGTCCAATCCGGGACGACGGCCAACCTGATCTTCCCCATTCCCGACCTCGTCCGGTTCCTGTCCCGGATCATGACCCTCAACCCCGGCGACATCATCGCCACGGGCACGCCCGCCGGGGTCGGTCCGACGTCGCCCGGCGACCGCGTCGACGTGCAGGTCGAGGGGATCGGCGTGCTCTCGAACACGTTCACCCGCCCGGACGCCTAGGAGGACCCATGAAGCTGTTCCTGGATTCGGCCAATCTCGACGAGATCCGCGAAGTCGCGGGCTGGGGCGTCCTCGACGGGGTGACCACGAACCCGTCGCTCTGCTCGAAGGAGACCGCGACCTTCGAGGACAACATCCGGGCCATCTGCGCCCTGACGCCCGGGCCCGTCAGCGCCGAATGCGTCTCGCTCAAGGCCGAAGAGATCATCCCCGAAGCCCGGATCCTGGCCAAGATCGCGCCCAACGTCGTCGTCAAGATCCCGGTCGGCCTCGAAGGCCTCAAGGCGGCCAAGGCGCTCGACGGCGAAGGCATCGCGGTCAACATGACGCTCATCTTCTCCGCCGGCCAGGCCCTGCTCGCGGCCAAGGCCGGGGCCCGGTTCGTCAGCCCCTTCATCGGCCGCCTCGACGACGTGTCCGAGGACGGCATGGCCCTGATCGAGGAGATCGTCGAGATCTTCGAGAACTATCGGTTCGAGACCGAGGTCATCGTGGCCAGCATCCGCCACCCGCGTCACGTCATCGAAGCGGCCCGGATCGGCGCCGACATCGCCACCGTCCCGTTCGCGGTCCTGCAGAAGCTCGTCCGGCACCCGCTGACGGACGCCGGAGTCGAGCGGTTCCTCGCCGACTGGAGGAAAGTCAAGACGTGAGGCTCCACACCGTCGTCCGGATCCGCGAACAGGCCCGGGCCCTGGCCATCAGGGTCCGGCGGGCCGCAGTGTTCATCCTCGTCTTGACCGTCCTCGTCGTCAGCCTGGTCGTCGGCAAGAACGTCCTGCTGAAGGAGGTCGGGGCCGGGATCCACAAATCGTTCGCCTACGACAGCCTGAAGCTGTCCTACTTCCCGCCGGCCCTGGTCATCGAGAACGTCCGCTCGCTGGCCGATCCGCCGGTCCTGAGGGCCCGCCGCGTCCGGATCGAGATCCCCTATCTGTCGCTCCTGAGGAACCGGAAGGTCCTGACCGTCGTCCTCGAATCCCCGGAGGTCCACATCCGTCCGCCCGCCCCCGGGGCCCGCGGCGGCAAGCCCCGCCCGCCGCTGTCGATCCTCGAGCTGCCCTTCGTCATCGAGAGCGGGCGCATCGAGAACGGCTCGGTCTTTCTGGAGACGGGTCCGACGACGCTCGAAGCCCACGGCGTCCGGGCTTTCGTCTCCCAGAGAGGCGCGGATTTCTCCATTCGGGCCACGGCCGAGACGAGCAGCTTCATGTCCCCGCGGCGGGGCCTGACCCCGATCGGCGCCCTGAACGTGCTCCTCACGGGCAAGGGGGAGGACGTGACCATCAGCCGGCTCGCGGTCGACGGGCCCGGCGTCGCCCTCACGGCGGACGGGCGCGTCCGGAATATCTTCGATCCGGCGATCGAGCTCGACGCCCGATTCGACCTGGCCACGGACATCCTCGACGACGTCCTGCGCATGCCCTTCGTTTGGACCGGGCGATTGAGCGGCGAGGGCCGTCTCGAGCGCAAGGACCGCCGCCTGTCCTTCACGACGAGCGTTTCCTCGGACACGCTGGCCATGAACGGCGTCGCCATGGGGGCCGTCCGGGGCCGCTTCGAGCTCAGTCCGGAGAACGGGGGACGTCTCGAGCTCGGCCTTCAGAAGCCGGGACTGGCGGCCGAAAGCGTGAGCCTGGCCTTCCTGCCGGGCCGGGTCGAAGGCCGGGTCGCGCCGGCCTTCCTCGATCCGGTGTTCCGGGAGATCAAGATCCCGTGGCCGGTCAGGTCCCCCGCTTGGGGAACTTTCACCCTGGTCCACGGCAAGCTCGAGGCCGACGCCGAATTCCGCGACTCATCGCTCGAGCGGCGCGGAGACTCTTTCGCTTTTCGCGGCGGGGCCAAGGTCGGGGTCGATTTCCCCTCTCACATCGTCACCATCGAAGCGCCCGGTCTCGAATCGGATTTCGGAAGGCTCGAAGCCACGGCCAGGATCGACCTGGCCGGAGACATCGATGCCCGGATCCGCGGCCAGGTCGCCGACGTCAAGGAAACCCGGGAGTTCGTGGCCCTCGTCCTTTCCCAGACGTTCGGCTTCGGAGAGATCCGCGGCCAGGGCTATGCCGACGTCCGGCTCACCGGGCGTTCGGCCTCGCCGGCGGTGGCCATCAAGGCCACGCTGTCCCCCGGGGGATTCGATCTTTTCGACGCGAAATTCGTCGAGGCGGACGTCGCCTTATCGGGCGGCGTCTTCGAAGGCCGGTTCGATGTCGACGACCCGGCCCTCAAGGGCCAGATCAACGTCAAGGCGTCGAACGGGGACCTCGAGGTCGACGTCAAGAACGGCGACGGCGAGCTGGCCCATCTCCTGCCCACTCTGGGGATCCCCGTCGCTCTCTCCGGACGGGCCGCGGGCGATTTCCGGATGATCCAGAAGGCCGGCGGGGTCCAGGAGTTCTCGGGGACGTTCACCAGCCCTGAGATCAAGGGCTACGGCCAGACGGCCACCCGTGTCGCCGGGCGCCTCGACTGGAAGGAAGGCGTCATCTCCTTCCCCGAGCTGGCCCTGGACTTCTATGGCGGCCGCCTCGAGGGCCGCGTGCTCATCGGCACCGTCAACGGCGAATTCGACGTCGACGCCCGCGGCGAGGAGCTCGATTTTGCCCGGCTGGTGCCGTCGGCCTCCGGGCGGCTGTCGCTGTCCCTGGCCGGCCGCGGCGTCTTCGGCCGGGACAGGCTCCCCGGCCTCTTCACCATCAAGGACCTGATGCTCTCGCCCCTCAACAAGACCGAGGCCCGCGGCGAGCTCCAGCTCGGCGCCGCCGGCGGCAGGATCAGCCTGGGCCTCAAGGCCCAGCTCGTCCCCGGGGACAATCCTTTCGACGGCGCGTTCGATTTTCCTCTGTCCGGCGAGCTTTGGAGCGGCCTCGTCAAAGGCCGCATCACCGATCTTGACCTCATCGTCCCGTGGAAGGGCGCCCAGGGCCGGATCGATTACACCGCGGACATCCACGAGACCGCGGCCGCGGCCCGGGTCGCCGTGACCCTGGACGTGGTCGCCCCGGTCATGCCCTTGCCGGGGTTCGCTTACGCCGTGACCGACTTCACCTCCGCCATGAGCTATCTCGACGGCGTCCTGACCGTCACCACGCTCGGCGGAACGCTCGGCGGGGGGCCCTTATCCGGCTCGGGCAAGGTCGGCATCGGCGAAGGCGGCATCGCCTCGATGGACATGACCTTCGAGGGCCGGGACATGGTCCTCTCGCCCATGGAGCGGATGCGGGTCCAGGCCGACGCGACGCTGCGCATTCTCAAGGACGAGAAGCGCTTCGTCACGGAAGGGGAGATCCTGTTCAAGCGGTTTGACTGGCGGCGCGAGATCTACGAGGCCTTCAACTTTTCCTCGCAGCCGGCGGCGGAGACCTCGTCAGGACCGTCGTTCTTCGACGGCATGTCGCTCAACATCCGTCTTCGGGCCGTCGAGAACGCGGTCGTCCAGAATTCCCTGGGCCGGTTCGAGGTCCGTTTCAATCTGACGGCGACCGGCCTGTTTTCCGACCCGGTTCTCTTGGGCGACATGGACCTCGTGAGCGGCGACTTCTATTTCCAGGACCGGAGCTTCCGCGTCATCCACGGCCGGCTGAGCTTCGTCGATGCCGTGAGCGAGCCGTACCTCGATTTTCGCGGCGAGACCTATGTCAAGGACTTCCGGGTGACGCTCAACATGAGCGGTCCCGTCAGCCGCCTCAAACCGGAGTTCACCTCATCGCCGCCGCTTCCGCCGGAGGAGATCCTGTCGCTCCTGTCGCTCGGAGAGTCCTTCCGGCGGACGTACTATTCGTATGCCGGGGACAGAAGCACGGCCCTGAACACGGCCTCTCTGCTGACCTATCAGATCGCCGATCTGGCCAAGAGGGGGGCGGGGGGGCTTTTCTCCCTCGACCGCTTCCGGATCGATCCCTACATCCCGGAAGGCGCCCCTGGGGGGATCGCCGCCCGGATCACGGTGGGCAAGAAGATATCCAAGAACCTGTTGGTCCTGTATTCGACCATCCTGGCCAACTCCAGCGTCCGCCAGGAGGACGAGACCCCCCTCTTCCGCATGGAATGGGACATCAGCCGGAGATTCTCGCTCGTCGGCGGGCGGGACGACCGGGGGAGGCTTGGTTTCGATGTCAAGTTCCGCAGGCGCTTTTAGGGCCCGGCGCCGGACCGGACGGACCGGGGCGGTCCTGGCACTCGCCTTGGCCCTTGCGGTCGCCGGCGGGCAGGCCCTCGCGGCCCAGGACGCCGTCGTCGTCGGCCGCATCGTCGTCCGGGTCGATGGGCAGCCCGGCGAAGCGGGACTCCTCGATCTCATCCCCATCAAGCCCGGCGACGTCTTCTCGCCGCGGCTCGTCGACCAGGCCGTCAAGCAGATCTTCCGGACCGGCCTCTTCGCCGACGTCCGGGTCACGAAGGAGGGCGAGCAGCGGATCGATCTTGTCTTCGATCTCGTCCGGAAGGTCTTCATCAACGCCGTCCGCTTCAGCGGCGCGAAGGTCTCCGCGACCCGCCTGCAAGAAAGCCTGACGGCGTTGCGGCCGGGCGCCTATCTCCAGGAGGACCGCATCCCGGCCGCGGTCAATGAAGTCCGGGAGGGGCTGAGAAAGCAGGGCTTCTTCGACGCCGTTGTCGAGTGCGACGTCAAGAAGAAGGCCGGGGCCTCGACGGCCGACCTGGTCTTCCGCATCCTGGACTGGAAGACCTTTCGGGTCGGCGGGCTCGAGGTCGAGTGGAAGTCCGAGATCCCGGAACGGGCGCTCCTCAAGAAGATGAAGAGCAAGGTCGGGGACCTCTACGTGCCCAATGGCCTGGCGGCCGATCTCCAGGCTCTGTCCGAGGGGCTGGACCGGGTCGGCTATCCGCGGGCGGAGGTCCGTCTCGCCGACGAGGTCTTCAACGAGGAGTCCCGCCGGGTCGACCTGCGCATCGAGATCCTGCCCGGGGAGAAGATCACGATCGTCGTCAACGGGGCGAAGGTCCCCAAACGCATCGTCGCGCCCATCTGGGAGGAGCGCGTCTTCGAGCAGTGGGGCCTCAGCGAGGGCGAGGCCCGGATCCTCAACTATCTCCGCCGCAAGGGCTTTCTCTTCGCCACGGTCCAGAGCCGGGTCGAAAGGGGCCGCAACGAGCTCATCATCGTCCATGACGTCACCCGCGGCGAGAAGTCCAAGATCGCCGGCGTCGATTTCCGCGGCAACGCCGCTTTTTCGAGCCTCGACCTGAGGACCCGGCTGGCCGTGAGCGCGGGCGTGCCCCTGTTCTCCCTGCTCAGCTACGACCGGCTGTTTTCCATCCCCCACGAGCTCGAGAGCTTCTATAAGGACAACGGCTTTGCCGACGTCCAGGTCCGTCTCGATCTGGTTCGGGAGCAGCGCGGCGTGCGGGCGGTCTTCGATATCCAGGAGGGACCGAAGACCACGGTCGCGTCCATCCGGATCGAGGGGACCTCGCTCGTGTCCGCGGATGCGCTCGCCCACGAGCTCGTCAGCCGGCAGGGCGGCCCCTACTTCTCGCCGAACGTCCAGAGGGACGTCGGCCAGATCGAGACTTACTACCTCAACCACGGCGTCCGCGGCACCGACGTCATCGCCCGCGTCGAACGCCTGCCCGGCCGCGAGGTCACGCTCGTCTATGAGGTCACCGAGGGAACCCGGGTCACCGTCCGCGACGTCTTCATCACCGGCAACCGGACGACCCGGAATCGGGTCATCCGCCGCGAGCTCCGGATCCAGAAGGGCGGCCAGGCCGATTTCTCGCTCGTCCAGGAAAGCAAGCGCCGTCTCGAGCGCCTGGGCATCTTCTCCGAGATCAACGTGGACGAGGTTCAGACCGGCCCGTCCGACGAGATCATCATCGTCACCGTCCGCGAGGGCGAACAGAATTATGCCGGAGTCGGCCTGGGGTTCGAATCCAGACTCCCGGTGACCGGCGCTCTCGTCGACTGGCTCGATTTCCGGCCGCGCGGCACAGTCGAGTATATCCGTAGCAATATCTTCGGGCTGGGCGCACAGGTGGGCGTCCTTGGCCAGGTCAGCACGATCGAGCGGCGGGCGGTCTTGTCCTGGAATCAGCCCTATCTCCTGGGCTTGTCCATGCCGACCACCATCCTCGGTTGGGCCGAGCGGGAAGCCCGAACGGGCTTTACCTTCGACCGTCGCGGCGTCAGCCTGAGCGCCGCCAAGCCCTTGACCAAGGCCCGCCTCCTGCTGGGTTCCCTGAGTCTGACACGAACGTCCATCGTCCAGCCGGTCGATCTCTCCCAGCTCCCTCCGGATATCGACCGCCAGTTCCTGCCGTACTCGGCCGCCCTGGCTTCCGTGAGCATGAGCTGGGAGAGGCGGGACGATACCCTGAACCCGACCCGAGGATACTTCTTCAGCGTTGTCGGCGAGATCGGCGTGCCCGTCTTCGGCACCGAGTCGAAGTACCAAAAGCTCTTCCTCAAATCCCAATACTACCGGCCGCTCGTGTCGGGGGTGAACCTGGGGCTGACGGGTCGGCTCGGGCTCGGCAACGGCCTGAGCCACCTGCCGGAACGGTTCTTCGCCGGGGGCAGCAACACCTTCCGGGGCGAAGGATTCGAGATGCTCGGGCCCATTGCCCCCGCCCCCTTGGACCCGACGACGTTCAAGCCCTACGGAGGGGAAGCGGTCCTCCTCGTCAACACGGAACTGACCTTTGCCCTTTTCCCGGCCTGGAGGGAGTTCCGCCTGGCCTCCTTTTTCGATCTGGGCAACGTCTACGAAAGACTCAGTGTCTTCCGGCCCTTCGACCTCTGCGGCGCCGCCGGGGCCGGCATCCGCTACCGGACGCCCCTCGGGCCCGTCCGGGTGGAGATCGCCTGGAAGCTGTGGGGCTTCGACGTCCAGGACCACAGGGGCCGGCCGCTCATTTTCCTGACGATCGGCAATATTTTCTAACGAGGCCATGAGAACCATGATCAGAAGGATCCTGCTGTTCACACTGCTCGCGGCGTCGGCCGGGCCGGCCCAGACGGTCAACTGCGTGGTCGCCGTCGTCAACGGCGAGATGATCACGCTCCTCGACGTCGAGGTGGCCGCCGAGTTCGGTCTGGGGCAAGATCCGGCGGCCGAGAACGCGACCGACCCGCGCCTGGCCGCCCTCAGCGCCCTCATCGACCGGAAGATCGTTCTGGACCTGGCTCGCGAAGTCCGCGGGGTGAACAAGGACGAGCTGGCCGCGGCCGTCGCCGGCCTGATCCAGAGCGTCGGCGAAGACGCCTTCGGCGCCAAGCTGGCCAAGTTCGGCCTGACCGCCAAAGACCTCGAACCTTATCTTGAAAGCCGCATTTTGTACGACCGCGCTTTGGCCCTGCGGTTCAGCCAGTCCATCCCGGTCTCGGTGACCGAGGTGGAGCGGCATTACCGGGACATCTATGTTCCCGAGCAGGCCCGTCGCGGGGTCGCGGCCGAGCCGATCGACCGGGTCGCGGACGCGATCCAGATCCGGATCCGCGACGAGCGGCGGGCCCAGCAGACGGCCGGCTGGGTCCGTGACCTGAGGAAGAACGCCGACATCCAGATCAAGAAGGACTGCCTGAAATGAACGTCGCCTATCTCTTCCCCGGCCAGGGCTCCCAGTCCGTCGGCATGGGCAAGGATCTTCATGACCGCTCGCCCGAAGCCCGGGCGCTTTTCGAGAAGGCTGACGAGGCCCTCGGGTTCTCCTTATCCAGAATTTGTTTCGAAGGGCCGGACGAGGAGCTGCGCCTGACGCGGAACACCCAGCCCGCGCTCCTCGTCGTCAGCACGGCCGCCTGCCGCCTCCTCGGGCGCGACCCGGCCGTCGCGGCGGGTCACAGCCTGGGCGAGTATTCGGCCCTTGTCGCCGCCGGATGCCTTCGCTTCGAGGACGCGGTCGTCCTCGTCCACAAGCGGGGCCGCTACATGCAGGACGCCGTGCCCGTCGGCGCCGGCGGGATGGCCGCCGTCCTGGGAATGCCGGGCGAAGAGGTCGAGCGGCGCCTGGCCGAAGTGCGCTCGGGCCCCGTCGAGATCGCCAACTGGAACAGCGACGATCAGATCGTCATCTCCGGGGAGAAAGCCGCCGTCGAAGAGGCGCTGGCCGTGATCAAGGCGCCGCGGTCGGTCATGCTCCCGGTCAGCGCGCCGTTCCACTCCCGGCTGATGAAACCGGCCGAGGAGAGGCTGGCCGCCGACCTCGACGCCGCGGAGTTCGCCGACCCGCGCTTCCCGGTCATCACCAACGTCGACGCCAGGCTTATCCGGACGGGCGCCGAGGCCCGGGACGCCCTCAAGCGGCAGGTCAGCCGGGCGGTTCTCTGGACGAAGTCCATGGCCGTGATGAAGGATCTCGGGATCGACGCCTGCGTCGAATGCGGGCCGGGCAAGGTCCTGTCCGGACTGATCAGGCGCATCTCCCGGGGCTGGCCCAAGGCGCCGGCGATCACCAACGTCGAGAACTGGGAAGGCGCGGAGAAGGCCAGGGCGGCCCTATTCGGCCTGCTGTGAGATGACCCGCGGCCCGAAGCGGACGAAGTATTCGATGGCCGAGACGATGGCCAGGGCGAAGACGAGCCACAGCCCGATCCTGGCCACGATATAAAACTTCCCGAGGTAGAGGGGACCGAGCACCAGGGCCCCGATGATCCAGGATTCGCTGCCCATCTTGGCCTTGCCGAAGGCCGACGCCGGGATGTTGACCCCCTTGGACGAGGCCATGGCCCGGAACCCGGTCACGGCGATCTCCCGGCCGATGATGACGATGGCCGCCCAGGCCGGGACGCGGCCGAGCTGGACGAGGCAGATGAGGGCCGAGGCGATGAGAAGCTTGTCGGCCGTCGGATCGAGGAGCTGGCCGAGGACCGTGACCAGCCCTTTCCGGCGGGCCAGCCAGCCGTCGAGCCAGTCGGTGAGCGAGGCGAAGGTGAAGATGATACAGGCGACGAGGTCGTGTCCCCGGAAGCTCGTCAGCATCACGGCGACCATGGCCGGAATGGCCAGGATCCTGGCCAAGCTCAAGTAATTGGGAACGTTCACTCCCCCGAGATTACACCACCCCCCCCAAGAGTGTCAATCTTGCAAAAGGGGAGGGGCGTGGGTATAGTGAACATTCGCCGATGGCCAACGACACCTCTCTGACCCCGATGATGGAGCAGTATTTCCGCATCAAGGAGCTCCATCACGACGCCCTGCTCTTCTTCCGCCTTGGTGATTTTTACGAGATGTTCTACGAGGACGCCAGGATCGCCGCGCCCATCCTCGACATCGCCCTGACCTCGCGGCAAAAAGTGCCCATGTGCGGCGTGCCGTATCATGCCGTCAACTCCTATCTGCCCAAGCTCCTGCGTCAGGGCTTCAAGGTGGCCATCTGCGAGCAGGTCGAAGATCCGAAGGCCGCAAAAGGCGTCGTCAGGCGCGAGGTCATCAAGGTCCTGACGCCGGGGACGGCCGTCGAGGTCGAGCTCGAAGAAGCGAAGGAAAGCACGTACATCGCCTCGCTGGCCCTCACGGACGACGGCTGGGGCATGGCCCTGGTCGATCTCGCCGCCGGGGAGGTCCGGACCCTCGAGGGCGACTGGACCGAGGCCAAGCTCCTGGCCGACGAGCTCTTCAAGGCCGCGCCCAAGGAGATCCTCTATCCCGAAGGCGCGGAGGAGGCCCTGCGTCGCGTTCTTCCTCCCGACGGGTCGAACGCTGCCGCCCTGAGCCCGGCCGAAGGCTGGCTTTTCGATCCGCCCCAGGCAGCCCGGGTCGTTCTGGAGCACTTCGGCGCCAAGTCGCTGGCCGGCTTCGGCCTCGAGGACAAAGCCCGGGCCGTGGCCGCGGCCGGGGCCCTCATCGCCTACGTCAAAAAAGTTCGGCAGGATTCCCTGGCCCTGGTCCATCGCCTCTCCTACCTCAATGCCGCGAGCCACCTCGTCCTCGACGCGACGACCGTCCGCAACCTCGAGCTCGTCCGCAACCTCCGCGACGGCAAGATCAAGGGCACGCTCCTCGACATCATCGATTTCACCGTGACCTCGCCGGGCGGCCGCCTGCTTCGCTCCTGGCTTCTCCGGCCCCTCCGCGACGCGGCCGGGATCGTCGCCCGCCAGGACGCCGTGGCCGAGGGCCTCGACGCGACCATCGCCCGCCGCGAGATCCGCGAGACGCTCAAGGGCGTCCACGACCTGGAGCGGCTCATCGGGAAGATCGCACTGGCCGCGGCCCACCCGCGCGACCTCGTCGCCCTCAAGGCCTCGCTCGTCCCGCTGCCGGGGATCGAGCGCGAGGTCCGCGCCTTCTCATCCCGTCTCTTCGCGGACATGGCCGGCCGCTGGGACAACGCCGCCGACGTCGCCGGCCTCATCGACCAGGCCATTCTCGACGAGCCGGCCTTTCTCCTGACCGAGGGCGGCCTCGTCAAGGACGGCTGGAACGCCGAGCTCGACGACCTGCGGGCCGTCAGCCGCTCCGGCAAAGGCTTCATCGCCCAGCTCGAGAGCCGCGAGCGGGAGCGGACGGGCATCGGCTCGCTCAAGGTCCGCTACAACAAGGTTTTCGGCTATTACATCGAGGTGACCAAGCCCCACCTGGACCGGGTCCCGGCCGACTACATGCGCAAGCAGACGCTGGTCAACTCCGAGCGCTTTCTCACGCCGGAGCTCAAGGAATACGAGGAGAAGGTCCTCCACGCCGAGGAGCGCATCGGCCTCCTCGAGCATCGCCTCTTCCTCGAGGTCCGCGAGGCCGTGGCCCGGGAGACCCTGCGCCTGCAGAGGATCGCCGCCGACGTCGCCGCGCTCGACGTCCTCCTGGCCCTGGCCGAGTGCGCCGCCCGCCGCGGCTATGTCCGGCCCGCGGTCGACGAGGGCGACGTGATCCGGATCGAGGCCGGCCGCCACGCCGTCATCGAAACGAGCCAGGCCGAGCCCTTCATCCCCAACGACCTCGAGCTTGACGCGGCCGGGAACCAGATCCTGATCATCACCGGCCCGAACATGGGCGGCAAGTCGACCTTCCTGCGCCAGGCCGCGCTCATCGTCCTTCTCGCCCAGATGGGCGCTTTCGTTCCCGCCAAGTCGGCGACGATCGGCCTCGTCGACCGCATCTTCACCCGCATCGGGGCCATGGACTTCCTCAGCGTCGGGCAATCGACCTTCATGGTCGAGATGCTCGAGACGGCCTCGATCCTCCACAACGCCACCGCCCGCAGCCTCATCCTTCTCGACGAGGTCGGCCGCGGCACGAGCACCTTCGACGGCCTGAGCATCGCCTGGGCCGTCGCCGAGCGGCTCCACGAGCGCGAGGACGTCCGGCCGAAGACGCTTTTCGCCACGCACTACCACGAGCTGACCGAGCTCGCCCTGACCCTGCCGCGGATCAAGAACTTCCACGTGTCGGTCCGGGAGTGGAAGGACGAGGTCGTCTTCCTGCGCAAGATCGTGGCCGGCCCGTCCGACCGGAGCTACGGCATCCACGTCGCCAAGCTGGCCGGCATTCCCCGGGACGTCATCGACCGGGCCCGCGAGATCCTGTTCAACCTGGAGAAGCAGGAGCTCGACGAGGCCGGCCTGCCGCGACTGGCCCGCCATGGCCGGCCGGCGGGGGACCGCAATCAAATGATGCTCTTCGCCGAGGACCGGGAATTCGCCCTCCTGCGCGAGCTCAGGGAAGAGATCGAAGGACTCGACCTGGCCTCGCTGACCCCCCTCGAAGCGCTGAATATCCTGGCCGGGCTGAAGGGCCGGACCGGGTCCGGCTCCTCCGGTCAATAAGATTCGGTTTCGTCCTCGACGGTAAAGCCGTCCTCGATGTCTTCGTCGTCCTCTTCGTCCGCGTCTTCGTCCGGATCCTTGTCGCCGTTACCCGAGAAGTGGGCCTGGCCGTCGTCCGTCTTGCGCTCTTCGAGGGCCTCCTCGAACTCATCGCGGTCCTCGAAGCGCCGGAGGGTGTTGGCCGCGGCGTCGCTGTAGCAGAGCTCGAGGTAGTCGTCCTCGATGACGAGGAAGACGGACTTCGAGTGTCCGGTCTGGAGATTGCCGATCGTTTCGACGACTTCCGCGCTCTTCGACTTCCGGATCGCGTCGAGCGTGAGCCAGCTCGTGACTTCCATCTCTTCCATGACACTCCTCTAGGAACATTAGATATGCTTTTTTTTCCGCTTGTCAAGGGGGCGCGCGGAGCTTGCGCCGCACGCGCGCGCGGCGCGGCGCGGCGTCTTGACAGCCTTCCGCCGGGAGGCTCTAATAGAAAGGATAGTTCCCGAGGGAGGCGCGTCAGATGAGATGGGATCAGTTCACCGTCATGTCGCAGGAAGCCATTCAAAAGGCCCAGGGCCTGGCCGAGGAGAGGGGCCACCAGGAGATCCGGCCCGAGCATCTGCTGGCGAGCTTTCTGGCCCAGGACGAGAACATCGTCAACGCCATCCTGGCCAAGATCGGCGCGCCGGCGGCCAGGATCAGGGCCGACGTCGAGGCCGCCCTCGCGCGTCTGCCCAAGGTCAGCGGGGCGGGGGAGTCGACGCTCTCGACGGCCCTGCGCCAGATCCTCGACGCGGCCCGTAAAGAGGCTGAACAGCTCAAGGACGAGTACGTCTCGACCGAGCACCTCTTCCTGGCCATGCTCAAGGACGGGAAGAACGAGGCCTCCCGGATCCTGCGCGCGAACGGGGTCGACGAGGACGCGGTCCTCAAAGCCCTGGCCGCCGTCCGCGGCTCGCAGCGGGTGACCGACCCCGAGCCCGAGGGCAAGTACCAGGTCCTCGAGAAATACACCCGCGACCTGACCGCCCTGGCCCGGCAGGGCAAGCTCGACCCGGTCATCGGCCGCGAGGACGAGATCCGGCGGGTCATCCAGGTCCTGTCGCGCCGGACCAAGAACAATCCCGTCCTTATCGGCGAGGCCGGAGTCGGCAAGACGGCCGTCGTCGAGGGCCTGGCCCAGCGCATCGCCAACGGCGACGTACCCCAGTCGCTCAAGAATAAGCGCCTCCTGGCCCTCGACATGGGCTCCCTCGTCGCCGGGACGAAGTTCCGCGGCGAGTTCGAGGACCGGCTCAAGGCCGTGCTCAAGGAGATCAACGATTCCGGCGGCGAGGTGGTCCTGTTCATCGACGAGCTCCACACGATCATGGGCGCCGGGGCCGCCGAGGGCGCGATCGACGCCTCGAACATGCTCAAGCCGGCCCTGGCCCGGGGCGAGCTGCGCTGCATCGGGGCGACGACCCTCGATGAGTACAAGAAGCATATCGAGAAGGACGCCGCCCTGGAGCGGCGCTTCCAGCAGGTTTATGTCGGCGAGCCCACGGTCGAGGAGACGATCTCGATCCTGCGCGGGCTCAAGGAGAAGTACGAGGTCCACCACGGCGTCAGGATCAAGGACTCGGCGCTCGTCGCCGCGGCGACGCTGTCGTCGCGCTACATCACCAACCGGTACCTCCCCGACAAGGCCATCGACCTCGTCGACGAGGCCGCCTCGCGCATCCGCATCCAGATCGACAGCCTGCCCGAGGAGCTCGACGAGCTCGACCGCCGGACCCTCCAGCTCGAGATCGAGCGCCAGGCCCTGAAGAAGGAAAAGGACGCGGCTTCGAAAGAGCGCTTGCAGGGGATCGAGGAGGAGCTGGCCAACCTCAAGGAGAAATCGTCGGCGCTCCGCGGCCGCTGGCAGAAGGAGAAGGAGACGATCGAAGCGGCCGGCAAGCTCAAAGAGAAGCTCGACGCCCTCAAGATCGAGGAGCAGAGCGCCGAGCGGCGCGGCGACCTCGAGAAAGCCGCCGAGATCCGCTACGGCCGGATCATCGAGGTCCAGAAGCAGATGGCCAAATCCGCAGCCGACCTCGCGGCGCTTCAGACCAAGGGGCGCATGCTCAAGGAAGAGGTCGACGAGGAGGACATCGCCCAGGTCGTCTCCAAGTGGACCGGCATCCCCGTCTCCAAGATGCTCGAAGGCGAGGTCGACCGGCTCATCCACATGGAGGAGATCCTCGGGAAGCGGGTCATCGGACAGGAGGCGGCCATCCGGGCCGTCGCGGCCACGGTCCGCCGGTCGCGGGCCGGGATCCAAGAGGCGGGACGGCCCATCGGCTCGTTCATCTTCCTCGGGCCGACGGGCGTCGGCAAGACCGAGCTCGCCCGGGCGCTGGCCGAATTTCTTTTCGACGACGAGAAGGCCATGGTCCGGCTGGACATGTCCGAATACATGGAAAAGCACACCGTCAGCCGGCTCATCGGCGCGCCGCCCGGCTACGTCGGCTACGAGGAGGGCGGCCAGCTGACCGAAGCGGTCAAGCGCCGGCCCTATTCGATCATCCTCCTCGATGAGATCGAGAAGGCCCATCCCGACGTCTTCAACGTCCTGCTCCAGATCCTCGAGGATGGCCGGCTGACCGACGGCCAGGGCCGAACGGTCGATTTCAAGAACACGCTCGTCATCATGACCTCGAACCTGGGGAGCCAGGTCATCAAGGAGCTCAACCGTGACTACGAGGCCATGGAGAGGGAGGTCCGCAAGGTCCTCGAGGCCCAGTTCAAGCCCGAGTTCCTCAACCGCATCGACGAGGTCATCATTTTCAAGCCGCTTCCGAAGAGCGCCATCCTCGAGATCGTCGGGCTCCAACTCGACCTCCTGGCGAAGAGGCTGGCCGACCGGAAGATCGGGCTTGACGTCACCAAGGAGGCCAAGGAGCTCCTGGCGGAGAGGGGATTCGACCCCGTCTACGGCGCCAGGCCGCTCAAGCGGACCATCCAGAAGGACGTCCAGAACCCTCTGGCCATGAAGATCCTGGCCGGGGACTACGGGGAAGGCGACACGGCCGTGATCGGCGTCGACAAAAAGGGCGAGCTGACGTTCGGAAAAAGATAGGGTCCGGGGTATCCGCCTTATCCAATCTCAGGCCTGACTCGTATATAATAGGTCCCACCTTCGATCAATGGAGATTTGGATCATGACCAAGAAGATCCTGCTTGTGGCCCTCGCGGGCCTATTCGTTCTGCCTTCGTTAGCGCCGGGGAACGGCCTCAGCCTCAACGGGCTCGGATCCCGGGCCCAGGGCATGGGCGGCGCGTTCGTCGGCATCGCCAACGATTTCAGCGCCGTCTTCTGGAACCCGGCCGGCGCGGCCGGGTTCAGCAAGGAGATGTTTGGCTTTTACGCGACCGACCTGATGCCCCGTACGACATACCGCTTGGATTCGGCCATCCCCGACGCCCCCGTCGTCGACGCCAGGACAAAGGTCTCACACTATTTGGGTTTCCTGGCCGGGTATTATAAGCCGCTCAGCTCCAAGGTCGTCATCGGCCTGGGCATCGGAACTCCCACCGCCCAGGGGGCCATGTGGGACGGCGCGGATTTCACGAGCCTGTCGAACGGCGTCGCTTACGACAGGTCGAGCCGGATCTATGTTTTCTCTTTTTCGCCGCTGGTCGCGGTCAAGCTCAACGAGGCGATATCCGTGGGGGTAACGCTGAACGTCAACTTGGGGACGTCCAGCATCAAGATGCCGGCCGGGTTTTCGAGCTTTCCGGAAATTGGTATCTTCGATCCCGTCGACCTCGGCCAATATGAAGAGAACGCGACCGGCTGGGGGCTGGGGGCGACCTTCGGTATCCTGGTCAAGCCGGTCGATAAGCTCAGTATCGGCCTGACCGTGCGGACGCCGTCGACCATCGCGTTCGACGGCTCGGCCAGAATGTCCAACCTCTCGCTCTATGATCTTCCGGGGAGCTCGGACCTCGAGCGGAAGATCACTTGGCCGCTGTGGGTCGCGGGCGGCGTGGCGTTCCGGCCTGTCCCGCGCCTTCTCCTGAGCGCTGACGTTCACTGGACCCAGTGGTCCAAGCTCGGCCAGATCAGGACCACGTTTCTTGATCCCGACTGGGTGCCGCTGGCCGCAGACGTTGGCAAGGATGTCCGGGTCCTTGACTGGAAGGACACGACGCAGATCCGGTTCGGCGCGGAGTACATGCTGAACGGGACGACGGCGCTTCGGGCCGGCTACTATAACGATCCGGCCCCGGGGCCGGATTCGACGATCGACGTTCTTCTGCCGACGTTCACGAACAACGCTTTTTCCATCGGCGTCGGCAAGACCGTCGGGGACCTCCAGCTGGACTTCGGTCTGGCCTACCTCGCGGGAAATGAGCGGAATGTCTTCATGGTCCGCGCCGCCGTGTTGGGCCTGCCCGCTGGCATGGACGGGATCTACGGGACGCACGCCTTCGTCCCGACCGCCTCGGCCAGCTACAAGTTCTAAACGTCCGTCCGGACGCGGTCTCCTGATATTGTTACCTATCAGACCGCCGTTTTTTACTGAAATCGAGTTCTTCAGGCAGCCAGGCGATATCCCTTTTGTCCAAGAAGAACTCCTGTGCTGTAGCTCGCGATTCCTCGAACTTCCTCGTATCTTCCCTGTTCTCGTCCTTATTAGCCAAATTGCAGCTGTAAATTATCGTATCCTTATGCAATATGGATAGGTAATTACAAGCAGAGGGAGAAAGATGGGGGGCATTCGCGACTAGCCAATGTCTTAGCGTCTCTAATGCGTTACTTAGTTTGTCGGAGCTAGAGGTCAGATGACGCACTGCAGGGATAGATCACGTACTACGCAACATCCAAAAAAGCTCTCACCAAGAAGCACGCTATCAACGCGAGCAAACGCGATATTGTTATCTTTGGTTACCGTCCAAGTTAGGTTCTTACTAACAACGCCCTCCCCCGGGTGAAAAACTATCGAATAGGAACTTGAGCCAGGACGGTTCCTCCCCATAAGAATCAAGTCCTTTGAGGTGGGTATGCATAGCGGGGGTACGGTGCTTGCTTGAAATGTAAACTGGGCGTCCGTATCCAAAATAGATACAATGCAATTAATTAGAAGGGAGTATTCGCCGACAGGTAATCCCTGAGTAAATGTTAAAAGAATTCGGCTCCATTTTCCAAATCCATACCCAAGAAAGTCTGAGCCGCCAGATGAAGCAGGGGGGGTGTAAATCGCGGTGCAATTCTCTAAGACGAAATGATAAGGGAACGGCTTGATTCCTGATGCACCCCCGTTAATATCGAAAATATATGTGGGGTCTGAGTCTTTTTTGCTTTTAGAAAACTTAGCAAGCAGTTCCTGGTGGATTTGTGCTATCTTCAGGGTCTGTTGCGCCAATATTTCGGCGGGGACAAGTTCTTCCTTGAGAAAAAATTCGGCAAGTTTCTTGGCTCGGGGCCGCAGGTCATCGGGATACAATGCCAACAAGGCTTCGAGCTTCTTGGGGTCCCTTCTAAATCCTTCTAAGTAATCGCCCTTCGGTTTGATGTTCATCTTTCCCTCCCTGTTTTCGATATCTCCCATAACTTGCCAAAAAGCTGTCAATGGGCACCCCAATGTGTACCAGTTATGGGAAAGCAAAAGTGTACTACCCTGCCCATTGAAGTTTACTCACATCGAAGCGCCCGCCGGGTCTTCACCTCCTTGCTGAGGATACGGAGACTTGCCGAAGCCGTGATCTTTGAGCCGGTAGCTGTGCCCCTTGATGTTGATCACCTTGGAGTGGTGGAGGAGGCGATCGAGGATGGCTGCGGCGATCACGGCGTCGCCGAACAGCTCCTGCCAGTCGCCAAAGCTCTTGTTCGAGGTCAGGATGGTGGAGCTTTTCTCGTAGCGGTAGGAGATGAACTGGAAGAAGAGGTAGGCTTCGCGGCTGTCGACCGGGAGGTAGCCGGCCTCGTCGACGATGACGAGGCTCGAGCTGAGGTAGGCCTTGCCCTTGCTCTGCGTCTCCTTGAGCTTCGAGATCAGCTGGTGCATAGTCGTGAACCAGACCTTGAAGCCGTGGCTGCAGGCCTTGATGGCCAGGGCGACCGCTAAGTGCGTCTTCCCCACGCCGGGCGGGCCCAGAAAGACGACGTTCTCGTGGCGGGCGAGGAACGTCAGGTCGAAAAGCTCCATCACGGCCTTCTTGTCGAGGTGGGGATGGAAGCCGAAGTCATACTCCTCGATCGTCTTGCCGAAGGGGAGGCCGGCGATCTTGAGCGCAGTCTGGATGCGGCGCTTCTCCTTGGCCGCCACCTCCTCCTCGAGCAGATGGTCGAGGAAGGCGAGGTAGGAGGTCTTCTGAGCTTCGGCCTTCTCGGCGACGGTGTCGAGCACTTCGGCGGCCCGGACGAGCTTGAGCCGGCGGAGGTTGTCCTGGAGGCGTTCGCAGGTCAGCTCTTCCATGATGCACCTCCTGCGAGTTCCTCGTACTCGGCGAGCGGCCTGTGGTGCACGTCGATCCAGAGGCTGCCTCGCGAGAGCCCGCGCGTCGCCTTGCCCTTTACGCGGCCGTACTTGCGCCGCAGCTGCTCCTGGTCGCGCCGGAGCTGCTCGTAGATACCGGGGATGGGCCAGGAGGCTGTTCTTCGTCCGCGGCTCCTCGTAGCTCGCCAGGAGGTCCTGGTCGTGGTAGATCCGGACGAGGCCGTTCTTGACCTTGAGCATGACTTGCAGCCTACCGCTCTATGGGGAACAACGTAGCGGTTGGCGTTGTAAGAGAGCTGGCATTCCCTGTAGACCTTCCGGAAGACCTTGAGCGAGGTGTCGTAGTCGGAGGGCGGCAACGGACCGAGATGCGGGCGCTCCTGCCTCAAGCGCTCGTCCACCCTCTGCTGATGCGTGCCGTGGACGCGGCAGTTGGCCGTCTCGGCGAGCCACACGCGGACGTCCTCGTTCGCCTTCCCGATCCCGGTGAAGCTGTAGCCCCGCCAGAAGCTCTCCCGGACGTAATCGATCGGCCTTTCCACCTTGCCCTTGGTCCAGGGACCGTAGGGCGGGCAGAGCCGGGGCTGGAAGCCGTAGTGGTTGGCGAAGTCGAGGAACTCGCGGTTCCAGATGGGCCGGCCCGCCTCGTCGCGGCCCCGACGACGAGCTTCATGTTGTCGTAGAGGATCTCGGCCGGCACGCCTCCGAGCGCGTGGAAGGCCCGGATGTGGCCGTCCATGAAGACCTCGAGGGTCGTGCGCTCCACGAACTCGACATAATCGGCCCGGCTGAAGCCGAGGACAAGAGGAAGGCGTAGATCGTCGTCGGCCGGCCCAATGGCTCCTCCACCTGGAAGTCGGCCCAATCGAACTGCGCCTGGCGGCCGGGCTCGGTCTCGAACCGGGCGTAGGCCAGGCGAATCTTCCGCGCCTTGATCATCCGGACGTGCCGCTTCACGGTGTCGTAGCCGCCGGTGTAGCCCTAGTTCTTCATCAGCTCGAAGATCCATCGTCGCCCGGTAGTCGTCCTCCTCGAGCAAGTCCTCGATCGCCTGGACGTAAGGCGCCAGGATCGACTGCGCTCGCGGTCCCTTTTGGTAGCGCGGGAGTGTCCTTCTCAGCAAGATGCTTCCGGACGGTCTTGCGATGAAGGCCCGTCTCCCTCGCGATCGCCCGCAGGCTCTTGCCCTCCCGCGCATGGCATGCAGCTCCATGTATACCTCCTTGGAGATCATCCGGTACCACCTCCTCTCGGCGAGGAGACGATACCATGTCCCTATCCCCAGGGTGGTACACTTTTCGTGCCCATTACTGGTACATTTTTACATGCCCATCGACAACCTCCATTTCGATCCTTTTAATCTGCGAATCAACACCTTGCCGAACTTCAATTATCCTCCTTGATCTCCAACTGCTCCCCTTCCTTCGGCCGCCCCCGCTCCGTCTTCAACGCCGTATCGCGGCATCCTGCCGGCGCCGATCCAGACTTTCTTTATCTGCTCATTAGATGTTGAATTTCAGTTTGGAAATCTCCAGATATGCCTTGTTGAAGGTTTCATAATGGACTTTCAGCCGGGTTGACCGCACTTCTTCCCCACGACTCTTAACTTCTCGCTCGGTCTGGGCAAACGACCTGGCCCCGTCTGCGAGGCTGCAAAGAACTTTGAGCAACGCCCTATGAGACTTCAAGAGGGCATCATGCTGCGTCTTAAGGATCCCTAGTTCTCTTTCAATGTTGTCTGTCATAGTTCCTCCCTATTGTTTCATTATCGTCTTTCTTCTTGGGCACCCCGCTGTCCTTCGCCTCCTCCGGCTTCTCCGGGTCGACGATCGGCGGCACCGTGCCCGGCTCGAGGTAGGGGAAGGATTCATCCTTAAGGGATTTAGGATTGATACGGACGACGAATTTCATTTCCCCCATCCTCACCGGTAATCGGTGAATATTCTTTCGGCTATGATTCTCGGCAGTCCTTTATCGAAGTAATGACTGCGAAATTTCGGCTCCAGATGTAAGGAGGGCGTAAACTCCATAAATTGTAACGAGGATTGTTATAGCGGCAAAGAGCAACGTGACGATACTAATATCTTTGGATTTATCAATAATGAGATGCAGCATCCTCGTAATGATGTAAAAAGCAATCATAAGACCGATGACTTGGATCATAGTTTCCCCCTTTTTTTATTTTTTCGGCTCTTATATGAACCGATTTAGCACCTAGATCACTCGTCCACGGATCGGCCAGGGATGGCTTTCACCCTCAAGATAAGTGGCTCTCGTCATCAATCCAACTTATTCCAGGTCCAGACGACTTTCCCGCAGATCGGGTTATAGTCCAGAAAAAGAAAAATGGCTAGGGACGGAATTGAACCGCCGACGCAAGGATTTTCAGTCCTTCGCTCTACCAACTGAGCTACCTAGCCATTTGGCCGTCCGGCGACCGCCCGACGGCCCAACTAGTATATAAATCCGGCCTTCCGAAGTCAACGGGGGAGGGCCGCGAAATTGATTCGCCCCGGTCGATATGTTATTCTGGCCGCGGAGGAACCCGCCGCATGGATGAACAGGAAGTCAAGGAGCTTCTCCTCAGGGAAAACGCGGAATTCCGCCGTGCCTATGAGGACCACCAGGCCTGTGAAAAGGCCATCGACGCGATCCGCGGCAAGAGCCATCCCTCGCCGGCCGACGCCGACGAGGAGCGCGAATTCAAGAAAAAGAAGCTCGCCCTGAAAGACCGGATGTACAGGCTGATGGCCGACTATCTCCGGACGCAATAAGAACCTCCATGGCCCCCTCCAAATCCCGCAAGCCCCGCCTCGCGCTCATCGGCTCCGATTCGCTCAAAGGCCGGGAGATCCTCAGCATCTTCACGGCCAGGAAGTTCCCGGTGGCCACATTCGAGCTCTACGATCCCGACGTCGAAGGGGAATACAGCAAGCTCAGCCAGTTCCGGGGCGAGGCCAAGGTCGTCCACGCGCTGACGCCCGAAGCCCTCATCGGCCTGGATCTCGTCTTCCTGGCCGCGGACGAGAAGACGGACCTCCGATACGGCCGCCTGGCGGCCGAGAAGGGCTACCAGGCCCTGGACCTGGGTGAAACGTTCAACGCCGACCCGAAAGTCCCGCTCATCGTCGCCGGCGTCAACGACTCGTCCCTCCGCAAGGACAAGCCGCCGCTCATCGCCAACCCGCATCCCGCCACGATCATCCTGGCGCATCTTCTCACGACCCTCGGGGCCGGATTCGGCGTGACCAAGGCCTTGTCCGTCGTCCTCGAGCCCGTTTCGGCCTACGACGAGGAGGGGATCCAGGAGCTGGCCGAGCAGAGCTACGCCCTTCTCGGAGGGTCGACGCTGTCCAAGAAGGTCTTTCCCGACCAGGTCGCCTTCAACCTGCTGGCCCGGACGATCAAGCCGGAGCGCAACGGCTTCTCGCCTCTCGAGAACCGGGTCGCGGCGGAGATCCGGCGCGTCCTCGCCCCTCCGGCGCCGCCCCTGTCCCTCTCGATCATCCTCGCGCCCGTCTTCCACACCTACTCGATCATGACCCACTTCGAGCTCGGGGGCGACGTGCCCGTGGCCGAGGTCGAGGCTTGCCTCAAGTCGAACGACATCTTCCGGCACGCCGCGGCCGCGGAGACCGGCGTCGTCTCGCCCGCGACCGTCGCCGGAAAGGACCGCATCCACGTCGGCCCGGTCAAGAAGGACCCGTCCATCGCCAGGGGCTTCTGGATATGGGCCATCGCGGACAATCTGACCGTGGGTTCGGGCCTCAATGCGTACGGCATCGCCCGGGCCCTTTTCGGGGACGCTTGACCGGGCGCGCGAGCCGCCGGCACAACGATCAAGGAGCACATGCGATGATCCTGGGCATGACCGGATACGCCGAAAGGAACTTCACCTCACCCGGGCTGCGGCTGAAGATCAGCATCAAAACGCTCAACCACCGCTTCTTCGACTGGTCGTACAAGGGCGCGCCCCTGGGCGAGGCCGAGAACCGGCTCCGCGTCATCTGCCAGAAGCGGATCCACCGCGGCCGGATCGAGGTCTACGTCGACATCGTGCCGACCGCAGCCGAGAGCTGGGACTTCACCCTGAACGAGGGACTGCTCGAGAAGATCCTGACCTCCCTCGCCCCGGTCACCCGGCGGACGGGCCTGCGCCTCGACATCTCGCTCGACAGCCTGTTCCGCATTCCTCAGCTCGTCGAGGTCGGCCGCAGGGCCCTCGGCCCGAAGGATGCGGCCTTCATCGAGCGGAGCTTCGCCCGGACGCTCGACGACGTCGTCGCCCTCCGCCTCCGGGAAGGGCGGGAGACCGCCCGCCAGCTCCGCATCCACCTGGCTTCCGTGCGGCGCTTCGTCGCCCGGGCCGAGGCCCTGTTCAAGCGGCAGCCGGCCCGGCTCAAGGCCCGTCTCAAGAAACGGCTGGCCGGCCTCAACACGGGCGCCCCCGTCTCGGAAGGGAAGCTGACCGAAGAGGCTTCGTTCATGGCCACGCGCTACGACCTGGCCGAGGAGATCGGCCGGCTCAAGACCCATCTCGACTCGTTCGTCGCGTTCCTTTCGCCCCAGGTCGGCGAACCGGTGGGACGCCAGCTCGACTTCCTGGCCCAGGAGCTCAACCGCGAAGCCAACACGCTGGCCTCGAAGTCCCAGGACATCCGCATCACCCGGGAAAGCCTGGCCATCAAGAACGAGCTCGAGAGCATCCGCCAGCACGTCCAGAACATCGAATAGGGGAGTCGAGGCATGCTCTTCGTCATCACCGGACCCTCCGGCAGCGGCAAATCCACCCTCATCAAGAAGGTCAGGCGGGCGCTCGGCCTCGAGTTCTCGGTCTCGCACACGACGCGGGCCTGCCGCCCTTCCGAAAAGGACGGCGTCGACTACCATTTCGTCTCCGAGCGCGTCTTCGAGCGCATGGTCCGGGAGAAGCGCTTCCTCGAGCACGCCCGCGTCCACGGCCACCTCTACGGGACCTCGCGGGCCGAGGTCGAGACCAAGGGCCGCCGCCGCGATCTCGTCCTCGATATCGACGTCCAGGGGGCCCGCCAGGTGCGGGCCAGGGTCGAAGGAGCCGTCCTCATCTTCATCATGCCCCCGGTCGCCTCTGAGCTCCGCCGCCGCCTCGTCAGCCGCGGCGAGGACAGCCGCGACGCGATCGCGCGCCGCCTGCGGAACGCCCGGGCCGAGATCCGGGCCTACGCCGAGTTCGACTATGTCGTCGTCAACGACGACCTGCCCCGGGCCGCGGCCGACCTCAAGACCGTCATCCGGGCCGCCCGGCACCGTCCCGACGCGATGGCCCCGGGCCTCAGGCCCATCCTGAAGAGCTTCGCCAAAGGCCGGCCATGACGAAAAAGATCGCCCTGGGCGTCTCGTCGTCGATCGGCATCTACAAGGCCTGCGAGATCGTCCGCGGCTTCGAGAAAGCCGGCGTCGAGGTCCAGGTGGTCATGACTCCGAACGCCGCGCGGCTCGTCTCGCCCCTGCTCTTCAGCGCCCTCGCCGGGACGAAGACGATCGTCGACATGTTCGAGGAGCCGGAGACGCGGACGATCCGTCACATCGCCCTGGCCAAGGAGATCGCGCTGCTGTGCGTCGCCCCGGCCACGGCCAACGTCATCGGCAAGTTCGCCGGCGGCGTCGCCGACGATTTCCTGTCGACCCTGTTCCTGGCCTCGTCCGCGCCGGTCCTCATCGCCCCGGCCATGAACGAGGCCATGTACCTCGACCGGAAGACCCAGGCCAACATCGCCCGGCTCAAGGCCCTGGGCGCCGAATTCGTCGAGGCGGAGAAGGGCTATCTCGCCTGCGGCGACACCGGCTGGGGCCGATTGGCCGACTCGGAGGCGATCGTCCGCGAGGGCCTGCGCATCCTCGCCCGCGGCGCGAGCCTCGAAGGGAAGACCGTCCTGGTGACGGCCGGGCCGACCCGCGAGCCCCTCGACCCGGTCCGCTTCCTGTCGAACCCCTCGTCGGGGAAGATGGGCTATGAGCTCGCCCGCGAGGCCCTGGCCCGCGGCGCGAAGACGATCCTCGTCTCCGGTCCGACCGCGCTCGTCCCGCCCTGCGGCGCGCGGACGGAAATGGTCATGACGGCGGCCGAGATGGAAAAGGCCGTCGTCAAGGCCTTCCCCAAGACCGATATCGTCCTGATGGCGGCGGCCGTCTCCGATTTCCGGTTCAAGCACCCGAAGGGGCGAAAAGCCGCCAAAGACGAGATCGGCGCGTCCCTGGCCGTCGAGAAGACGACCGACATCCTGGCCCTGCTCGGCCGGACGAAGAAGCCGGGCCAGCTCCTCGTCGGCTTCGCCGCCGAGACCCACGACATCGTGGCCCACGCCCGGAGGAAGATGACCGCGAAGGGCGCCGACCTCATGGTCGCCAACGACGTCGGAGAAGGGAAGGGGTTCGGGACCGACACGAACGCCGTCCGGATCATCGGCCGGTCCGGGCCGGTCCGGGACACGGGCCTCCTGAGCAAGCGGGAGGTGAGCCGCGTCATTTTCGACCGCATCGAGGCTCTGCTTGAAAAAAAGCGCCGCTGATATCCGCGAGGACCTCAAGGCCCACGTCGACTTCCTGGCGGAAGCCGGGGCCGGACTTCATCATTCGCGGCCCCGAAAACAAGGCCGCGGCGGCCGCCGGCGCTTCGGGCGCGCCGTCGTCCCGGAACCCCGCGTCCGGTCTCCCGGCCCTCGCCGACCGCCCTCCCCAGACGGCCGATGAGCGGGAAGCCCTCGAGGAGATCGACCGGCGGGTCCTGGCCTGCACGCTCTGCGAGCTCCACAGGTTCAGGACGCGCGCCGTGCCCGGTGAGGGCGACCGGTCGGCCGAGCTGATGTTCATCGGCGAGGGGCCCGGGCGGGACGAAGATTCGCAGGGCCGCCCGTTCGTCGGCCGGGCCGGCCAGCTTCTGCGCAAGATCATCGCGGCCATGACCTTCCGCGAGGACGAAGTTTACATCACCAACATGGTCAAGTGCCGGCCGCCGGAGAACCGGGTGCCCCATCACGAGGAGATCGAGGCCTGCTCGCGCTACCTCATCCGCCAGATCGAGCTCATCCGGCCGAAGGTCATCGTCACCCTGGGCAAGACGCCGACGGACTACTTCGTCCCCGGCCGCGAAGGCATGACCGCCCGGCGCGGGCGTTTCGGCAGCTACCTCGGCATCCCGGTCATGCCCACGTTCCACCCCTCCTACCTCGTCCGCAACGAAGGGAACCGGGAGCTCAAGCGCATGGTCTGGGAGGACATGCAGAAGGTCATGGCCCTTCTCGGCAAAAAATGACCGTCTTCGCCCGGGTCGTCTTCCCTCTGCCCCTCGACCAGTCCTTTCTCTACGCCGTCCCCGAGGCCTGCCTGGCCGCGGCCAAACCGGGGACGCGCGTGGTCGCCCCGCTCGGGACGCGCCGCCAGAACGGCTTCATCGTCGAGATCACGACGGAGCCGCCGGCCGCCGGGGTCAAGGTCAAGGAGCTCGTCCAGGTCCTCGACGACCGGCCTTTCCGCGACCAGCGCTTCCTCGAATTCACAGGCCGTCTGAGCGCCGAGTTCCGCTCCTCCTGGGGCGAGATCCTCCAGACCGCCCTGCCTCCGTCCCTTGCGGGGAAGACCAAAGTCGTGGTCATCCTGACCGCGGCCGGGCGCGAGTCTCTCGAGGGCGGAAAGCTTGGTCCGAAGGCCAGGCTCCTCGCGGCCGTCCTGGCCGTCGCGCCGAAAGGCCGAAGCCCGATCTTCCTTCGCAGGAAAATGGGCGGCGCCGATGTCTCCGGCCTCGTCTCCCGGATGGAGAAGTCAGGGCTGGTCGCCGTCGAGCGGACGTTCGCGTCCCCGCCCGGGCCGCCCAAGCCGGGCGGGGTCGAAGGCGCGGTCCAGCTCGGCCTGGCCTTCCCCGAGGCCCTTCGCGAGGCCGGGATCCTGGCCCCCGTCGAGCGGGACATCGTCGATGGGCGCGGCGGGGCCTGGTATCTCTTCGGCTCGGACCGTTCGCTGCGGGCGGCCTTTCAGACCCTGGTCCGGCGGGCGGTCGGGGCCTGCGGCCGCGTCCTCTATCTTCACCCCGAGGTGGCGCCCACCGAATCGCTTGTCGCCGGCTTCAAGGCCGACTACGGCCGTCAGGCGGTCGTCTTTCACGGCCGGATGACGGAGAAGCAGAGGGAGGACGCCTGGCGCGTGCTCAAGAGCGGCCGGGCCGCGCTCGTCGCCGGGACGCGATCGGCGCTTTTCCTCGAGACCGGGGCGCTGCGCCTCGTCGCCGTCGACGGCGAGCAGGAAGAATCCTATGTCCAGGCCGAAAGTCCTTCGTATGACGCCCGGCGGGGTGCCTGGCTCAGAGCCAGGTCCGAAGGGGCCGTGGCCGTTTTCGGGTCGTCCCGCCCGACCGTCGAGGCTTTCGCCGAGGCCCGGCGGCTCGGCTTCCTGATCGACCTCGGCCTCGAGCCGCGGCGGACCGGTGTCGCCATCGTCGAGCATGCCGGGGACGCGCCGATCGTCTCCCGGGAACTCGAAAAAAGGCTCCGGGCGAACGCGGACAAAGGGGAACCGGCCATTCTCTTTCTGAACAGGCGGGGGTATGCCGCCCAGGTCGTCTGCCTGGCCTGCGGGAGCGCGCCGCGCTGTCCCCGCTGCGACATCGCCCTCGTCTATCATAAGGCCGAGGACAGGCTCATCTGCCACTACTGCAATTTCGCCGTGGACGCCGGCCGCGCCTGCACGGCCTGCGGCGGCGAGATCGCCGTCCGCAGGGGCGCCGGGACGCAGGCCGTCGAAGAAGAGCTGGCCCGGCTCTTTCCTAAGCTCCGGATCGCCCGCTTCGACGCGGATACGGCCTCGAAACCGGAGGACCGGGAATGCATCCTGGCCGACTTCGCCAAAGGCGCCATCCCGCTCCTAGTCGGCACCCAGCTCCTCGTCCATCAGGCCGGGGTGCCGAAGGTCGGGCTCGTGGCCGTCCTCCGGCCCGAGTATCTCCTGGGCTTCTCCGACTACCGCGCCGGCCAGAAGACGTTTGAGGCCGTATCGGCCATGCTCGATTTCGCCCGTGAGAGCCCCGACGCGGAGGCCGTCATCCAAACGGCGCCTCCGGCCCACTTCACGATCGCAGCGGCCGCCGCGGGCGATTACCGGGGCTTCTATGACAAGGAGATCGAATTCCGGCGGGTGCTGAGGTACCCGCCGTTCGCCAGCCTGGCCGAGGTCGTCCTTCAAGGTCGCGACGTCCGCTCCCTGGGTGCCAAGTCGCGGGAGCTCCGGGCGCTCCTCCAGAAGCACGCTCCAGGCCTCGAAGTCTTGGGACCGGCTTTCGCCCCGGTGGCCCGCGTCCGGGACGTCTCCCGGGTCCAGTTCATCCTCAAAGCCGCCGAGCGCGCCACGATCGACCGGGCCCTGGCCGACGCCCTGCCCAGGATCCGGCTGAAAAGGTCGGTGACTTTTTCTTATTCGCCCTTCCGGGGGTCAAACCTACGCGATGCCAGTTCATAACTGGCATCGCGTAGGTTTGACCCCTTCTTAAAAAAAGGGCCCGTCCCTCGGGACGGGCCCAGTTGGCGAAGCCGGATAAAAGGTTACTTCTTGACCGTCAGCGCGCCCTGGTAATCGGCGAAGTAGATGGTCAGATAACCGGTCGCGGTAACCTCATGGTCGGTCAGGTCATGGCCGACGATCTCGATCTTGGCCCTGCGCTCGAGGACCGTGGCCGTGCCGATGAGGGCGCTGAGGGGCGCGGCCTGCTTGGCCGCCTCGAGGACGACCACAAACGGCACGGAGACGTCTTCGTCCACCGGGCAAAGGACCGTGGAAAAGTTGCCGTCGAAGGGCAGCGGGACGTCGACGCCCGGGGTCCCCGGGCCGGTCGGAAGCTCATAGGTGACGTGGTAATTGGTCAGAACGACGTCGTTGAACTGCGAAGGCCCGTCGATGGGGGTGGGATTGACCAGCCGGGCGATGAGGTTGATCGTGGCGTTGTCGGCCCGGACGAGGCCGTCGCTCCCCAGAACGTCGGACTGGAGGTAAGCCGCTTCGTCGCCGCCGACCGTCGTGCCGGTGACGCTCCGGATGACGATCATGCTGCTGGATTGGGTCGTCTTCGATATGCTGTTGCAGCCGGCCAGCGTGAGGAAAGCGGCCGCGACGGCCAGGACCTTGAGAGTCGGTGTGATCTTTTTCATGGCTCGTTTGCTCCTGTTACTTGATGATCCTGGGCGTGATAAAGATCAGAAGCTCCCGGCTTGTCTTGGTCCGGGCGAAGTTCTTGAAGATGTTGCCCAGTATCGGGATCTGGTGGAGGAAGGGCACGCGCTCCCGCGTGACCGAGTCCTCCGTCCGGTAGATGCCGCCGATGACCGTCGTGCCGCCGTCGGGGACCATGACCGTCGTCTTGGCGCTCTGCATCGTGATCGGCGGGATGCCGTTGACGAGGTTGGCGAAGTCGGCGGCGTTGTTCTGGATATCGATGACCATGATGATCGTCCCCTCGGCCGTGATCTGCGGCGTCGCCCGCAGCTCGAGGGCTGCGTTGACGTATCGGGTCGTCACCGTGAAGTTGGCCACCGTCTGGACGGGGATCTGGCGGCCCTGGATGATCTCGGCCTGCTGGTTGTTCTGGGTGACCACGGAGGGCCTGGAGATGATCTTTCCGTCGCCGCTCGTCTCCAGGGCCGACAGGGCGACGTCGATCCGGAAGGTGTCGAGGACGTTGGCGAACGAGAAGCCGAGGACCGAATTGAAGGCCGGGGCCGGCAGGTTGACGGCGTAGCCGCCGAGCGGGCCGCCGATGCCCTTGGTGACGATGCCCTGGGGGATCATCGCCCCGTCGACGAGGACGCTGTTCGGGAACTGCAGGTTGGTCGCGTTGCCGTAGAACTGGTCGGCCTGGCCCTTGAAGCCCCACTGGATGCCCAGGTTGCGGACGAACGTGGCCGAGGCCTCGACGACGCGGGCCTCGATCGAGACCTGCGGGGTGGGCGTATCGACGACCGTGATGAGCTTCTCGAGGAGGTCGAGCTTGTCCCGGACCTCGGAGATGAGCAGGGTGTTGGTCCGGTCGTCGACGATGATCTCGCCGCGGCTGGAGATCTTGGTGCGCAGGAGTGTCGCGACGTCCTTGGCCTTCGAGTAGGACAAGGGATACGTCTTGACCAGGACCGGGCCGGAGAGCTCCTTGCTCTCGGTGAGCCGGCGCTGGTCCTCTTCTTCCCGCGTCAGGACGGCGACGGGGGCGATCCGCAGGATGTTGCCTTCGATCGTCTTGCCCATCTTGTTCTGCTTGAGGATGAGGTCGAGGGCTTGGTCCCAGGGGACGTCCTGGAGGTTGACCGTGACCGTGCCCCGGACATCGGGATCGAAGACGACGTTCAGCCCGGCGAACTCGGCCAGGTAGAGGACCACGTCCCGGAGGTCGGCATCCTTGATCTTGAGGCTGGTGAGGTCGCCGGAGTACTTTTCCTCTTCGCCGGTGATCGTCCTGGGCTTGAATTTTTGCTGCGGCGCGGCGGCCACGGCGGGCTCTTCGTCGCTCTGAGGCGGGTCAGCGACCGCCTTCGGCGGGCAGATGGTGGTGACCGGAATTTCCCTGGCCGCGGCCCTGGTCTCGGCCTTGGGTTCGGCCTTCGGGGGCGCGGACTCGGTCCTGGCGGGCGCCGGCACAGGCGCCGGCGCCGACGCCGGGGCCGGCTGGACGATGGCCGCGGAAGCCGCCGCCCCGGACGGGAAGAAGGAGACGACCAGGCCGTCGCTGCGGGAATCCAGGGCGTAGAGGCCGGGTTCCTTGAGGTCGAAGACCATCCGGGTGATCGGCCGCGGGCCGGCGGACTGGAACTGAGCCACCCGGACCCGCTGGACCGTGGACCGCGGATCCTCGATCGGCCAGACGTCGGACTTGGCGGCGAGAAGCGTGTCGAAAAGATCGACGACCAGGCGCGGCGGGTTTTCCAGGGCGAAGACCTGGGTGACGACGGCGCCGCTCAGAGCGGCCTTGATGGAGATCGCCTCGTCGCCGGCGGTCGTGTCGACCCGGCTGAGGAGGATCGCGCTCTTGGCCCTGCGATCGAGCTCGGCCTGGGTCGCGGCGTCGATGACGTAGCCGGTCTGGCCTCTCTGGACGCCGTTGAGCTCGACGACGGTGCGTCCGGTTTCCCGGATGATGCGGGCCGGGACGCGCTCGCTCAGATGGACGAGGAGACGCAGCGCGTCGACCCCGGCCTTCTCGACCTGGATATCACGGACGAGCCCGGCGCCCTGGGAGGGGACGGCCGACGCGGCGGTCGTCGAGGCCCGGGACACGTCGAGAACGAGCGTCCGGGGCGATTCGGGCGGATAGTAGGCCCTGTCGACGGCCAGAGGTCCGTTGGTCTCCAGGACCAGCTTTGTCGCCAGCGTGCCCTGCACGACCTGGATCTTGCTGATCTGAACGGCGGGGGCCGGACTCTGGGCGTGCAGGGCGGAGAGCCAAAGCACGCACAGCCCGGCGAGCACGGCCGGAAGGATTCTCTTTTTCATGTTACAGCTCCTCCGTGATTTCCTTGATGATATCTCTCGGCCTTACGAGGGGAATCCCCCGCTCGTGGGTCTTCCGCAGGACCACTTGCGTCTCGCTGATGGACAGGACGTACCCGTCCGCGAACTTGTCGCCGACTTTGGCGAACGCGGGGAAGCCCTGGGGCATGCCGATCAGGGCGGTAAAGACACCCTTGTTCTTGACGATGCCGAAGAGAACGAGGTCGTCGATGAAGATCTGGGGCTCGCCGCCGACCGACTTTTCCCGCATGTCGCGCCCGGCCAGAAGGTCCTTGAACGGGTCGCGGCGCCCCTCGGGGTTGAAGGTGAAGCCCGTCTGCACGGTCAAGGCCGGCGTCCCTTCGGGCGGCGGCGTGGCCGTGGTCTCCTGGGCGAGGAGGGGCGCCAGGCCCGCGATCGAGAGGCAGAGAAGAAGAAGAGCGGCTTTTCTCATCGGGTTGGCCTCGCTGCTTTCTTTTTGGCCGTCACAGCGGCCGACGGTTCGGAGAAGAAATAGGTCTTGGCCGTCCAGTTGGCGGAGATGGTATTCACGTCCGTCTGGCGGGTCAGGGACTTGATGGCGAAATTCTCGATGGTGAAGACCCGGGCGAACTTGCTCAGCTTGTCGAAGAAAGTCCCGAGGTTATTGTAGTTCCCGGAGACCTGGATGGCGATGGGCCACTCGGCGTAGAATTCCTTGTTGATCTCGTTTCCCGGCGCGAAGCGCAGGACGTCGAGCCGGGAGTCGTAGGCCAGGGCCTGGACCTGCCGGAGGATGTCGGCGATCTCCTTGCGCTGGGGGATGTTGACCTCGAGGGTCTTGAGCTTGGCGGTCATGGCCACGATGTCGGCCTCGATCTTGTCGAGCTCCCGCTTCTTCTGCTTCAGGTTCTGGACCTCCTGCTCGACCTTGACCCGCTCGGCCGTCAGGGCTTTGAGCTTGGTGTTCTGGGGCTTGAAGTAGAAGAGGAAGGCCAGGGCGAAGATGAGGACGGCGAAGATGAGATATCCGTACCAGGGCCAGTTTTTCATGGCTGCACCCCCTTCTTGGCGGCGGGTTTCGCGCCTGGCCCAGGCGCCGCCGGGACCGGAACGGGTTCCGGCTTCTTCTCGACCACGGCCCGCAGCGAGAATTCCAGGTATTGGTCGCCCTTGGTCGTCTTTTGCGTCGAGGAGACGAGGTTGACGTTCATGATCTGGGGGCTGGCCTCGAGGCCGGCGATGTAGTCCGCGACGAGATTGTTCGACAGGGCCCGCCCCTTGATCTGGATGCCCTTGGCATCGTAGATGATCTCGGTCAGCCAGACCCAGTCCGGGAGCCGGCGGCTCATCTCGTCCATGAGCCGGGGGGCCAGGTCGCGCTGGGCGTTCAGGCTCTCGATGAGCGTGATCTTCAGGTCGAGCGAAGCCCTGGCCTGCCTCTGCTCATCGAGCTTCTTCTCGACATACTGGAGCGAGGATTTGTCCTTCTGGGCCGTGGCGAGAAGGGCGTTCTCCCGGTCGAAGGCCTTCCTTTGATAGAAGAAGAAGGCGCCGAGGGCGATGAGGAGGACGAGGAAGATGAGACTGCCGACGTTCGGCCCCTTCTTCGCCCCTTCCTCAGCGCCGCCCGTGGTCGTGACCTGCTCCCTGATGTCCTTCGTTTCCGGCTTGAGGAGGTTGATCCGTATCATGATTACTTCTCCACCTTTCGGGTTGCCAAGCCGACGGCGACTCCGAAGATCGGCGCCATGTCGGTGAAGTAGACCGCGTCGAACTTCTTGTCATCGACCCGGATATTGAGGAAGGGATTGAGGATCTCCGTCTTGATCCGGAACTTGGTTTCGAAGGCGCTGACCATGTTCATGACGTTGGCCAGGCCGCCGCTGAGGATGATCTGCTCGATCTTCCTCTCCCGCTTCTCCGAGGCCTCGTAGAAGGAGAAGGTCTTCTCGATCTCGTCGAGGAGGTCCCGGACGTTCATCGTCAGCAGGGTCGCGAACTGGTCCGGGGTGGTCGCTTTCCCCGGGATGCCCTTGAGGAGCTTCTCCGCTTCCTCGAAGGAGATGCTGAGCTCCTTGCGGATGTTCTCGGTGAAGAAGAAGCCGCCGAGCGACAGGTCGCGGAACAGCTGCGGCGTTCCGCGCTCGACGATGACGACGTTGGTGATGTTGGCCCCGATGTTGATCAGGGCCAGGGTCTTGTTGGCGAAGACTTCGGGATAGCAGATCTCGAGGACGTTCTGGAGAGAAAAGACGTCGACCTCGATCGTCTGAAGATTCTTGCGGGCCTGGGCGATGACGTTGCTGTAGTTGGCGATCTTGTCCTTCTTGGCCGCGACGAGCAGGATGTCCAGGTTCTTCTCGTCTGTCGTGCGCGACGGCTTGAGGATGGCGTAGTCGACGTTGGTCTCCTCGTAGGGATAGGGGATGTTGTGCTTGGCCTCCCAGATGATGCTCTCGGCCAGCTCCTGCTTCTCCATGACCGGGAGGGAGATCTTCTTGATGATGACCGAGTTGCCGGAGATGGAGATGGCCACATCCTTGGTCGAGATCTTGTTCTCCTCGAAGAGGAGGCGGATGGTCTCGACGACCGCGGCCGAGTCGATGATGGTCCCCTCGACGATGGCGTCATGCGGCAGCGGCTCGTAGCCGATCTTGACGAGCTCATAGGCCTCCTCTCCGCCCTTCTTCCGGGGACGGAGCTCGACGGCCTTGACGGAATAGGAACCGATGTCCAACCCGACCACGCTTTTTTCCCGAGAAAGTCCGAACATGTTTGCCTGCCTTTATGGAATTTGGACCTTATTCGACCTGCCGAGCTTGCTCCGGAGCCTGCGGGCGACCAGCCCGGGAACGAGGCCCTCGACGGAGCCGCCGAGGTCGGCGACCTCGCGGACCACGTTCGAGCTGAGGAACGAATAATTGACGCTGGGCATCATGAAAAATGTCTCAATGTCCGGGGCCAGGCTCCGGTTCATCAGGGCCATCTGGAACTCGTACTCGAAGTCCGAGATGGCCCGCAGGCCCCGCATGACCACGCTCGTCCCCTGGGCCCGGGCGAAGTCGACGAGGAGGCCATCGAAGGCCAGGACCTCGACCTCTTTCCTCGAGGCAAAAATCTCGTGAATCATTCTGACCCTCTCTTTAGTCGTGAAGAGAGGGCGCTTTTTGGGGTTTTCGAGGACGGCGACGACCACCCGCTCGAAGACCTTGAGCCCCCGCTCGATGATGTCCACATGCCCGTTGGTGATGGGGTCAAACGATCCGGGATAGATGGCGCTCGTTTCCCTCATCTGGACTTCTAGTTAGTTCCTCACCGCGTTTGATTATCCAAATATCAAAAAAAAACAGGCTTGTCAACGAAAATTCGGGGGGACAGACCCTTCCGCGGGATTTGGTCGCGCCGCCGGGATGTGCCATAATCGGGCATGGGAGGGACACCCATGAGGACGGCCATGGGGAAGGAGGGCCCGAAAGGGAGGGTCGGAATTCATCTCCGGGTTAACCTTCTGTCACCGCTGGGGGTGATGCTCCTGGGCCTCCAAATCGCCGTTCTGGGCTGGCCGGGCGGGACGCCGGGCGGCCAGGACCTCACCGCCAGGCGCAAGGCCATGGTCGCGGACCAGATCGCGGCCCGCGGGGTCCGCGACCCTCTCGTGCTCAAAGCCATGTCCGAGGTCCCCCGGCATCTCTTCGTGCCGCCCGGCCTCGCCGGCGAGGCTTATGGGGATCATCCGCTGCCGATCGGCGAGGGGCAGACGATCTCCCAGCCCTATATCGTCGCGCTCATGACCGAATGCCTGGCGCTCAAAGGCGGCGAAAAAGTGCTCGAGGTCGGCACAGGCTCCGGCTATCAGGCCGCCGTGCTCGCCCGGATCGCCGGGCGCGTCGACACCATCGAGATCAACGGTCCTCTGGCCCGTCAGGCGGCGTCGACGCTCGAACGGCTGGGCTTCGCGAACGTCCATGTCCGGGCCGGGGACGGCTTCTTCGGCTGGCCCGAGGAAGCCCCCTTCGACGCCATCATCGTCACCGCCGCCGCCCCCGAGGTCCCGCCGGCCCTTTTCGCCCAGCTCGCCGAGGGCGGCCGCCTCGTCATCCCGATCGGCGACATCCAGACCTACCAGCG
>CAVULT010000021.1:0-27382 GCA_963742235.1 Candidatus Aminicenantota bacterium | reverse complement strand
CTCAACCACAAGGACGATTCGGTCGAGGGCTTCGGCTATTGCGTCTTCGGCAAGGTCATCTCGGGGATGGACGTCGTCGACGCCATCGCCCAGGTCCCGACGGGCAACAAGCGCGGCCACGCGAACGTGCCGATCGAGCCGGTCACCGTGCTTTCGGCCACGGTCGTCAAGTAGAGTTGTTCAACGCCATATTTCCGTTCCTGCACCTGGCGGCCCTGCTGGCCGCCGTGGTTTACGCGATCGTCTTGCTCGTCCAGGGGAACGTCCAGCGCTTCGGCCTCATCATCGTCCTGCTGGCCATCTACTACGTCTTCATCCTCCACCCCGCCGTTAAGAAAGAAGTCGCGCGCCGCAAATCCCTGAAAAAATGACACGGTCTCCGCGGAGACGATTCCCGAGGCCCGCATTTACATTTCGGGTCGATGAGTTTATCATCTGCGGAGGTAGGGATTTGCCCCGAAAGGAGAATTCCGGGCCAATGCTGAAAATCCGTCGTCTTGGAACGCTCGCTCTCGTTCTCCTGTTATCGGGGGCCTCGATCGCCCAGACAGTCCCTCCCAATTCCCCTTTGGGGGGTCCTGACAAGAACCTCAGGGACGGCCTGGCGTCGATCAGCCCGGCCGAGGCCTATGACATCGTCAAGACCCTGGCCCGGCCCGAGTACGCCGGCCGCCTGACCGGAGCTCCCGGCTACACCGCCGCGGCCCAGTGGGCGGCGAAAAGGCTCGCCGCCTGGGGCCTCAAGCCCATCTCGGGCAAAGACGGCTATCTCCAACCCTACGCCTCGCCCTATACGGTCATCGACAAGGCCGAGATGACGATCCTGCTGCCCGATGGCCCGGCCGACCCGGCCAGGGTTCCGGCCTATAAGGAGATGAAGCTCGTCCCGGAGAAGGACTTCCTGCCCCTCCTCTACTCCGACAGCGGCGACAAGACGGCCGAGACCGTCTTCGCCGGCTGGGGCATCTCGGCGCCGGAGATCGGCTACGACGATTACGCCGGCCTCGATGTCAAGGACAGGTTCGTTCTCTGCTTCCGCGGCACGCCGGACGACGATCCGAAGTACCAGCGCTACGACGAGCATCGGACCCGGATGAGGACGGCCAAGGACAAGGGCGCCCTCGGCATCGTTTACATCTACGACGAGATCGCCTCCAATCCGAACGGCGATTTCATCGCCGGCTTCCTGCCGGCCGAGATCAGCGAGAAGGTCATGGACGCGGTCCTCAAGGACGCCGATTCGACCACGGCCGGGCTGAAGAAAGCGCTGACGACCTGGAAGCGGCCGATCTCGTTCCCGCTGCGGGCCAAGATCCGCCTGGCCGTCGCGTCGCGGCATTTCCCCCAGGCCGTCGGCTACAACGTGGTCGGCTACATCGAGGGCTCGGACCCGAGGCTACGGCGGGAGTGCGTCGTCATCGGCGGCCACTTCGACCACACCGGCGCTCACATGGGCCTGCTCTTCCCCGGCGCCGACGACAACGCCAGCGGCAGCGCCACCAGCATGGAAGCCGGCAAGGCCTTCGCCGCCCTGGCTCGCAAGCCCAAGCGCTCGATCGTCATCGCCCTCTTCGGCGGCGAGGAGCTGGGCCTCCAGGGCTCGACCTGGTTCGTCGATCATGTCCCGGGCCCGTTCGACAAGGTCGCGGGCATGTTCAACTTCGACATGACCGGGGAAGGCGACGGCCTCTGGGGCGCCGCGTCCGCGGAACCGGCCGAGTTTCGAAAAGCTCTCGAGGACGCCGACAAGTCGGTCCAGGCCCTCCGCTACCTCGGGACCATCACCGGCGTCGGGGTCAGGGGCTCGGACTTCGCCCCCTTCTTCCTCAAGGGTATCGCCGCCGCCAGCCTCGGATCGAACGGGCCCCACCTCGCCTATCATCAGACCGGGGACACGATCTACCGCATCAATCCCGACATCATGGCCGACGCCGCCAAGGTGGCTTTTCTGGCCGCCTACGCCTGGGCTGATCGTTAAAGGACGCGATGAGAATCGCCAAAGAAGGACTGCCTTTGATGCTCGCGCTGACCAGCTTCGTCCTCGCATTTTCGGCGCTGGGCTGGTGGCCGCCGGCCCTTCTTTTCTTTCTGCTGCTCGCCGCCTTGGTGTTCTTCTTCCGCGATCCGGACCGCGTCCCTCCGGCGGGCGAACACCTGTTCGTCTCCCCCGCCGACGGCGAGGTCCTCGGCGTCGAGCCGGTCGACCCGCCTGCCGGCATCGACGGCCCCGCGACGAAGGTCACGATCTTCCTCTCGCTCTACGATGTCCATATCGTCCGCGCGCCGCTCGCGGCCACGATCGCCTCGGTCGACTATCACCCGGGCAAGTTCGTGCCCGCCTACAAGCCCGAGGCCGGCGAGCACAACGAATCGACCACCCTCGTCCTCAAGGGGGGCCGCGTCGACGCGGTCATGAAGATGATCGTCGGCGTCGCCGCCCGCCGCATCAAGACTTTCGTCAAGCCCGGCGAGGCCGTCGTCCGGGGCCAGAGGGTCGGGCTGATGTTCTTCGGGTCGCGGGTCGAGCTGACCCTGCCCGCGAGGGTCATGATCAGAGCCGGGCTTCACGACAAGGTGAAGGCCGGAGAGACCGTCATCGGCGAGGTCCAGCCATGAAACCGAAAAAGGCGCCCTATGGGCTCAATGTCATCCCCAGTCTGTTCTCGCTGACGAACCTTTTCTTCGGGTTCATGAGCGTTCTTCTGACCTTCCACGGCCGCTACCGGATGGCCGCGCTCCTGATCATCATCGCGGCGCTGATGGACGGCCTCGACGGCCTGGTCGCCCGGGCCACCCACACGCCGTCCGACTTCGGGATCGAGCTCGATTCCCTGGCCGACGCGGTCTCGTTCGGACTGGCCACGTCCATCCTCATCTATTACTGGGGCATGGAGATGGCCGGCCCGCCGGCCGTTTTCTTCAGCTTCGTCTTCCTGACCGCCGGGGTCCTCCGGCTGGCCCGCTACAACGTCCGCAGCCACGTGCCCTCGGACCGGAAGCACTACCAGGGCCTGACGGTGCCCTCGGCGGCCGTGTTCATGGCCGCGGTGGTCAATTTCCACCCTGTTCCGCCGGCGGCGCGGGAGTCGGGATTCCTCGTCGCCGTCCTGACAATGACCGTCTCCCTGTTCATGGTCAGCACGTTCCCCTACCGGAATTTCATCAAGGCCTTCATGGCCCACCGGATCAACATCCGCACGGCGCTTTTCGTGGCCGTGTCCCTCTTCGGCGTGCTGTTCTACACCCGCTATTTCCTCCTCCTCTTTTTCGGCTTGAACGTCCTCTCCGGGCCCGTCGTGGCCCTGACCCGGGCGCTCAAGAAGCATCCGCGAAAGAAGGCCGAGCCCAAGGTCATCCCTTCGTGAAGATGTCGCGAGGACGGGCGGCGTCGGGATGAGCGTCGGACCTCAGGCCGGCCCCTCCAAGCCGCCGGCCCGGCTCGACAAGGTCCGCGCCGCCGCGGCGCTCGCGCTCGGGGCCGTGGCCATCGCCGCGCTCGTCCTTCTCGGCCGCGTGGTCTTCCCGCCGAAGCCGCCCGAGCCGTTCCGGCCCGAACCCGCCGCGGCGGTCCTGCCCCCGCCCCCGGCCGCCCCGGCGCTGGTCGAGGAGAAGATCGTCATCCCCCCGCGGTCGAACCTGGCCGAGATCCTCAAGCGCCGCGGCTTCACCGACCGCGAGATCCACGATCTCCGCGAGGCGGTCAAGCCGGTCTATGACCTGGGCAAGCTCCGGGCGGGACAGCAGCTGCGCCTGTCCTCGCTCCCCGACGGCCCGTGGCAGCGCCTCCAGTACGACGTCGACGAGACCCGCTACCTCGTCGTCAGCAACGAGGCGGGCGGGATCCGGGCGGAAATGAAATATGTCCCCGTCGAGTTCAGGCCCGCCTTCGTCTCCGGCATCATCGAAGACAGCCTCGTCGCCGCTCTGAACAAAGCCGGCGAAGAGGACAGCCTGGCAATCGACATCGTCGAGGAGTGTTTCGGCTGGGATATCGACTTCAACACGGACCTGCGCAAGGGCGACTCGTTCCGGATCTTCGTCGAGAAAAGATACCTCGACGGCCGGTTCGCCGGGTATCGGAACATCCTGGCCGCGGAGTTCGTCAACGAGGGCCGTGTCTATCGGGCCTTTCGCTTCACCTACCCCGACACCAAGGTCTCGGATTATTTCGACGAGGCCGGCGGTTCGCGGCGGAAGGATTTTCTCCGCTCGCCGATCAAGTTCATGACGCCGCGGATCACCTCGCGCTTCACGGCCAGCCGCTTCCATCCGATCTACAAGATCTACCGGCCGCACTACGGCGTCGACTACGCCGCTCCTGTCGGAACGCCGGTCCAGGCGACGGCCGACGGCGAGGTGATCGTCGCCGGGCGCGAGGGGGGGGCGGGCAACATGGTCAAGATGCGCCACAGGAACGCCTACGAGACGGCCTATCTCCATTTGAGCGGCTTCGGTCGCGGCGTGCGCAAGGGCGCCGTGCTCAAGGGCGGCGACGTCATCGGCTATGTCGGATCGACCGGCGACTCGACCGGACCCCACCTCGATTACCGCATCTATTTCCACGGCAGTCCGGTCAACCCGCTCGGCCACAAGTTCAAGCCGGCCGATCCCCTGCGCAAGGAATTCCTGGAGGTTTACGAGAAAGAGGTGGCCAGACTCCGCGTCGCCCTTCAGCTGCCCGAGATCGTGCGGACCGTGACGGCGAGGCCCGTCTTCAGTTTCTGATCTTCGCGGATGCGCCGCCGCTCTTGGACTCCTTCGATCCCGATGAGGACGAGGCCCGCTCGGACTGACCCCGCGTCGACGTCGAGGAAGACGGGGCCATCGCTCCGGACGGGCCCGGGCCGTCGGCGGTCTGGCCTTCGAAGGACGCGGCGGGGCCATAGCCGACCCCGGCCATGGTCATCCGCGGCGCCATCCCCGAGGGCCGCTCCCGGTCTCGCGACGAGAGCTTCAGCTCCGGACAGCGGATCTCGTTCCGCAGGCTCGAGTATTCGATGTGGACGCCGAGCTCGCGGGCGATGCGCAGGTCGGGGTTCCAGTCCCGGAAGCGGGCCGGCGGCGGAACGGCCCGCCCGGACGAGGTCGCGGGACCGTCGGCGCGGCCGTCCCGGCCGACCGGGACGGCGGTCATGTTCCCGCTTCGGATGGGCGTCATGTCCGGCGCGGCGATCCGGCGCGGCGCGGCGGCCGGGCCGTCGAGGCCGCGGAAAATGCGGGCGGCTTCCCGCCGGGGATCGGCGATGCGCGGCGGGGCCTCTGCCGCGCCAGCCGGCGGCGCGCCCCGCTTGACGACCTGATCGAGGGTCAGCGCTTTTTCGTTGACCGCCCGGGCCGTGAGATCCGCTTGGGGGACGATAACGAGCTGGCGGGGCACGGCGGCCGCGCCGTCCCGGATGCGCGCATCGCCCCGTTCATAGGCGGAGGTCACCTTCCTGACGACGGCTTTGAGCTCGGCGGGAAGGGGCAGAGAGCCGGTCGACGGCTGCTTCAGCGCATTCTTGGTGACGACCGTCCGGGTCGGCCGCAGGCCGGGGTTTATGCCGTCGCTCCAGTACGGCAGGTAGACGAATTCATTGCCGAGATAGCCGAAGCCCGAGGCCCCGTAGCGATCGGCGTACATCCAATCGAAGAGGCTCAAGGGCCGCCAGGAGGCGTAGCCGAAAAAGAAATCCCAGTCGGCCCAGGCGGGGGCGAACATCGAGCCGGGCAGCCACACCCAGCCGAGCTTCTTGTCCCATTGCCAGACGCCGAGATGATAGGGGATCCAGCCCCAGGGCTCCTGGGGCACCCAGAACATCTGACCCCCGGAGTAGGACCAGCTGCCATAGTAGTAAGGGCTCCAGCCCCAGGGATAGGCCCCGTTGTCGATGTAGGGGCGCCAGACGTAGCCGTAGATCTCGTCCCAGATCCATTCGCCGTAGCGGTTGCCGTAGGTTTGGGCGAAGTAGAAAACGGCACCCGGCAGCTTTTGGATCGGCTTGGGAAGCGCCGTCAGGCCGGCGTGGAGCTCGTCGAAGTGGGCGTTGACCTCCAGGTTCCAGAGCTCGAAGGCGGTGCCTGCGACGGCCGCGGCCAGCTCGAACTGGTGGTTGGCCAGGACGATCAGGCGCTCGTCCTTCCGCACCATCCGGTCATCGAGCCGCTTCTCGTCCGGCCCGAAGAGCACCTGGACCCGGCCGATATTCACCTGCGCCTCGGTCGTCCCATCGGACGCGGCGGTGAGGATCGCGACGGCGTTGTGGTTCAACTTGACGGCCGCGTTCGGCGTCAGCACCTGGAACATCTCCCTGCGGCCGTATTCCCTGAACATGACATAGATGCGGCCCTTGCCGAGCGTCAGGACCGACAGCTCGTCCGGGCTGCTCAGGCTCCGGGCCAGGATCGTCTCGATGCGGACCTCGGTCGCGACGTCGAGGCGGATGATCGTCCCGGTGTCGAATTGGATCTCGCAGCGGCGGTCGCCCGACGTCCGGATCGTGTCGCCCGGCCCCAGCGGCAGATTGAGGATGCCCGTTTCGGGCGTGGAGCCGCCCTCTCGCAGGACGACGGGGTCCGTGCCGTCCGGAGTCGGCTCGATATAGCTGATGTGCCCGAAATAGAAATCTTTCGGGCCGTTGACGACCTTGTAGTTGTCGGCCGCGACAAGACCGGCCGCGGCGGCGAGGAGGATGGCCCCGAAAACCGCGCTCCGAATCGCTCCGTATTTCATGGCCTTTCTCTCCTCCGACGACGGTTGACATCCGTTATATTAGCATCTTTTGTGCCAAAGGGCGCCTCTGAAAACCCGGCCGCGGCCGTCTCGGACCGTCCCCGTTCGGGGACGCCCCCCTCAGAATGGGGGACAGAAAATTGACAAGCGTCGGCGGCGGCCCCTACAATGGCCGCGGAAGGTCGTGACCAGCGATGTCCCGCCGCAAGTTCCGGAACCCGTTCCCCACGGTCGACATCATCATCGAGATCATGGACGGCCGGAGACGCCGCGGCATCGTCCTCATCGAGCGCAGGAATCCGCCCCCCGGCTGGGCCCTGCCCGGCGGCTTCGTCGATTACGGCGAAACCCTCGAGGCGGCCGCGGTCCGGGAGGCCCGAGAGGAGACCTCCCTCGACGTCGAGCTCATCCGCCAGCTCGGCGCGTATTCCGACCCTTCGCGCGACCCGCGTTTCCACACGATCTCGACGGTCTTCCTGGCCCGGGCCACGGGCCGGCCGCGCGGCGCCGACGACGCCAGATCGGCGATCATCGTCGATCCCCGCGACCGGACGCGGCCGCTCGCCTTTGACCACCGCAGGATCCTCGACGATTATCTCGCATCCCGGAAAGGCCCTCACCCATGTCCGAAAACAACGATGACGCCGACCTCATCGAGGTCACGCGCGTCTTCGGGCCGTTCGAAGCGGACCTGATCAAGAACTTTCTCGGAAGCCACGGCATCGCGTCCATCATCCGCGGCCAGATGGCCCCTTTCATCTATCCCTTCACGGTCGACGGGCTGGCCGAGTTCAAGGTCCTGGTCCAAAGAATGGACCTCGAAAAGGCCCGGGATCTCATCCGCGCGAGGCCCGCTTCCGACGATGACGGCGGGCCGGAGAAGCCGGCCTAAAACCGCCCCGCCGGCGGCTCCACAACCGCTGGTATCACGCTCCCTTTTTTAACCCATTCAAAGGGCCCCCGTTTTTTCATTTTTTTTGGGTTCTTTTTGCTTGACAATGCCTGCTTTTCCTCATATATTTGGGAAGAAACGGGACAAACCGGGACGACACAGTGATGGCGAACGTTCTGATCGGCAACTACACCGCCCGCCTGGATGCCAGCGGGCGCATCAAGATCCCTGAAAAATTCCGGGAGATCATCGAGCAGGTTTACGGCAAGGATCTCTTCGTGACTTCCCTCTCCGACGACTCGATCAAGATCTACCCGCTCAGCGTATGGCTGGCGATGACCGACCTCACCTCCGAGGGCGCCCTCCACCTCCGGCCCGACGTGCGCAAGTTCATGCTCCGCGTCAACCGGAACGGCTCGCGCCACGAGCTCGACTCCAAGGGCCGCGTCCTGATCAGCCAGGCCCTGCGGGAAAAGGCCAAGCTGCATGACGAGGTCGAGGTCCTCGGCCTGTCCAATCATCTGGAGGTCTGGAATAAGGACGTTCTCGACGGAACTCTCGAGGAGAAACCGCTCTCGGACGAGGATTTCGAGAGCATCGCCCGCCTCATCCCTCGAGGAAAGCCGGAATGACGGAGAACGAACATCGTCCAGTCCTGCCCGCCGAAGTCATCGAATTCCTTGACACGGGGCGGGAGGGCATCTACATCGACTGCACCCTCGGCCTCGCCGGTCACTCCCTGGCGATCCTGGAGAGGAATCCCCGGGCCCGCCTGATCGGCCTGGACCGCGACGGCCAGTCCCTGGAGATCGCCCGCGACAGGCTCAAGCCGTACGCGAAGCGGGTCACCCTGTACCAGGCCGACTTCAAGGACCTGTCCGGGCTCGACGTCCCCTTCGCCAAGGTCCGAGGCATCCTGGCCGACCTGGGCATCTCCTCCTTCCAGCTGGATTCCCCGGAGCGCGGCTTCAGCTACATGAACGAAGGGCCGCTGGACATGCGCGTCGACCGGCGGACGAAGACGACGGCCGCGAAGATCCTCCAAACCTACCCGGAGCAGAAGCTGGCCGAGATGTTCGCCAAGTACGGCGAGCTCGCCCAGACCCGGCGGCTGGCCCGGGAGATCGCCCACCTGCGCAAGCTCGGCCGGCTCGAGACGACCGGCGATCTCCGGGTCCTCATCGAGCGGATCTACCAGTGGCGGCCGCAAAGAGGGCGCATCCATCCCGCGGCGAAGGCCTTTCAGGCGCTCCGCATCGAGGTCAACGGCGAGCTCGAAGGCCTCGGCGAGTTCATCGACGGGACGGTCCGCCTGGCCGCGAAGGGGACCCGGTTCGTCATCATCTCCTTCCACTCGCTCGAGGACCGCATCGTCAAGCGGGCCTTCCACGCCCTGGCCCGCCCCGATGAGGGCGCTCCCCTCCTCGAGGTCCTGACCAAGAAGCCGGTCATGGCCTCGGAGACCGAGGTCGCGGCCAATTCCCGGGCCCGGTCGGCGAAGCTGCGGGCCGCGGAGAGGGTCTGATGATCCGGCACAAGTGGAGCCTCAAGGGGATCGCGCTCGGCGCGGCCCTGGCCGCCTCGGCCATCGGCATCCTGACCTTCTATATCTGGTACCAGACCGAATCGGTCAAGCTCGGTCTCGACATCGGCCGGAGCGACAAGCGCATCCGCGAGCTCGAGGAATCGATCGAGGCCCTCAAGGTCCGCAGGGCCGGCCTCCTCGACCCCGGCCGGGTCGAGAGGATCGCCCGCGACAAGCTCGGCCTCGTCGAGCCCGTCGACGACGACATCATCTACCGGAAGCTCGACGATCGCCGCTGAGGCGCCGACCATGAGAACCTTCTACGAAGCCGACATCCGCAAGCGGGTCAAGGTCCTGACCTTCGTCCTGTCCGGCTGGGGGGTCCTGGTCGCCCTGAGGCTCGTCCAGGTCCAGGTCTTCGGCTACGCCCGGGCCAAGGCGGCCGTCATCCGGCAGGCGCAGAACGTGGTCACGGTCGAACCCCGCCGCGGCGATATCCTCGACCGCAACGGCGAGATCCTGGCCTGCAGCCTGCCCTCTCCCTCCGTCGTCATCCGGCCGGTCGACAAAGAGACGCCGGCCGACGCGAAAAAGAAGCTCCTGGTGCTCAAGAAAGAGCTCGACCTCTCGGAGACCGATGTCGCCTACGTCCTCGACCGGCTCCGGCAAGGCGCCAACTACACCTACGTCAAGAAGAAGATCCTCGAGGCGGCCGCCGCCCGGGTCATGGCCCTGAAGCTCCCCGGCGTCGAGCTCGAGGCGGGGACGCGGCGGTATTACCCTCACGGCGGCCTCGCCTCCCACGTCATCGGAGGGGTGAGCCTCAGCGGCGGCAACCAGGCCGGCGTCGAGCAGCGCTACGACGACGTCCTCAAGGGCAAAGAAGGCAAACAGATCAGCTACCGGGTCGCGGGAGGCGGCGACTACCAGACCCAGGTCCTCAAGTCGCCCGTCCCCGGGAAAGACATCGTTCTGACGATCGACGCGGTGATCCAGTACATCGTCGAAAAAGAGCTGGAGCGGGCCGTGATCGAACACCGGGCGTCGTGGGGCACCGTGATCGTCATGGACCCCCCGACCGGGGAGATCCTGGCCCTGGCCAATTGGCCCCCCTACGACGTCAACAATTTCCCGGGCCCCAAAGAAGCCTGGATGAACCGGGCCGTCCAGGCCAGCTACGAACCCGGCTCGACCTTCAAGATCGTCACGGCCGCCGCGGCGCGAGAACGGAACCGCGTCGGCTTCACCGAGTTCTTCGACTGCTCGGCGGGGTCCATCCGGGTCGGCGGCACGACGATTACCGACCACGAGCGCGTCGGCGTCCTCAGCTTTTCGGATGTCCTCATCCACTCCTCCAACGTCGGCACCGTTCAGTTCGCCATGCGGCTCAGCATTCCGGAGTTCTGCCAGACGATCAAGGCTTTCGAGTTCGGAACGAGGACCGGCATCGACCTTCCGAGGGAGGCCTCGGGAATGGTCCGCCCTGCGGAAGAATGGAACAAGAAGAACTCTCTCGCGCACGTCGCCATCGGCTATGAAGTGATGGTCACGGCCATCCAGACGCTGCGGGCCATGAATGTCTTCGCGACGGGGGGCCTTCTCGTCAGGCCGCACGTGGTCAAAGACGGGGCCGGGGCCGGCGCTGCCGTCGAGGACGGCGATGACCCCGCCCGGGCCATCAGCGAAAAGACCGCGCGTGAGCTCGTCGACCACGTTTTTTCCAGGGTCGTCGAAGAGGGCACGGGCAAGGACAGCCGGCAGGACGGCTTCCGCGCCGCCGGCAAGACGGGCACGGCCCAGAAATATGACGACGTGCTGAAAGCGTATACGCACCAGTACACGGCCTCGTTCGTCGGCTTCACGCCGCTCGACGAGCCGCGCCTGTCGATGATCATCGTCCTCGACAGTCCCAAGGAATTCTACTACGGCGGCCAGGCCTGCGCGCCCGTGTTCAAGGACATCGCCCGCCAGGTCCTGCGCTACCTCCGCGTCCCCCCGGAACGCCAGCTGCCGCCGAAGGTCTTGACGGCCGGGCTGAAAAAAGGGAAGAGACCGTGAAGCTCAAGGACGTCCTCGAAGGGATCCCGGTCGTCGCCGGCCGCGGCGCGGAGACCGTGGAGATCTCCGGCATCGCCTACAATTCCAAGGCGGTCAAGCCCGGCGATCTCTTCGCGGCCCTGCCCGGGGCGGCCCGCAACGGCATGGACTTCGTGGCCGAGGCGGTCGGGAACGGCGCGGCCGCCGTCCTGTCGGCCTGGCCGAAACCTCCGGCGGCGGACACGGCCTGGGTCCAGGCCTCCGACGCCCGCGAGGCCCTGGCCCTGGCCGCGGCGAATTTCTACGGCCATCCGTCCGACCGGATGAAGGTCGTCGGCGTCACCGGGACCAAGGGCAAGACGACCACGACCTTCGTCCTCGACGCGATTCTGCGGGCGGCCGGAGCGAAGACCGGCCTCATCGGGACGATCGAATACCGCCGCCCCGGCTGGAGGATGGCCGCGCCGCGGACGACGCCCGAATCCTCGGACCTCCAGGCCCTGCTCCGGGACTTCCTCGACGCCGGAGTCAGCCACTGCGTCATGGAGGTCTCCTCCCACGCCCTGGAGCAGAAGAGGGTCTGGGGCGTGAGCTACGACGTCGCCGTCTTCACCAATCTCAGCGGCGAGCACCTCGACTACCACCCGAACATGGAGGCCTATTTCGAGGCCAAGAAGAAGCTCTTCTTCCTCAACCACAAGAAGAGCGCGGCCGTGGTCAATTGGGACGACCCGTGGGGCCAGAAGCTCGTGGCCGAGCTGCCCATGACGACCGTCACCTTCGGATTGGAGCCCGCGGCCATCGTCCGGGCCCTGAAGTACGTACCCTCCGAAACCGGGATCGACACCCAGGTCACCTATCCGGGGGGCGTCATGCGCGTCCAGTCGGCGCTCGTCGGCCGGCACAACCTCTACAACCTCCTGGCGGCCGTCGGCTCGGCCCTGGCGCTCAACATCGCCCCGGCCGACATCGTCAAGGGGATCGCCGCGCTCAAGGGCGTGCCCGGGCGCTTCGAGCGCGTCGCCAACCGGCGCGGCCTGCAGATCGTCGTCGATTACGCCCACACCGACATGGCCCTGGAAAGCCTGCTCATGACGGCCCGCGAGTTCAAGCCGCGCCGCCTCATCCTGGTCTTCGGCGCCGGCGGCGACCGCGACAGGGACAAGCGCGAGCGCATGGGCCGCGTCGCCGCCCGGCTGGCGGACTGGACCGTCCTCACCTCGGACAACCCGCGCTCCGAGGAGCCGGAGGACATCATCGCCGCCATCGAGAAGGGTTTCGCCAAGGAAGGCGTCCGGACCTACGAAGTGGAGCCCGACCGCAGGAAGGCCATCGTCCGGGCCCTGGCCACGGCCAACAAGGGCGACATCGTGCTTATCGCCGGCAAGGGCCACGAGGATTACCAGATCTTCAAGGATCGGACCGTTCCTTTCAGCGACATCGAGGTCATCGAGGAAGCGCTCCGCGGGACGGAGGCCGCCTGATCATGGCCATGCTGCGGCTCGACGAGATCGCCCGGATCGCCGGCGGGACCATCCTCCGGGGCTCCCCCGCCCTGAGCTTCGGGAGCTACGGCATCGACTCCCGGCTCTCCGTTCCGGGCAGTCTCTTCTTCGCCGTTCCCGGAAGTCGCGACGGCCACGATTTCGTCGCCGACGCGGCCCGGAACGGAGCCGCGGGCGCGATCGTGACCCGTCCCGTCGCCGTGGCCGACCCCGCGTTCGGCCTGGTCCAGGTCCGGGACACGGTGGCCGCCCTCCAGGCCCTGGCCCGCGAGGTCCTCGTCCGCCGGCCGGTCCGGGTCGTCGGCATCACCGGCAGCGTCGGCAAGACGACGACCAAGGAGTTCACGGCCGCCCTTCTCGCCCCGCGCTTCCGCGTGCTCAAGTCCGAAGGGAACTACAACAATTACCTCGGCCTGGCCCTGACCCTGCTCCGGCTCGAGCCCGGCGACAGCGCCGCGGTCCTCGAGATGGGCATGAGCGCGCCGGGCGAGATCCGGGCCCTGACCCGCATCGCTCCGCCCGACGTGGCCGTGATCACCAACGTCAGCCCCGTCCATCTCCGGTTCTTCAGCGGCCTCGAAGAGATCGCCCGGGCCAAAAAAGAGATCCTCGACGGGGCCAAGCCGGGGGCGGCGGCCGTCCTCAACGGCGACGACCCGCTGGTCATGGACATCGCGGCCGGTTTCCCCGGGCGCAAGCTGACCTTCGGCCGGGAGCCGTCCTGCGACGTCCGGGCCGAGGCCCTCGTCCCCAGGGGCTACGCCGGCTTCGAATTCGTCCTTCATTACGGGACGGAATCCGGCCGGGTCGCCTTCCCGTGCGTCAACGAGGCCGCGGTGGCGAACCTCCTGGCGGCCGCGGCTGTCTCCCTGTCCTTCGGCCTCCGGTTCGACGAGATCCGCCCGGCCATCGGCGGCCTGAAGCCGTTCGCGATGCGCGGCGCCGTCATCGAGGCCGGCCGGGGGATCCGCGTCTACGACGATTCCTACAACTCGAATCCCCGCGCCCTCGAGGCCGCGCTGAAGAGCCTGGCCGCCCTGCCCGCCGCCCGCAAGGTCGCGGTCCTGGCCGACATGCTCGAGCTCGGCCAGGGCGAGCGGGAGTTCCACCGCCGGGCCGGCGAGACCGTGGCCAAGACCGGCTGGGATGTTCTCGTCGCCGTCGGGCCGCTCGCGGCGCTCATCGCCGAAGGGGCGGCCGGAGCGGGCCTCGGCCCCGCCGCCATCCATCGCTTCGACGACGCCGGGTCCGCGGCCGCAGCCATCGCGGGGATCGTCCGCGACGGCGACCTCGTGCTGGTCAAAGGATCGCGCGGCATGAAGACCGAGGCCGTGGTCGAGGCCCTCAAGGCCCGAGGAAAGGAGTAGGCCGTGCTGTACTGGCTCCTCGCCCCTCTCCGCGACGAATTCTTCTTCTTCAACCTCGTCCGCTACATCACCGTGCGCACGGCCGCCGCGGGGATCACCGCCCTCGTCCTGAGCTTCCTCCTCGGCCCCTGGCTCATCCGTCTCCTCGAACGGCGCCAGATCGGGCAGGAGATCCGGGCCGACGGCCCCAAGGCCCACTTGGCCAAGAAAGGGACGCCGTCGATGGGCGGCCTGCTGATCATCGTCTGCACCCTCGTGCCGACGTTCCTCTGGGGCAACCTGGCCAATATTTACGTCTGGGTCGCCGTCCTGTCGATGGTCCTCTTCGGCCTGGTCGGTCTCATCGACGACGTCCTCAAGGTCCGCAGGAAACAGTCCCTGGGCCTTCGTCCCGGCCAGAAGATCATCATGCAGCTCATCCTGTCGGCGGCGGTCGGGCTCATCTTCATTTGGATGGGCTCGCGCGGCCAGTTCAGCCTGAGCCTGAGCTTCCCCTTCCTCAAGCAATGGATCCCCTACCTCGGCTGGCTCTACCTGCCCTGGATCATGTTCATCCTGGTCGGCTCGACCAACGCCGTCAACCTGGCCGACGGCCTCGACGGCCTGGCCATCGGCCTGACCCTGATCAGCGCCACGGCCCTGACCGCGCTGACCTATGTCGCGGGGCACGCCCTGTGGTCCCAGTACCTCAATATCGCCCGGGTGCCGCTGGCCGCGGAGCTGACCGTCTTCGTCGGCGCGTTCGCCGGGGCCTGCCTCGGCTTCCTGTGGTTCAACTGTCATCCGGCCCAGGTCTTCATGGGCGACGTCGGGGCCCTGTCGCTCGGCGGGACCATGGCCGTCATCGCCCTGCTCATCAAGCAGGAGTTCCTGCTCTTCACCGTGGCCGGCGTCTTCATCCTGGAGGCGCTCTCGGTCCTTCTCCAGGTCTCCTACTTCAAGCTGAGCAAGGGCAAGCGCATCTTCAAGATGGCCCCGCTCCACCACCACTTCGAGCTCTCGGGGTGGCCGGAGAGCCGGGTCGTCATCCGCTTCTGGATCCTGGGCATCATCTTCGCCCTCTTCAGCCTGTCGACCCTGAAATTGAGATAACCATGGAGCTTCGGGACAAGAACGTTCTCATCGTCGGCTTCGAGCGGACCGGCCAGGCTCTCGGCCGCTTCCTGCTCGATCGCGGCGCCCGCGTCCGGGTCAGCGACAAGAAGCCGGCCGAGACGTTCGGGCCGAAGCTCCGGGCGTTCGAAGAGCGCGGCGTCGTCTTCGAGACCGGGGGCCACCGGACGGAAACGTTCCTCGGGGCCGACCTCATCGTCCCCAGCCCGGGCGTCCCGCCGATCCCGGAGATCCGGGCCGCCCGCGACAAAGGCGTCCCCGTCCTCTCGGAGATCGAGCTGGCCTACCTCTTCCTCCGGGGCCGGATCGTCGGCATCACCGGCTCGAACGGCAAGTCGACGACGACGACCCTCGTCCACAGGATCCTCGAGGACGCCGGGCTCCGGGCCCATCTCGCGGGGAACATCGGGAAGCCTCTCATCTCCTTCGTCGACCGGAGCCGGGACGACGACATCTACGTCACCGAGATCTCGAGCTTCCAGCTCGAATACACCGAGCGCTTCACGCCGGCCGTCGCCGCCCTTCTCAACGTCTCCGAGAACCACATCGACTGGCACGGCACGTTCGAGAGCTATTTCGCCGCCAAGAAGAAGCTCATCCTCCGGCTGGGGCCCGAGGGCCGGGTCGTGCTCAACCGCGACGACGCCCGGGTCTGGGGGCTTCAGGCCGAAGCGGCCGCCCGCGTCTACGGCTTCAGCCGCAAGCGCCGTCCGGCCCGGGGCGCCTTCCTCGATGACGGCTGGGTCGTCGTCCGCGACGGCGCGCCCGAGAGGATCGTCCCGGCCTCGCGGATCGCCCTGCCCGGAGCTCACAACCTGGAGAACGTCCTGGCCGCGGCCCTCATCGGCCGCCTCCTGGGCGCTCCCCCGGCTTCCATGCGCCGGACGATCCCGGCCTTCCGCGGTCTCGAGCACCGGCTCGAGGACGTCCTGACCGTCCGCGGCGTCCGGTTCGTCAACGACTCCAAGGCCACGACCGTCGACGCGACCCTCAAAGCCCTGGCCAGCTTCGACCGCCCGATCGTCCTGATCCTCGGCGGGCGCGGCAAGGGCGGCGACTTTTCGCCCCTCCGCCCCGAAGTCCGGAAGCGGGTCCGGGCGGTCGTCCTCGTCGGCGAGGCCGCGGACAAGATCGAGACGGCGCTCGGCGGGGTCGTGCCCGCGGTCCGGGCGGCGAACTATCGCGACGTCGTCCGGACGGCCTTCGGCCTGGCCGGGCGCGGCGATGTCGTCCTCCTGGCTCCGGCCTGCACGAGCTGGGATATGTTCAAGAACTTCGAGGAGCGCGGCCGGATCTTCAAGCGGCAGGTCCGCCTCCTCGCCGCGGGCCTGCGGCGGAAGGGGTCCCCGCGATGAGCGTGCGCCGGCGGCTCGGGTTCGACGTTCCGCTTCTTGCGGTCACCATCGCGCTGGTCGTTCTCGGCGTCTTTTTCGTCTTCAGCTCATCGGGCCTCATGGCCCGCGAGAAGTACAACCAATCGTTCCATTTCATGGTCCAGCAGGTCCTCGGGGCCGTCGTCGGGCTCGTCCTCGTCGTCTTCCTGATGTCCGTCAAGAAATCCTTCTTCCTCCAGGCCCCCTTCATCTACGGGCTCCTCGGCGTGACGATCGCCCTTCTCGCCCTCTGCCTGGTCATGCCGGGCGTCGCCCGGACGAACCGCTGGCTCGTCCTCGCCGGCCTGCGCTTTCAGCCGTCGGAGCTGGCCAAGATCAGCCTGATCCTGTTTCTCGCGTCGTACGCCGAGGCCAAGAAGGACACGATCAACGAGTTGAAGACTCTGGCCGTCCCCCTGGCCGTGCTCGTCGTCGCCGTGGTCCTGGTCCTTCTCGAGCCCGATTTCGGGACGGCCGTTCTGCTGGCCGGGCTGGCGGCGATGGTCCTGTTCATCGGCGGGGTCAAGCTCCGCTACCTCGCCGCGGCCGGCCTCCTGGCCGCGGCGTTGTTCGGCTTCTATCTCGTCCAGGCCGACTACAGGGTCAGGCGGATCCAGGGATTCTTCTCCGCCGAGAAAGACGTTCTCGGCAGCGGCTACCAGGTCGAGCAATCCAAGCTCGCCCTGGGCTCGGGTGGGCTTCGTGGGGTCCGGCCTCGGCCAGTCCACCCAGAAGCTCAATTTCCTGCCTTTCGCCCATACCGATTTCATCTTCGCCATCCTGGGCGAGGAGACGGGGCTCGTCGGGACCCTGTTCACGCTCGGCCTGTACCTCTTCTTCCTCTGGCGCGGCGTGAAGATCGCCCTCTCGGCGCCCAGCCCGACCTACAAGATGATCGCCGCGGGCCTGACGCTGGCCATCGTCGCCCAGGCGCTCATGAACATCTCGATCGTTCTCGGTCTGGGGCCGGCCAAAGGGACCCCCCTGCCCCTCCTCTCCTACGGCCGATCCTCGCTCATCTGCACGCTGGCCGCGGTCGGCCTTCTTCTCCACATCAGCCAGAAACGGGGCGACACCTGGGGCACGGTGAGGATATGAGAAGGCCGGGCGTCATCATCAGCGGCGGCGGGACGGGGGGGCACCTCTACCCCGCGCTCGTCGTGGGGCGGAAGCTGATGGACCTGGCGCCCGGGATCGCCTTGACCTATGTCGGGACCCGGCGCGAGGTCGAGGGCCGGATCATGGCCGCGCACGGCGTGCGCTTCATCCCCATGCGCATCGAAGGGCTCAAAGGCCGCGGCCTCAGGAGCCTGCGCGGGCTTCTCGTCCTGCCGCTCGCGTTCGCCCACTCGCTCCTGATCCTGGCGCGGACGCGGCCGTCGCTTGTCATAGGCGTCGGCGGCTACAGCTCGGGCCCGATCGTGCTTCTCGCCTCGTGGCTCGGCGTCCCGACGGTCATCCTCGAGCAGAACGCCCGGCCCGGGTTCACCAACCGCCTGCTCGCCCGCTCCGTGCGCCGGGCCGTCGTGGCCTTCCCCTCGACCCTCCCGGCCTTCAAGGGCAAGGGCGTCCTGCTCGGCAACCCGGTCCGCGAGGAGTTTACCAGCTGCCGGCGAAGAGCGCGGGGCGCGACGCTCGACGTCCTCGTCTTCGGCGGCAGCCAGGGCTCGCATTTCCTGAACACGCGGATCATCGAGGCCCTGCCGCTTCTCGCCGCGGCGAAGGGCCGGCTGCGCCTGACCCACCAGACGGGCGTCGACGATCTGGCGGCCGTGGCCGCCGCCTACCGGGCGGGCGGTTTCGACCAGTCGGAGGTCGCGGCCTATTTCCCGGACATGGCCGCGTACTTCGGCCGGGCCGACCTCGTCGTCTGCCGGGCCGGGGCGACGACGCTGGCCGAGCTCATCGCCGCCCGAAGGGCGGCGATCCTCGTGCCCTTCGCCGGGGCCGCCGACGACCACCAGACCTTGAACGCCCGCGAGCTCGCCGCGGTCGGCGGGGCCGTGGTCATTCCCGAAGCCGAGGCGACGGCCGCATCGCTGGCGGCCCGGATCCTCCGCTTCCTCGACCACCCCGGGGAGCTCGACGCCATGGAGCGGAACGTCGCCCGGCTGCAGGTCGAGGACCCGGCCGGACGGATCGCCGCTCTCTGCCTCTCCCTGATGAAGCATTCCCCCAAGGAGATCCCCGCTTGACCAAGAAAGGCTACCGCAAGCTCAACCACATCCACATGGTCGGCATCGGCGGGACCGGCATGAACGGCATCGCCGAGGTCCTGCTCAATCTCGGCTACAAGGTCTCCGGCTCCGATCTCCAGGAAAACGACGCCACCCGCCGGCTCGCGCGCCTCGGCGCGGAGATCGCCATCGGCCACCGGGCCGAGAACCTCAAGAACGCCGACGTCGTCGTCATCTCGTCGGCCGTCCGCGAGAACAACGTCGAGGTCGAGAAGGCCCGGGAGAGCCTGATCCCGGTCATCCCCCGGGCCGAGATGCTGGCCGAGCTGATGCGGATGAAGTACGGCATCGCCGTGGCCGGCTCGCACGGCAAGACGACCACGACCTCCATGACCGCGCTCGTCCTCGAGGCCGGCGGCTTCGACCCGACGATCATCGTCGGCGGCCGACTGAACACGATCGGGGCCAACGCCAAGCTCGGCGCCGGGGACTTCATCGTCGCCGAGGCCGACGAGAGCGACCGCTCGTTCCTCTATCTCTCCCCCTTCATCGCCGTCATCACCAACATCGACGAGGAGCACCTCGACCAGTATCAGGGCGTTGACGACCTCAAGACGACCTTCGTCAACTTCGCCAACAAGGTCCCGTTCTATTGCCCGGTCATCCTCTGCCTCGACGACCCCAATCTCCAGAGCATCATCCCGCAGATCGAGCGCCGGGTCATCACCTACGGCTTCTCGGCCCAGTCCGACCTGACCGCCCGGGACTTCGCCTTCGACGAGTTCCGAAGCTCCTCGGTGCTTTACGCCAGGGGAAAGAGCCTGGGCGCGCTGAAGCTCCAGGTGCCGGGGATGCACAACATCCTCAACGCCATGGCCGCGGCCGCCGTGGGCCTCGATCTCGACATCGCGCCGGGCACCATCCTCGAGGCGCTCGAGGGCTACACCGGGACGGGCCGGCGCTTCGAGCTGCGCAAGATCGTCGACGATATCATGGTCATCGAGGATTATGCCCACCACCCGACCGAGATCAAGGCCACGCTCGAGGCGGCCAAACGGGGCTGGGACCGCCGCGTCGTGGCCGTCTTCCAGCCCCATCGCTACACCCGCCTTTCGAAGCTCATGCCGGCCTTCGCCACGGCCTTCAACCAGGCCGACGTGCTGGTGCTGACGGAGATCTACCCCGCCGGCGAGGACCCCATCCCCGGAGTCACCGGGCGGGCCCTCTACGAGGAGGTCCGGCAGTTCGGCCACAAGCAGGTCCACTTCGAGCCCGACCTGAAAAAGATCGGGGCCCTGCTCAAAACGATCCTCGTCCCGGGCGACATCGTCCTCGTCCTCGGGGCCGGGAACGTCAACAGGACGATCCCGGACATCATCGCGGAGCTGGAGGCGAAAGGCTGACATGGCCACGATCACGAGCGAGCTCGGCCGGGAGAGGAAGCCGCCTCTCTTCGCCCGCCGCCTGTTCCTCCGGCCGGGCGAGAAGGCCCTGGCCGTCAAGAAGAACAGGCGCCGCCGGGTCTTCCGGGTTCGCCACGTCCTCTTCCTGCTGGCGCTCCAGGCGGGCTTTTTCCTGGCCCTCCGCGAAGCCTATCTGTTCCTCATCACCTGGGACGAGCTGGCCATCCGCAAGGTCCAGGTCGTCTGCCCCAAGGACAACCTCCGGCAGGCCCTCGAGAGCTACTTCGCCTCGCCGCGGCTGGGCAATATCCTCCTCTGCGACCTCGAGTCCGTGCGGGCCCAGGTCCGGCGCCTGGCCTGGGTCAAGGACGCCAGCGTGCAGAAGGTCTTTCCCTCGGGCCTGCGCATCACGGTCGTCGAGCGGACGCCTTTCGCCCTGCTCGACAGGGACGGCCTTCGCCTGGCCGACGAGGAAGGCCACGCCCTCGAGCCGGTCTACGCCCTCGAGGAATACGCCCTGCCGGTCATCTCCGACGAAACCGGCTTCGCCTCCGGATTCACCGAGAAGTGGGACGCGGCCAGCCGCTGCTACAAGTCCCTGCCCCCGGTCGAGAGGGACAGGCTCCTCGGCATCCGCTGCAGCGACTTCGGGACGCTCGAGCTCGCGTTCAAGGACGATCCCGTGAGGATCGTCGTGAGCACGGACTCGCCGGCGGAGAAGCTGGCCGCCTTCCGCGGCCGGCGGGCCGAATGGGAGGGCCTCTTCGGTCCTCTCGCCCTCGTCAACATGAGCTTCGACGGCCGCGTTTTCCTGCGGCCCGCGGCGCCGGCCGGCGGCGACCTCGCCCAATCCGACAAAGGAGACTGAGCCATGCCCAAGAACAGCTACATCGTCGGGTTCGACATCGGGACGCGCAAGGTCGTGGCCATCATCGCCGAGGTCACCGAGGAGCGCAAGATCGAGATCATCGGCATCGGCACGGCCGACTCGCACGGCCTGCGCAAGGGCGTCGTCGTCGACCTCGACGCGACGACCTCGGCCATCAAGAAGGCCCAGGAAGAGGCCGAGCTCATGGCCGGCGTCGAGATCGACTCGGCCTTCTTCGGCATCTCCGGGGCCCACATCAAGAGCTTCAACAGCCGCGGCGTCGTCGCCGTGTCGGGCAAGAACCGGGAGATCACCCGCGAGGACGTCCGGCGCGTCGTCGATCAGTCCAAGGCCATCCCCATCCCCCCGGACCGGGACATCATCCACATCATCCCCCAGGAGTTCATCGTCGACGACCAGGACGGCATCAAGGACCCGGTCGGCATGAGCGGCATCAAGCTCGAGGTCAACGTCCACATCATCACCGCCGCCCTGACCTCGCTCCAGAACCTCAAGAGCTGCGTCGAGCGGGCCGGCATCGGCATCGAGGAGATCGTCCTCAACCAGATCGCCACGGCCCAGGCCATCCTGACCCAGGACGAGCGCGAGCTCGGCGTCGGACAGATCGACATCGGCGCCGGGACGACCGAGGTGGCCATCTACGAGCGCGGCAGCCTCTGGTACACGTCGACCATCCCCATCGGCGGCGACAATTTCACCAACGACATCGCCGTCGGTCTGCGGACGCCCATCCCGGAGGCCGAGCGGATCAAGAAGAAGTTCGGCTGCATCTCCGGCCCGCCGGCCGAAGAGCAGGAGACGATCGAGGTGCCCTCGGTCGGCAAGGGCCGCAAGCCCCGGGTCCTGTCGCGCCAGCTCCTGGCCGACATCATCCAGCCCCGGGCCGAGGAGATCTTCCGCCTGGTCGACTCCGACATCAAGCGCATGGGCTACGACAAGTCGCTGAACTCCGGCATCGTCCTGACCGGCGGCACCGCCCTCCTCGAGGGTCTCGAGGAAGTGGCCGAGGAGATCTTCGACCTGCCGGTCCGGCGCGGCGATCCGGGCGGCGTCGGCGGCCTGGTCGATCGCGTCTCGACCCCCGACTTTTCCACGGCCGTGGGGCTCACCCTCTACGGCTTTCACATCTGGCAGGACCGCGGTCTGGCCAAAGACCGGAAGAAGGGCGCCATCGCCCGGTTCAAAGACTGGTTCAAGGAAGGATGAGGAGGATCACATGAGCGACGATTCCAGCCGGCTGAAATTCCACCTGGTCGAAGATGCCATCGGGGCCAAGATCAAGGTCATCGGCCTCGGCGGCGGCGGCGGCAACGCCGTCAACAGGATGATCGAGCACGGCGTCCAGGGCGTCGAGTTCATCGCCGTCAACACGGATCTCCAGGCCCTCAACAGCAACCGGGCCCGGACCAAGATCCAGATCGGTCAGCAGCTGACGAAGGGGCTCGGCTCCGGCGGCCGCCCCGAGACCGGGCGCCAGGCGGCCATGGAGGACACGGAGAGACTGCTCGAGATCCTCCAGGGCGCCGACATGGTCTTCCTGACGACGGGCCTCGGCGGCGGCACGGGCACGGGCTCGACGCCGATCATCGCCAACATCGCCGCCGAGCTCGACATCCTGGTCATCGCCATCGTTACCCTGCCCTTCGGGTTCGAGGGGCGGGTGCGGATGAGGCAGGCCGAAGAGGGGCTGAAGGAGCTCAAGACGGCCGTGGACACGGTCATCGCCATTCCCAACGAGAGGCTCCTCCAGACGGTCAACCTCAACACCTCGGTCCAGGACGCTTTCCGCCTGGCCGACGACATCCTGAGGCAAGCGGCCCAGGGCATCTCCGACCTCATCACCAAGCCCGGGCTCATCAACCTGGACTTCGCCGACGTCAAGTCGGTCATGAAGGGCATGGGCATGGCCTTCATGGGAACGGGCCTGGCCACGGGCGAGAACCGGGCCCTCGAGGCGGCCGAGAAGGCCATCTCCTCGCCGCTCCTCATCGACACCTCGATCGAGGGCGCGCACGGCGTCCTCATCAACATCACCGGCGGCAAGACCATGACCCTCCACGAGCTGTCCAAGGCCTCCCAGCTCATCCACAGCATGGCCGACCCCGACGCCAACATCATCTTCGGCACGGTCATCGACGAGAGCATGAAGGACACGGTCAAGGTCACGGTCATCGCCACCGGCTTCGATCAGCCCCTGGAAAAGGCGGTGGCCGCCGCGCCGACCCCGGCCTCGCCCGACGAGCCGGCCCGAGGGGCGGCCTCCCGCAGGACCCCTCCCCCCTTCCCCGTCCAGCAGCAGACCCCGCCTTACCTCTTCGAGGGCCGGGGGGCGAGCGCGCCGGCCTGGGAGCCGTCCTCGATGAGCGACAAGCAGTGGGACTCGTACGAAACGCCGTCGTTCATCCGCCGGACGAAGCACTCGACGTTGAGAAAGACGCCCCATGAGATCAGCTGATCTCGTCGTCGCCGGCTGCCGCGAGCTCGTGACCTGCGCCGGGCCCCTGCCCAAGCGCGGCCGGGACTTGCGGCGGATCGGCGCCGTCGAGAACGGCTGGGCGGCCTCGTCCAAGGGCGTCATCGTCTATGCGGGAACCGAGGAGGGATTCCTGGCCGAGGTCGCGCCCGAGCCGGACGCGGTCACGGTCGACGGGAGGGAGATGGTCGCCCTGCCCGGCTTCGTCGACGCCCATACGCATCTGCCCTTCGCCGGGGACCGGGCCCGGGAATTCGGGCTCAGGGTCGAGGGCTGGACCTACCAGCGGCTGGCCGAGCGGGGCATGGGCATTCAGACGACGGTCAAGGCGACCCGGGCCGCCAGCCTCGACGACCTCGTCGGCCTGTCGCTCAAACGGCTCGACCGCATGCTCCTCACCGGCACCACGACCGCCGAGGCCAAGAGCGGCTACGGCCTCAACCTCGAAGACGAAGTGAAACAGCTCGAGGCCCTGCGCGACGCCGCCGCCCTCCACCCCGTGGATGTTGTCCCGACCTTTATGGGCGCCCACGACATCCCGCCCGAGTATCGCGACCGGCGGGACGGATACGTCCGTCTCCTCGTCGACTCCCTCATCCCCGAAGTGGGGCGGCGCGGCCTGGCCGAGTTCTTCGATATCTTCTGCGAGCCGAGCGCCTTCTCGCTCGAAGAGACGCGGACGCTCGCCGCCGCCGCCAAGGCCGCGGGTTTCAAGGTCAAGATCCACGCCGACGAATTCGTCTCCCTGGGCGGGGCGGAGCTCGCCGTGGAGGTCGGGGCCGTCTCGGCCGAGCATCTCATCGCCATCTCCGACGAGGGCATCGCCCGCCTCGCGGCGAGCGACACGGCGGCCATCCTCCTGCCGGGCGTGTCATACTTCCTGATGATGGACAAGCGCGCTCCGGCACGGCACCTTATCGACGCCGGGGCGGCCGTAGTCCTCGCTTCCGATTTCAACCCGGGGAGCTCCCATATCAGCTCGATGCCCTTCATCCTCCAGCTCGGGGTTTTCACCCTGGGGATGACGGTCGGAGAGGCCCTCAACGCCTGCACCGGGAACGCCGCCTACGCGATCGGCCGGCACGGCTCGGTCGGCAGTCTCGAACCGGGTAAGAAGATGGATCTCCTGCTCTGCGACGTTCCGGACCACGTGTCGCTGGCCTACGAGGCCGGGCGCAATCCGGTCCGGACGGTGATCAAGAATGGGAAGATCGTCGTCGAGGACGGCCGCCGGGTGGCCCCGCGCTGATGTCCCCGCGGACAGACCCTCCGCTCCACTCTCCGCGTGCGTTCAGGGTCAGTACTGAGAGGCTCTTCTCTCCCCGTTCAGCAGAACGGGGCCAACGCCTCGAACGTATCAATCCACGCTTCTACGTCCTCCGTCTCTCCTGGCTCGGCCGGAGGGCCGCCTGGTCGACGGTACCGGTCAATCTTCGCCCGGCTCGAGCGCGAGCTTCAAGAAGCCGCTGGCCTCGTCCTTCATCCTTCCGATATCGTCCCTGAACCGGGTCAGGGTGATCTCGCAGGTCACCGAAACGACCGCCTCTTTCAAGTGCCCTCCCTTGACGGCGAAGGTGTTGTCGCCGAGGGCGATGTGGGCGTGGATGAAGGGCCGTCCGTCGACTCTGGTGATGTTGCCGTAAAGAGAGACGATCTCGCGCGGGCCGGTGAGCTTGATCCAGGCGTAATCCTTCACGGCCGGGTCGAAACGGCCGATCTCGGCCTCGGCCACGGCGCCCAGGCCGCTGAAGAAGCCCCCGCCGATCGCGTCGCGCTCGCAGAGCGCTTTCAGCGTCTCGACGATCTTCTCGCCGGCGTCCAGGCGGACGACATAGATGGGGCCGAGGACGAAATACCTCACGTCTTCGGCGCCTTGTCGAGCTTCCCCTTCCAGTAGAGATAAGCGGGGATGCCCAGGCAGATGATGAGCAAGCCGAACATGGCGTTCTTGAAGGAGCTCAGCAGAGACCCCACCGCGACGTAGATGGCGGCCAGGACGAAGATGATCGGCGTCACCGGGTAGCCCCAGGTCTTGTAGGGCCGCTCGAGGTCCGGCCGCTTCTTGCGCAGGACGATGACCGCGGCCACGGTCATGCCGAAGAAGATCCACTCGCCGAAGATGACGTAGGTGAAGAGCTGCTTGAAGGTCCCGGTCAGGGTCAGGACCATGCTCCAGCAGGTGATGGCCACGATGGCGACATGCGGGGTCAGGAACTTGGGATGGCACTCGGCGATCTTCTTGAAGAACATGCCGTCGCGGGCCATGGCAAAATAGACCCGCGGCGAGGTCAGCATATTCTGGTTGGCCGCGCCGAGGATGGAGAAGAGGATGAGGAAGGTGATGAGCGAGGCCAGGAACGGACCGCCGATGACCTGCATGACGTCGAGAGCCACCCGGCCTTCGGAGGCCGCGATCTTGCCGACGGGCATGATATAGAGGTAGGCCAGGTTGGCCAGGACATAAAGGACGATGACGGCGACCGTGCCGATGAGGATGCCCAGGGGCAGGTTCTTCTTCGGGTTCTTGACCTCGCCGGCGCTGTAGGTCGCGGCTTCCCAGCCCTTGTAGGCCCAAAGCGAGGCGACCAGGCCGACCCCGAAGGCGCCGAGCAGCGGCAGATTGAAGGCGCCTGGGCTGGGATCGACGAAGTTGCGAACGGCGCCGTGGCCCTTGGTGAAGAAGAAGACGCCGATGACGATGATCCCGATGGCGCTCGTTTTGAGGTAGGTGGTCAAGTTCTGGAGCCGCGACCCCCAGCGGAGGCCGACATAGTTGACGGCCCCCAGGAAGGCGACGAAGGCGGCGGCGATGAGCTTTTTCACGAGGGGCGTCATCTCCACGAAGCGCGGCAGGATGTTGTGGGAGAAGGCCACGGCGAGCGTGGCGATGGAGCCCGAATCGATGACCAGGAACAGGGTCCAGCCGAAGAGAAAGGACAGCAGCGGGCCGTAAGCTTCCCGGAGGTAGATGTAGATGCCTCCGGCTTCGGGCATGGCCGCCCCGAGCTCGGCGAAGGCCACGGCTCCGAAGAAGCTGAACATGCCCCCGACGACCCAGACGGCGAGCATCAGGAGAGGCGCGGGCACGGCCGCGGCGATCTCGGACGGCGACAGGAAGATGCCCGAGCCGATGACGCCGCCGATGACGATCATGACGACGTCCCAGAGGCTGAGGATCCGCGGCAGGGCGATCTTGGTCTTGTCGACGGGAATACAGACTTGAGGGTTTCTGGTCCATGCGGATCATCTCCTTCCGGCGGGAGCACTCATTTGGGGGGGATTCTAGCAGGAGCCGGCGAAAAGGGCAATCGGAAACGCGGCCGGCGCAGCCGGTCCGTCATCCGGGCCGGATCAGGACGTACGGGCGGAATAACAGATCAAGTGGACGCGCCGGACTGAATCGCTATAATGGGATGGGTTGTTGGAGGCCCGTAAATGGACCGGGCGCCTGACGGACTCTTCGATTTTATGGCCTCGCGCTCGCGCGCCAAAACGGCCCTATCTCGTTTCCTGAGGTGGTTGCCGCGCGGAAAAGAGCGCCTGGCCCCCTTCGCGGTTCTCTCGCTGGCCCTTCATGCCACGGTCTTCGGGCTCCTGGCTGTCACTCACCTGACCCCATGGGAAGCACAAAACACCGTTCCCGGACAATCCCGGGGCAAGGCCGTCCGGCAAGCCCTGGAGTCCTTGCGTCTCAACGGCCGGGAGAGCGCAGTCCTCGGCGAGGCCCTGGCCGGGCTCGACGAGGACGAGCTCGACGATGTTCTCCAACGGGCGCCCGAGCTCGATCCGCGCCTCGGGGAGCGGGAGCAAGCGGCAATCTTCCGATCCCTGCTGCGGGAATCGCTGGCTCACCGCGGAAAAAAGCTGGGCAACCTGTCGGCCCTGGACTCCCCCGCCTGGGACCTTCTGCCTGGCT
>CAVULT010000020.1:0-6566 GCA_963742235.1 Candidatus Aminicenantota bacterium | reverse complement strand
TCGTCCGCCATGGCCGCCTGGTAGACGAAGAAGGCCTCGACGACGGCGTTCTTCATCAGGTCCTCGGACCGTAGCGTGTCGTAGAAGTCCAGGTTCGTATGCCCGGCCGTGCCGCCGATGCGGTCCTGGATGAACTGGAAGCCGGGCAGGCCGGCCGCGTCGAACGAGACGTGGTCGGTGCTGCCGACGCTCTGGATCGAGAGGGCGGTCAGGCCGAAATCGCGGAAGGGCTCCATCCAGGCCGCGAAGAGCCGCCGGACGCGCTCGTTCTCCTGGAGGTAGATGCCGCGGAACTGGCCGGCGCCATAGTCCTGGTTGAAGTAGGCGGAGAACTTCTCGTAGCCGGGCTTGGCCCCGATCTTCGGGTCCTTCGGGTTGCCGAAGTGGGCGTTGACGTATTCGCGCGAGCCGTGGAGCCCCTGCTCCTCGCCTCCCCAGAAAGCGACGCGGATCGTCCGGCGCGGCTTGATCCCGATCGCCTTGAGGATGCGGGCCGCCTCGAGGGCCACGGCGCAGCCGGCGGCCGTGTCGCTCGCCCCCGCCGCCTCGTGCCAGCTGTCGAAGTGCGCCCCGACCATGACGACCTCGTCCGCGAGGTCCGTGCCCGGGATCTCGCCCAGGACGTTCGAGGCCTTTTCAACCTTGTCGCCGACGCGGTTGCGGACCTCGACCTCGACCTTGACCGGGATGCCCCTCTTGAGGATGCGGAACATCCGGTTGTAGTGTTCCGGCGTCACGGCGATGATCGGCAGGGTTTTGAGCGTCTTTTCGCGAGACCACTTGTCCTCGTTCGCCCCGGGCCGGGAGAAGCCGACGACCGATCCCAGCTGGCCTCCTGTGCATTGCAGGACCGCGACGGCGCCTTCGGCCTTGAAGAAATCGAGCTTCTCCTCGGCCTTGACCAGGTCGGGATTGGGCGGGGGAGGCGTCATCGGCGCGCGCTGCGGCCTCGGAACGACGGCCTCCTCCAGTCGCGCGAGATCGTCCGCCGTCAGGCGCGCGACACCTTGCGTCAGGGCGGCCATATCGAGGACGTAGGGCGGCGTCGACAGGACGACCGCTCCCTTGAGCTTGCCCTTGTACCGGTCGAGGTCCTTCTTGGTCTGTATATCGGAGGCGATGACCGCGGGGGCGACGACCTTTCCCCTGGTCCCCGAGGTGTAAGCCAGAGGGAAGCCCACCATCGGCTGATAATCCGGCTCCAGCATCTGGAGCGAGAAGTACTCGTTGTCCCAGGCGGCGCCGTAATCCATGAAGGGCTCGATCGCGACGTTCTCGAGCCCGAGCTTCTCCATCTTGTCCTTGGCCCAGAGCTGGGCCCGCTTCATGTCCTCGGACAGCGTTAGACGGCCGCCGAGGACATCGGTCATGTAGCCGACGATATCCATGACCTGCGAGCGCTGGAGGCCCTCTTCGCGGATCTTCGCGGCCATGTCCCAATCGACCGCGGGAGTCTGATCGGATGCGAATGCGCCGATGGCGATAAGAAGTGCCGCGGCGGCGATCGAAAGGGCGATGGGCTTCATGAAGGACCTCCTGTCCGGGGAATTCGTCGAGCCCCAATTCTCCACATTCGCGAGGCCCGCTGCAACATCTATCGCAACGCGGGGGGACCTGGCGGCGGCCGCACCGGCCGCTCCGCGTGCCTCCCGGTCCCGGTCTTGACTTGGGCCGCGGGGGGCGATAAGTTCGAACCGCGATATCTTTGTGAGAGAGGAGGGCGCTCTCGTGAATTCAATAAAGAACCGTGCCATGGGTCCGACGCTCGCAGCTCTGCTTCTGGCCGGAGTTGCCGGTGGCCTTCCGGCCCAGGTCCGCCTGCCCGCCGTCATCGGCGATCACATGGTCGTCCAGCAGGACAAGCCCGTCGCGATCTGGGGCTGGGCCGGAAAGGGCGAGCTGGTCACGGTCGTGTTCAGCGGCCAGGAGAAGAAGGCCGTGGCCGCGGCCGACGGAACGTGGCGGGTCGTGTTCGATCCGCTCAAGGCGGGCGACTCGCCGCTCACGATGACCGTCCGCGGCGCGAAGGGCCCCGAGATCGTCGTCAAGGACGTCCTCGTCGGCGAAGTCTGGCTGTGCTCGGGCCAGTCCAACATGGAAATGTCCATGGCCTGGCTCCCGTATCCTGACCCCGACGCTCTCAGGGCGGACAATCCGAATATGCGCCTTTTCCTCGTGCCCAAGCGAACGGCCGACAGACCCATGGACGACCTCATCGCCAAGTGGGAGCCATGCTCGCCGGACACGGTCCGTCCGTTCTCGGCCGTGGCCTACTATTTCGGCCTCGAGCTTCACAAGCGGCTGGGCGTTCCGGTCGGGCTGATCGCTTCGGCCTGGGGCGGGACGGACATCGAGCCCTGGACGCCGCCGGCCGGGTTCGTCGCGGTGCCCGAGGTGAAGCCCCTGCTCGATATGCAGGCGATGAAGTACGCCGAGTACCGGGACGCTCTCGCGAAGGCTTTGCCGGCGTTGGGGACATGGGTCCGCGAGAGCCGCACGGCTCTGGCGGCCAATCCCGCTCAGCCGCTCGGACCCATGCCGGATCTTCCGTCCAACCCCTACGACAGTCCCCAGGCGCCGACGACCCTTTACAACGGCATGATCCACGCCTTGACGCCTTTGGCCATCCGCGGCGCCATCTGGTACCAGGGCGAGAACAACCGCAACGACGGTCTTTTCTACGAGAAAAAGATGGCCGCTCTCATCCAGGGCTGGCGCGCGGTCTGGAAGCTGGGCGACTTTCCCTTCTATTACGTCCAGCTCGCGCCCTACAATTACGGCTACAACCGGGAGACGCCGACCGGCGACATCCCCGATTTCCTGAGGTTGCCTTACATTTGGGAAGCCCAGATGAACGCCCTGCGCATTCCCAACACGGGCATGGCCGTCATCACGGACATCACCAACCTCAACGACATCCACCCGGCCAACAAGAGGGACGTCGGCTATCGGCTGTCTCTTTGGGCCAGGGCGAACACCTATGGCGAGAAGACGCTCGTCTTCTCGGGCCCGCTCTACAAGTCGATGACCGTCGACGGGAACCTGATCCGCCTCGCCTTCGACCACGTCGGAGGAGGCCTCGTCACGAACGACGGCCAGCCGCTCAAGTGGTTCGAGATCGCCGGCGAGGACCATATCTTCTACAAAGCCGAGGCCAAGATCGCCGGGGACACGGTCGTCGTCTGGAGCCCGCGCGTCGCGTCGCCGAAAGCCGTCCGCTTCGGCTGGCATCAGCTGGCCGTGCCCAACCTGGCCAACAAGGAGGGCCTGCCGGCTTCGCCCTTCCGCACCGACAGGTGGTAAGGAAAATCCCGGAAACCATTGGGACGGGACTGCGTATTTCCCCTTATCGACATCCGCCCGCTCAGGCCGGGCGCCGGGCCTTGATTTTTCGGTCCCGGCCCCGTATTGTTAGGAACGGACCCCAGGTCCGAAGGAGGAAAGAATGGGTGCTCTGATTTTCCTGCTTATCATCATCGCGGCCGTCGCGCTGATCGCGATCGGCATGTACAACAGCCTGATCACGCTTCGCAACCGCTGCGACAACGGCTGGTCCCAGATCGACGTCCAGCTCCGCCGCCGCTACGACCTCATCCCGAACCTGGTGGAAACCGTCAAGGGCTACGCCAAGCACGAGAGCGGCGTTTTCGAGAGGGTGACCCAGGCCCGGGCCGCCGCCGTGGGCGCCCAGACCGTCAAGGAGCAGGGCCAGGCCGACAACGTCCTGACCGGCGCCCTGAAGTCCCTGTTCGCCGTCGCCGAGAACTATCCCGAGCTCAAGGCCAACCAGAACTTCCTCCTGCTCCAGGAGGAGCTGGCCGGCACCGAAAGCAAGGTCGCTTACGCCCGGCAATTCTACAACGACACGGTCATGAAGTACAACATGCGCCAGCAGGTCTTCCCCTCGAGCATCATCGCCAACATGTTCGGCTTCAAGCCGCGGGAATACTTCCAGATCGAGGAAGAGGTCGCCAAGGGCCCGGTCAAAGTCCAGTTCTGAATCGGGGACACAATACCATTTCCCCAATTTCACGGCCCGCGGCTCTTGCGCTGACCGGGAACGGCCGATCCTAAGATGTACGAACAGATCTCGCGCAACAAGTGGAAATCCGTCGCCCTCATCGTCTTCTTCATGGCTTTCATCTTCGTCCTGACCTGGTTCTTCGAATATGTGACGGGCTGGGGCAAGGGCGGCCTCGTCCTGGCCGTCATCGTGGCCATGGGCATGGCCGCGGCCGGCTACTATGCGAGCGACAAGATCGTTCTGACCATCAGCCGGGCCCGGCCGGCGACCAAGGACGAATTCCCCTACCTCTATAACGTCGTCGAAGGCCTGGCCATCGCCGCCGGCATCCCGACGCCGAAGTGCTACGTCATCGACGACACCGCCCCCAACGCCTTCGCCGCGGGCCGCAAGCCGGATACGGCCGTGATCTGCGTCACGACCGGCATCCTGGCGAAGCTCAACCGGGTCGAGCTCGAGGGGGTCATCGCCCACGAGATGTCCCACATCAAGAACTACGATGTCCGGCTCTCGACGCTTGTCGTCGTCATGGCTGGCATCGTGGCCCTGCTCAGCGACTGGATGCTGAGGTCGTTCCTGTGGGGCGGGGGCCGGCGCCGGGGCCGCGGCCGGAGCGGCGGGGGCGCCGCCGGCGGCGTCCTCATCCTCGTCGGCCTCGCCCTGGCCGTCCTTTCGCCGCTCATCGCCACGATCATCCAGCTGGCCGTCTCGCGCAAGCGCGAGTTCCTGGCCGACGCGAACGGGGCCATGCTGACCCGCTACCCGGCGGGGCTGGCCTCGGCCCTGCGCAAGATCTCGGCCGACACCGAGCCCCTCGAGGCGGCCAACAAGGCCACGGCCCATCTCTACATCGTCAATCCCCTCAAGAACATCAAGGGAGGCGCCGGCGTCAACCGGCTCTTCAGCACCCATCCGCCCATCGAGGAGCGCATCGCCGCCCTCGAGAAGATGTGACCCCGCTAAAGTTTCTTTAAAATAATACTTGTATATCCTATGTAAATGTTTATAATTACCTAGGATATGCAAACATGCGGAAGGATTCCATTCCAGGGGAAACAACGAAGAAGGTTCTGGGCCTTCTAAGAAGCCGGGGAGGCCTGCGCCCTCGAGATCTTGCCGAAATGGGAATTTCTCGGGAGATGCTGCGTTATCTTCATAAGAGACAACTTATCGAACGGGCAGGCCGGGGTCTCTATCGGCTGGCAGGCCAGATGGAGGAGCATCGCTCGCTCATCGAGGCGTCGACGCTTGTGCCGAAAGGGGTCGTATGTCTGCTTTCGGCTCTTCGTTTTCACGAAATCGGCACGCAGGAACCATACGATGTCTGGATGGCCCTCCCCAATAGCGCCTGGCGGCCGAGGATAAGGACCCTTCGCATGCGTTTCGTTTATCCGTCGGGTAAAGCGTTTACGGAGGGGATTGAAATCCTTGCGTTCCCGGGAGGGAACATCAGAATCTATAATCCAGCCAAGACCGTTGTCGATACGTTCAAATTCCGTAACAAAGTCGGCCTCGATGTGGCCATCGAAGCGCTCAGGGATTGTCTTCGTTCCCGTAAGGCGACCCGCGATGAGCTATGGCGCTATGCCGGGATTTGTCGAGTCCAAAAGGTCATGAAGCCTTATATGGAAGCCCTGTCATGACGAAGGATCCCGTAACGAATCTCCCGGCCTCAATCCACCAACGGTTGCTCGACCTTGATCCGAAGAGAATTTATGATTTTACCCCAGTCCTAAGAAGGTATGCCTTCGAACGTTGGCTCTATCGGTTGGGGGAATCCGAATATGCCGGACAATTTGTCGTCAAAGGCGCCATGCTGTTCGTGCTATGGACTGGCGATGTGTCCCGCAAGACAATGGACCTTGATCTTTGGGGAGGCGGCGACCTGACAGAGGCCGGGCTCCGGGGAGCATTCTCGATGGTCGGTCGGACGAATGTGGAGCCCGACGGCCTGACTTTCATTATGGACGGCATGGTCGTCGAGCCGATCCGCGACGAAGCGGAATTCCACGGGCTTCGTGCCAAGTTTTCGGCCCGATTGGGAAACATTCGAATTCCCATGCAAATTGATATTGGGATCGGTGACAGGATATGGCCGGAGCCGGAATGCATTCTTTATCCCACGCTTCTGGATATGCAGGCGCCCCGTGTCCGAGCTTGCCGCAAGGAAACGACCATAGCAGAAAAATCTGTCGCCATGCTCGAACTCGGAATCACGAACAGCCGGATGAAAGACTTTTATGATATCGCCGTCCTCGGGGACCTTTTTTCCTTCAGAGGCCCGGAACTTCGACAAGCCATCCAGACCACTCTTGCGGGGAAAGCGTTGGGATCCCTCACTGAGCACCCCGTCGCATTGACAGACGAATTTGCGCACGATCGGGACAAGAATATCCAATGGGCAGCATTCCTGCACAGGATTGGAAAAAGTCCTCAAGGTATGCCGCTTGCGCAAGCTGTGGAGAAGATCAGGACGTTCCTCCAGCCAGTGCTCGCAAGCCTGAAAGAGCAAAAGGAATTCGACGCATTTTGGCCGGCCGGG
>CAVULT010000019.1:0-77932 GCA_963742235.1 Candidatus Aminicenantota bacterium | reverse complement strand
GCCTCCCGGGCCCGGAGATCGTCTTCGACCTCCAGGTCTCGGACGAGGTCGTCCTGGAGCGCCTGGCCAATCGCCGGACCTGCCCCCGGTGCGAAGCCATCTACCATCTTGTCAACAAGCCGCCGAAGAGAGCCGGCCTCTGCGACGTCTGCGGCGCGTCCCTCGTCCAGCGGAACGACGACACGCCTGAGGTCATCCGGGAGAGGCTCAAGACCTATCACGCCAAGACCGAGCCCCTCATCTCCCGGTACGCGGCCAAGGGCGATCTCCACAGGATCGACGGCAACCGCCCGGCCGGCGAGGTCGTCCGCGATATCCGCCGGGTCCTCGACGCCGCGCTCGGACGTCCGGGCGGGGCGGGGAAGTGACGATGATCACCTTCAAATCCGCGACCGAGCTCGAGGCCATGCGCCAGAGCAGCCGCATCGTGGCCGTCGTGCTCAGCGAGCTCGAACCGCTCGTCCGGCCCGGCATCCGGACGCGCGACCTCGACCTCTATGCGGAGAAGAGGACCCGCGAACTCGGCGCCGTGCCGGCCTTCAAGGGCTACCGGGGCTATCCCGCCTCGGTTTGCGTCTCGGTCAACGAGGAGATCATTCACGGCATCCCCTCGGGACGCATCCTCCAGGAGGGCGACATCGTCAGCCTCGATTTCGGCGTCCTTTTCGAGGGGTTCTACAGCGACTCGGCCCTGACCGCCCCCGTCGGGAGGACGTCCGAGGACGCCCTGAAGCTCATCGCCGCGGCCGGGCGCTCCTTCTCCAAGGGCCTGGAACAGATGAAAGAGGGCAACCGCCTGTCCGACATCTCGGCGGCCATCCAGCAGTCGGTCGAGAGCGAGGGCTTTTCGGTCATCCGCCAGTTCGTCGGACACGGCATCGGCCGGGCCCTCCACGAGGAGCCCCAGGTGCCGAATTTCGGGCCTCCGGGACGCGGGCCGAAGATCCGGCCGGGGATGACCCTGGCCATCGAGCCCATGATCGCCGCGGGGAGCTGCGAGATCGAGATCCTCGAGGACGGCTGGACGGCCATCACCCGCGACCGCAGCCTGGCCGCCCACTACGAGCACACCGTGGCCATGACCGAGAACGGCCCGGAAGTCTTGAGTGCCAGGACGCCGGACACCGCGCGGCCGGGGATCCGCCTCCCCAAGGAGAGCCCGCATGCCTAGACAGGACATGTTCGAAGCCGAGGGCGTCGTCCTGGAGACCCTGCCGAACGCCATGTTCCGGGTCGAGCTTCAGAACAAGCACGTCATCCTGGCTCACATCTCCGGCAAGATGCGCAAGCACTTCATCCGCATCCTGCCGGGCGACCGGGTCCTCCTGGAGCTGTCGCCCTATGATCTGACCAAGGGCCGGATCACGTATCGATTCAAATAAAAGGACGGGACGATGAAAGTCAAAGCTTCCGTGAAAAAGATCTGCCGGAACTGCAAGATCGTCCGGCGCAAGGGCGTGGTGCGGGTCATCTGCTCCAACCCGAAACATAAGCAACGACAGGGTTAAAGAGGTACTCCCATGGCAAGAATCGCAGGCATCACCATCCCGCCGGACAAGCGGATCGAGATCGGGCTGACCTACATCTACGGGATCGGGCGGTCCAAGAGCCTCAAGATCCTCGAAGAGGCCAAGATCGACAAGGACAAGAAGGTCAAGGCCCTGTCCGAGGACGAGGTCGACAAGATCCGCCGGATCATCGAAAAGCGGGAGAAGATCGAGGGCGACCTCCGCAAGGAAGTCACCATGAACATCAAGCGGCTGGTCGACATCGGCTGCTACCGGGGCCTCCGGCACAAGAAGAAACTTCCCGTCCGGGGCCAGCGGACCAAGACCAATGCCCGGACCCGCAAGGGGGTCAGGGGCCAGCGGATCAAGAAGCTCAAAGAGCCGAAGAAAGCGTAAGGAGGGCCAGCCGCCATGCCGCCAAAAACGAGCGCCAAGAAAAAGAAGGTACGCAGGGAGATCGGATTCGGGGTGGCCCACATCCAATCGACCTTCAACAACACCATCATCACCATCACCGACAACGTCGGCGCGACCGTCGTCTGGGCCAGCGCCGGCACGTCCGGATTCAAGGGAGCCCGGAAGGGGACGCCGTTCGCCGCCCAGCTCGCGGCCAAGGACGCCGCGACGAAGGCCCGGGAGTTCGGCGTCCGCTACGTCGACGTCCGGCTCAAGGGCCCGGGCGCGGGCCGGGAGTCCTCGATCCGGGCCATGCAGGCCGCCGGCCTGGAGATCAAGTCCATCAAGGACGTGACGCCGATCCCGCATAACGGCTGCCGCGTCCGCCGCCGGCGCCGGGTCTGAGGGCCGGGAGGAGACCATCATGGCGAAATATCAAGGAGCCGACTGCCGGCTCTGCCGCGTCGAGAAGAACAAGCTCTATTTCAAGGGCGCCAAGTGCCTGACCGACAAGTGCCCCCTCGAACGGAGGGCCTACGCCCCGGGGCAGCATGGCCGCTCGCGCAAGAGGGTGCTGGGGTACGCCATCCAGCTCCGCGAGAAGCAGAAGCTGAAAAGGTACTATGGCATGTCGGAGGAGCAGTTCCGCTTCTTCTTCAAACGGGCCGAGAGACAGAAGGGGGTCACCGGCGAGAACCTCCTGTCCATGCTCGAACGGCGGCTGGACAATGCCGTGTTCCTGCTCGGGTTTTCCCTGTCGAGAGGGCACGCCCGCCAGCTCATCGGGCACGGTCACTTGCGGATCAACGATCACAGGGCCGATATCGCCTCCGCGCTGGTCAAGCCGGGCGACGTCATCGCCTTCCGGCCCCGGTCGGCCAAGAGCGAGGACATCCAGGCCGTCGTGGCCTCGAACCGCTCCAAGACCGTGCCGGGCTGGCTCGAGGTCGATTGGGAGAACCTGAAGGGCCGGGTCCTCGCGCTGCCCACGCGCCAGGACGTCACCCTTCCGGTCGAGGAACACCTGGTCGTCGAGCTGTACTCCAAGTAAGGTCCCGGACCGAACGGAGAACATCTCCCAAAGGAGGTCACATGACAGAGATGAATTTCCAGAGACCCAAGTTCTTGGAGTGCGATTTCGAGACGCTCACCGGCCAGTACGGGCGCTTCCAGGCCCAGCCGTTCGAGCGGGGATACGGGGTGACCGTGGGCAACGCCCTGCGGCGCATCCTGCTCTCCTCGATCACCGGCGCGGCCATCACCTCCGTGCGCATCCACGGCGTCCTCCACGAGTTCTCGACCATTCCCGGGGTCGTCGAGGATGTCACCGACATCATCCTCAACCTCAAGTCGATGCCTCTGAAGCTCCAGGGCGACGAGCCGCGGCGGATGACGATCAAGAAGACCGGGCCGGCCACGGTCACGGCGGCCGACATCGCCCACGATTCCGACATCGAGATCCTGGACACGGCCGTCCCGATCGCCGCCCTCGACATCGACGGGACGCTCGACGTCGAGATGGTCGTCAAGAACGGCCGCGGCTATGTCCCGGCCGACCAGAATTTCGACGAGGACCAGAGCCTGGACTATATTCCCCTCGATTCCGCCCATTCGCCGGTCCTCAAGGTCAACTACAAGGTCGAGCCGGCCCGCGTCGGCAAGAGGATCGACTATGAGAGCCTGACTCTGGAGATCTGGACGACCGGGGCCATCCGGCCCATGGACGCCCTGTCCCAGGCGGCCAAGCTCATGCGCGACCACCTCGGCATCTTCCTCAACGTCGTCGACGAGCCGCTCGAGCGCGAGTCGGCCCCGTCGAAGAAGGAGATCCCGTACCTCAATCAGGTGGATGTGCTGGCCAAGACGATCGATCACCTGGAGCTCTCGGTGCGCTCCAATAACTGCCTCCGCTCGGCCGGCATCGAGCGGATCTACGAGCTCGTGCAGAAGACCGAGGACGAGCTCCTCAAGACCAAGAACTTCGGCCGCAAGTCCCTTGCCGAGATCAAGGAGACGCTGGCCAATCTGAACCTCGGGCTGAACATCGAGCTCCACCCCCGGCTCATCGAGCGGATCCAGGCGGAGATCAAGAGCGCCACGCCCGAGAAGGAGACGGAGGCATGAGGCATCAGGTCAAAAAAGGCATGCTCGGGCGGAATACCGCCCACCGGCGGGCGCTGATGCGCAACCTGGTGACGTCGTTCCTCGAGCGCGAGCGCGTGAAGACGACCCTGGCCAAGGCCCGGTCGGCCCGGCCCGTGGCGGAAAAGATGATCACCCTGGCCAAGCGGGGGACCCTCCACGCCCGGCGCCAGGCCCTGGCCTACGTGACCAAGGAATCCGCGGTCAAGAAGCTCTTCGAAGACATCGGGCCGCGGTTCACCGAGCGCCCGGGCGGCTATACCCGGATCGTCAAGCTCGACCGCCGGGCCGGCGACGGCGCCGAGATGGCCATGCTCGAGATCGTGGGCGCGGAGTTCAAGGCCAAGACGAAGAAGAAAAAGAAAGAGGCCAAGAAGCCCGCCGCCAAGTAAGCTCCATCTGGGGACATGTACTCTTTGTACGTGTCCCCTTTTTTTTGGTTCTCGACTCCGGGAGATCCCTCTCTCCGGCTTGGCTCAGGGTATCGCCTCTAGCTCCCCGGCCCCCCGGCGGCGGGGAGCGGACTCTGGGGAGCGGACCGGCAGAAGGACGGCGGAGATACACGGAGCCGGACTTCTGCGAAATATCCGAGAAGGGCTTTTTCTTTATTTTCTCCCAGCACCGCCCCTCCGGGCCGCTCCGGGGCGGCGCTGATGGTCGCTACGAAGACTCCGGCTCCCTGCCGGTCCCCCCTCCGCGGACGGGGATCTTCGAGGCAATACCCATCGCCGCCGCGAGAGGGAAGCCCGGAGACGGGAGAAGAACCTTTTCTTGCCTGGATCCCGGCTACTTGGGACGCCGCGCGGCCTGGTAGATCTTCGCCCAGCGCTCGACCTTGAGATTGTCGATCCGGACGCACGGCGTCAGGTAGACGGTCGCGTTGATGAAATTCTCCGCGTCGATCATCATGCCGACATGGCTGATCCTGTCGATGGCCCCGCCGAAGAAGATGAGGTCGCCGGCCTGTTCGGACCCCTTGGGGACCTCGACGAGACCGCTCTTCGTCATCTGGATGTCGGCGTCGCGCAGGATGGGAATGCCGTTCATCTTGTAGACGAGCTGGACGAAGCCGGAGCAGTCGAGGCCGAGCGGCGACGTCCCGCCCCAGGTATAGGGGACGCCGATGAAGCGCTTCGAGAGGGCGATGATGTCCGCGACCGGGCGCCGGGGCCACGACCACGGCGCCTCGCGGAGGTCGCCGTCGCCCTTCTGGATCCAGGCGCGGGCGCCGGAGGGCAGGGCGACCTCGAGCCAGCGCTCGCCCTTGTCGCCGACGACCTCGAGGACGGTGCTGATGGGCGCGGTCATGACCGGCTTGTGCGCCGTGACGTCGGGCTCGCGGTAGGTGTTGGCCAGGAGCCCCGAAACGACGAAGACCTTGCCGGAGGAGGCGTAGGGTTTGTCCCCGGGCTTGAGGAAGCGCAGGGATGAGGCCATGACCCAGCCCGTGTAGGTATCGGGCGTTTCGATCTGGCACCAGTCCTCGCCCTCGGCGTTCTTCTCCGCCTTCAGGACCTTGACGTTGTCGCCGAGCAGGGCCTGACTGACGACGTCGGTCGACGCCGTCGCCTTGCTGAACATGTTCTCGACGGAATTGATGACCACGGCCGCCGTGGGCGCGGCCTGGCCCTGCCCGGCGGAGGCCAGGGCGGGGGAGAGGGCGATCAGGAGGATCGCGGACAGGATCTTCGTCATCGGGGGACCTCCTCGCGGAAATTCGAAAGACTATCATAGTCCTGATGCGTCCGGGACTCAACCCCCCTTTACTACGGGGAGCAGTAAATAATTTGCATAATCCTAGCTGCTCCCCGAGTACTAGCCGGGCGATAGAGAAGTCCAAAGACATCTATTTTCTGCCCGGCATAGTAAAACTCCGCTTCCCGCCGGGCCCCGATTTCCCTTATAATGCGCCGGGAGAGGTGACGATATGAAGCGCAAGGAATTTCTGGGACTCGCCGGCGCCGCCGCGGCCGGCTCGTTGGTGACCTTCCGTCCGGCTCTGGCGCAAGCCTTGGCTGGCGGCGGCAAGACGACGGTCTCCGTCAAGATTATGGACCTCAAGCTCCAATACGCCTGGGGCCTATCGCGGGGGACTTGGACGACCCGCCGGAACGCGTTCGTCAAGATCGAGCGGGACGGCGTCTACGGCCTGGGCGAGGCCGCGCCCATCGCCCGCTACAACGAGACGGCCGAAGGCGCCGCGGCGTTCTTCGAAAAGGCCCGCCCCGTCCTGGAGCGGGACCTGTGGGAGTATGCCGTCCGCTGGAACGAGCTGGAGGCCCTGGCCCCCACGGAACACGCCGCCAAGGCGGCCCTGGACATGGCCTTGCTCGATTGGGTCGGGAAGAAGCTCCGGGTCCCGGTCTGGAAGCTGCTGGGCCTGAACAAGGACGGCGCCCTGAAGACCACCTATTCCATCGGCATCGACGAGATCCCGGTCATGCAGGAGAAGATCCGGGCTTATCCCGACTTTAGCGTTTACAAGATCAAGGTCGGCACCAAGGACGACCGCAAGATCATCGAGGGCATCCGGGCCGTGACGTCCAAGCCCCTCCGGGTCGACGCCAACGAAGGCTGGAAGACGAAAGAGGAGGCCCTGGAGAATATCAATTGGATGGCCGGCATGGGGATCGAATACGTTGAACAGCCCATGCCCGCCGACAGGATCGAGGATTTCGCCTGGCTCAAGCAGCGCTCCAAGCTGCCGCTCTACGCCGACGAGAGCCTGATGAAGGCCTCCGACATCCCCCACATCGCCCCCTACTTCGACGGCCTCAACATCAAGCTCATGAAGTGCGGCGGCATCCAGGAGGCCGTGCGCATGGTGGCCATGGCCCGGGCCCTGGGTCTCAAGCTGATGATCGGCTGCATGGTCGAGACTTCGCTGGCCATCTCGGCCGCCGCGGCCATCACGCCGCTCTTCGACCACGCCGACCTCGACGGCAACCTGCTGTCCGCGACCGACCCTTTCAAGGGTGTCAAGACGGTCAAAGACCAGCTGGTGCTCAACGACAAGCCGGGACTCGGGGTCGAGGGCGATCTGCCCTGACGAGGGAGGGATCAGGAGGTCTTGCCGACCTCGATGAGGAGCTTCTGACCGACGGCCAGGATGTCGGAGGCGAGGCCGTTGGCCGCCTTGATCTTCTCCACGGTCGTCCTGTAGGATTTCGCGATCTGGAAGAGATTATCCCCGTTCTTGACGATGTGGGTCACCGTCTCGCCCGGCTTGGCCGCCGGGGCCTCGGCGGGAGAGGGCGTTTCGACCCCGCCGCGCGAAGGGACGCGGAGGACCTGGCCGGGCCGGATGAGGTTGCTGTTGAGCCCGTTGAGACGCTTGATGGCGTTGACCGACGTCCGGTAGCGGTTGGCGATGGCGCCCAGGGTATCGCCGCTGCGCACGGTGTGGCGGTCCGTGACCACGTCGGGCGGGATGTACTGGGGCAGTGAGGCCATGCAGGCCAGGCACTTTTCTCCGTAGCCGGCCGGGACGCGGAGGTCGTAGGGGTAGTTCGGGGTCGAGTCGTGCCGCAGCTCGGAATTGAGGCTGACGAGGAGCGCCGCGTCCAGCCCGAGGCTCTGCGACAGGGTCGCCAGCTTGACCGCGGCGTTGACGCGGACCGAATCGCAGGCGACCGGGGGGTCGGGCGTGGGTAGGACGAAGCCGTACTTGGCCGGGTCGCCGACGATGAGGAGCGTCGCGATGAACCGCGGCACGTGCCGGGCGGTCTCGAAAGGCAGGTTGGCGAAGATATCCCAGAAGCTGTCGAAATAATCGACCTTCTGAGCCCGGATGACCCTCTGGACCTGGGCCTCGCCGCAGTTGTAGGCGGCGATGGCCGTCGTCCAGTCGCCGAACATGTCGTGGAGCTCGATCATGTACTGGATGGCCGCCCGCGTCGCCTTGACCGGGTCCATGCGCTCGTCGACGTACTTGTCCTGCTTGAGGCCGTAGCGATAGCCGGTCGAGCGGATGAACTGCCACATGCCCAGGGCCCGGGCCCGCGACAGGGCCCGCGGCCGGAAGGCGCTCTCGATGATCGGGATCCAGGCCAGCTGTTCCGGCAGGTGCTCCCGCCGAAGCTCCTGGAGGATCATGTCCCGGTACTGGCCGGACCGCTTGTACGACTCCTCGAAGGCCGTTCGCTCGACCGTCTGGAACGACTTGATCTCCCTCGCGACCCACTGGTTCTCGACGAGAGGGATGGAGCCGTTGACGGACGAGGCCAGGGTGGTCCGGGAGACCGAGATCTTCAGGACGCGCTGGGCGATGAGGAGGCGGAGGTCCCGCTTCTCCTGGAGAAGAGGGGAGTCGACCGGAACGCGCATTTTCAGCAGAAGGCCGTAGGCCTCGTCAAGCTTGATCAGGGCCCCTTCCATATCCTGCCGTTCGATGGCCGCCTGGGCCTCCTCGTAAGCGGTGAAGGCGTCCTCGAGAAGGGTCGCGGCATCCTTGTCGATCGATTCGTCCCTGGGAGCAGGGGCCGGGGCCGCTTCCTCGTCCACACGGACCTGGCGGGCGGGCTCCTCGACGGCCGGGACCGGCTTGTCGACCCGGGGTTTCCCGGTCTCGACCGCCGCGGCGGGCGGTGGGACCGGTTTGGGGGTCGTCCTGGCCGGCTTGGGAGAGGAGGAACAGGCCGCCAGCAGGAGGAAGATCAGGGTGATAAAGACGCGAGCGGGCGTGAGGTGCTTCTCAAACTTCATTTCGAAAGTATTTTATACCACATCGCGCCGGCGGCCGTCAACCGCGAAAAACGGGCCGGGCGGTCTCAGCCGGCCTTCCGGTGCCAATTCCAGGCGGATTCGACGATCGTCTCGAGAGAGGACAGGCGGGTTTTCCAGCCGAGGACCTTTTCGGCCCTCGCCTTGGACGCGAGGAGCACGGCCACGTCACCCTGGCGCCTCGGGGCGATGTCATAGGGGACGCGCCGTCCCGTCACCTTCTCGGCCATCCGGATGACCTCGAGGACCGAATGCCCGATCTCGGTGCCCAGATTGATGACGTCGCCGGCCCCGTCCGCCAGGAGCGACTTCAGCGCCAGGACGTGGGCCGCCGCCAGGTCGGTGACATGGATGTAATCCCTCAGGGCGGTTCCGTCGGGCGTCGGGAAATCCCCGCCGAAGACCTGGAGACGCGGCCTTTTCCCGAGGACGCTGAGAAGGACGTTGGGAATGAGGTGGGTTTCGGGATCGTGGCCCTCGCCCGTCGTTCCGTCGAGCGCCGCCCCCGCGGCGTTGAAGTAGCGGAGCGATATCGAGCGCAGGCCGTGGGCCCGCTCGTAGTCCCTGAGGATGTCCTCGACCATGAGCTTGGCCCGGCCGTAGGGGTTGGCCGGCCGCGTCGGGTGGCTCTCGGGGATGGGCGTTTCCAGGGGTTCGCCGTAGACGGCGGCGGTCGAGGAGAAGATGAGGGCCTTCGTCCCGGCCTCGAGCATGGCGTCGAAGAGGTTGAGACTTGTCTCGAGGTTGTGGGTGTAGTACTTCCGGGGATCGAGGTACGATTCGCCGACCTGGATGAGCGAGGCGAAGTGGAGGACGGCCCCGATCTCGTTTTTTTGGAAGACCTGCCGCAGGGCCTCCCGGTCGCGCAGGTCCGCCTTGACATGAGGGACGGCGCCGACGAGCTCCGGCCGGCCGCTCGAGAAATTGTCGAGGACGAGGACTTGGAAGCCCTCCCTGACAAGCTCCTTGACCGTATGCGAGCCGATGTATCCGGCGCCGCCGGCGACAAGGATGGTCATGGGGCCGTCCTTTTGATCAGGCGCCGCGCCCGCGCCAGCCCCTCGGCCTTGGTTTCGAAAGCGCTGTCGAGCTGGGCCCGGTAGATCTTCTTGAGCAGGCGGCCCATCTCCGGTCCGGGCGGGACGCCGAGCTTGATGAGGTCCCGGCCCATGATCAGGGGCTTGATCGTCTCCCGGTTGACCTGGAGCTCCTCGAGCTTCCTGACCAGCCAGCAGGCCTGGCGGTCGAGGCCGCGGACGAGGCGGGACCGGCGGCCGGCGCGGTCGGCCGCGTCGAGGAGGACGAGGAGATCGATCTCGCCCTGGACGTCGGCGGCCAGGCGGTTGAAGGCTTTCTTCGTGACCTCACGGCGGTTCGCCCAGAGCTCGCCGGCCCGGTGGTGGGTGCGGATGAGCAGGGGCACCATGCGGCCGATATTGTAGCCGCCCCAGGTCTGGACCTTGAACCGGACCAGGATCCGGCGGGCCGCCCGCTCGCTCTGGACATCATGGCCGGCCGAGGTCAGGGTCATCCGTCCGCGCTTGAACTCCCAGCGCGTCGTCGTCGCCTTGCCCAGGTCGTGGTAGAGCGCGGCCAGGAGCAGGGCCAGCCGCTTCGGCGCCGGAAGCCCGGCCATCCGGGCCAGGGCCCCGGCCTGGTCGACGCTGAGCTTGGTGTGGGCCCAGACCGTGTGATGGCCGAAGGCGTCCTTTTCGGGGTGGAAGACCGCATCCTGGATGAGCTGGGTCAGGGCCTGGAGCTCGGGGAACCACTGTTCGAGGACGCCGAGGCGGAACATCTCCTCGAGACCGACGGACGGCCGCGGCGAGTCGAGGAGCATCTTGAACATCTCGTCGTTAACCCGTTCGACGCTGAGCCCGGAAAGATCGACACCCCGGGCCGCCGGGTAGATGGACGGGTCGACCTTGAAGCCCAGGACCGAGGCGAAGCGGGCCACCCGGATGACGCGCAGGGGATCGTCCGGGAAAGCCGAGGGGTTGGTCAGGCGGAGGCGCCTGGCCAGCGTATCCTTGCGGCCCTCGAAGGGATCGATGAGGGCGCCGTCCTTGAGCCGGAGGGCCATGCTGTTGGTCCGGAAGTCCCGTCGCTCGAGGTCCTTTTCGATGGGCAGGCCGGGGTCCGCGGCGACGACGATGTCCTTGTGGCCGCGCCGCCCTTCGGCCCCGGCGCGGTCGACCCGCGGCAGAGCGATGTCGGTCGTCCGGCCGCCCTTCGTGAACTTGATGATGCCGAAGCTCCGGCCGACGAGATCGACCCGGCCGTGTTTCTCGAGCTTGCGCACGATCGCTTCGAGGGGATGGCGGGCGACGAGGAGATCGACTTCCGCGGAGGGGCGTCCGAGGATGAGATCGCGGACGAAGCCGCCGACTGCGTAGACGTCGCCGCCGAAAAGCCGGACGAAGAGCGCCCGGCCGGGAAAGTCGAAGGTCCGCTTGGTCATCTGGCGGCCGGGAATTTCTCCAGGACCTCCTTGACGGCGTCCTTGTGGACCATGAACATCAGGCACTTCAAGCGGACGTAATCTTCCTGGTAAAAAAAGTAGCCCTTGACCTTGCCCCACCAGGCGTTTTCCCAGGAATCCTTGATCAGGTACCAGTTCCCCTGGCCGGACTCGAGATAGCCGACACAATGGACGGCGTGGTCGTCGGTCGAAGTCCCGTTGACGAAGCGCAACTCGCGGCTGGATTGGTCGATATAGGCCGCGGGGATGTCGAAGGTGGGCACCATGGCCACGTCGCTCTCGCCAAGATAGCCCGGCTCGGAGAAATCGATGGCCAGGGTGGCGGTGTATCCCTTGCGCAGGGCCCGGAGCAGGGCCAGGGAGAATTCATACAGGGGCAGGTTGCGATAATCGGCGCTGTGCCACCAGTTGTCGGGGACCTTGTATTCCCCCAGGGCGTGGAAGGGCACGTACATGAAGCTGATGAAGGAGACGTAGTCGTCCGGCACGAGCCCGAGGGAGGCGAGATATTCGAGCGGCGTCAGGGATCGGCCGTCGACGACGATGCGGTCCGGGGGCCGGCCCAGATGGCGGTCGAGGATGGCCCGCACGCCGGCCAGGCCCGAGGCCTCATCCCAGGCGTTCTTGGCGGCCAGGCCGGCGAGATAGTCCTTCAGCTCGCGGAAGAGGGGGCCGTGGTCGTGGGCGGTCTTGCCGTCGAGGAGACCGGGGTAATCGGCCTCGCGGACAAGCCCGTACTGCTTGATCCGGGCCAGGGCCGAGTTGGGCTCGGAGCCCTGGCCGAGGAAGGAATTCCCTTTCTCCCGGAGGAAGCGCCGGGCTTTTTCGACGTATTCCCAATAGACCGTGTGCATTTCGGAGAGCTTGACCGCGGCCTTTCCCTGGCGTCTCAGCTCTGATTCGAGGAAGGACGTCGCCGCGAAGGACCAGCAGGTCCCGGTCTTGCCCTGCATGACCGGGGGCAGATGGAAGAACTGAGTGAACTCGAGCGGGTCGGTCGGATGGGTGAACGCCGAAAGGTCGGCGGCGAGAAAGGTCGAGTCCTTGCTTTCCGGCGTTTCGCGCGTGTAAACGGCCTGGTCGTGCTTGGGCTGTCCGGGGGCGGTCCCCGCCTGACCGGACTCCTTCCGGCCGCACGAGAGGCCGAGTCCCGCGATGAGGATCAAAGCGAGGCCGCATACGGCGGATAGCCTCCGGTTCATGTCTGTCCCTCCTCCCGGAGATTCATGCCTGGGCATGGACCCTCATTATAGGATTCGGGCTCCAGAACTGCAATGGCCCCATTTTCCGGTCCTTGTCAGTCGGGGCCGTTTTAGGTATCCTGTAGTGACGACATGAACGCTCCCAGACGCTCGACGCGATTCGCGCTTGGCGCCGCCTGCCTGACGGTCTCTCTGGCCTGCTCCGCCGCCCTGGCCGCTCCAGGACCCGCGGCCGGAGCAAAAGACGAGATCACACTGGTGCTCAAAGAGAAGGTCATCAAGGACCTCAGCTCCTCGGGCCTCATCCTGGCCTTTCACGTTGCCGTCGTCAACCCCGCCCCCGCCCCGCGCAGGCTCGTCCGCTATCGCTACCGGGTGAGGATCGACCAGAAGGAATACATCAATACGGCCGTCGAGCTGCCCCAGCCCCTGGTCGTGCCCCCGGAAGGCGAGACCCTCATCGCCCTTCCGGTCAAGATCACCTACGACCTGCTCCGGCAGGCCATCGGGCCGATCGAGGTCCGGGGCCTCTGCGACATCGTCGGCGACATGTATTTCCAGACCGAGCGGGACAAGGAGCAGAAAGCCTCGTTCGCCTTCAGCGGCGAGTTCCCCATCTTCAAAGACCCGGAGATCGACCTGCTGCCGCTCGATGTCGTCGACCTGACCGTGGGCGGGGCCGATGTCGTCTTTCATCCCCGCTTCCGGAACCCCAACAGCTACGACCTCATCGTCCGGGCCATCGATTTCGAGCTCGCTTTCAGCGGACACGTCGTCCTCTCCGGGGCCATTTCGGGGACAAAAGCCTGCCGCAGACCGGCGAGAAGACGTTCTCTCTTCCCTTCCTGGTCGATTTCTTCGAGGCCGGGGACGACGTCGGCGCCGGCTTCGCCAAGGACGAGTTCCCCTGCCGGTTCACCGGCCGGATCACGATCGCTTCGGTCTGGGGGCCGCTCGTCATCCCCTTCGCCGCGGTCCAATCTTTACGCCTCTCGAAAAAGTCCTGACAAGCCCGCATAAAAAAAGGGCCGGCGGGATGCCGGCCCCTTCGTATCGATCGAAAATTCCCGGGTTTAAAACCAGTAGCTGATCCCGGCGGTCAGGGCGAGTCCGCCCAGCTCGAAGTCGTCGAATCCCTGAAACAGACCGTTGAAGCGGCCCTTGGCCGAATGATAGCGAGCCTCGGCCTCGATCGTGGCCCTGTACCCGATGGGGACCTGGATGCCGCCGAACGCATGCCAGCCAAATGCGGTGCCGTTATCACGGCTGGCGACGGGCTCCACGGGATAGATCGTGACGTCGCCCAATTCGGGATCCGTGTAAAAGTACTCGATCGGGTCGCCGTTGGCATCCACGGGGTTGAAATTGACCATGTCGCCGAACATACGGACGCCGTAGAAAACCATGCTCGCCCCGCCTCCGATATAAGGGATGATCCTGGCCCTGCGGCCGAACGGCAGGAACTTCAGGGAAAGCTCGACCGGGGTGATGCTCACGCGGAAGGAGTGGATGATGTCCCCCCCCTCGAAGAACTGGAAGGGGAAGGCGAAATCGCCATCGTCCAGGGTATTGACGACCCAGTCATTGTAATAGCCGACATTGCTTTTGTTGTAGGCGTCCACGCTCAAGGCGAGACTGATATTCTTGCTCAGGAAATAATCGTAGCCGATGCCGACCGTCCCGCCGCGATAGTCCTTCGGAAGGAAGCTCATCTGGCCGAGCTCGATCGCCCAGAGGCTGTCCGGGTGGGCGTTCAGATAGGAATCCGACAGAGCTTTAGGGAAAAAATAGCCCAGCCTCAGCGTGATCGAATCGGAAAAGGCCAGGGACGGGATGAGAAGGAGCAATCCTACGGCGATAACAGTCAGTTTTTTCATTTCTTTCCTCCAGTTCAATCGACATTATAGCAAAAAATATGCCAGGCCGGGCCTGGCTTCCAATAGGGTGGGGATGCCGGGGAATGTGCCCAAAACAGGTCAGGTGTCCTCCGGGCGGGGGACGACCGCCCTGTTTGACTTTTGCCCATGGGGCGGTTACCATCGCGGGCGGGAGGAGGCCGGACTTGATCGAAACGCGCACGGTCCGTCTCGACGAGGGGGCGGCGGACGTCCCTGGGGTTAAGGACATCGCCGCGGCCCTCCTCGCCGGGGCCGTCGCGGCCTACCCCACGGAGACGTTTTACGCCCTCGGCGCGGCGGCCCTTTCAAAAAGGGGGGTCGACAGGGTTTTCCGGCTGAAGAAGCGGGATCCCTCGAAGCCCCTGTCCTTCGTCGTTTCCGACATGGACATGGTCAGGGACCTTGTGTCCTCGCCGCCCCCGGCATTTATGGTCCTGGCCGCGGAGTTCTGGCCGGGCCCCCTGACCGTCGTCCTGCCGGCCGCGGCCGGCTTTCCGGAGCGTCTCCTCGGCCCGGGCCGGACGATCGCCCTGCGGATCCCGCCCCCGGCCTGGCTGAGGTCGCTCGTCAGGCAGATGAGCGAACCCCTGACCGCGACCAGTGCCAATCTGTCAGGAGAGCGGGAGCTGGCCGACCCGGTCGAAGTGAAGGCCTTGTTCGACGGCCGGATCGATCTCATCGTTGACGCGGGCCCGACCCCGGGCGGCCGGCCCTCCACGATCGTCGATCTCAGCGGCGAAACGCCGCGGGTCCTCCGTGAAGGACGGATCTCCGCGGCACGGATCGAGGCGCTTCTCCGCGGCCTCGCTTGACCTTGGGGACACGTACCTGAGGGACATGTCCCCATCTGATCGGAGCGCTCCTGCGCGATTGAGCCCTCGCCCGGGCCTTCCGCCCCGAATATTCCGGACTTACTTGACGATCGCCCCGGCCTGGATGTCGCGGTCGAAGAAGGGGATGACGGCCTTGTTGTCGGGGGTGATGGCCGCGAGCAGCATGGCCTGGGATTCGATGCCGCGGATGACCGCGGGCTTGAGGTTGACGATGACGATGAGCTTCTTGCCGACGAGCTCTTCGGGCGTGTAGGTCTCGGCGATCCCGGCGATCATCTGCCGCTGCTCCGTGCCGATATCGATCTTGAGCTTCAGGATCTTGGTCGCGCCCGGAATGCGCTCGGCTTCGAGGATCTGGGCGACCCGGAGGTCCATCTTCCTGAATTCGTCGTAGGTGATGATGTCCATGACCTTCGCTCCCTTTGTTGTCGGTTCAGGCTCCGCGGCCGGGCCGGCGGGGGTCGCGCCGGTCTCCTCGCTCAGGAAATCTTTCAGCGCCACCCTCGGGAAGAGCGCCTGCGGCATCCCGACTTTCCGGCCGGGGCCGAAGCCGCCGAAATCGAGCCTCTCCCAGAGGACATCGGCCGGCTTCCGGGGCTCTCCGAGAAAGCCCCAGACCTTCTCGACCGACCCGGGCATGACGGGATAGACGAGGTAGCTCGCGCCGCGGATGGCCGCCGCGGCCTGGAGGAGCACCCGGGCCAGACGGGGCCGGCGGCTCGCGTCCTTGGCCATGATCCAGGGCTCGTTATCGGCCAGGTACTTGTTGACCATGCCGATATACGCCCAGACCTCCTCGAGGGCCTTGTTGAGGGCGCAGGCCTCGTACAGGTCGAAGACGCGGTCCTTGAGCTCGGCGAAATCCGTCCGCACCTTTGCGTCTTCGGCCGTCTCGTCGGCCGGGGCGTCGATCGCGCCGCCGAAGTAATTGCCGATCATCGTCAGAGTCCGTTGGACGAGGTTGCCGAAGTCGTTGGCCAGATCGGCGTTGACGCGGTGGAGGAAGGCCTCGTGGGAGAAGTTGCCGTCCTGGCCGATCGGGATCTCCCGGAGCAGGAAGTAGCGCAGCGGGTCCGGCCCGAAGACCTTCAAGAGGACGTGCGGATCGAGGACATTGCCCTTGGACTTGGACATCTTGGTGTCGTCCCTGAGCCACCAGCCGTGCCCGAAGATCGTCCGCGGCAGCGGCAGGCCCGAAGCCATGAGAAAAGCCGGCCAATAGACGGCGTGGAACCTGAGGATGTCCTTGCCGACGAGCTGAACATCGGCCGGCCAGAATTTCTCGTAGCGGGCCATGTTCCAGTCGTAGCCGGCGGCCGTGACGTAGTTGTGGAGGGCGTCGAACCAGACGTAGATCGTGTGCTTCGGGTCGCCCGGGACGGGGATGCCCCACTTGACCGTGGTCCGGGTGATGCTCAGGTCCCTGAGCCCGCCCCGGACGAAGCTCGAGACCTCGTTGAGGCGGCTCTGCGGCCGGACGAATTCCGGATGCTTCTCATAGAGCTCGAGAAGCCTGTCCTGGTAGGCCGAGAGCCGGAAAAAGTAGGTCTCCTCGGAGACGAGCGAGGCCTTCTTGCCGCAGTCGGGGCAGGTCTTGCAGGACTCGGCGTCGAGCGGCACGTCCTCCGGGAGAAAGTTCTCGTCGGAAACGCAGTACCAGCCCTTGTACTCGCCTTTGTAGATGTCGCCCTTGTCGAGCAGGATCTGGAAGAGCTTCTGGACGCCCTTCTCGTGGAAGTCCATGGTCGTCCGGACGAAGAAATCATAAGAGATGTCCAGGGCCCGCCACAGGTCCTGGGTCCGTCCGACGACCGCATCGGCCAGGGCCTTGGGCGTCAGGCCCTTGTCGGCCGCGGCCTTCTCGATCTTCTGGCCGTGTTCGTCCGTCCCCGTCAGGAAAAAGACCTCCTGGCCGGCCAGTTTGTGGAAGCGAGCCAGGGCGTCGGCGATGATAGTCGTGTAGGCGTGCCCGATGTGGGGCACGTCGTTGACGTAATAGATCGGCGTCGTGACGAAAAACGTTTTCTTAGAGCTCGTGGACATTGCTGGGTCCTCCCCGAATGAGCATCATGGCCTCGGCCCGCGTCGCCGGGTTCGTCCGGAACGAGCCGCGCACGGCCGAGGTGACCGTGATCGATTTGGGCTTCTTCGCCCCGCGCATCGACATGCACATATGCTCGGCCTCGATGACGACCATGACGCCCAGGGGCTCGAGGTGCTTGTCGAGCAGGTCGGCGATCTGCTTCGTCAACCGCTCCTGCACCTGGAGCCGCCTGGACAGGGCCTCCACCACCCGGGCGATCTTGCTCAGGCCGACGATGCGCCCGGACTTCGGAATATAAGCGACGTGGGCCACTCCCGCGAAGGGCAGGAGATGGTGCTCGCACATCGAGTACAGGGGAATGTTCTTGATAAGGACCATTTCGTCGTGCTTTTCGTCCTCGATGACGCGGAGGTTCCGGGTCGCTTCGCGCTCCGAGCCGCCGAGGATCTCGGCCAGCATGCGGGCCACGCGGCGGGGCGTCGCCTTGATGCCCGGCCGGCGGACGTCCTCTCCGACGCCCTCGAGGACGAGCCTGACGCCTTTCTCGATCTTCTTGATATCCATGGTGGTCCTTCCGCCCCGCGCCTCTAGCGCTTTTTGTGGAACTCGCAGACGGCCCGGTGGGCGAGCTCCTTGAGAGGCGTCCCGGTCTTGCGGGCCGCCCTGAGCAGGTCCTCGTATTCCGGCTGGACGTTGACCGTCCGCCCGTCCAGGGAAGCCAGCTTGACGCCGATCTTCTCGCCGGAGACGCGGACGGTCCGGAAGCCGCGCTCGAGGACGCAGCGGCCGACGGGATAGAAGCGGATCCCGATCGACGTCGTCTCCCTGAACACGGCCTCGATCAAGGCGTCCAGGCGGCCGCCCTCGACGAGAAGCGAGAGCTTCGTCCCCAGGCGGTTCTTCTTCATGACGATAGGGGAGAGGGTGGCGTCCAGCGCGCCCTCCTCGAAAGCCCGCTCGAGGAAGTGAGCCAGCAGCTGCGGCGAGGCGTCGTCGATCGTCGCCTCGACGACGAAGACGGCCTTCGTCTCGTCGAAGACCGCGGCGTCGCCGTAGTAGACCCTCAAGATGTTGGGGATCTCCGGGAATTCCTTTGTGCCGGCCCCACGGCCGATCTTCTCGTAGACAAGCTCGGGCAGCTTCATGAACCGCTTGGCCAGGGCCGCGACGATGGCCGCACCCGTCGGCGTCACGAGCTCCGATTCGACCCAGGCCGCATAGACCGGCGCCTTCTTCAAGAGCTCGGCCACGGCCGGAGGCGGAACGGCCAGCCGACCGTGAGAGCTGTCGACCCAGCCCGAGCCGACGTTGAGAGGCGAACAATAGACGTCGGCCGCGTCCAGCTCGTCGAGGAGGTACGCGGTCCCGACGACGTCGACCAGGGCGTCGTCGGCCCCGGCCTCGTGCAGGTGGGCTTCCTTGAACCTGCGGCCGTGGACCCTGGCCTCGGCCTCGAACAGCCGCTTGAAGACGGTCAGAGCCCGGTCCTTGACGGCCGGGGCGAAGCGGCTCTTGGCGATGATGCGCTCGACGTCGGCGAAGGTGCGCTCGACGTGCTCATGACCTTTGACCTCGACGTCGACCTTGACGGCCGCGAAGCCGCCCCGGCGGACCCGGCGGACGGCGATCTCCACGGGCAGGCGCAGCCCGGCCATCCTCTCTTTGAAGAGGGCCGGATCGACGCCCAGGTCGAGGAGCGCGCCGAGGCACATGTCCCCGCTAACCCCCGACGAGGCATCGAGATAGACGTACTTCATGGTTCATGTAGGATATCGTTTTCAGCCGGAAAATGCAAAGACGGTTGACTCCGCCTCACTGAAAAGGGTATATGAAGGCGAGGAGGATTCATGAGCGGGACCAAGGCAACCCCACTGCCCAAGGCTGCGATCGGTATCCTGGGCGGCACGGGGCTCTACGAGATCGACGGCTTCCGGGGTCAACGGGAAGTCCGGTTGCGCACGCCCTTCGGCGAGCCTTCCGGACCTTATGTCGTCGGCACGCTCGAAGGCCGCCGGGTGGCCTTCCTGGCCCGCCACGGCCGGGGCCACCGGCTGATGCCGGCCGAGGTCAACTATCGGGCCAACATCTTCGGTTTCAAGAAGTTAGGAGTCGACCGGATCATCTCGGTCAACTCCGTCGGCTCGCTCCGCGAAGCCATCCATCCGCGCGACATCGTCCTTCCCGACCAGTTCTTCGACCGGACCCGTCGGCCGAATACGTTCTTCGGCGGCGGGATCGTCGCCCACGTCAGCCTGGGACAGCCGGTCTGCCCCGAGCTGGCACGAGTCCTGTTCGAAGCGGCCGCCGGCCTGGGCTTGAGGGCCCACCGCGGCGGGACCTACATCTCGATCGACGGTCCGGCCTTTTCCACCAAGGCCGAGTCGCTCGCCTACAGGTCCTGGGGTGGCGATGTCATCGGCATGACGGCCGCGACCGAAGCCAAGCTCTGCCGCGAGGCCGAGATCTGCTACGCGACCCTCAGCCTGGCGACGGACTACGACGTCTGGCACGAGACCGAGGAGCCGGTCACGGTCGAGCTCGTTCTGCAGAACCTGTCGTACAACATCGCCAACGCCAAGGCCGTCATCAAGAAGGCCCTGGCGGCATTGGGCAAGGGCGGGGCGCCCGGCTGCGACTGCGGCTCCGCGCTCAGGAACACCATCGTGACCGCGCCGGCCGCGATCCCGGCCGCGACCCGGAAGAAGCTGGGCCTGCTCGTCGATAAGTACCTGCGCTGAGGACGCTGGACAAACGCCATGAGCCTGGTCATCGTCGGTTCGGTCGCCTTTGACACCATCCGGACGCCCTGGGGCGACCGGGAGAAGATCGTCGGGGGATCGGGGACCTATTGCGCCCTCGCGGCGAGCTATTTCACCCGTCCGCGCGTCGTCGGGGTCGTCGGCCGCGATTTTCCCCGGAAGACCCTGGCCCTGCTCCGCTCGCGCGGCGTCGATCTCGCCGGCCTCAAGGTCAAGGCCGGAAAGACCTTCCATTGGGAAGGGAAGTACGAGGACGATCCCAACCGGCGGACGACCCTGAGGACCGAGCTCAATGTCTTCGCCGACTTCCGGCCGGCGGTCCCTCGCGTCCTACCGCGGCTCGCGCATCGTCTATCTGGCCAACCTCAACCCGGAACACCACGAATTCGTCCTGCGGCAGTTCCGCAAGCCGGCCCTGGTCGCCATGGACACGATCCGGCTCTGGATCGAGACGAAGCGGGAAGTCCTGCTCCAGGAGCTCGGCCGCATCGATATCTTCTTCGCCAACGACGAGGAGGCCCGGCTCATCACCGGGGAGATGAACCTCATCAGCGCGGGCAAGGCCCTGGTCGCGCTGGGCCCGTCGCTCGTCCTCCTCAAGAAGGGCGAGCATGGCGCCCTCGTTTTCGGCCGGGATTTCGTCTTCGGCGTCCTGGCCCATCCGTGCGAGCACGTCATCGATCCGACCGGGGCGGGGGACAGCTTCGCCGGCGGCTTCCTGGGGTATCTCGACAAAGCTCCGGGGCTCGCCCGCCGCGACGTGCGCCGGGCCGCGGTCTACGGCAGCGTCATGGCCTCGTTCGCCATCGAGGATTTCGGGATCGGCCGGTTCCTGTCGCTCGACCGGGACCAGGTCGAGGGCCGGTTCCGGCAGTTCCGCAGGCTGACGGCATTCTAGGACATCTGGCGTTCCCGGCCCGTCCGGGGACGGCTAGGGAGGATACACATGGCAGACATCAAGCCGCCCATGGAGCCTTTCCGCATCAAATCGATCGAGCCGTTGCGTTCGGTCTCGCGGCGGGAAAGGGAGGCGCTGCTCAAACAGTCGGGCCTCAACATCTTCGGCATCCCGGCCGATACGGTCACGATCGATCTCCTGACCGATTCCGGCACGTCGGCCATGAGCGACGACCAGTGGGCGGGCATCATGACCGGCGACGAGTCTTACGCCGGGGCCCGCAACTTCTATCATCTCGAAGAGTCCGTCCGCTCGGTCTTCGGCTTCAGCCATGTCATCCCCGCGCACCAGGGACGGGCGGCGGAGCGGGTCCTCTTCGGCTCGATCGTCAAGAAGGGGGACAGCGTCCCCAGCAACATCCACTTCGACACGACCCGGGCCAACATCGAGGTTCTCGAGGCCCGGGCCGAGGACCTGGCCGCCGCCGCGGCCTACGATCCCGACTCGGACGAGCCCTTCAAGGGCGATCTGGATGTCGCCAAGCTGAAGAAGTTCATCGACAAGCGGGGCAAGGACAAGATCCCCCTGGTCATGATGACGGTGACGAACAACAGCGGCGGCGGCCAGCCCGTCTCGCTGAAGAACATCAAGGAGACGAGCGAGGTCTGCGCCCATTACGACATCCCGTTCTTCTTCGACGCCTGCCGCTTCGCCGAGAACGCCTGGTTCATCAAGACGCGCGAAAAGGGCTACGCCAAAAAGAGCGTCCTCGAGATCGCCCAGGAGATGTTCTCCTACGCCGACGGGGCGACCATGAGCGGCAAGAAGGACGCCCTGGTCAACATCGGCGGCTTCGTCACCCTCGACGACGACGTCCTGGCCGAGAAGATCAAGAACCTGCTCATTCTCAGCGAGGGCTTCCCGACCTACGGCGGACTGGCCGGCCGCGACCTCGAAGCCATGGCCCGGGGCCTGAAGGAAGCGCTCGACGAGGATTACCTCGAGCACCGGATCGCCCAGGTGGCCTATCTCGGCGGGCTGCTCGATCAGGCCGGCGTGCCCGTTCTCAAGCCCTTCGGGGGCCACGCCGTCTACCTCCTGGCCGACCGGTTCCTGCCGCACATCCGCCGGGCCCAGTACCCCGGTTGGGCCCTGACCGTCGCCCTTTACAGGGACTACGGCATCCGGGCCGTCGAGATCGGCGGGGTCATGTTCGGGCGCAAGACGGGCAAAGGGAAGGAAGAGGTTTTTCCCGAGCTCGAAATGGTCCGGCTGGCCATCCCGCGGCGCGTCTACACGGCCTCCCATCTTCGCTATGTCGCGGATTCGCTCATCGAGCTCCACAAGAACCGCGACAAGGTCCGGGGGCTGCGCATCGTCCGCGAATCGCCGTTCCTGCGGCACTTCACCGCGCGGTTCGAAGAAGTCTAGGTCCTGATCAGGGACGAGGGTTCGCAGGTGAGGTCGACGCTGCCGATGCCGGCGTCGATATCGACTTCGATCGTGACGGGGCTCTTGCCGTAGGCGTCGTTGACGTAGGCGCCGGCCTGCTTGGTCAGCCCGTGGGCACTGACCGAGCCGATCCCGCCGTCGATCTTGACCCGGACGCCGACCTCGGCGGGCAGGGCCAGCTTGGCGCTGCCGACGCCGCCGTCGATCTTGACCAGGAAGCCCGATGCGTGGGGGCCGCGGAGATCGAGGTTGACTTCGCCGACACCCATATCGATCTCGACCCGGTCGAGCTTCAGCTCCCTGAGGTCGATATCGCTCTGGCCGGCGCCGAGGTCGATGGTGAGATCGAGCGGCACCGCCTGCCCCAGGGTGAGATCCCAGCGGTTCCGGGTGGTGCCGAAGCTGACGCCGTGCCGCCGGGCGTGACGGACCTCGAGGATGCCCTTGTCGCCGAAGAGGCGATAGTCGACCTCGGGGCGGTTGCGCTCGCGGTTGAACTCGAACGAGGCCTCGAGGAGAGCCGCCTGTTGGGCCGCCCGGAGATGCATCTCCCCGGCGCCCATGTGCAGCCCGACCTCGGCCCGGGCCGCGCCCTCGAGGTCGACGGTCTTCGTTTCCGTCATCATGTTCCGGGGTTCGTCACAAGTGGCGACAAGCCCGAGCAACAACAGGCTGGCGCCGACGATCGTCATTCGCGTCAAAGACATGGGAGGCCTCCGTCGATCCAATTTGTCATCCTCTCTTCTATACGAATTCGCCGGGCCCCGGGTTCCCTCGGGGCGTCCGGATCTTTTTGGCCGGAAGGTTCCGTCCCGGGCTCGCTAAACCTTGCCGCCATGGCCGTTCCGGGCGTAGGCGCTGATGTCGAGGAAGCCGTGCCCGCTCAGGTTGAACAGGATCGTCCGTTCGCGTCCCTCCTCTTTCGCGGCCAGCGCCTCGTCGACGGCGACGGAGATCGCATGGGCGGATTCGGGGGCGGGCAGGACGCCTTCCGTCCTCATGAACAGGACCGCCCGGTCGAAGACCGTCTTTTCGTCCACCGCCCGCGGTTCGACGACGCCCATCGCCGCGAGGTGGCTGACGAGCGGGGCCATGCCGTGGTAGCGCAGCCCGCCGGCGTGGAGAGGGGGCGGCACGAAATCCATCCCCAGCGTGTACATGTAAAGGAGCGGGGTCAGGCCGACGCTGTCGCCGAAATCGTAGCGCAATGCGCCCCGGGTCAACGAGGGGCAGGCTTCGGGCTCGACGGCGATGAAGCGCGTCTTTCTTTCCCCGCGGAGGTTGTGGCGGACGAAAGGAAAAGCCAGACCGGCGAAATTCGAGCCGCCGCCGACGCAGCCGATGACCGTGTCGGGGACGGCGCCCATCTCCTCCATCTGCTTTTCGGCTTCGAGCCCGATCACGGTCTGGTGCATGAGGACGCTGTCCAGGACCGAACCGAGGGCATACTTGACGCCAGGGTTCTTGACGGCCGTTTCGACCGCCTCGGAGATGGCGATGCCGAGGCTCCCGGGGTGCTCGGGGTCCTGATCGTAGAACTTGCGTCCGGCAGCCGTCGTCGGGCTGGGGCTCTCGAGGACGCTGCCGCCGAACATCTCCATGATCACCCGCCGTCCGGGCTTCTGGCGGAAGCTCGACCGGACCATGAAAACCTTGGTATCGATGCCGAAGCGCGAGCCGGCGTAGGCGAGGGCGGAGCCCCACTGTCCGGCGCCCGTTTCGGTGGCCAGCGTCTTGACGCCGTCCTCGGCCGCGAGATAGGCCTGCATGATGGCCGTGTTCGTCTTATGACTACCGACGGGCCCGACCCCTTCGTACTTGTAGAAGATGCGGGCGGGTGTCCCGAGGGCCTTTCGCAGGGCCGTCGCCTCGACGAGAGGTGTAGGCCGGAAGACCGAATAGGCCTCGAGGACGGGTCCGGGGATGGGGACATCCCGTGCGGTCACGCCCTCCTGGCGGATGAAGCTTTTCGGGAAGATGATCTCGAGATCCTCGGGCTTGAGGGGCTCTTTCGTCCCCGGATGGAGGGGCGGCTTGGGCGGCTCGGGCAGGTCGGCCTTGATATTGTAATAAGCCCGAGGCAAGAATTCCTTCTTTCGTGAAGCGAAGCGCATGATGGTCAATGTCCTTTCACGACGGCCCGTCGTGTCTGCTGGGGTCCACGCTCAACACCGGTGTGCGAAAGCGGGTGCAGGGCACACCGGTGCCAAAAAGGGGAATATACGGGAGGAACGGACTTATCGGGCGGTTGGGACCGCCCGCCAGTTCCAGAGCAATGAGGACAGCGCGACGGCGGGAGTTCGACGATCGATGGCGCTGTCCATGATTGACGCATCATAGGCCCTGTCTTTGGCTTTGTCAAGCCTTCGGCCGCTTGTTTTTTTGTCAGCGAGGCATTATAAGCAAGGAAGAACGGAGGGCCGACCATGATCAAGAAGATCGCGTCTCTGATCGCAGCCGCGGCGCTTGTCACATCGACGGCGGCCGCCCAGGACCTCGAGAGTCTCATGAAGATCAGCCCGGGACGTTCGCGGGCCGTGACCTCGACCGACCCGAGCTTCACCGGCAACGCCGACCGGGCCAAGTACATCGCTCCCGGCGAGACCAAGGTGCTGGCCGACATCAAGGGCCCGGCGGTCATCCGCCACATCTGGCTGACCTTCAGCGAGGCCCGCCCGAACTGGCTCGAGTCGGGCGGGTCGGCCGCTCCCGACGAGATCGTCCTGCGGATGTACTGGGACGGGGCCAAGGAGCCGGCCGTGGAGGCTCCTCTGGGGGATTTCTTCGGGGCCGGCTTCGGCCGCCGGTTCGAGCTCGTCTCGGCGCCCGTCCAGGTCGAGACGGGCGGGGACGGCTATAACTGCTTCTGGCCCATGCCCTTCTTCGAGCGCGGTCTCGTGACCGTCACCAACGAGGGTTCGAAGAACGTCCGTTCCTTCTACTATCAGATCGATTATAGCCAGGATCCGGACCTCGCCCGCGGCTCGGCCTATTTCTGCGCCCAATACAATCAGGCCTTTCCCGAGAAGCTCGGGCGCGATTACACCGTCGCCGCGATCGAGGGCGAGGGCCAGTACGTGGGCACGGTCATGTCCATCCGGGCCCGAAGCCCGATGTGGTTCGGTGAGGGCGACGCCAGGTTCTACGTCGACGGCGAGACGAAGCCTTCGATCCAGGGTACGGGGACCGAGGACTATTTCCTGATGGCCTGGGGCATGTCGCTCGGCCAGTATCCCTATTTCGGTTGCGTCTACTGGAGCCCGGAAGGGGAGATCCCGGGCACAGAGTACTGCATGTACCGCTGGCACATCGCCGACCCGGTCCGCTTCGAGAGGTCGCTCCGCTTCGATATGGAGCACACGGGCTGGATCTCGGCCGACGAGACGGAGAGCGGCAAGATCGAAGGCCATGTCGAGCGCGAGGACGACATCGCCACCGTGGCCTTCTGGTACCAGAAGGGACAGCCCGCGCGGTTCACGACGCTGCCGCCGCTCGCCGAGCGGCGCTTCCCGAACCTCGACCTCATCATCGAGGGGAAGACGCTTCTTGCGGCATCCCGGAAGACCCGAGGCACGGCCGAGCTCCAGAAGGGCTACGATTGGACAGGGGACGGGCAGGTCTTTTTCCGGCCGTCGGGAGATAAGCCCGTCCTCGAGGTCGATTTCGACGTGGCCAAGGAAGAGTACCGGGCCCTCGTCCTCCGTATGACCTACGCCGACGATTACGGCGCCTACCGCGTCCTCCTCGACGGCCAGCCGGTCCCGTTGGCCGACGATGGAACCCGCCCGGCCGTGAGCCCGGTCATCGATTTCTATTCGAGGGATCTCGCGGTCAAGGACGTCTATCTCGGCAGCCTGAAGCTGGCCCCCGGAAAGCACACCCTCAGGTTCGAAGCCGCGGGCCGGAACCCGCTGGCCAAGGGCGCCTCGCTCGGCCTGGACTCCGTGAGACTACGGCAGCGCTGGGATAGGAAGAGGAAGCTGCTGACCTGACACCGACCGGAGCGAATGGCAGTGAGCGGAGGGCAGAAGGACGGCGGAGCGACTCGGAGCTGGACTTCTGCGAAATATCTTAGTAGAGCTTCCGGCCGGGCTGGGTCATCCAGGCCTCCAACAGCTCGAGGCAGTCGGCGCGCCTGAATCCCGGGACGAGCCTGATCTTGCTCCGCCCCAGGGCTCTCATCTGAGCGTTCGAGATCCGGAGCTCGTGGAACCCCGCGACAGCCGCGTCGCGGATGCCGGTGCCGAAATAGACCGTGCCGATCCGGGCCCAGTGGATGGCCCCGAAGCACATCGGGCAGGGCTCCGTCGTCGAATAGATCTCGCATCCGCTGAGGTCGAATGTGCCGAGCCTCTTCGAAGCTTTGCGGATGGCGTCGACCTCGGCGTGGCATGTGGCGTCGTTCCTGAGCACGGTGTTCCTGGCCGCGGCGACCACCCGCCCGTCCTTGACGATGCAGGCGCCGAACGGCCCGCCGTCGGGCCGGACGAGGTTCCTGCGCGCTTCGCGGATGGCCCTGATCATGAAACGGCCTTCGGCCGAGTCCCTCTTTGTCGTCATGGCATCTCCCCGGCCGATTATACCCTGTTGACCCTCACGGAGGGAATCTGCTTAAATAGCAGGCATGAAACACCCTGAGATGCGACGGGAGGACTCATGAGTCAAGAAAGCAGGAACCAGAGCCGGAGGGATTTCCTCAAGATCGGAGCGGCCGCCGGACTGGGAGCCGCGGTGGCCGGTCTCGGCCTCGAGGCCAAGGACCACTCGGCGGTCGCGGGCGAGGCCAGGTCGCAATTCCGGGCCCCGGCCATCCCCACCGTCAAGGTCGGGTTCGTCGGCGTCGGCGGCATGGGCTCGGCCCACGTCCAGAACTACCTCAACATCGAAGGCGTCGAGATCAAGGCTATCTGCGACATCCGTCCGGCCCACGTCGAGCGGGCCCAGAAGTGGGTCGTCGATGCGGGGCAGCCGAAGCCCGCCGGCTACTCGAACGGTCCCCGGGACTTCAAGCGGATGTGCGAGACCGAGGATCTCGACCTGGTCATGACCGCGACCCCATGGGAATGGCACGTGCCCGTGTGCCTCGCCGCGATGAAGACCGGCAAGCATGCCGCGACCGAAGTGCCCGCGGCCATGTCCCTCGACGATTGCTGGGCCCTCGTCGAAGCGGCCGAAAAGTCCAAGAAGCACTGCCAGATGATGGAAAACTGCTGCTACGACCGGATCGAGCTCATGACCCTGAATCTCGTCCGCCGGGGCGTCCTGGGCGAGGTCCTTCACGCCGAGGCCGGCTACCTCCACGATCTCCGCGAGGTCAAGTTCTCGAGCGAAGGCGAGGGGCTGTGGCGCCGGGCCTGGTCCCAAAAGCTCAACGGCAATCTCTATCCGACTCACGGCCTCGGGCCCGTGGCCCAGTGCATGAACGTCAACCGCGGCGACGCCTTCGACACCCTCGTGTCGATGAGCTCGCCGACGCGCGGCCTCCACGAATACGCCGTGGCCACGTTCGGCGCGGATTCGCCTCAGGCCAAAGAGCGCTATGTCCTCGGCGACGTCAATACGAGCCTCATCAAGACGAAGCTCGGCAAGACGATCATCCTCATCCACGACACGAACCTGCCGCGCCCGTACACGCGGATCAATCTCGTTCAAGGCACGAAGGGGCTGGCCCACAAGTGGCCGGACCGGATCTACGTCGAAGGCCGGGCCGCGAAGGCCCACGAATGGGACGATTTCGAGAAGTTCGCGGCCGAGTACGAGCACCCTCTTTGGAAGGCCGTCGCCTCCAAGGGGGAGGGGAGGGGCCACGGCGGCATGGACTACATCGAGGATTATCGCCTCATCCAGTCGCTCCGCAAGGGCGAGCCGCTCGACCAGGACGTCTACGACGCCGCCGCCTGGAGCGCCATCGTCGGCGCCAGCGTGCAAAGCGTCGCCGGCAACGGCAGGCCCGTGGCCATTCCCGATTTCACCCGAGGCCGGTGGAAAACGAATCCGCCCCTCGGGATCATCGAAGCTTGAACGGTGGGTTTCAGTAGCCGGGGCGGCGGCCGGCCAGGACGCGGGCGACCGTCTCGGCGATGCGCCGGGTCCGTGTCTCCGGCTTCCTGGAGCTGAGCACCCAAAGGGCCCAGAGCCGCTTTTCCGAGGGCGGGCGTCCCTCGAAGGCGGCAGCCGCCCTCGGCTCGCGGGCCAGGGCCTCGAGCAAGTCCGCGGGCGGTTCCGAAGCGTGGCCGATACGCTCGGGATCGGCCGGACGGTCCCACGACCCGTTCCTTTTTGCCGCGTCGACCTTGGCCAGCCCCGGCGAAGCCATGAGCCCCTCCGAAAGCAGCCTGCCGACGCGCGCCCTGTTGGAGGGGGACCAGACGGACTTTTTGTTGCGGGGCGTGAATCGTTGCTTGTACCTCTCCGCATCCAGCCTGGCGATCGTCGAGTCGATCCAGCCGAAGCACAGAGCCTCCTGAAGGGCCTCTTCGTAGGTGATGGATCTCTTTCCCGAGCCCTTCTTGTAATAGGCGAGCCAAAGGCCCTTGGACTTGTCGTGATTGCGGGCCAGCCAGCGCCGCCAAGATCGCCGGGATCGGAATAGCCGGGGTTCTGCGTCCATGCCGGAGATATTATCACGGATGACGGCATTTGAGGACGCGCGCCCAGGGTCCATCGAGCCAGGTCGTGACTTGACAAGGGCCGATCCTGGACTATAATAAAACTGTGAAAACTAAAACAGTTTCCACAGTATCCAAAGGGCGGGCCGCTTCCGTCCTGGCGCTCCGGCCGCGCATCGTCGAGGCCGCCGAGGGGTTGTTCTTGAGCCGGGGCTTCGTCGCGGTCACGTCCGACGACATCGCCGCGCGCCTCGGCATCAGCAAGGCGACCCTGTACAAGGCCTTCCCGGGCAAGGAAGCGATCCTGCGCGAGGTCGTCCGCGGCATCATGAACGACCTTCAGGCCGGGGTGGAGCGGCGCATCGCTGACGACTCCCTCGGCTTCGGCGAGAAGATGGTCGCCCTGCTGTCCTTCCTGGGAACGAAGCTGGCCCGCTTCGAGCCGGTTCTCATCCACGATCTTCAGAGGTGCGTTCCCGGGATCTGGCGGGAGATCGAGGACTTCCGGAGGGAGAAGATCCTCAAGAACTTCAGGATCATCCTCCAGGACGGCCGCCGCGAGGGCATCTTCCGCGACGATGTCGATCTCGACCTCCTCCTGGCCATGTTCGTCGACCTCATCCAGGTGTTCGTCAGTCCCGCGGCGGTCATGAGGTCGGGGCAGTCGCCGGCGGCGACATTTCGGTCCATCACCAAGGTCTTTTTCCAGGGCATCCTGACGGACAAGGGGCGAGCGGATCTCTCGTCCCGGACCCCGGCCCTGTTCGAGCCCCAGAAGGAGGGCGCACGATGACAAGGAAAACCGCAGCTCTCATCCTGATCGCCCTCTCCGGCCTGGCTTGCTCATCCAAGGCGGCGAGGAGCGTCATCACGGCGTCGGGAACGATCGAAGCGATCGAGGTCGACGTCGCGTCCAAGGTCGCGGGCCAGATCCTCGAGCTGGCCGTCGACGAAGGGGCCCGGGTCAAGTCCGGCGATCTGCTGGCCGCGGTCGACCATGCCACGGCCGATATCCAGCTGCGTCAGGCCGAAGCCGGAGTCCGGCTGGCCGACGCGCAGCTGGCCCTGCTCGTCAAGGGCTCCAGGAGCGAGGATATCCGCCAGGCCGAGGCGGCCCTGGAACAGGCCCAGGCGACGCTCAAGGTCGCCTCCGACGACGCCCGGCGAATGCGCGAGCTGGTCCTGACCGGAAGCGTCACCCCCAAGCAGCGTGAAGACGCCGACGCCAGGCTGACCGTCGCCGAGGCCCAGCAGAAATCCGCCGCCGAGACCCTGAGCAAGGTCCGCCGGCTGGCCCGGCCGGAAGAGATCCAGGCCGCGGAAGCCCGGTCGGCCCAGGCCCGGGCGGCGGCCGACCTTCTGGCCAAAACGATCGCCGACTGCACGATCACCGCTCCCGCCGGCGGCATCGTCACCCACAAGGCGGTCGAGGCCGGCGAGCTGGTGACGCCGGGTTCGACCATCGTCACTCTGACCGAGCTCGACAGCGTCTACGTCATGATCTACCTCACCGAGATGGAGATGGGGCGGGTCAGGCTCGGCGACGGGGTCGAAGTCCGGATCGACGCCTTCTCGAACAGGGTCTTCCCCGGCAAGGTCACCTACATCTCGCCCGAGGCCGAATTCACTCCCAAGAACGTCCAGACGAAGGAGGACCGGGTCAAGCTCGTCTTCGGGATCAAGGTCGAGATCGAGAACAAGGACGGGTTCCTCAAGCCGGGCCTGCCCGCGGACGCCCTGATCCGGGTCGCTCCCGAAAGCCTCTGAAGCATGACGACGCTGGCCGTCGAGACGCAGGGACTCGGCCGGACGTTCGAGGCCGTCGAGGCCGTCCGCTCCCTCGACCTCTCGATCGGGGAAGGCGAGATGTTCGGCCTCGTCGGCCCCGACGGCGCCGGCAAGACGACGACCATCCGCATGCTTTGCGGCCTCCTCCGGCCCACGTCCGGGCGGGCCTCGGTCCTGGGATTCGACGTCGTCAGGGACTCCGGCCGTCTCAAGAGCCGGATCGGCTACTTCTCCCAGAAGTTCAGCCTCTACGGCGACCTCACCGTCGACGAGAACATCGAGTTCTTCGCCGAGATCCATCTTGTCCGGGATTTCCGCAAGCGCCGCGAGGAGCTTCTGGAGTTCACCCGGCTCACGCCTTTCCGCGGCCGGCTGGCCGACCGGCTCTCGGGCGGGATGCGGCAGAAACTGGCCCTGGCCTGCGCTCTCATCCACACGCCCCGGATCATCTTCCTCGACGAGCCGACGACCGGTGTCGACGCCGTCTCGCGCCGCGATTTCTGGAAGATCCTCTCCAGCCTCCTGAGATCCGGGATCACGATCGTCATGACCACGCCCTATATGGACGAGGCCGAGCGCTGTTCCCGGGTCGGGCTTCTGGCCGAGGGCAGGCTTCTCGCCGCCGACACGCCGCAGGGGATCAAGGGACTGATGCGCGGCACGGTCGTCGAGATCGTTTGCCCGGACATCCGCCGGGGCTTCGCCGTGCTGAAGACCGTCCCGGGCGTCACCGAGGTCCAGCTCTTCGGCGACCGGCTGAACGCCGTTGTCTCCGATCCGGCCAGGGAGATGCCGCTCGTCGAAGCCGCCCTGGCCGCCGCCGGGATCCCCGTCCTGCAGCGACGGGTCCTGGCGCCGTCGCTCGAAAACGTTTTCATTTCCGTCACCGAATCCGCTGCTCTGGAGGCCGGCCATGCGTAAGTTCGTCAGCATCGCGCTCATTCTTCTCGTCGTGCCGCCGGCGGTCCGGGCCCAAAAGAAACCCCTGTCCCTCGACGAGGCCATCGCCGTGGGGCTCGAGGCGAGCCCGGCCCTGCATGCCTCCCGGATGAAGGCCGAGTCCTCGTCCGCCCGGACCCGTGAGCTCGCCGCCGGCCGGCTCCCGTCCTTCAAGCTGGGCGCCGGCTACACGCGCCTGAGCGAAGTCCCGCCGTTCGAAGTGACGCTGCCCATCTCGCCGAACCCCATCATCGTTTCGCAGAACTATTTCAATAACTGGAACCTGAGGCTCTCGGTCCAGCAACCCCTGTTCACGGGCTTCCGCCTCGAGGCCGGGACGGAGTCGGCCCGGATGCTCGAGCGATCGGCCGGCTTCGACCTGGCCAAGGACAGGTCCGAGTTCGTCTTCGCGGTCAAGACCGCGTACTGGGGCCTCTCCCGGGCCCGGGAATTCGAGTCCGTCGTCGGCGAGACGATCAGACAGGTCCAGGAACACCTCAAGGACGTCCGGGCCTTCTTCGACCAGGGCCTCCTGACGAAGGACGAGGTGCTCCGGGCCGAGCTCCAGCTCTCGACGACCGAGCTCATGGCCATCGACACCCGTCAGGCCGTCGAGATCGCCCGGACCTCGCTCAACAATCTCCTCGGCTTCCCCGTCGATACGGACGTCGAGCTGACCTCCTCGGCCGAAAGCCTGGCCTCCCGGGCGCCGGCCGCCGCCGAGACCGGCGAGGACGCCGCGGCCGCCAGGTCTCTTCTCGACGCCGCGCTGACCGGCCGGCCCGAGCTCAAATCGGCCGAGTTCCGCATCAAGGCCTCCGAAGCCGGACTGAAGGCGGCCCGGGCCGGATGGTATCCGCAGGTCTCCTTCGCCGGGAACGCTTACTATATCCGGCCCAACCCCCGGCTCATGCCGGCCCAGGACAGATTCTATGGGACCTGGGATGTGGGCATCGCCATCTCGTTCGATCTCTGGAACTGGGGACAGACGAAGAGCCAGGCCGAACAGGCCAAAGCCCAGCTGGCCCAGGCCCGGGACGCCCGCCGGCTCCTCGAGGACCAGGCGGTCCTGGACGTCACTCAGAGCCGCCTCGTCCTGGCCCAGGCGCGGGACAAGATCAAGGTCGCGGGCGAAGCCGTCGGGCAGGCCGATGAGAACCTGCGCATGGTCACCGAGCGCTTCCGCCAGGGCGTCGCCCTCAACGCCGACGTCCTCGACGCCGAGGTCTTCCTGCTCCAGGCGAAGATGTCCCGGACCCAGGCCGCGATCGATCTCGTCCTGGCCCAGGCCCGCCTGGAAAAGGCCCTGGGGAACTGAGCTCCGGAGACAGGACAGGCGCGCCGTGGCCGAACATTCGATCGAGGTCAAGTCGCTCACCAAGCGATTCGGCGACTTCACGGCCGTCGACGCGGTCTCCTTCGATGTCGATCGGGGCCGGATCTTCGGCTTTCTCGGGGCCAACGGAGCCGGCAAGTCCACGACCATCCGCATGCTTTGCGGTCTCCTCGACCCGACCTCCGGGACGGCGACGGTCGGCGGGTTCGACATCCGCCGCGAGCCCGAGCGCGTCAAGCGGACGATCGGCTACATGTCGCAGAAGTTCTCGCTCTACGAGGACCTGACCGTGGTCGAGAACATCCGTTTCTTCGGCGGCGCTTACGGCCTCCAGAAAAAAACCATCGATACGCGCCTCGCCTGGGTCCTGGAAATGGCCGGCCTCAAGGGACGGGAGCGGAGCCTGACCCGGTCCCTCTCGGTGGGCTGGAAACAGCGCCTGGCACTCGGCTGCGCCGTCCTGCACGAGCCCCGGATCGTCTTCCTCGACGAGCCGACGGGCGGCGTCGATCCGGCTTCGCGGCGGCGATTCTGGGAGCTCATCAACGATCTCTCGGAGCGCGGCATCACGGTGTTCGTGACGACCCACTACCTGGACGAGGCGGAATACTGCAACGACATCCGTCTCATCCACGCCGGCCGGATCGTGGCCGGCGGAAGCCCGCAGGAGCTCAAGACCAAATACATCCGCAACCCGATCCTCGAAGTCTCGAGCGACAGGATCGTCGAGGCCATGGAGATTCTCCAGAAGGAATCCTGGGTCCTCGAGACTTCCATCTTCGGAACGTCCCTTCATATCAGCGTGGCCGACGAGGAGGAAGGGCGCAGGCTCGTCCGGGAGAGGCTCGAGCGGGAGGGGATCGCCGTCCACCGGATCGACCGGATCATGCCCTCCCTCGAGGACGTTTTCATCCACAAGATCGAGGAGCAGGACAGGAACGCCGGGGCGGAGGAGGCGAGGCCGTGAAGCTCCGCGCCCTCTGTTGCCTGCGGCCGGTCATCAAGAAGGAGTTCCTCCAGATCAGCCGGGACTCCCGGTCGCTGATGTTCTTGATCTTTCTCCCGGCCTTCATGCTGGTCATGTTCGGCTTCGCCCTCAATTTCGACGTCCAACACATTCCCCTCGCCGTGGTCGACCTGGACGGCAGCCGCGCCAGCCGCGACCTCGTCGACAAGTTCCGCACGACCGAATATTTCGATCTCAAGGCCGTCTTGCCGAGAACGGACGCCGTCGACCTGCTCATGGCCCGCGAGGATATCCGGGCCGCCCTGGTCATCCCGGTGAAGTTCGCCGACGACCTTCTGGCCGGCCGAAGCCCTTCGGTCCAGGTCCTCGTCGACGGCTCGAACTCCATGAGCGGCACCACCGCCGCCGGCTACATCGGGGCCATCCTGCAGAGCTATTCCCAGAAGATCACGCTCGAGGCGCTCGAAAGGCGGGGCCTGACCGACATCGCTCTTCCCCTGGCGACCGAGGTTCGGGTCTGGTACAACCCGGAGCTGCGCAGCGCCATGTTCCTCATCCCCGGCCTGATGGCCTTCATCCTCATGGTCATCGTCACGGTCTCGACGGCCTTCTCCATCGTTCGGGAGAAGGAGCGCGGGACCATGGACCAGCTCAAGGTCTCTTCCCTGAAGCCGTTCGAGCTCATCCTCGGCAAGATCATCCCCTATGTCGCGATCTCGATCGGCTCGGCCCACCTGGTCCTCCTTTTGGGCTGGCTGCTTTTCGGAGTCGGCATCCAGGGCAATTACCCGCTGCTCCTCCTGGCCATGGTCCTGTTCGTGACCGGGGCGCTGGGTCAGGGTCTCCTGATCTCGACCGTCACCAGGACCCAGCAGGTGGCTTTCCTCATCGCCCTCCTGACGACCATGCTGCCGACCTTCATCCTCTCCGGGTTCGTGTTCCCCATCCGGAACATGCCCCCCGTCATCCAAGCCATCACCTATTTCGTCCCGAGCCGGTATTTCCTGGCGGCCCTCAGGGCCATTATCCTGAAGGGTGTGGGGCTGGGCGCGGTCTGGGACCAGCTCCTGCTGCTGGCCGGCTTCGCGGTGCTTTCGCTCGGGGCCAGTGCCGTGAGGCTCGGGAGGGGCGAGAATGAGCGGCCGCGCCGGAGGAGGGTCCGCCAATGAGGGCCATCCTGTCCATCATCTGGAAGGAGTTCCTCCAGCTCCGCCGCGACCGCCGGCTCTTTCCCATTCTCTTCATCTCGCCCGTCCTCCAGCTTCTCCTGCTCGGCTATGCCGCGAATCTCGACCTGCGCGACATCCCGTCCGTCGTCTGCGACATGGACCGGTCCGCCTCCAGCCGCGAATTCGTCGATAGGTTCGTCAACTCGGGCTACTTCTCGGTCCGGGCGCGGGTCGACCGGATGGAGGAGATCGACCATTACCTCGACGACGGCCACGCGGCCATGGCCTTTGTCATCCCCAGGGGCTTCGAGGACAAGCTGGCGGGCGGGAAGCAGGCCTCGGTCATGATCATCGCCGACGGGTCGGAGAGCCAATCGGCGACGATCGGTGTCAACTACGCGACCGTGATCGCCGGCCGGTACGCCCAGCGCATCATTTTCGAAAGGCTGGAGCGGACGATGGGCGGAGGGATGAAACCGGTCCTCGTCAACGCCGAGGTCCGTGTCTGGTACAATCCCGAATTGCGCAGCCGGAACTTCATGGTGCCCGGCGTCCTGGGCCTCATCGTGATGATCATGACCATCTCGCTTGCGTCCCAGGGCATCGTCCGTGAAAAGGAGGCGGGGACCATGGAGCAGCTCATCGTGACGCCCATCCGCCCGTACCAGCTCATCGTGGGCAAGCTCCTGCCGTTCGTCTTCATCGGCCTGGTCGAGGCGACCTTCGTCCTGATCGTCGCCCGGGGCTGGTTCGGCATCCCCATCCGGGGCAGCCTGGGCCTCCTCTACGTCCTGAGCCTGGCCTTCATGCTCAACACGCTCGGCATCGGGCTGTTCATCTCGACCATCTCCCGGACCCAGCAGCAGGCCATGTTCACGACGACCTTTTTCATCATGCCGATGATGCTCCTCGGCGGCTTCGTCTTTCCGATCGAGAACATGCCCCGCATCTTCCAGCTCATTTCCTACGCCATCCCGACCCGCTATTTCTTCGTCATCATCCGGGGGATCATGCTCCGGGGCGCCGGCTGGCCGGAGCTCTGGGACCAGGCGGCGGCCCTTCTCGTCATCGGCACGGCGCTCTTCGCCCTGAGCGTCCTTCGCTTCCACAAGAAGCTCGACTGACCGTTCGGTGACGCACGACCAGGGGGACGAAAACGCGGGTTGACAGTCTCCTCGGCCGCGGTCTATGATTCGTTCATCCGATCGCGGAGGGAGAGAACGCCATGCGCAAGACCGTCCTCCTCGCCACTCTGGTCATTTTGGCCGCCTGGGGCTGCCGGGGCGACCGGACGCCCGGGCCCGCAGCCAAGGAGGATAAGCCGATCCCTGGCGCTCCGGCCGCCGCGGCCTTCGTGGCCGTCAAGGAAGGCCGATTCGTGCTGGCCGGCAAGGCCTACTATTTCGCCGGGGCCAACTTCTGGCAGGGGATGAACCTCGGAGTCGATGGCCCGAGCGGCGACCGGGCCCGGCTCCTGCGGGAGCTCGACCGGATGCGCGATCTCGGCTTGACCAATCTCCGCGTCATGGCTTCCTCCGAGGGCCCGAACACCGAGCCTTTCCGGATGGTCCCGGCCCTGATGACCTCGCCCGGGGAATACGACGGCAGCGTCCTCGACGGCCTCGATTTCCTGCTGGCCGAGATGGGCAAGCGCGGACTGCGCGCCGTCATGGTCCTCAACAACTTCTGGCAGTGGTCGGGCGGCATGGCCCAGTACGTCTCCTGGCACGAGAAAACGCCCATCCCGTATCCTGGAAATTTCGAAAAATTCGTCAATTATGCGGCCAAGTTCTACACTTACCCGGAGTGCCAGGCCTGGTTCCGCGATCACATCGCCATGCTCGTCGGCCGGATCAACCCCTATACAGGAATCAAGTATCGGGACGACCCGGCCGTATTCTCCTGGGAGCTCGGGAACGAGCCGCGGCGCTACCCGCAGAGCTGGATCGACGACACCTCCGCCTACATCAAGTCGCTCGACCCGAACCACATGGTCACGACGGGGTCGGAGGGCCAGCCTCCGGGGGAGCCGACCCAGGATTTCGTTCAGGACCCATAGCGCCGCCGGGATCGACTACGCCACCATCCACATCTGGCCCCAGAACTGGGGCTGGTACGACCCGAAGAAGCCCGGGACCTACAAAACCGCGGAGCCGCTGGCCATGGCCTATTTCGAAAAGCACGCCAGGGACGCCGTGGCCATGGGGAAACCCCTGGTCCTCGAGGAGTTCGGCCTGGCCCGCGATTGGCTGCCCCGCAAGAACAACCTCGACCCGGCCTCGCCGACGACGAATCGAGACCTCTATTATGCGATCCTCTATAAGCTCGTCCTCGATTCGATCGTGGCGGGCGGGCCCGCGGCGGGCGATAATTTCTGGGCCTGGGCCGGGGAAGCCAGGCCGGGCATGTCGTGGGTCGGGGACCCTCCGCACGAACCGGCCGGCTGGTATTCGGTCTATGACGCGGATGCCTCGACGCTGGCCATCGTCTCCGACCACGCCCACAGAATCGCCGCGTTCATCGAGTAGGGATCTGCGGGGCGCATCGATCGGGAGGAGCCGGACGGAGAGGCTATGACAGGAATCGGATCGAGGACAAAGAAACTCGCGCGGATCATGATCGCCTCGGATTGGGCGCCGATCCGCGCGTTCGAGCCGGTCATTTCGCGGGATCCGGAGGCCGTCTATGGCGACATGCTCCCGACCCTCCGAGCCGCCGACCTCAGGATCGTCAACTGCGAATGCGCCCTGACGGAGGCCGGCCAGCCGGTTTGGAAGAGCGGCGCGGTCTTCAAGGGCCTGCCGGCGCACGTCGCCGGCCTGACCTCGGTCCCGTTCGAAGTCGCCTGCCTGGCCAACAATCACGTTTTCGACTATGGCCTCAAAGGCTTCCGGGAGACGCTCGACGTCCTTTATGGCAACGGCGTCCGGACGGTCGGGGCCGGTCTCAGCTTTGACGAAGCCATTTCGCCCTTGACGCTCGAGGCGAAGGGCGCGAAGATCACGATCGTCAACTTCAGCGAAGGCGAGGATCTCACGGCTTCCCGGGGCGGTCCCGGCGTCTGCGGCTGGGAGATCGACCGGATCGCCGGGCTCATCCGCAAGGCCAAGAAGCGGGGCGACTTCGTCGTCGCCGTCGGGCATGCCGGGCTCGAATACGTCCCGTTCCCGCCGCCCTACGTCGTCGAGGCTTTCCGCGCCCTATCCGAGGCCGGGGCTGATTGTGTCGTCGGCCATCATCCACACGTCCCCCAGGGCCTGGAGGTCCGCGACGGCCGGCTCATCGCCTATAGCCTGGGCAACTTCGCCTTCTTTCAGCCGCCCGAGCTCTATTACCGCCGGACCGGATTCTGTCTCTCACTCCAAGTTCGGGCCGGCCGGCTGGCCTCGTACGGGATCCATCCTTACCGGATCACGGACAAGGGGCTCCGTCGGCTCGGCAGGGGAGAGGAGCGTCTGTTTCTCGACGACCTCCGCCGCGTCTCCCGTCCGCTCAGATCCGTGAGGGGCGCGGCCGAGGCCTGGCAGTCGTATCTCGCCTACTACGGTCCCCAGGGCTTCAAGAAGGAAGTCCTCATGATCCTCGAGAAGATGGATTCGGAGCCCCGGAAGGGCGCGGCCATGTTCCGCAACCGCATCACCACCCTGCAGCACTCCGAGCTCTGGCGGGATGCCCTGACCCTTTTCATGTCGGAGAAGCCGGCTCTCGCGCGGCCGGCCTGGACCCGTCTCATCGACGAGTGGCTCACGCGGCCTGTCCCCCCGGAGAAAGCCTAGAGCCCGTAGCGCCGTCCGGCCGCTTCGACGATCGCGCCGATCAGCCTCCGGTAATCCTCGCCTTCCCCTTGCGGCGAGCCGTGGTAGAGAGTGTAGATCTGCGGCGCCCAGCTCTTGTGGGGCTTGAGCCCGGGGATGCCGTTGACCTCGATGATGCGGAGCTTGCCCGTCCGGTCGACCCGCATATCGATGCGGACGTGGTCCAGGCAGCCCATGGCCTCGGCCGCCGCGTCGCCGAGCGCCTTGGCCTCCTCCGTCCTCGCCCCGGCCAGGCTGATCCGGGTCAGGCCGACGCCTCGAAGGTCGCTCCGCAGGATGCGATAATTCCTGTAGTGCGTGTCTTCGACCGTGACCAGCCCGGGCAGGCATTCGCGGGTCTTGCCGTTGCCGAGAACGAGGGCCGTGTATTCGTCGCCCGGCAGGAACTCCTCGACCAGGGCCGGCTCGTCGAACTCCTTCTCGATAAAGGCGACTCGCCGGCGGAGCTCGTCCGCGTTGTGGACGACGCTTTCGTCGGAGATGCCGACCGATCGGGATTCACAGATGGGCTTGACGAAGGCCGGATAGGTGACCGCGCCGGCGTCATCGCTCGAGTGGAGAAGGACGTGGGCGGGGACGGCGACGCCCCCGGCGGCCAGGATCTCGTGGGTCTCGAACTTGTCGATCATGGCCTTCATCGTCCGGCTGTCCGAGCCGATGTAGGGGATCTTCCGCTCGTCGAGAACATCGGCGACCCAGGTCCCGGCGGCGTTGCGGCCGATGAACGCTTCGTTCGGCGTGATGTGATAGAGGGCGCTCCAGGCGATGTCGAAATCGGGCCGTTCGACGAGGCGGAAGAACTCCGTCTCGTCGGCGACATAGGCGATCCGCGTCGGATGGCCGAGGGATTCCGCGGCCTCGCGCATCGATTCGGTGACTTTCATATCGCCCCAGCCCTGGGCGTCGCCGCCCGGGCCGGTCAAGAGGAGGATCCTCATGGTGCTTCTCCGTCAGAAAAGTTCGGGTATCCTGCGGTATTCGAGAAGGGCGAGGCCCGTCCCGGCGGACACGGGTTCGAGGCGGCGGGCGACGGCGCGCCGTTGGGCCTCGGAAAGCTCGACCTTGGATATGACCTCGACGGCGACGTCCCTTTCTCCGCTTTGAGTCCGCCGCCGGCCGATTCCTCTCATCAGGCCTTCGACGAGGCGCTGGCCGGGGTCGAGGATCTCGACCCTCGCCCCGGTGTGGCGGCCGAGCGACGTCCGGAAGGCTTCGGCGACGAAGGCGTAGTGGGTGCAGGCGAGCCCGGCGTAGAGGGGGGCGCCCCCGGGGAGCCTCGGCACGGCCCGCAGCACGCACTCCTCGACGAGGTCCGGCACGGCCGGCGAATCGGGGTTCTTGTCGATGACCGCGGCCAGGCCGTGGCACGGCTCCGCGACGATGCGCCGCGGGTCGATGCCCCGCAGGGCCAGCTTCCGGACGTGCTCGCCTGAACCGATGGTCGTCCGCGTCCCGAAGAGCGCGAGGACGCCCTCCGGGTCCCTGGCCAGGGCCTCGTGGAAGAGATCGGCCCCTTCGTCGAGGATGCCCGTCACGGGCACGACGGGCGCCTTTCTGAACGCCGTCGCTTCGTAGACCATGGACAGCGTGTTGCAGGCGATGAGGACGAAGTCGGGATGAAAGGCCGTCATCGCGAGAAGCGCCCGGTCGAAGACCGCGGCCCGGGCGGCGAGGTCCGGCAGGTCGTTATAGCCGTGGCGAGCGTCGGGCCAGGCGTTGACATAGACGAGGCGGACGGTCCCGTCCCCGGCGGTCTCCCGCAGCCGGCGTTCGAGGTCGGCGCAGACGAGGAGGCCGCCGAGGCCCGAATCCGTGATCACGACGGTGACCGCGCCGGACCTTCTGCCGAAGTCGGAGAGGCTTCTCATGGGAGCGGCGGCCTCAGGCGATCCCTTCCGGCGCGTCATCGGCCTTGGCCCGAAAATCCGCGCGGATCCGGTCGAGGAGGGCGGGTTCGGTCAGGATGCGGGCCGCGGCCGAGGCCAGGAAATAGACGCCGTCGAGAAGGGCGCGCTCGCCCCCCGCCGCCACGGCGTCCCGGGCGAAGCCCTCGGTGTGGATGGGGAAGTCGCTGGCCTTGATCATCGGCTCGATCGTCGGGACGACCCAGGAGACATTGGCCAGGTCGGTCGAGCCATAGGTCTCCCGGACCTTGGCCGGATCGGTGCGCCCGCGCTCCTCAAAGAGCGGGACGAAGATCTCTTCGAGGACGCGGTTGCGGCGGAAGGTCGTGACGCCGGGTCCTGGCTCCGCGATCTTGACCTGGCATCCGGTCTCTGCGGCGGCCTTTTCGGCGAAGCACTTGACTTCAGCGACGAGGCTCTCGAGCTTGGACATCGTGTCCGACCGGAGCGAGAACCGGCCACGGGCATAATCCGGGATGATGTTCGGCGCCTCGCCTCCCGACTCGATGATCCCGTGAAAGAGAGTCCCCGCCGGGAATTTCGTCCGGGGCAGGGCGGCCGCATGGTAGAAGAGGACAAGGGCGTCGAGAGCGTTTCGGCCCTCGAGGGGCGCGGCCGCGGCATGGGCCTTCTTGCCGAAGAATTCGACGATGAGCGTCCGCCGGGCCAGAGCTTGGCATATGACCGTGTCGAGCGAGTGCGGGTGGATCTGGAGGACGACGTCGGAGCGGGCGAAGACCCCGTCCTGGATCATGCGCACCTTGCCGCTGCCGCGTTCCTCGGCCGGCGTCGCGATGACTTCGATCGTTCCGGGGAGTCAGCGGGGCCGAGAACGGACTTCAGAACGATAGCGGCGTACGTCCCGGCCGTGCCGATGATGTTGTGGCCGCAGGCGTGCCCCAGGCCGGGGAGAGCGTCCATCTCGGCCGTGAATGTCACCCGTGGCCCGTTTTGTGGAGGGACCGTAGACGGCCCGGAAGGAGGTCGGCAGCCCTTCGGAAGCCGGGGAGAGGTCGAAGCCCTCGGCCAAGAGGACCGATTGGAGCAGGCGCGACGTGCGCACTTCCTCGAACGCGAGCTCCGGATCGGCGTGGATGCGCCGGCTCAGCTCGAGGATAGCGGTACGCCGGTCCTCGACGGCCTTGGCGATCCTGTCCTTCATATCCATGATCAATCGGGGCCTATGATAATTCAGAACAAAAAACGTTGTCAAAGTAAGATGGAGGATTGTCTTTCAGAATTCGTCCGAGAGCGAAATGAGAGCCGGTTCGGGTTCTTCTTCAAATATGAGAGGGTGGGTTTTGAGATACTGCGCATTTTTGAACCGGAGAAGAAACCAATAGGCTCCGGCGAAGACAAAAAAATATTTAAACTTCGCGGGGTCTCTGAGGAGTTCTTTATCGAGCAGAGAGAAGATCCACAAAAATGCTATAAAGCCGACGACATAGAAAACGCCGCGGGTTTGGAGCCTCGACTTCCCAGGGACCGTCATGCAGGCGAAAGGGATCTTGTCAAATCGAAAGAAAGCCGTTTCGATCGCCAAGCCGGAAATCGTCAAACCGAAGATCGCATGGTTAAACGCAGATCGCCAGTCTGCCCAAAGCAGGAGATGCGAAAGGAACACCAGAACGGATAGCGGCAGGAACCATTTGAAAAATACCGCCTTCTTCAGGCCCGAGACATAACGGGTCCGGCGAGTCGTTTCGGTGACTTGAAAGACCCATCTCGCTTCCGGAGCGGCGGGAATGCCTACGACGGCCCTGATTCCTATAAGAAGAATTATAGAAAGGATGAGCGGTTGGGCCAGAAGTCCCATATTCCGGGGAGACAACGCCCGAGAGCCTTGCCAGTTTACAGCGGCGAAGAGCAAGATGAAGCCGGCCGCGACGGCGAGATAGTTGGTTAGGATCATTCGATGCTTCGGGCTCGACCGGATCGTCTTGGCAAAGAAGCCGGCGACCGCCGTTTCCTCGGGACTCCGGAAGACCACTTTCTGAAATATCCCCGCGACGTTTTTCCGCATCAAGGATAGCCTCGGACGGCGTTTATCGGCTTCCTGAGTCTTCAACACATGCCGGTAGTAGCTCATGCCGCTTGCAAGAACGAAGGCGGCGAGGGAGGAAAGAAGTGCGAGCCCGGCCGTCCTGGCTTGAATAATGAAGACGGCGTCGCGAGTGCCCAGAAGGACCTCATAGAGGCCTGCAAACCACAGCGGTGGGAATAGGAAGATGAAAGGCGCCCCTTGGTCCTTCAGCTCGCTGAGCGAGTTGAAGGAGCTGCCCAGGAGCGAAGGTTGGCCGATCAAGGCCAATAAGAAGAAGACGAAAGTGGCGAGCAGAGTCAAGCGGACAAAGGAAGAAATTCCCCGATAGATCCCGTGAGGCAGGATGGCTAGTAAAAAGGCCTGGAGGAAGACACAGGCGAAGAAGACAAAAAAATAGGCAGCGAATGCGCTCAGGATATGGGCGGCGACATAGCGAACCGCGAAGAAGAGGCTCTTCGATCTCCAGTCCGCAAGATGATAGGCAAAGATGAAAGAGGACATGGAGTTCATGGCGATTGAGAAGAGCCCGACGAACATGACCAAAGAGGCCAGTTTGGCACAAAAGAGTGTCCTGAATCGGATGGGCAGAGGCGTCAGGTTGACAAAATCACGGCGGTCAGGAAAGAGCACGTCCCATTCGAGCACCGTAATGATCCCGAAGAGGATCATCGTGAGCGTGAAGATGTAGGCTTTTTCTTGCCAGGATTGATGGTTGTCCGGGATAAAGAGATATTTCGCGAGGATCAAATAGGAACCCCAGCCGATTAGGACGGCCATGATACTGAGGAGCGCGATCAAGCGCTCTTTCATCTGATCCTCGAAATCGACGACATCGTTCCGGAAAAACCGTCCAAAGAAATGACGCGAGAGAATCGCTGACTGGCTGAGTTCCTCGCGGATGATATCGACCCGGCCGGACGCCGCGTTCGCCCCGGTCATCCGGTCTTCCTGATGATATCGACGATCCGTTCGGCCGCCAGCCCGGTGTCCTCATGGACGACCAGTTGGCTGAAGATCTCGGCCAGCGATGCACGGTTCGTGAGTGAGCGCAAGTTCTCCACGGAATCATTGGCAACGATGTTGCCCTGGTGAAGGATGATGATCCTGGAGCAGACTTGCTCCGTTACTTCCAGGACATGGGACGAATAGATGATGATCTTCTTTTCCCCGGCCAGCCGCTTAATCAGGTCTCTGATAATGAGGCCCGTCGTCACGTCCAGGCCGGAGAGGGGCTCATCCAGGAGAAGGATATCGGGGTCGTGGAGGAGGGCCGCTGAAATGAGAACTTTCTGCCGCATGCCCTTCGAATATGCAGAAATCGGGCTGTGCATATCCTCCTCGAGGTCGAAGATCTTGAGAAGCTCCATGATCTTGGTTTTGAGAGGCGGCGCGGGCATTCCCCGCAGCCTCCCGACCATGATGAGATATTCATACGCGCTGAGGTGCGGGTAGATCTCCGATTGCTCGGGAACATAACCAAAACGCTTTTTGTACGCGTAAATATCTGACCGGATATCGTGACCCTCAAATAGGATTTCTCCCTTTGTGGGTTCGAGAAGTCCGGCGAGCATCTTGATCGTTGTCGTTTTACCCGCGCCGTTGGGTCCCAGGTATCCCAGGACCTCGCCGGGGCCGACCGTAAAGCTCACATTGTTGACTACCGTAAACAGCAGAAAACTTCTTAGCGACGGCCCGAAGTTCGATCATTTGGTCGATGTCCCATCAATGAACCAAATTCTGTGACCTGCCCGCTCAATGTACCACCTCTGAAATGAGATTTTCAAGCATCGGAGCCTGAAGCCGGAATCTCGACCTTCTTATTCTCCGGGGGAACTTGGCAATATTTTGACTTGCTGGCGAACTCCGTTGATGAGATCTTTGGACGATCATGTACTCTTGGTCGCTATCAGCATAGACAAAGAGTCGGTTATCATCGCCGATAGGGGGCGACACGGGATTACAGGATGAGCATGCAGTCGCCGTAGGAGAAGAAGCGATAGCGCTCGCGGACGGCCTCGCGGTAGGCTTTCATCACCAGATCGTATCCGGCGAAGGCCGAAACGAGCATCAACAGTGTGGACTGAGGCAGGTGGAAGTTCGTCAGCAGACGGTCGACGAGGTGGAACTCGAAGCCGGGGCGGATGAAGAGCGAGGTGGCTCGCTGGCCGGGCCGGACCGCGCCCTCCCGCCAGGCGCTTTCGAGCGTCCGGACGACCGTCGTGCCGACGGCCGTGACAGGCCGGCCTTCGGTCTTGGCGGCGTTGACGGCCCGGGCGACAGCCGGAGTGACGGCGAACCATTCTTCGAGCATCTTGTGGTCGTCGACGAGATCGACACGGACCGGCTGGAAGGTGGCCAGGCCGACGTCGAGCGTGACGTGCCGGACGTCGACGCCCTCGGCCTTCAACGCGTGGAGCACACCTTCGGTGAAGTGGAGGCCCGCCGTCGGCGCGGCGATGGCGCCTTCCTTTCTGGCGAAAACCGTCTGGTACCTGAGGATGTCCTCGGGTCGTGCCGCCTCGTCCTTCCGGGCCCGTTTGATATACGGCGGAAGCGGAGCGTAACCCATGTCGTGAAGAAGACCGCGGACGTCGGTCCTCCCGAAATCGAGGATGCGCCGGCCCTCTTCGCCCATGCCTGCGACGCGGGCCTCGATGCCGGCGGCAAATCGCACGGTGCCCCCCTCGCGAACCCTCTTCGCGGGCCGGCACAGGACTTCCCAGAGGCCTGGGGAGACTTCCCGGATGAACAGGAACTCGATCTTCGCCTGGCCGCTCGTTCCCCAGAGCTTGGCGGGCAGGACCCGGGTGTCGTTCAGAACCAGGACGTCGCCCGCGTCCATGTATCCGGCGAACTCGCGGAATTGGCCGTTCCTGATCGTGCCGGCCTTTCGGTCGACGATCATCATCCGCGAGTCATCGCGGTGGGGGAGGGGATGCTGGGCGATGAGCTCCGGCGGGAGATCGTAGTCGAAATCCGAGACGCGAAGGGGAATGCCTGAGGTCATGGCCGGTCGAGGGGCTCTCTCAGTCTTTGAACAACTTCTTCTGTCCGGAGGCGGGCTTGGTCCGCCCGCGCGATCCGGGCTCGCGGTAGTCGTAGCCCAGGTGGGCATAGGCCCGCGGCGTGATGACCCGCCCGCGGATGGTCCGGTCGAGGAAGCCGATGCGCATGAGGAAGGGCTCGTAGATGCTCTCGATCGTGTCCTTCTCCTCGTCGATGGCCGCGGCGATGGTGCCGACGCCGACCGGGCCGCCGCCGAAGTTCTCGATGATGGTCGACAGGATCTTGCGGTCGACGTCGTCAAGGCCGAGGGCGTCGACCTCCATCATGTCCAGGGCCCGCTGGGCCTCCCTGGCCGTGATGACGCCGTCGCCTTTGACGTCGACATAGTCGCGGACCCGGCGCAGCAGCCGGTTGGCGACGCGCGGCGTCCCCCGCGACCTCAGGGCGATCTCGCCGGCCCCGGCGTCGTCGATCTTGACCTTGAGGATCCTGGCCGAGCGCTGGATGACTTTCTTCAGGTCCTCGTCCTGGTAATAATCGAGGCGGTGGATGATGCCGAAGCGGCCTCGCAACGGGGCCGTGATGCGGCCGGCCCGCGTCGTCGCCCCGATCAGGGTGAACTTCTTGATCTTGAGCTTGTGGCTGCGGGCGCCCGGCCCCTGGCCGATGACGATGTCCAGGCTGAAGTCCTCCATGGCCGAGTAGAGGATCTCCTCGACCGAGGGCTGGAGGCGGTGGATCTCGTCGATGAACAGGACCTCTTTGGTCTGCATGTTGGTCAGGATGGCCGAGAGGTCGCCGGTCCTCTCGATGACCGGGCCGGCCGTGGGCTTGATGCCGACGCCCATCTCCTTGGCAATGAGGTAGGCCAGGCTGGTCTTGCCCAGTCCGGGCGGCCCGTAGAGAAGGACATGGTCGAGGTGCTCGTCGCGCTTCTTGGCCGCGTCGATGAAGACGCGGAGATTGGCCTTGACCTTGTCCTGGCCGACGAACTCTTCGAAGGTCCTCGGCCTGAGGCTGTCCTCGAAAAGGATATCCTCTTTGGTCCGGATAGGGCTGAGGATGGCGGGCATCTCTGTTATTTTACTCAACTCTCGTTTTTGGGCAAGTCCGTCGTGAGGCGGCAAAGGATATCGCTCCAAGACTCCCGTGAAGGACGGGGGTCCGACCTCAGAGCTTGGCCAGCCGCCTTAAGCCATCGCGAAGGAGCTTTTCGAACTCGGTGCCCGGCTTGTTGGCCGCCAGCGTCTGATCGACGGCCCGCTCGGCCTCCTTGCGCCGGAAGCCCATGTTCTGGAGGGCCGAGAGAAGGTCCTCTTTCTCGGGCGAGCCCTTGGCCGCGAGGAGCCTCTCCTTCTTCTCCAGCTTGTCCTGGAGCTCCATGGTGATGCGCAGGGCCGTCTTCTTGCCGATCCCCGGAACGAGCGAGATCCGGGCCAGGTCGCCCGCCCGCACGGCGTCCTCGAGGTCCGCCGGCGCGATGCCCGAGAGGATGTTCAAGGCCAGCTTCGGGCCGATGCCGGAGATGCCGATGAGCTTGAGGAACATGTCCTTCTCTTCGCGCGAGACGAAGCCGTAGAGGGCCAGGGCGTCGTCGGAGAGATGGGTGTGGATGAAGAGCTCGACCGTTCCGCCGATCTCGCCGAGCTCGACGAAGGACGACACGGGGATGGCCGCGGCATAGCCGACGCCGCCGGTGTCCACGACCACGCGGCCGGGGGTCTTGTCGATGAGCGTCCCCTTGAGGTAGGCGATCATAGCGGCTCCTTGTCATGGACCCTGAGCTGGTAGAGGCGGGCATTGAGGTGGCAGATGGCCGCGGCCAGGGCGTCCGAGGCGTCGAGGGGGATGCGGTCGTCGTCGAGATCGAGAAGCGAGCGGACCATGGTCAGGACCTGTTCCTTGTCCGCCTGGCCATAGCCGGTGACCGCCTTCTTGATCTCGAGCGCGGAGTATTCGGCCAGACCGCAGCCCGTCGCGGCGACGGCCACGAGGATCGCGCCCCGGACCTGGCCGAGGAGCAGGGCGGTCTTCATGTTCTGGGCGTAGAAGGGATTCTCGATGGACGCTTCCGCCGGCGCGTAGGTCCGGATGAGCCCTTCGAGCTCGCTCTTGATCTCGGCGAGCTTCAGGTGGAGAGGGAGCTTGGCCGTGGGCTTGATGACGCCGTAGGCGATGGGAAGAAGGCGGCCGGCGGTTTCCTCGACGATCCCGAATCCCGTCGACTGGAGGCTGGGATCGATGCCGAGGACCCGCATGGCTTCCGCCGGGCCTCACCCGGCCTGGGAGAAGCTGGCGATCTCCTCGTCGGAGATGTCGAAGTTGCCGGACACGGAATTGACGTCGTCGTGTTCTTCGAGCTCGTCGATCAGCCGGAGGACCTGCTGGGCTTCCTTGCCCTCGACCTTGACGTAGTTCTGCGGCAGGAAGCCGACTTCGGAGGCGGCGATCTCGATCTCGGCCTTCTTGATGGCCTCGAGGACGGCCTCGTACTTCTCGGGCGATGTCGTGACCTCGAACAGGGAGCCTTCGTCCTTGAGGTCGTCGGCGCCGGCGGAGAGGGCGATGTCCATGAGGATGTCTTCCGACGCCTTGGCCTTTTCGACGTCGATGTAGCCCATGCGCTTGAACATCCAGGCGACCGAGCCCTTCTCGCTCAGCTGGCCGGCGTTCTTCTGGAAGATGTGGCGGATCTCGGAGACCGTCCGGTTCTTGTTGTCGGTCACGGCCTGAAGGAAGATGGCCACGCCGCCGGGGCCGTAGCCCTCGTAGGAGACTTCCTCGAAGGCCGCGCCTTCGAGTTGTCCGGTGCCCTTCAGGATGGCCCGCTTGACGTTGTCGGCCGGCATGTTCGCGGCCTTGGCGTCGTTCATGGCCTTGCGCAGGCTGGCATTCTTGTCGGGGTCCCCGCCGCCGGCCCGGGCGGCCATGCTGATCTCGCGGATGAGGCGGGTGAAGATCTTGCCGCGCTTGGAATCGGTCGCGGCTTTTTTATGCTTGATAGAGGCCCATTTGGAATGTCCGGACATGCTTGTCTCCTTGTCTTTGAGAGCCAAAATAGTAGCACAAAGAGACTCTCGACGCAACCGAGCCGGGCAATCTCTACTAGACAACTAGGAATTATGGTAGACTCAAGAAAGTGCTATAATTCGAGACGTCGAGAGGAGGCGTAAATGAAGAAGAACATGGGGCGTTTGGACAGGACGATCAGACTCGTCGTAGCGCTCGTCTTCGTCCTTCTCGTGATCGCCCGAGTGATCAAGGGGACCGCAGCCATCGTGCTCGTGATCCTGGCGGCGGTCTTCGTTTTGACGACCTTGCTGGGATTCTGTCCGATCTATGTGCCGCTCAGGGCGTCGACCAAAGAAGGCCAAAAGGGAGGCACCCCGCGCATCGACGCCTGAAGGGCGGCGGCGTTTTTTGGGCGGGCGGTCAAGCCTGAGGAGGCTTGAGAGATGAAAATGAACGCAAGGCCGGAATCCGCGAAAATAAGGCGGGACGAGACGGACGGGGAGAAAGTCGATCTGGACGTGACCGGAATGAGCTGCGCCGGCTGCGCGGCCAACGTCGAGAAGGCCCTCAAAGGGCTCGATGGGGTGCGCGAAGCCGCCGTCAACCTGGCCACGGCCAAGGCCACGGTCCTCGTCGATCCGGGGCTCGTCTCCCGCGCCGACCTCGTCCGGGCCATCCGGAACGCCGGCTATGGCGTCGCCGTCTCGGCCGAGGCCGCCGGGGCCGGCGCGGACAGGGAGTACCGGTCGCTCCGGACGTCGGTCATCTGGGGCGGAGTGCTGGCCCTGATCATCTTCCTCGGGAGCATGCGGCACTGGTTCCCCTGGATGCCGGCCCCTCTCAAGAACTTCTTTGTGCTCTGGGCCCTGGCGTCGCCGGTTCAATTCATTCTCGGCCTGAGGTTCTATCGCGGCGCCTGGAGCGCGCTCAAGCACGGCTCCGCGAACATGAACACGCTCGTCGCCGTGGGCACGTCGGCCGCCTATCTTTTCAGCGTCGCGGCGACGCTCCGGCCCGGCTTCTTCCGGGGGGCCGGGGTCGAGCCGCAGGTCTATTTCGACACCTCGGCCGTCATCATCGTCCTCGTCCTCTTCGGGCGCCTGCTCGAGGCCCGGGCCAAGGGCAAGACCTCCGACGCCATCCGCCGGCTCATGGGCCTGCGCCCCCGGACGGCCCGCGTCATCGACGGGGAGGCCGAGCGCGAGGTCCCCATCGAGGACGTCCGGGCCGGCGTCGTCCTCATCGTCCGGCCGGGCGAGAAGATCCCGGTCGACGGCGTCATCATCGAAGGCCGGACGTCGGTCGACGAGTCCATGATCACCGGCGAGAGCCTGCCCATCGACAAGGGTCCGGGCGAGGAGGTCGTCGGGGCGACGCTCAACAAGTGGGGGAGCTTCCGCTTCCGGGCGGTCCGGGTCGGCGAGGACACGGCGTTGGCCCGGATCATCCGTATGGTCGAAGAAGCCCAGGGATCGAAAGCGCCGATCCAGCGTCTGGCCGACGTCATCGCCGCGCGATTCGTGCCGGCCGTCATCGCCATCGCCGTGTTGACTTTCCTCGTCTGGGCCCTCTTCGGCCCCGCGCCGCGACTTGTCTTCGCCCTGCTCAATTTCGTGGCCGTCCTCATCATCGCCTGTCCCTGCGCCATGGGCCTGGCGACTCCCACGGCCATCATGGTCGGGACGGGCCGGGGCGCCGAGCACGGCATCCTGATCCGGAGCGGCGAGAGCCTCGAAACCGTCCAGCGGGTGGATACGTTCGTCTTCGACAAGACGGGGACCCTGACGAACGGGCGGCCCGAAACGACCGATGTCCTGGCCGTCGCCGGGACCGGCCGCGAAGAGCTCCTCTCGCTGGCCGCCTCCGTCGAGAACGGCTCCGAGCACCCGCTCGGCCAGGCCGTCGTGCGCCGGGCCCGGGCCGAGGGATTGGCCGTCGGGTCCGCGGAGGACTTCCGGGCCCTCGAGGGCATGGGTGTCGAAGGTGTCGTCGGGGAGAAGCGCGTCCTGGTCGGCAGCCTCAGGCTGGCCGAGGCCGAGGGGGTCGATATCTCGCCGTTCTCCGAGGGGGCCGCCCGGCTGGCCGGGGAAGGGAAAACGGTCGCTTTCGTTGTGATCGACGGCCGGCCCGCCGGGGTCCTGGCGCTGGCCGACACGCTCAAGCCGGGCGCCCGGGAGGCCATCGACAAGCTCCGCCGCTCTGGCCGGCGCGTGGTCATGCTGACGGGAGACAACGCCCTGACGGCGCGGGCCCTGGCCGCCGAAGCCGGCATCGACGATGTCCGGGCCGAGGTCCTGCCCGGCGACAAGGCCGAAGTCATCCGCAAGCTCCAGGCCGAAGGACGGCGCGTGGCCATGGTCGGTGACGGCATCAACGACGCGCCAGCCCTCGCTCAAGCCGACGTCGGCCTGGCCCTCGGGACCGGCACCGACGTGGCTATGGCCTCGGCGGACATCACGCTCATCTCCGGGGACCTGGGGACTGTCGTTTCCGCCGTCGAGCTCAGCCGGCGGACCATCCGGACCATCCGGCAGAACCTTTTCTGGGCGTTCGTCTACAACGTCGTCGGCATCCCCCTGGCGGCGGGCGTGCTCTATCCGTTCTTCGGGATCCTGCTCAATCCCATGATCGCGTCGGCGGCCATGGCCATGAGCTCGGTGTCGGTCGTGAGCAATTCGCTCAGGCTGAGGCGGGCGAAGATCTAACTTCGAAGCAATACCCATCGCCCCCTCGAGAGGGAAGATGTCAGAAGACGAAGCGGATGGCTAGACCGGCCCGGATATAGGACGGGTTGACCCTCAAACTCCCCAAGCCGGTCGTCGACTCGATCCGGTCGATGGGAACAATGATGATCGGGTCTTCGACGACATGCATCTGCAGGTCCGTTACGGGAGCCCCGAACCAGCGCAGGTCGACGGCCAGGATGACATGGCGGAACGCTTCATAGGCCGCCTCGACCCCCGCGTTCAGGCCCAATTTCGACTGGGGGCCGAAGTCGACGACCAGACTGTAGGTGCCGCCGGAAAGCTGGTACTGGCCGTCGACGAAGGCGAGATCGAAGGAGGTGTAGCCGATGTGCCCGGCCTTGCCCTCGAAATAGAAGATGCTCGGTCCGGACGAGACGCTGAGGGAGAGGTTGTCGGCGACGCGGAAACGGGCCAGGGCGTTGAAGCTGAAGGTCGTCTGGGTGAGGTTGCCGGTCGAATTCTCCCAGTCGACCGACCGCGAATAGATCTCGGGCGTGTCGTCGAAGGCCAGGAACTGCATTTCGACCGCATAGGGGCCGTTCGCGCCCCCCAATCCCGGGCGATGGTAGTCGGCCAGGATCTGCATGCCGACATTGTCCGTGAACAGGACATTGAAGAAGCCGTTCATGCCGTAGGTCGTCTTGGCCTTGAAGCGGACCGTCTGGTCGGCCGAGCTCGTGACATAGCGGTCCGGAGGCGTGAGCGTCGGCTGGTACCGGTTGACATAAGTCGCGTTCATGAACGGCCCGACCAGCGTCCAGCCGAAGCCGAGCTCGAAGCGGATGCCGTCCGCGCCAAGGGGGCCGGCCGCGGAGAGAAGAAGGCCCAGGGCGAGAACCGGCGAGAGCTTCCTGATCATGATCTTGGCGCCTCCTGGCAGGGGAAAGATAACATGGCCGGCCTCGAATGTCAACCCCCCGGGTCGGCCAACTCGTTTAAGATCAACCCTTTTCGGGGAACGGAGCTCAGCCGAAAAAGACCTTGGCGATGTCGTAGAGATCGGCATCGACGGTCTTCGGCTCGGCCAGCGCCTCCTGGAGAGGGACGGGCACGATGCGGTTGCCGCGCAGGCCGACCATGAAGCCGAACTTCTCTTCCTTGACCAGATCAATCGCGGCGATGCCGTAGCGGGTGGCCAGGATGCGGTCGAAGGCGGTCGGCGAGCCGCCCCGCTGGACGTACCCGAGGACCGTGACCCGCGTGTCGATGGCTGTGCGCATCTCGATCTCGCGGGCGATGATGTTGCCGATGCCGCCCAGGCGGACGTGGCCGAAGGCGTCCTTCTCGCCCGACTGGATGATGAGGCTCGCGTCCTGGGGCTTGGCGCCCTCGGCCACCACGACGATGCTGAAGAGCTTGCCGCGCTCCCTCCGCTTCAGGATCTGGGCGCAGATCTCGTCGAGGTCGAAGGGGAATTCGGGGATGAGGATGATGTCGGCCCCGCCCGCGAGGCCGCCTTCGACGGCGATCCAGCCGGCGTGGCGCCCCATGACCTCGACGACCATGACCCGGTGATGGGCCTCGGCCGTCGTGTGCAGCCGGTCGAGCGCCTCGGTGACGACCGAGACGGCCGTGTCGAAGCCGAAGGTGTAGTCCGTGCCGGAGAGGTCGTTGTCGATCGTCTTGGGAACGCCGACGCACCTCAGGCCCTTGTCGCAGAGCTGCTTGGCGACTCCCAGGGTGTCCTCGCCGCCGATGGCGATGACGGCGTCGAGCTCGAATTTCTCGAACTGCGAGAAGATCTTGCCGACGCCGTCCTCAACCTTGAAGGGGTTGGTCCGGGAGGTGCCGAGGATGGTCCCGCCGCGCGGCAGGATGCCGGAGATAGCGTTCAGGTCGAGGGGATAGACCTTTCCCTCGATGAGGCCCAGCCAGCCGTTCTTGATGCCGAGGATGTCGAAGCCATAGCAGACGATGCCCTTGCGGGTCACGGCCCGGATGACCGCGTTGAGCCCTGGACAATCTCCGCCGCCGGTCAGGATGCCGACTCTCATGGTCGTGGACCTCCGATGAACGCTCGCCGTCTTCGTGAAGTCCCGAAGATTATACGCGCGACTCCCCGGCAATTCAAGCGCCCCCGCGGCCTTGACCCTGCCGGCGCTTTTGTTTAAGGTAGGGGAGAGGCCGATCACGTTCGCAGAGGAGGAGCAGATGCCGGCGACGATCATCAGCGGCAAGGACGTTTCCTGCCGGATCCGCGAGGAGCTCAAGGGCCGCGCGGCCCGTCTTAAAGAGAAAGGCCATGTGCCCGGGCTGGCCGTCGTCCTTGTCGGCGAGGACCCGGCTTCGGTGTCTTACGTGACGGCCAAGGCCAAAGCGGCCGAGGAGATCGGCATCTTCGAGACGACGATCCGGATGCCGCCCGACTCCAGCGAAGAGGAGATCCTCCGTCAGGTCGACAGCCTCAACCGCGACGAGCGCTACAATGGCTTCCTCGTCCAGCTGCCCCTGCCGAAGACCGTCAGCTCCGAGAAGGTCATCGCCCTCATCTCCCCGGACAAGGACGTCGACGGGTTCCATCCGGTCAACGTCGGCAAGATGCTGCGGGGCGAGCCCTGCCCGCTGCCGTGCACGCCCTACGGCGTCGTCCAGCTCCTCGTCCGCGGCGGCTACGGCCCCGACGGCAGGCACGTCGTCATCTGCGGCCGGAGCAACATCGTCGGCAAGCCCCTGGCGGCCATGCTCATCCAGAAGAGGAAGGGGGCCAACGCCACGGTCACCGTGTGCCACACCGCGACGCCGGACATCAGCCGGTTCACGCTCCAGGCCGAAATCCTCGTCGCGGCCATGGGCGTGCCGCGGGCGATCAAGGCCGGGATGGTGCCCGACGGCTGCGTCGTCATCGATGTCGGCGTCAACCGCGTGCCCGACGCGACCGCCGCCAAAGGCTTCCGCCTCGTCGGCGACGTCGACTTCGAGGCCGTCAAGGAGAAGGCCTCGGCCATCACGCCCGTGCCCGGCGGCGTGGGCCCGATGACGGTCACGATGCTCATGATGAACACGATCGAGGCCGCCGAGCGCAAGGCCGGCCTCGCTCCTTGACCCCCGGAGCTCCGCCATGAAGATCGGCAAGATCGACGAAAGCGATTTCCGGTCGCTCGTGATGGGCAAGTTCGGCCGGCGCGACCCGAGCGTCCTCGTGCCGCCCAGGACCGGGATCGATGCCGGCGTCGTCGATCTCGGCGGCGGCCGCATCCTTGTCGTGGCCGAAGACCCGATCTTCACCATGCCCCGGCTGCCCCTGGAGATGTTCGGCCGCTTCACCGTCCACATCGGGGCGAGCGACGTCGCGGTCATGGGCGTCCGGCCGCGCTATATGACCTATTCGCTGCTCCTGCCCCCCGATACGGTCCGGGAGGATATCCGGCGGATCGTCGATTCGATCCACGGGGCCGCGCGTGGCCTCGGCATCGCCATCGTCGGCGGCCACACCGGCTTCTACCCGGGCTTCACCGCGCCGACGATCGGCGGCATCACCGTGTTCGCCGTCGGCCGGAAGCGGGACCTGGTGACGCCGGCCGGGGCCCGCCCGGGCGACGAGATCATCTTGACGAAAGGCCCGGCCATCGAGACGGCCGCGCTGCTCGCGGCCCTTCGCGAAGAGGAGCTCCTGACCAGGTTTTCCGCGAGCCTCGTGGACAAGGCGAAATCCCTGGCCCGGGCCATCACCGTCGTCGAGGACGCGCTCACGGCCGCCGCCGCGGGCGGCGTTACGGCCATGCACGATGCGACGGAAGGGGGGGTCATGGGCGGGCTCTTCGAGATCGCCGCCGCGAGCCGGGTGGGGATGGAGGTCGACGAGCGGCTCTTCGTCTACCCGGACGAGGTCCGCATGGTTTGCGAGGCCTTCGCCATCGACCCGGTGCGGGCCATCGCCGAAGGGAGCCTTCTCATCACCGTCCGCCCCGGGAAGAGCGCGGCCGTCATTTCCCGGCTGAAGAGAAAGCGCATCGCCGCGTCCGTCATCGGCCGGGTCGTTCGCGACCGTCGCCGGCGGACGATCCGTCGCTCGGACGGCCGGACCGAGATGCTCGCGATCCCCGAGCAGGATCCTTTCTGGCCGGCGTTCTTCGAGGGGATGGAAGACTCGTAGCTTTGGCCTTCTTGTCCTTCTTTTCGGCCATGGCCATGGCGTCGCTGAGGGTGATGCTGTCGAAATAGCCCCTCAGGAGATCGGTGGCGCCCTTCCAGATGTCGTGGGTCGGGCAGGTCTCTGTGAACTCGCAGTAGCTCTCGTCCTCGATGCACTCGACCAGGCAGCAGTTGCCCTCGAGGGCGTGGAGGATCTCGCTGACCTTGATCTCCTCGGGCTTGCGGGCCAGAGTGTAGCCGCCTCCGGCGCCGCGGATGCTCTTGACCAGGCGGTTGATCTTGAGAGGGATGATGATCTGTTCGAGATAGCGGATCGAGATCCTCTCGTCCTCGGAGATGCTCTTGAGGATGACGGCCTCGGGACCGTTGCCGTGATGGCGGGCCAGGTTCAGCATCAGGCGCGTCCCGTAGCGTCCCTTGGTCGAGAGTCTGATCATGTCGATCTCCTTAAACTCACATTCTATAGGGCTTTTCGGCGAATATCAACATGAGCCCATAGGATTTATAAATTTGCTCAATTCGTCGGGAAGCGCTCCGCGGTGCCGGCTTGACACCCTCCGCGCCCTATGAGTATCCTAGCTCCGAAATCCCGTTCGATAAAGGAACGCCCATGCCCCGTCAGATCCTGCTCGGTGACGAAGCCGTGGCCCTGGGGGCCGTCCAGGCCGGCCTGTCGGCCGCTTATTCCTATCCCGGGACCCCGGCGTCCGAGATCCTGGAATATCTCGTCCGGGCGGCCGCGGAGACCAAGGCCTTCCCGGCCGTCTGGTCGGTGAACGAGAAGGTCGCCTACGAAGAGGCCCTTGGCGCCTCCTTCGCCGGAAAGAGGGCCCTCGTCTCCTTCAAGCACGTCGGGCTCAACGTCGCCGCCGACCCCTTCATGAACTCGGCCATCACCGGGGCGAACGGCGGACTTGTCGTGGTCAGCGCCGACGATCCCGGCATGCACAGCTCCCAGAACGAGCAGGACAGCCGCTATTACGTCCAGTTCGCCCAGATCTTCGGCTACGAACCCTCCGACCATCAGGAAGCCTACGACATGACCCGCGAGGCCTTCGACCTTTCCGAGCGCCTGGGGCTGCCGGTCCTCTTGCGGCTCGTGACGCGCCTCTCCCACAGCCGCTCGGCCGTCGAAACCCGTGACGCGCGGCCCCAGAACGCCTTGAAGAAGGGGGCCGGAAAGGACTGGATCCTCCTTCCCGTCAACGCCCGCCGGGGCTTCACCCGGCTCCTCGACCGCCAGGCCGAGATGGTGCGCCTGTCCGACGAATCCCGCTTCAACGTTCTCCATCTCGACGAGAAGGAGCGCTCGCTCGGCGTCATCGCTTCGGGCATCGCCTACAATTATTTCCGCGAAGCCGTGGCCGGGGACGCCGCCCCGCCGTCCTTCCTCAAGATCTCGACCTACCCTCTGCCGGAAGGGCTCATCCGCAAGCTCGTCGGCCACGTCGACACGGTCCTCGTCCTCGAGGACGGCTATCCCTTCATCGAGTGGCAGATCCGGGGTCTCTTCGGCATCCCCGGCAAGACGGTCGTCGGCAAGCTCAGCGCGGCCGTGCCGGCTTCGGGCGAGCTGACGCCGGACATCGTCCGCCGGGCGCTCGGCCGCGAGCCCCTGCCGTCGCTCGCCCCGAGCGGCCTGCCCCTCGCGGGCCGGCCGCCCCAGCTCTGCGTCGGCTGCCCGCACGCCGATACGTTCAAGGCGCTCAACCAGGCCCTCGAAGGGTACGCCGGATCGAACGTCTTCAGCGACATCGGCTGCTACACCCTCGGCGCCCTGCCGCCCTACAACGCCATCCACAGCTGCGTCTGCATGGGCGCGAGCATCGGCATGGCCCGAGGCGCCTCCGACGTCGGCCTCCACCCGTCCGTCTCGGTCATCGGCGATTCGACCTTCGCCCACTCGGGCATCACCCCGCTTCTCGGGGCGGCCAGGGCGAACACCGACATGACGGTCATCATCCTCGACAACGCTACGACGGCCATGACCGGCGGCCAGCCGACCTACGGCTCGGGCGAGCGCCTGCTCCGCCTGATCGAGGGCCTCGGCGTTGCCGGGGAGCACATCCGGACGATCGAGCCGCTCCCGAAGAACCATGACCAGAACGTCCGGGTCATCAAGGACGAGATCGACCACCACGGCCTGTCCGTCGTCGTCGCCGTCCGCGAATGCGTCCAGGAACAGCGGAAGAGAAGGAGCTAGGCCATGAAGCAGGACATCATCCTCGCGGGCGTCGGGGGCCAGGGCATCCTGTCCATCGCCTACGTTATCGACAACGCCGCTCTCGCCGACGGCCTGGCCTTCAAACAGGCCGAGGTCCACGGCATGGCCCAGCGGGGCGGGGCGGTCCAGTCCCACATGCGCCTGTCCGACGGGACGATCTGGAGCGACCTCATCCCCAAGGGCGAGGCGGACATGATCCTGAGCGTCGAGCCGCTCGAAGCCGTCCGTTACTTCGACTTCCTCCGGCCGGACGGGATCGTCATCACCAGCTCGACGCCCTACCGGAACATCCCCGACTACCCCGACCTCGAAAAGGTCCTCGAAGCCGTCCGCAAGGCGCCGCGGAGCGTCGTCGTGGACTCGGAGAAGCTGGCCCGGGAGGCCGGCACGGTCAAGGCCCAGAACATCGTCCTTCTCGGAGCGGCGTCATCGTTCCTGATCCTCAAGGAAAAGACCCTCCTCGGGACGATCGAGACGCTCTTTCGCGGCCGCGGGCCGACCGTCCTCGAGGCCAACCTCAAGGCTTTCGAGCTCGGCAAGAAAGCGGCCCTCGGCTCATGACCACCGCCTGGACCAGGACCCGCCGCGTCCTCGAACTCGCCGAGAAAGACGGCCGGAGTTGCCTCCTCGAACCCGAGGTCTACGAGATCCTGAAAGAGGCGGGGATCGCGACCCCCCGCCACGTGTTCGTTCCGGCGGGCCGGGCGGTCGGGCGGAAGGACCTGGCCTCGCTGGGCACGGCCGAGGTCGTCGTCAAGATCGTCTCGCCGCTCGTCATCCACAAGTCCGACGTCGGCGGCGTCGCCTTCGCCAAGACCAACCCGGCCGCCGTGACCAGGGCCTGCGCGGCCATGCTCAAGACGGTCGTGGCGCGCAGCCGGGCCGCAGAGCGAAAGGCCGTCCGGGAGTCCGTCCGCGGCTTCCTCCTCGTCGAGAAGGTCGCCTTCGACGACGTCGGGTTCGGCTCGGAGATCCTCCTCGGCCTGCGGAATTCCCAGGACTTCGGGCCGGTCCTGACCATGGGCTCGGGCGGCCTCGACGTCGAATACATGAACGCCCGGCTCAAGGAGGGGAGAGCCGTGGCCATCGCCTCGGCGCATCTCCTGGACGACGCGACGGCGAAGGCGCTCATCGAGCCGCTGGCTTTCTTCGGCAAGCTGGCCGCCCCCTTCCGGGGCCGCAGGCCTCTCGTCTCGCCGAGGGTCCTGGTCGATACGCTTCTTCGGTTCCGCGACCTGGCCGCCGCGTTTTCGGCCTACTCTTCGGCCACCCCGTTCGTCCTCGAGGAGGCTGAGGTCAATCCCTTCGTCGTCCGCCGCGGCCGTCTCGTGCCTCTCGACGGCGTGTGCCGGTTCTCCCGGGCCAAGGCGGCGGCCTCCGCCCGGCCGGTCGAGGCCGTCGGCCGGCTGCTCAAGCCGGCCTCGATCGGCATCATCGGCGTCTCGGAAAAGATGAACATCGGCCACGTCATCCTCAACAACATCCTCAAGGGCGGCTTTGCCGCCGCCGACGTCATCGTCGTCAAGCCCGGGATCGAATCGATCGAAGGCTGCCGCTGTGTCCCCACCATCGAAGCCATGCCGGGAACGGTCGATCTGTTCGTCCTGACGCTTGGCGCCGACCAATGCTACGACGTCATGAAGGACCTCGTCGACCACGGCAAGGCCCGCTCGGTCATCCTCATCGCCGGCGGGATGGGCGAGAAGGAGGGCGGGGCGACGATCGAAGGCCGGATCCGCGAGCTCCTCAGCGAGGGCCGGCGGACCGGGAAGACGACGCCGGTCGTCAACGGCGGCAACTGCCTGGGGATCGTTTCCAAGCCCGGCCTCTACGACACGCTCTTCATTCCCGACCACAAGCTGCCCCGCCCGAAGCGCGCCGGCTCGGCTTCGGCCATGATCAGCCAGAGCGGCGCCTTCATGATCTGCCGGATGAGCAAGCTGCCTTCGATCGAGCCCCTCTACTCCGTTTCGCTGGGGAACCAGATCGACCTCACGGCCTCGGATTATCTGAATTATCTGAAGAACGATCCCGGGGTCCGGACCTTCGCGGTCTACATGGAGGGCTTCAAGCCCGGCGACGGATTGGCCTTCGCCCGGGCCATCCGCGAGATCACCGCCTCCGGCCGGTCCGTCCTCGTCTACAAGGCCGGGCGGAGCCCCGAGGGCCGATCGGCGACCTCGAGCCACACGGCGTCTGTCGCCGGCGACTACGGCGTCTTCAAGGCGCTGAGCGAGCAGGCTGGGGCCATCGTGGCCAACGATCTCTTCGAATTCGAGAGCTTCCTGAAGGGCCTGGCCTGGCTCGAAGGGCGGGTCGTCCGGGGCCGGCGGGTCGGTCTCGTCAGCAACGCCGGGTTCGAGTGCGTCATGATGGCCGACAACCTCAAGGACGGCGCCGGTCTCGACTTGGCCGCGTTCGCCCCGGAGACGCGGGAGCGCATCCTGGCCAGCCTCCGACCGCTCGGCATCGATCGCCTCCTCGACGTCCACAACCCGCTCGACCTGACCCCGGTCGCCGACGACGCCGCCTTCGGGGAGAGCGTCCGGGCGTTCATCGAGGATCGGGGGGTCGACTGCGCCGTCATTTCCAACGTGCCTCTGACCAAGGCCCTCCAGACGCTGCCGGCGGGGGAGGGACACGGCGAGGATCTGACCCGGCCGGGGGGGTTCGCCGCGAGGACGATCGAGATCTTCCGCTCGACCTCAAAGCCGGTCGTCGTCAATATCGATTCCGGCGCGCTCTACGACCCCCTGGCCGATCATCTCGAAAAGGCCGGGATCCCGGTCTTCCGGCGGGCCGACGAAGCGGTCCGTTTCCTGAGGATGTACGTCGACCGCATGTCCCTCAAGGCGGGATGACGGCCGCGGGTCCCCGCGTCAGCGGCGTCTCTGCTGGAACTGGTGCGGGAAATGGAGCGGATTCGTGGTCGTGATCGGCCCCGTGTGACAGACGTTGCAGGATGTCGGCGTGCCGCCGCCGTGGGCGGTAACGACGCCGTTCAGACCCCCGCCCTTGGTGCTGCTGTGACAGACCTTGCAGCTGCCGACGGGCATGGCCTTGGTTTGATACTGCACGGCCTGGTAATTGTCCGAATCCTTGGTCGAGGGGACCTGGGCGTGCGCCGGGCCGTGGCAGGCCGGGCAGGACAGGCCGCCGTGGCCGGTGCCATTGCGGTAGAGGAGCGTCCCGGTATCGACCTCGGCCACGAAGGTGTGACAGTCCACGCACTTCGATTCGGTCTCCCAGGGCACCCGACCGCCGGAGATCGAGAGGCCGAGGCTGATCAGGTCCCCGTGGCAGCCCGTGCAGTTCCCGTCGGTCCCGTCGTGGGCCGCGCTCCGGTTGGCCAGGGTCGTCGCGCCGGGATGGCAGTCGTAACAGGCGATGGTCTGGCCGTTGTGAAAGACGTGAATGGCGTAGGACAGGTACTCTTCGGTTGAACCGGGGCCTGTCGTCCCGAGAACGGGGCTGCCATGGCACTTGGCGCAGAGCACCGGGACCCCGTCGGCGACGAACGTCGTCTCCGCGAGCTTGTCGTGGGAGGCGAGGACGCTCCCGATATCCACGTCGTTGATCGTCTGCCCATGGCACTTGGCGCAGTTGATCTCATCGGAGGTCTCGGCGGTCGTCCTCGTCCGGGCCAGCTCGGCCCCGGACGACGCGTCGCGGACGACGATCTCCGCGACCTGATAGGGATTCCAGGTCAGATCATCGTTGATCGGGACGATCGGGATGCCGTCGGCTTCGTAGCGGTCCCCCTTGAGGAGCATCGTTCCGGTGAGGCCGTTGTGGATATCCGCGTCGACGAAGTTGAGGCCCGTGTCGTGGGCCAGATCGACGCCGAACAGCCCGAAGGCGTTGTCCCAGAACTCGGAATAGTTACGGACCGGCTCCGTCGTCGCCTTGCCGTAGGAATGCGTGTTGTCGATCACTCGGTACTCGAGGGTGATCCCCGTGGTGATGATCTCCGGCGGGTCGCCCCGCCTGATGACCTGGGCCATGAGGGTGTTGTAGGGCGGCTGGAGGACGTCGGCATTGTAGGTCGGGTTGAGGAAGTGCATGCCCATTTCGCTCCAGGCCAGAACGATGGTGGACATCGAGGCGGCGGGGATGTCGACGGGCGTCACCACGTCTTCGTTCTCGTTGGAACAGGAGCCCAGAACGACGGTCAGGGCCAGGATGACAATCACGGCTGCGGTCGTGCGGCGCTCAGGCATACGTCTCTCCTTCCGGGATATTATTCACGGAAACCTCTACTTTTGCAAACGCCGGGCGCCGCCGGTCCGTTTCCTTGTCACTCCAGGACGGGCATGGTACAATCGGCCGGAATGAGGAAGATTGTCATTTTGGCCGCCATTCTGGCCTGTTCCGGAGGAGCCGCCCCGATGAGCCAGTCGATCGTTCCCGAAGCCCGGCTCCTCGCCTCGGCCATCCCGGCCACGGCCGGGCCATGGCTCTCGGAGGCCGACCAGATCTTCGACGCGGCCTCGATCTTCGACTACATCGACGGCGCGGGCGAGGTCTATCGCTCCTATAACATGAAGCTCCTCGTGGCCCGGCGCTTCCACAAGGACGGCAAGCCCGATCTCGTCGTGGACGCCTTCGACATGGGCTCCTCCGAGGACGCCTTCGGCGTCTTCACCCATGATCTCGACGGGGAGGACGCCGGAATCGGCCAGGGCTCGACCTACAAGGCCGGACTTTTGTCCTTCTGGAAGGACCGTTATTTCCTGTCCGTCTACACCGAGGAGGAAACCCCGGAAACCAAGGGGCTCGTCCTCGAGCTCGGGCGGGCCATCGCCCGGGCCATTCGGAGCGAAGGGAAGAAGCCGGAGATCCTGGAGCTTCTGCCGCGCGAGGGACTGCAGGCGGGGCGCGTCCGCTTCTTCCACAATCATTCCGTCCTCAACTACCACGTCTTTGTCGCCGAAGCCGACATCCTCTTCCTCGGACAGACGGCGAACGCCGTCCTGGCCGATTACAGCGACAGCGGCGGCCGCAGCCGCCTTCTGATCGTCGCTTATGCCGACCCCGGAGCGGCCGCCCGGGCCGGGAAATCGTTTGCCAAGGCCTCATCGGCCCGAAGCCGGAGGGAAGGCCGCCGTCAAGACGGAGAACGGCAAGTGGACGGTCCTGCGCGTCCGCGGCCGCTATGTCGCCATCGTCTTCGACGAAGCCGCCGAAGGGAAGGCCGAGGCGCGCCTGGATGCCATCGCGGCTTTGATCGATGCGGCCGGATAAAGGAGGAACCGGACCATGACACGAAGAACGATCACGCGGAGGGATTTTCTGAAGGTCGCGTCCGCGGCGCCGCTCGCCGGGGCGCTCGTTCCGGCCCTCAAGGGATCGGCGGGAGCGGCGGACGAGAAGGTCCGGGTCGTCCTTGTCAGGAACGAGAACGCTCTGGACGCGTCCGGAGCGCCCAACGCCGAGGTCATCGGGAAGATGCTCGACGACGGGGTCCGGGCCCTCGTCGGCCAGGGCGACGCCATCGGAGCCTGGAAGACGCTCGTCCGCCCCGAAGATATCGTCGGTCTCAAGACCAACGCCTGGGCCAAGCTGCCGACGCCGGCCGAGGTCGAGCAGGCCATCACGCGGCGGGTCATGGAGGCCGGAGTCCCCGAGGACAAGCTGTCCATCGACGATCGGGGCGTGCTCAGGAACCCGATCTTCCAGAGCGCCACCGCGTTGATCAACGCCCGCCCGGCCCGGACCCATCAATGGTCCGGCATGGGCAGCTGCATCAAGAACTATATCCAGTTCGTCCCCCGGCCTTCGGACTACCACGGTGACACCTGCGCCGACCTGGCCGCGATCTGGAACCTGCCTCTGGTCAAGGGGAAGACCCGGCTCAACGTCCTGGTCATGCTCACCCCGTTGTTCAATATGATCGGCACCCAGCAATACAACAAGGATTTCGTCTGGGCCTACAAAGGCCTGATCGTCAGCCGGGACCCGGTGGCCGCCGACGCGACGGGGCTGCGCGTGCTCGAGGCCAAGCGCCGCGAGGTCTTCAAGGACGACGGCCTTCTGAAGCCGACGCCTCATCACATCCAGCTGGCCGACTCGCGCCACCACCTGGGCGTGAGCGACCCGGCCCGGATCGAGCTGGTCAAGCTCGGCTGGAGCGAGGGGATCCTGATCTAGATGCCCGAGAGGGAGCCCGGAGAAGGGGGAAGCGATGACTGAGGTCCTGCTGTTCATCGGAGGCGTCATCTTCGGCGCCCTGGTCGTCCTCGTCAGTCCATTTCCTCCGGAAGAAGGACACTCGCGAGATCGCCCGGGCCCTGGTCAGCGAGACCGAGGCCGAGAAGGTCCAGGATCTCGAGGCCCTCATGGGCCGGGTCCGGGACAGCTTCGGGGCCCTGTCCCAGGACGCGCTCAAGAAGCCAGCACGGGGGAGCTGCTCAAGCTGGCCAAAGAGAACCTCGATGCGGCGGGTCCACCTTAGCGAGAAGGACCTCGAAACCAAGAAACAGCTTATCGACCAGAACCTATCGACGATGAAGCGGCGATATCCACAAGATGCAGGAGCTCCGTGTCGCGACTTCGAGAGCGAGCGGGCCCGCCAGTACGGAGAACTCGACGTCCAGCTGAAGAACGCGGCCAAGGAGACTTCGCGCCTCCAGGACACGGCCGATCATCTCCGCCAAGCCCTGGTCAGCACCAAGGCCCGCGGGCAGTGGGGCGAGCGGATGGCCGAGGACGTCCTGCGCCTGGCCGGCTTCATCGAAGGCGTCAACTACCTCAAGCAGAAGGTCCTGGACGCCGCCGCCTCGCGGCCCGATTATACCTTCTGGCTCCCCCAGGGCCTGAAGGTCAACATGGACGTCAAGTTTCCCGCTCAACAGCTACCTCCGCTATCTCGAGTGCGAGAACGACGTGGCGCGGGAGACCCACAAAACGCAGTTCCTGCGCGACGTCCGGACCCGGATCAAGGAAGTCACGACCCGGGACTACATCAATCCGGAGGACAACACCCTGGACTATGTCCTTGTCTTCATCCCCAACGAACAGGTCTACGCCTTCATCAACCAGAACGACCCCGAGATCATGGACGAGGCCCTGAAGAGCAAAGTCATCCTCTGCTCGCCGTTCACGCTTTTCGCCATCCTGGCCGTCATCCGCCAGTCGATCGACAACTTCAGCATGGACAAAGACGGCCGGCGAGATGCTGGGGCTGGTCAACAACTTCAACAAAGGAGTGGGAGAAATTCATCGGATTCCATGGACGAAGATGGGGGCTAAGCTCGACGGCGCCCGTAAAGAGTTCAGCCAGATGACGGCGACGCGCAAGGACAAACTGGACAGTCCCTCCAGAAGATCGAGGACCTGCAGCGGTTGAAGGGGATCGGGCCGAAGCGGCGCGCTCGGTGAGGCCGAAGCCATCGCCCTTGACGCGGCCGACGAAGAGGGGAAGCCGGACTAGGGGCGCGGGCCGAAGATCGCCGTCCCGATGCGGACGGCCGTCGCGCCTTCCTCGACGGCCACCCGCCAGGAATGGGACATGCCCATGGACAGGCGCCGCATCTCGACGCCGGGGATGGCCAGGGATTTGAGGGCCTCGAAGACCCTTCGGGTCTCCTTGAAATAGGGCCGGGATTCTTCCGGATCACCTTCGAACGGGCCCATGGTCATGAGACCGAGGACGCGGAGGCGGGGGAGGGCGGCGAGCGACCGGACCAGGACCTCGGCGTCGTCCGGCATCACGCCGGCCTTCTGCGCTTCGCGGCCGCTGTTGATCTCGACGAAGATGTCCATGATCTTGCCCGCCGCCGCGGCGCGCTTGTCGATCTCCCGGCCGAGCTCGATCGAATCCACGGTCTCGACCAGGTCGAAGATCTCGACCGCCTTTTTCGCCTTGTTCGTCTGGAGATGACCGATGAGGTGCCAGCGGGCCCGGCGACCGACCGCGGGGAGGACCTCGGCCGCCTCCCGGACGTAGTTCTCGCCGACGATCGTGACGCCGGCCTCGACGGCTTCGAGGATCTCGGCCGCCGAACGGGTCTTGGCGGCGGCGACGAGCTCGACCCCCGGCGGCAGCTCCGCCAGGATGGCCTTGACGTTGGACGTGATCGTTCCGCTCATCGTGTCCATTCTATCATAGCCCGCGATTTGATATAATCGGCGGCGCAGGGGACACGATCCATGACCATCCGCGAAGAGCTGGAAGAGACGGAACAGAAGTTCCTGTCTCCGAAGGCCTGCCTCAGCGCGCGGTCGAAGGGCCGCGTCCGGCCCGAAGCGCAGCACGTCCTCCGGACGGATTTCCAGCGCGACCGCGACCGGATCATCCATTCGAAGTCGTTCCGCCGCCTCAAGCACAAAACCCAGGTCTTCCTCTCGCCCTTCGGCGATCATTACCGGACGCGGCTGACGCACTGCCTCGAGGTGTCCCAGATCGCCCGGACGATCGCCAAGGCCCTGCGCCTCAACGAGGACCTGACCGAGGCCATCGCCCTGGGCCATGACCTCGGCCACACTCCGTTCGGCCACGCCGGGGAGCAGACCCTGCGCAAGCTCCTGCCGCACGGCTTCCATCACGCCGACCAGAGCCTGCGCGTCGTCGAGAAGCTCGAGTACGACGGCAAGGGGCTCAACCTGACCTTCGAAGTGCGGGACGGCATCCAGAAGCACTCCAAGGGCCGCGGCGAGATCTTCGACGAGGATGTCGAGGACATGCCCTCGACGCTCGAAGGCCAGGTCGTCCGTGTCTCCGACGTCGTCGCGTATGTCAACCACGACATCGACGACGCCCTGCGGGCCGGGATCATCAAGGATGAGGACATCCCGGCGGGCCTGGTCAAGGTCCTGGGCAAGTGGCACGCGACCCGGATCGACCGGATGGTCATGGACATCGTCGAGGCCAGCCTGGCCGCGGATCTCGAACGGATCGCCATGAGCGACCGGATCATGAAAGCCGTCGTCGAGCTCCGGGAATTCCTTTATCAAAACGTCTATTTCAATTCCGCGGCCCGCGACGAGCTCCGCAAGACCGAGAAGATCATCGGCGACCTCTTCGGCTACATCATGGAGCGGCCGCAAGACTACGTGCGGCCCTATCCCGCCGGCGACCCCGTCATCGTCCGGGTCGGGGACTTCATCGCCGGCATGACCGACCGCTATGCCATGGCCCTCTACGAGCAGATCTTCCTGCCGAAGGCCTGGCCGATCCTGTAACCGCCGCGAGGGATCCATGACCCATCGTTTCCGCCCATCGACGGTTTCGCGATCTTTGCTGGCGGGCGCGCTCATCATCGCGGCCGCGGCGTCCCTCGAGCCCGGGGTCGAACGGCCTTACCTCCAAGCCGCCGAAAAGGCGGCCGCCTGGATCAAGGCATCGGAGATCCGTTCGGCGGACGGCCTTTCCTGGCCGGCCATCCCTCAGGACCGCAAGACCATCGGATTGGATCTTTATAGCGGGGTCCCCGGCGTCGTCCTCTTTCTCATTCAAGCCTCCCGGACAACGGGCCGGGCCGCCTATCTCGACCAGGCCCGGGCCGGCGCCGATTTCCTCATGGCCAACGCGGGTTCCGTCGACGGCCTGGGCCTCTATGAAGGCCGCTCGGGGATAGGCTTCGCTTTGGAGGAGACCTACAAGGCCACGAAGGATCAAAAGTACCGGACCGGATTCCTCGGTATCCTCGAGCGGATCGCCTCCGGGGCGAAACAGGCCGGCGCTGGAATCGAGTGGAGTCCGACGACGGACATCATCAGCGGCGGCGCCGGCACGGGACTTTTCCTGATCTATGCTTTCCATGAGACGGGCGAGCGGGCCTGGCTCGATCTCGCCGCCCGCGCCGGGACCCGCCTGGTCGAGCTGGGCCGCCCGGAGAACGGAGGGCTGAAGTGGGCCATGGACCCGGATTTCCCGCGGCTCATGCCGAACTTCTCCCACGGCACGGCGGGCATCGCCTACTTTCTGGCCGCCCTCTCCAAGGAAACCGGGCGCAAGGAGTTCCTCGACGCGGCCCTGGCCGGGGCGAAGTATCTTCTGTCGGTGGCCAAGACCGAGGACGGCGCCTGCCTCGTCTTTCACGACGAGCCCGACAACAAGGACCTCTATTACCTCGGCTGGTGCCATGGCCCGGTCGGCACGGCGCGGCTCTTCTTCCTGCTCTCCCGAGTCACCGGCGATAAGACCTGGCTCGACTGGGTCCGCAAATCCGCCAACGGCCTCGTCCGGAGCGGCATCCCCGAACAGGAGACGCCGGGGTTCTGGAACAACGCCGGCATCTGCTGCGGTCTGGCCGGAGTGGGGGAGTTCTTCCTGGACCTCTACCAAGAGCTCGGCGACAAAGCCTATCTCGATTTCTCGAAGCGCGTCGCGTCGCGTCTCTTGGCCAAGGCGACCGTGGACGACGGCCGCATGTCCTGGGTCCAGGCCGAGCACCGGACGCGACCGGACTACGTTTTCGCCCAGACCGGATACATGCAGGGCGCGGCCGGGATCGGGACGTTCCTCCTCCGCCTCGCCCCCCCGGTCCGGACGAAGCCGCGGCGCGTCGTCTTCCCCGATACGCCCTTTGCGCGCTGATCGCCGCCGCCTGTCCCGGCTTTGCCGGCTCTCTTTTTCATGTTATCATGATCCCTTCGAGAGCCATTCCCACGATCGCCAAGGAGGACCATCTCATGGCCAGAATCGACGACCTCCGCAAGATCGCCACCCGCCTTCGCATCCACTGCCTGCGCATGACCACGGCCGCCGGCTCGGGACACCCGACCTCCTGCCTGTCCACGGCCGATCTGGCCGCCTGCCTGTTCTTTTCGGAGATGCGCTGGAACACGCGGGACCCGCACGACCCGGCCAATGACGAGTTCGTTCTGTCCAAGGGCCACGCCGCGCCCCTCCTCTGGGCCGCCTACGCCGAGGCCGGGATCATCCCGCTCGAGAGCCTGCTCGACCTCAGGAAGATCACGAGCGACCTCGAAGGCCACCCGACCCCGCGGATGCCCTGGGTCAAGGCCGCGACGGGCTCGCTCGGCCAGGGCCTTTCGGTCGGCGCCGGGATCGCCCTGGCCCAGAGATTCGACAAGTCCCCGGCCCGGACCTTCGTGCTCCTGGGCGACGGAGAGTGCGCCGAAGGCCAGGTCTGGGAAGCGGCCGCCGATGCCGCCTTGTGGAAGCTTCGCAACCTCATCGCCCTGGTCGACGTCAACCGGCTCGGCCAATCGGGGCCGACCATGCATCAGCACCACCTGTCAGCCCTGGCCCGCAAATTCCGGGCCTTCGGCTGGGAGGCCATCCTCGTCGACGGCCACAAGATCGACAAGATCCTGGCGGCGCTCAAGCGAGCCGGGAAAAAGGGCCAGCCCACGGTCATCCTGGCCCGGACCATCAAGGGGAAAGGCGTGAGCTTCGTCGAGGACAAGAACGGCTGGCACGGCAGGCCCTTGAAGGCCGACGAGCTCCTCCGCGCCCTCCAGGAGATCGGGCCTCTTCCCGAGATCGAATCGCGGCGGTCCATCCGCCGGCCCAAGCCCTTCAAGAAGAGAGTCCCGGCCGCTTCGACCGAATTCCCGCCGACCGCCTACACGGAGAAGACGGCCACGCGCCTGGCCTACGGCAACGCCCTGCTCAAGCTCGGCAAGGTCAACCCCCTCGTCGTGGCCATCGACGGGGACGTCAAGAACTCGACCTACGCCGACAAGTTCTTCGAATCGTTCCCCGGCCGGTCCCTGGAGGCGTTCATCGACGAACAGAACATGATCAGCCTGGGCGTGGGGCTGGCGGCCAAGGGCTACATCCCGTTCGTCGCCACGTTCGCGGCCTTTCTGTCCCGGGCCCACGACCAGATCCGCATGGCCGCCTACTCTTTCTCGAACATCAAGGTTTGCGGTTCGCATGTCGGGGTCAGCATCGGCGAGGACGGTCCCTCCCAGATGGGCCTCGAGGACCTGGCCATATTCCGGCCGATCCCGGGGTGCGTCGTGCTCTACCCGAGCGACGCCGTGAGCTCGGAAGCCTGCGTCGCCGCGGCCGCCGCCCACAAAGGGATGTGCTATATCCGGACGTCGCGCCCGGCGACGGCCGTCCTCTACGGTCCGGGCGAGACCTTCCCCATCGGGGGCTCGAAGGTCCTGCGGAAGACCGAGGGGGACGCGGTCACGGTCGTCGCCGCCGGGATCACCGTCCATGAGGCGCTCAAGGCCTTCGAGGCGCTCCGCAAGGAAGGCATCGGCCTCCGCGTCATCGACGCCTATTCGGTCGCGCCCCTGGACAGCGCCGCGATCCTTCGCGAAGTCGCCGAAACGGGAGGCCGGGCCGTCGTCGTCGAGGACCATTACGCCGCCGGCGGGCTGGGCGAAACCGTCGCCTCCATCCTGACCGGGCGGGCCGCGCTCAAGCACCTCTGCATCCGCGAGCTGCCGCGGTCCGGGAAGCCCGACGAGCTCATCGAGCGGTTCGGGATCAGCGCCTCGCATATCGCCCGCGCGGCCAGGGAGCTCCTCGGCCGTTGAGAGTCCGCCGCGCCGTCCCCGCCGCGCTTGCGGCCGTCATTCTTTTCGCCGCCGTCGCGGTCCTTCGACCCCTGACCGCCGCGCCGGGACCCGGCCAGGAAGCGCTCCAGGCCACGGTGACCACGGTCTACGACGGGGATACGGTCAAGGTCCGCATCGAGGGCCGGGCCGACGAACGGGTCCGCCTCATCGGCGTCGACAGTCCCGAGCTCGACGACGCGCGGGAAAACGTCAGGCTCATGGCCTTCCTGGCCAAGCGCTTCGCCTTCCAGCGTCTCTACCAGGCCCGGGTGGATCTCCTCCCGGGTCCCGAGGAGAGGGACGCGTACGGCCGGCTGCTCGCGTTCGTCCGGACGGCGGACGGCGGGATCTTCAACGTGACGCTCGTCCGCGAGGGCTACGCCACGGCCTTCCTCAAGTTCCCGTTCGACGACAAGCTGAGGACGGAGCTCAAAGCGGCCGAGACCGAGGCCCGCCAGGCCGGCCGCGGCCTTTGGGGCCGGGAGCCGTATCCGGTGATCCAGGCGGAGGAGGCCGGGCGCCACGTCGGCGAGGTCCTGACCGTTCGCTTTCGCTGCCTGCGGTCGGTCAAGCGCGGCGGTTTCCGCCTCCTCGAGGCCGACGGTGCGGCCTTCGACGCGGCCATCCCCCTCGACGTCTTCCGGTCGCTTCCCGGGCCTCTCGATTTCGAGCGCGGCACGGTCGAGGCGACCGGGTTCGTCGAGCTCTACAAGGGCCGCCCGCAGATCATGATCGGCGTGCCGATCCAGCTCAAGCGCGTCAATTGAAAGGAAGCCCCATGTCCCCGAAGATCACGCCGGCCGCCCGGGCCGGGATCGAGAAGGCAGTCGGCCCCGGGAACGCGTTTTCCGATCCGGACAAGACCTTCGACTACGGCCACGACGAATTCTCGATGAAGGAGATCGCCCATGAGCCGGACCTCGTCGTCCGGCCGGGGTCGACCGCCGAAGTCGCGGCCGTGCTCAAGATCGCCGACGCCCACGGCATCCCGGTCACGCCGAGGGGAGGCGCGACCGGCCTCTGCGGCGGGTGCGTCCCGGTCCGCGGCGGCATCGTTCTCTCGCTCGAGCGGATGAACCGTGTCCTCGAGGTCGACGCCGACAACCAGATGGCCGTGACCGAGGGCGGCGTCCGGCTGTCCGATTTCACCAGGGCGGTCGAGGACGGGGGACTCTATTTCCCGCCGCACCCGGGCGACGAGAGCGCCATGATGGGCGGCCTCGTCGCCACGAACGCGGGGGGCAGCCGGGCCGTCAAGTACGGCACCATCCGGAACTACGTGCGCGGCCTGGAGATGGTCACGGCCGCCGGCGACATTCTCCGGCTCGGCGGCAAGCTCGAGAAATCGAGCACCGGGTACAATCTCATGCACCTTGTCGTCGGTTCGGAGGGCACGCTCGGCGTCGTCACGCAGGTCATCCTCCACCTCATGACCAGGCCGGGGATCATGCGCTCGCTGGTCGTGCCGTTCGAGGAGCTGGAGCCGGCCCTGGAGACCGTGCCGCTCATCATGAAGCGGGGCATCGTCCCGCTGGCCGTCGAGTTCCTCGAGGTCGAGCCCATCACCCTGACCGAGGAGCACATCCACAAGAAGTGGCCGACCAAGCAGGGCAAGACCCACCTCCTGATCATCCTCGACGCCCCGTCCGACGAGGAGATGGACCGGCTGTCGCAGGCCGTGGCCGAGGTCTGCGTCGAGAAGGGCGGGATCGACGTCTTCATCGCCGACACGCCGAGCAAGCAGGACGAGGTCCTGGCCATCCGCTCCAAGATCTACGACGCCATCAAGGCCGGAACGGTCGAGATCCTGGACATCGCCGTGCCCCGGGCCGAGGTGGCCGGCCACGTCCACAAGGTCCGCGAGGTCGCCGAGAGATACGGCATCTGGCTGCCGACCTTCGGCCACGCCGCCGACGGCAACGTCCACACGCACATCATGAAGGCCCGCTACGAAGGCGGGGCGATGGTGCCCGTTCCGGAGAGCGAGTGGCGGTCGAAAGCCGACCTCGTCCGCGAGGAGCTCTTCCGCGATTGCAAGGCCCGCGGCGGCGTCATCTCCGGCGAGCACGGCATCGGCCTGGTCAAGAAGCCCTATCTTGCCCTCGTCCTGGGCGAGCGTCAGATCGAGATCATGCGCGGCATCAAGCGCGTCTTCGATCCTAACGGGATCATGAACCCCGGCAAGATATTCGACTGACCTTCAGAGACCGGCAGAAACCGCCCAACTGTATTCGGGCTGAATAAAAAACTCGTGCCTTAGGTACGTGCCCCGTTCTTTCCTGGCCCGGCTGAGAAGCCACCCCGCGCAGGGGTGTTCCCGGAGAAGGCCGTGGGAGGGCGGAGCGGGCACGGATCAAGAATGGGGACACGTACCTGAGGTACATGTCCCCATTCTTGAGAGCGGAGCCCGGATACGAAGCGGCCAGGCTCGCCGGGCCTGGCCGCGTGCCGACGGAGGGAATACCCCGAGCGTAGCAGGGTGGCTTCCAGCCGGGCCCCAAACAGATTTGCTAGGCTGGAGGAATCGTGCTATGAATAGAGCATTGGGGGCGATGAAATCCTGATCCGACAGGAGGACATGCATGGTCGAACGGATCACCGAGATCTACGTCATCCTGGAGAACAAGCCGTCCCAGCTGGGAGACCTCTGCAGTTTCCTGGCCGAGAATGAGATCAACATCGACGCCATCGGCGTCTTCCACGACACGGCCAAGATCGTCGTCCAGCAGCTCAACAAGGCGGTCAAGCTCCTGGCCAAGCTGAACTATACGACCGAGCTGCGCGACGTCCTCAGGGTCGACCTCGAGAACAGGCCCGGCGCCCTGGCCGAGCTCACGACCAAGCTCGGGGACGAGGGCATCAACATCGAATACTGCTACGGCACCCTGTCCCGGAAGGGGAATGGCGTAGCGCTCATCATGGACGTCTCGAATATCGAGAAGGCCTGCCAGATCCTGGGGGTCTAGGCCCACGGCCGATCTCGCTTCCGGCCTTTACCTGGTCTCCCTCGATGGGCTAAACTTGCCTCATGCGGGACAATCCTGACCTGGCCGTCGTCGGCGCGGGGGCCGCGGGCCTCGTGGCGGCGATCAGCGCGGCCCGGCGCGGCGCGTCGGTCGTCATCCTCGAGCGCTTGGCGGGGATCGGCAAGAAGCTCCTGGCGACCGGCGGAGGCCGGTGCAATCTCCTGAACGAGCGCCTGAACGCCGCGGCCTTCACAGCGACGGACCCTGGCCTCGTCCCCTCGATCCTGGAGCGGTTCGGCGGGACGGAGATCCGGGCTTTCTTCGAAGGGCTGGGTCTCCGTCTCCAGACCGACGAGACCGGCCGCGTCTATCCGGTGACGAATCAGGCGGCCTCGGTTCTCAAGGTCCTGGAGCTCGAGACGGCCAGGCTCGGGATCGGCGTCGAGACCCGCTTCGATGTGGACAGGATCGAATCCGCGGCCGGGTCCTTTCGGATAGGGGCCCGGGACGGCCGCAAGGTCGCCGCTCGCGGCGTCGTCCTGGCCGGCGGCGGGAGTTCCTACCCGGCCCTCGGTTCGAACGGCTCGGGCCACGATCTCGCGGCATCCTTCGGCCATCACATCGTGAAACCGGTTCCGAGCGCCGTGCCGCTCCTCGTCAAGGACCGCATGTGCCATTTCCTCCAAGGCCAGCGGATGCGCGTCCGCATCGAGGGCCGGGTCGGAGGCCGCCTCACCCGGGAGGCCGAAGGGGAGCTCCTTTTCGCCCAGTACGGCCTCTCGGGAACGGCCGTGCTCGACGTCAGCGAGAGTCTGTCGATCGCCCTGAACCGCGAGGGCCGCGGGGACGCCACGGTCGTCGTCGATTTCCTTCCGTTCATGTCCGGGGAGGAGGCCGCCGCGGAATTGACGCGCCGGCTCGCGGCCGGTCGGGCGCCCAAGGATCTCGTGTCGGGATTGCTGCCCGAAAAGTTCTCCTTGCTCATGTCCCGGCTCATCGACGAGGCCGGGGGCGGGCCGGGAAAGCGGGTCGATGGCGAATCGGCGCGGAGGCTGGCCTCGCTGCTCAAGGCCAGGGTATTTCAAGTCGAGGGGACGCGGGGCTGGAACGAAGCCGAGTTCACGTCGGGCGGAGTGGACGCCGGGGAGGTGAAGCCCGGGACACTCGAATCGAAGCTGCGGCGCGGCCTCTATCTCGCCGGCGAGGTCCTCGACGTCCAAGGCGGGCGAGGAGGGTTCAATCTGGCCTGGGCCTGGGCTTCGGGGTACGTGGCCGGCCTGATGGAATAGCCCCTTCCGACCCGGTCCGGGAAAGGCGGTATTCGAAATGACCAAGAGGTGGCTCTCTCCTGGCCCTCACGGCCGCCTGCACGCCGCGGGGCTACGAGGACCGGCTTCCCGCCCCACGACACGACCTCCTCTTCGACCATCTCGCCTCGACCTGGGACGAGGCGATCCCCCTCGGAAACGGCTGTATCGGGGCTCTCGTCTGGAAGAAGGACGACTCGCTCCGGATATCGCTCGACCGGGCCGACCTCTGGGATCTGCGTCCGGTCGCCGAATTCTCGGGCCCCGAGTTCCGGTTCGCCTGGGTCCGCGACCACGTCCTGAAGAACGACTACGAGCCGGTCCACAGGATGGGCGACGCGCCCTACGACCGTGATCCGGCCCCGACCAAGATCCCCGCGGCGGCGCTCGAGTTCGATATTTCCGCGCTGGGCGAGGTGGAACAAGTCCGCCTGTCTCTCGCCGACGCGGTCTGCCGGGTCCGCTGGAAGAACGGGGCCCGATTGACGGTCTTCGTCCACGCCACCGAGCCGGTCGGCTGGTTCCAGTTCGAGGGTCTGCCCGCCGGGGTGAGGCCGAAGCTCGTTCCGCCTGCCTACGCCGCCGCGGCGCCCGCTTCCGACGCGGGAAAGAACTCGCTCGACCCGAGGTCTCTCGCCAGCCTCGGCTATCCCGAGCCCGAGCTCGAAGGCGATGAGACATTGATCCGCTATCATCAGGAGGGCTGGGGTGGCATGAGCTATGACGTCGCCGTCGACTGGGACCTGCCCAAAGCCGGCGTTCTCACGGGAGCCTGGAGCGTCAGCTCCGACTATCCCGAGACCGCGGCCGGTCCGGCGGTCCGGGGCCGGGCGGCGGGGCCCTCCCCAAATGCGGCCGCGCAGGCGCTCAAGCGGACGCTCATCCGCGATCTCGACTCCCATGCGGCCTGGTGGAGGTCCTTCTGGGCCAAGTCGACGATCCGGCTTCCCGATCCCGTCCTCGAGAAGCAGTGGTATCTCGAGATCTACAAGTTCGGGGCGGCCGCGCGCCGCGGCGCGCCGCCGATCACTCTGCAGGCGGTCTGGACGGCCGATGACGGAAGCCTGCCGCCGTGGAAAGGCGACTACCACAACGACCTCAACACGGAGCTCAGCTATTGGCCGTGCTACAGCGGCAACCACCTCGAGGAAGGGCTGGCCTTCCTCGACTGGCTCTGGGCCATCAAATCGCGCTCGGAGGAATATACCAAGCGGTATTTCGGCGTTGACGGGCTCAACGTTCCCGGCGTGGCGACACTCGACGGCGCGCCGATGGGCGGCTGGATCCAGTACTCTCTCGGGCCGACCGTCTCGGCCTGGCTGGCCCAGCACTTCTGGCTCCACTGGCGCTACAGCAACGACCGGGCCTTCCTCGAGGAGCGGGCCTATCCCTACTTGAAGGGCGTGGCCGTGTTTCTCGACAACATCGCCGAGCGGAGGCCGGACGGCAAACGAAAGCTGCCGCTGAGCTCGAGCCCCGAGATCAACGACAACCGGATCGACGCCTGGTTCCGGGAGACGACGAATTTCGACCTGGCCCTCATCCGCTGGCTCTACGGCGCGGCGTCGGTCATGGCCGACGAGCTGGGCCTGGCAGAGGAGTCGGCCAGATGGCGGACGATCCTCGGCGAATGGCCCGAGCTGGCCCTGGCCGAAGACGACGGACGGCTTCTCGTCGCCCCGGGCTATCCGCTCAAGGAATCTCATCGGCATTTCTCCCACCTCATGGCCATCCATCCGCTCGGGCTCGTCGATTGGAGCAGGGGAGAGGCCGACCAACGGACGATCCGCGCGTCGCTGGCCGAGCTCGACCGCCTCGGTCCGGACTGGTGGTGCGGCTATTCCTACAGTTGGTTGGGGAACATTGCGGCCAGAGCCATGGACGGCGACAAGGCCGCTCAGGCCCTGCGGACGTTCGCCGAGTGCTTCTGTCTGCCCAACAGCTTCCACGCCAACGGCGACCAGACGAAGAGCGGCAAGTCCAAGTTGACCTACCGGCCGTTCACGCTCGAAGGCAATTTCGCCTTTGCCTCCGGCATCCAGGAGATGCTGCTGCAAAGCCACACGGGCGTTGTCCGCGTCTTCCCCGCGGTCCCGGCCGCATGGAGCGACGTCTCGTTCTCTTCCCTCAGGGCCGAAGGCGGTTTCCTCGTTTCGGCCGCGAAGAAGACCGGGAAGCTCGTCGAGATTCGGGTCCGCTCGGAGAACGGCGGCCGGCTCCGGCTCGAGAATTCCTTCCCGGACAGGGCCTATGAGGCCTCAGGCGTCTCGGCGGCCGGCCTTCGGAACGCCGGGCCGATCATCGAAGCGGACTTGCCGCCGGGCGGTGAGCTCCGGCTGAAAGCACGATGACGATCAGAGGTGAGTGATGTCGAAGATCGAGAGCCACTATGGCACGGGTTACGAAGACCTCAGGCTGAAGACCGGCTCCGGCAAGCTCGAGCTCGAACGGGTCAGGGAGCTCCTGACGCGATTCCTTCCGGCAGCCCCTGCGGCCGTTTGCGACGTCGGCGGAGGGACCGGCGTTCACGCCTTCTGGCTGGCCGGGAAGGGTTACTCGGTCCGTCTGCTCGACGTCGTGCCCCTGCATATCGAGCTGGCCCGTCGAGCTTCCGCGGCGCAGCCCGCGACGCCTTTGGCGGAAGCGGTCGTGGGGGATGCCCGCTCATTGCCGTGGGCTGACGGGAGCGCCGATGCGGTCCTGTTCTTCGGCCCGCTCTACCACTTGACCTCCCGCGAGGACCGTCTTCGGGCGCTCCGGGAAGCCCGGCGCGTGCTGAAGCCGCGCGGCGTCCTCCTTGCGGCGGCGATATCGCGGTTCGCCTCGGCGCTTGACGGCGTGCGGGAGGGGTACCTGGCCGACCCGGCCTTCGCCGCCATCGTCGACCGCGACCTTACGGACGGACAGCACCGGAATCCCACAGGGAAGCCCGAATACTTCATGGACGCGTTCTTCCACCATCCCGGCGAGCTCCGAGGAGAGATCGGCGAGGCCGGCTTCGAGGTCGACGGCGTTTTCGGCATTGAAGGACCGGGTTGGCTCGCCCATGACTTTGACGCGTGGTGGGCCGACCCCGAGCGCAGGGAACGCCTGCTCCATCTCGCCCGCCGCCTCGAATCGGAGCCGGCGCTCTCCGGGCTCAGCGCCCATTTGCTGGCCGCGGCGCGCAAAGGCCGATAGCCTCGC
>CAVULT010000018.1:0-44527 GCA_963742235.1 Candidatus Aminicenantota bacterium | reverse complement strand
GTTCTCCCTCGAGTCCATCATGGGCTGCGGCATCGGCGCCTGCTGGGGCTGCGTCCACCGGATCAGGAACGAGAAGGGGGACGGATGGGTGAAGATCTGCGAGGAAGGCCCGGTCTTCCCCGGGGAGCGCATCGTATGGCCCTGACGGCGAAGGCGATCGATCTCTCGGCGGATCTGGGCTTCCTCAAGCTCCGCAATCCCGTCCTCACGGCCAGCGGCACCTTCGGCTACGGCCTCGAGTTCGAGCCCTATCTCGATCTGGAAAAGCTCGGCGGGATCGTGGTCAAGGGACTTTATTACAAGCCTCGCGAGGGCAATCCCCCGCCCCGGCTGGTCGAGACGGCCGGCGGCCTCATCAACGCCATCGGCCTCCAGGGCGTCGGCGTCGAGGCCTTCGCCGAGAAGGTCCTGCCCAAGCTCCGCCGCATCGCCACGCCGATCATCGTCAACGTCTGCGGCGCGGACGACGACGAGTACGCGGCGGTCGTCGAGTTCCTGGACAGGCATGAGGGCATCGCGGCCTACGAGCTCAACATCTCCTGCCCCAACGTCAAGGAAGGGGGCCTGTGCCCGGCCCTCTCGCCGCGGACGACCTTCGACCTGGTGAAGAGGATCAAGGCCGCGAGCCGGCGGCCGCTCATCACCAAGCTCTCGCCCAACGTCACCAGCATCGTCGAGATCGCCCAGGCGGCCGAGGAGGCCGGCACGGACGCCGTGGCCCTGGTCAACACCTTCCTGGCCCTGGCCGTCGACCTCGAGACGCGCCGGCCCAAGCTCGGCAACGTCTACGGCGGACTGAGCGGGCCGGCCATCAAGCCGATCGCCCTGCGCATGGTCCACCAGGTCGCGTCGCGGCTCAAGGTGCCGGTCATCGGCATGGGCGGCATCATGACCGGGACGGACGCCCTCGAGTTCCTCGTCGCCGGGGCGGCCGCGGTCGAGGTCGGGACGGCCAGCTTCGTCGACCCCGACGCCGCCGTCCGCATCGTCGCCGGGATCGAACGCTGGTGCCAGGCCCACGGCGTCACAGCCGTCAGCGACATCATCGGAACGCTCAAAACATCCTGAACCGACGAAAGGACCGCTCCATGACCACCTCCAACGCCGGCCGGATCATCATCGCCCTCGACGTTCAGACAAAGGAGGAAGGCCTGGCTCTCGTCGGCCGGCTCAAGGACGCCCGGACGTTCAAAGTCGGCCTGGAGCTCTTCACGGCCGAGGGCCCGGCCCTCTTCCGCAAGCTCAAGGCCCTGCGCAAGGACATCTTCCTCGACCTCAAGCTTCACGACATCCCCAATACGGTGGCCGGGGCGGTCCGTTCGGCCTTCAAGCACGGCGTCCGGATGATGACCATCCACGCCTCGGGCGGCCGGGAGATGATGGCCAAGGCGGCCGAAGCGGCCAAGGCCGCGGCGGAAGCCGGCCAGGGCCCGAGGCCTCTTCTCCTCGGCGTCACGGTCCTGACGAGCCTCAAGGGGGACGACTTGGCGGAGGTGGGCATGGGTTCGGATGTGGCCTCCCAGGTTCTGCGCCTCGCCGGTCTGGCCAAGGCGGCGGGCCTGGACGGCGTCGTCTGCTCGCCCCGGGAGATCGAGGTCCTGCGCCGGGAGTACGGACGCGACCTCATCATCGTCACGCCGGGGATCCGGCCCGTCTGGGCGGCCGCGCAGGACCAGAAGAGGATCATGACCCCGGCCGAAGCCGTGGCCAAGGGGGCGGATTATCTCGTCATCGGGCGCCCGATCACGGGAGCGCCGGCGCCGAACGAAGCCTTCCTCAAGGTCGTCGAAGAGCTCGATCAGAGCCGGCCGTAGCGGACGGCGAAGGTTCCCCTGACGATCCAGCTGAGCACGACGTAGATCACGACGACCACCACGACGCTCAGGACCATGTAGCCCGGGATCTTATCCTTGGGCGTCTCCATCATCGGCGTGTCGAAACCGAGATAGAGGAGATAGAGCCCATACAGGCTGGCCACGACGCTGAGGGCCCACAGCCCGGGAACGATGTAGAGGACCCCGGCCAGCCAGCCCGGCGTCATGCTGTAGACGGAGAGCTTCACGGCGTTGGTCATGTTCTTGGTCGAGGCGAACGTCGGCGCCAGCGCGTTGATGATCAGGGCGAAAACATAGACGGCAACGAGCGCGAGGACATAGGTGACGACGGCATAGCCGAGGGCCCGGCCGATCGGCCAGCGGAAGACGCCGACCAGCGGCAGCCGCCTGCCCACAAGGAGGTTCCCGAGGAATTGGAAGCCGGCCGGGATGGCCGCCAGGATCATGACATACGAGGTGAAGATCTCGGTGACGGTCGTGGGTTCGGCTTTGATCTTGGCCCATTCCTCCTTGGGCTTCAACAGGATCGATTGGACTCTCTGGACGATATCCATGGTGCCCTCCTCCCGTCGGTTGGCCCCATGATATGTCAATACGGGGCACGTGTCAACGAGAGTCTGGGGGTGGGCGAGGGGAGGGGAGGATGGAGGCGCGGGTCGGACTCGAACCGACGGATAGAGGTTTTGCAGACCTCTCCCTTAGCCGCTTGGGTACCGCGCCAGGCTCGTCATAGGATCGAACGGATCGTTGGAGCGGGCGATGGGACTTGAACCCACGACCTTCTGCATGGCAAGCAGACGTTCTACCACTGAACTACGCCCGCCCGCTCGCCCCTCTTCCGAGGGACGGCACGCCTTAAACTAGCAGAATCATCCGGGGCTGTCAACCAACTGAAGAGGCCAAGAAAAGGCTGTTACCGGGCGACGTTGATCTGGACTTCGCTGCCGAGATCGACGATGTCGCGGGCGCCGAGGATCTTGATCGTCGACGTCGCGCCGCGGACGTCGATGATGATGGCGCTGGCGAAGGCCTCCCGCGGCAGGTCCGGCCGGGCCTGGTGGAAGACGTTGAGCTGGTCGCCGATCTGCACGCAGTGCTGACGGCCCATGTCGATCAGGGCCCACTGGCCCGAGCCCGAGATATGGAAGTCATTCTCGATGTAGATGACCCGGCCCCGCTTGCTGGCGTTGGGGTCCATGTCGCCGTACCCGAGGTCCTTGCCGATCTCGCCCGATTCCTCCTCGAAGGGAATGAGGAAATCGCCGATGAGGATCCGGCCGCAGCCCTTCTCGACCCTGGCGGAGGCCCTCCGGTCGCCGTCGAAACGGACGATCCGGGCCCGGCCGTGCCGTTCCATGACCGTGCCGAGCTTGGCCACCTTGGCCCGCAGTCCGACCGTCAGGAAGAGCTGGCCGATCTCGAGCCCGTCTCCCGAGCCTTTGTTGATGTAGATGAGATTGCCGTCCTCGAAGAGGCTCTTTTCGTTCATCCGCTCGGCCCCGATGACCTGGATGTCGGGAAGGAGCTTACCCTCCTCGTGCATATAGAACGAGCAGTTGAGGTCCGACTCGTTGATCAGCGGGTAGGTCTCGTCGAAGATCTTCGCCCTCTGGATCAGTGTCTCCTGGGCATCCTGGGCGAACGGCGCCCCCGGGACGATAAGGAGCAAGCTGGCGATGACGATGCCCGCACAAAGCGCTGGTCTTCTGCTCATGGTCGCACCTCTTGGCCGATGGAGTTCCACCGGGGGGTATTATACGGAGCGTTTCCGGCAACTGTCAACATCTAGTTAGCGCCCGTTCCCGATGGACAATTGACCCTGATTCGAATAAAATGGCTCAAACCATAAAATTAGTCGCGCCGAAGGCCCGAATGTCAAAAAAAATCACGGTCGGACTGATCTTCGGGGGCCGCTCGGCCGAGCACGAAATCTCCCTGATCTCGGCCTGCGCGGTGTATAAGAACCTGGCTCGGGAGAAGTTCGACGTCCGGTCGATCTACGTCACCCGGGGCGGCCTCTGGAAGACGGTCGAAGCTCCGTCGACGGACATCGAGGCCCTGGAGCGCGGGCCGGCGTTCTCGTTCCTCCCGTGGAATGACGCGCCGCCGGCCGGGAGACCGCTCGCCGATATCTATTTTCCCGTTCTCCACGGACCCTTCGGCGAAGACGGAACGATCCAGGGCCTGCTCGAGATGGCCGGGGTCCCCTATGTCGGGGCCGGGGTCACCGGATCGGCCCTGGGCATGGACAAGGCCCTGGCCAAGTCGGTCCTCAGGGATCACGGCCTGCCCGTCGTCCCCTTCGAGACCGTCCGCGAGTCGGAGTGGACGAAGGGGCCCGCTGCGGTCCTGCGCCGCGTCCGCCGCGCCCTCCCCCCGCCCTTGTTCGTCAAGCCCTCGAACCTCGGTTCGAGCGTCGGCATCACCAAGGTCACGGCTCCTGCCGCGCTGCCGGCCGCGCTCGATATCGCCTTCCGCTATGACGCGACGGCCCTGGTCGAAAAGGGCATCATCGGGCGCGAGCTCGAGCTCAGCGTTCTCGGAAACGAAGAGCCCGAGGCCTCCCTCCCCGGCGAGGTCATCCCGTTCCGGGAGTTCTACGACTACAACGACAAGTACATCGACGGCAAGACCCGTTTCGTCATCCCGGCCGCGCTCCCGCCGCGGACCGAGGCCAGGGTCCGGGCGCTCGGCGTCGCCGCGTTCCGGGCCTTGGCCGCCTCCGGCATGGCCCGGGTGGATTTCTTCCTGGAGAAGGGAACGAACCGGCTCTACGTCAACGAGATCAACACCATCCCGGGTTTTACCGAGATCAGCATGTATCCCAAGCTCTGGGCCGCGTCGGGTCTGCCGTTCCCCCGACTCCTGGAGCGCCTCATCGCGCTCGGATTCGAGCGCCATCACAACCGGAAGGCCTGCGTCGAAAGGGAGCGCTGATGCGCGTCCTCGGCGTCGATTACGGCGATCGGCATATCGGTCTCGCCCTGAGCGACCCGCTTCTGATCACGGCCCAGCCCTTCGGGTCCTACGAGCTGACCGGACGGGAGAGCGTCGACCGCCAGTACTTCAAGGATCTCGTGGCCGAGCACGATATTGGGGAGATCGTCCTGGGGAACCCCCTGCGCATGGATGGCAGCTCCGGAACGCGGACCGAGAAGACCCGGGTCTTCGCCGCCTGGCTGGAGAAGGCCGTCGGCAAGCCCGTCGTGCTCCAGGACGAGCGCCTGACGACCCGCCAGGCCCTCAAGACCCTCGACGACGAGAAGCTCCGCGGCCGGAAGAAGAAGGACTGGGAGGACCGGATCGCGGCGGTGATCATCCTTTCGACCTACCTCGAGCGGAAACGCAGTGAGGACGATGTTCCTGAAGTCGATTAAGGCCGTTCTCTTCGCCTCCGTCGTCGTCCTCGCCGCGCTCACGAGCTGGCTCGTCCGGGAGCTGGCCGCGCCCGCGGCGGCCGCATCGGGCTCGAAGGCGGTCTTCTTCGAAGTCGACAAGGGCTGGAGCACCCGCCTCGTCATCGCCCGCCTGCAGAGCGAGGACATCGTCCGCAGCTCGCTCGCTCTCCGGATCGCCTGCCGGGTCTACTTTCCCGGCGAGCGCTTCAAGGCCGGAGAATACCTGATCAGGCCGCCGATCGGAACCAAGGACGCGCTCCTGCGGATCTTCGGGGGCCGCATCTATCTCGAGCCGGTCACGGTTCCGGAAGGGCTTACGGGGCGGGAGATCGCCGACCTCCTCAGGCCGGGAGACCCGGAGGGGGCGGCCGCCTTCCGGCTCGCGCTCCTCGACACCGGGCTCATCGCCGATCTCGATCCGCGGGCGAGGGACCTCGAGGGCTACCTCTTCCCGAACACGTACAACATGCCGCGAAAGGCCCCGGAGGCCGACCTCGTCCGGGCCATGGTCGCGGAATTCCGCGAGGTCTTCGACGAGGGACGCCGGCGGCGGGCCGCCGAGCTGGGGATGACCGTCCGCGACGTCGTGACCCTGGCCTCGCTCATCGAAGAGGAAACCGCCCTGCCCGACGAACGGCCGCTCGTTTCGGCCGTGTTCCACAATCGGCTGAAGATCGGGATGAAGCTCGACTGCGACCCGACCATCGTTTATGCGCTCAAGCAGGAAGGCCGCTACACCGGACGGCTCCTCCTCCGCGATCTCACGTTCCCATCACCCTACAACACCTATCTCCACGCCGGGCTCCCTCCCGGGCCGATCTCCAATCCCGGGGCGTCGAGTCTCGACGCCGCTCTCGCCCCCGCTCCCGAGGGTTATCTATATTTCGTCGCTCGCGGCGACGGCTCCCACCGGTTCAGCCGGACCCTCGGCGAGCACCTCGATGCGGTCAAGAAGTTCAGGGCATTGAAAAATCGCTGAAATTTGCTATATTAGTTTTTCTGTCCGCCTTCCGGAGGCCGGTGCGAGATTCGATAGAGCTGTAAAAGTCCTTTACAGACCTGATCTGATTCCCCCCGACGGAACGAGCGTTCTCGCCTGACGGCTTGGCATGAGAATTGCTCTAAAGGAAAGGCGGAAGTGAAGATGTTCCGAACAGGAGGAAAAATGAAAGCTCCCAAAACGATCGTGGCCGCTCTCGCGTTCCTATTCGTCATCAGCGTTCTTGCTCTCTCCGCGCAGGCGGTGCCCGGACAACAGAAAGGCAAGCAAGAGCCCAAGGCTCCCGGCAAAGCCTCGATGCCCAAGGAGATCGCGGCGGTCATCCAGGAAGGCCTGGCCACGCGCCAAGGGCGGCAGGATATCCCCTTCAGCTTCACCAAGCAGCTCATTCTTCCGGCCCAGGAGAAGAGCCTTTATCCGGTCTTCTTCTTCAAAGCCAAGAACGGGGACCTCGGCTACGCCCCCTCGGCTTCGGGCTCGGGCCAGATGGAGACGACCCTTCTCGTCTTCTTCGAATTCTATCAGCCGGACGCGGCCGGCGCCCTGAAGCTGAAGTACGGAGGCCGGAACCAGAACGTCCTGACGACCGACGCCGCGGGCTACAGCGCCGACAAGGAGGATTGGTACTCCTTCGGCCTGGCCCTGCCCTCCGGCAAGTACACCCTGGCGCTCGTCCTGGCGACGCCCGACATGAAGAAGCTGAGCGTCTGCTACAGCGATATCACCCTCCCCGGACCGGAGGTCTATGAGCTGACGCTCTGGCCGACCGACCCGATCGTCGTGACCGCCATGGACCAGGTCGAACCCGACCAGCGGCCGACGATCCACCGCGGCTACCTCACCTGGGGCGCGGCCAAGATCGTCTCCAACTTGGACGCCGAGGTCCGCTCCGGCGAGAATCTCGAGATCCTCTTCTTCGTCCTCGGCGCGTCCTACAAGGACCCCTCCGCCCAGAGGCCCCTGCTCGATCTCGAAGTCAATTTCGAGGTCCAGGACGAGAGCGGCAAGGCGGCCATCAAATGGGCGCCTTCGTCCTACGAGCTCTACCTCGTCAACCAGCCGCTGCCCCTATCCCAGACTCTCCAGAAGATGGACGAGAAAGGCACCGTGCTGAGCACCGAGAAGAAACCCCTGCCCGCGGGGAAATACAACCTCATGGTCACCATCTTGGACAAGGTTTCCGGCAAGAAGGGCGAGACGAAGATGGCTTTCTCGGTCATCTAGCCGTAGATATTCCCGATCCGATCAGGACCGCCCCGCGGGGCGGTCCTTTTTTTTGAGGGCTACTTTTTAAGATATTCGAGGAGCTGCTTGGCGATGCCGGCCTTCTCATGGTTGGGAGCCAGGGCCAGGAACTTCTCCAGGCTTTCCTTGGCTTCGGGCACGTTGTTCAGGCTGATGAGGATGGTCGCCATCTGATAGTAGGCGTCGGCATAATCCGGCTTGAGCTCGACGGTCTTTTTGAAGAAGGGCAGCGCCGCTTCCGGTTCCGAGAGGTTGACCAGGCAGACGCCGAGGTTGTATTGGGCGTCGGGGTCGTCCGGGCTCAGGCCGGCGGCCTTTTCGTAGAACGGCTTGGCCGCGGCGAAGTCGCCGGCCTTGGCCAGAGCCTCCCCCGTTTCCTTGTTGGAGCTGTAGCTTTCGGGGTCGAGTTCGACCGCCTTGCGGAACGCGGCCAAGGCCTTTTCGGCCTCGCCCGCCTTCTTCAAGGCCAGGCCGAGGTTGAGCTGGTAGGCCCAGTTCGCGGGATCGAGTCCGATGGCCTCGCCGTAGGCGGCCGCGGCCTCGGCGTATTTCTGTCCCGCGTAGAGCTTGTTGCCGGTGAGGAAGGCCCGGTCGGCCGCGGAATAGCTCTTGGCGGCCGCGGTCTCGGCGGACGTGAGCGTGATCACGACGGATTCTTCGCCGGCGACGCCGACATGGACCTCCTTCGAGGCGGGCACGAAACCGGTCTTCTTGACGCTGATCATATAGTATCCGGGAACGATCCCGATCTGGACAAAGCGGCCCTCTCGGTCCGTTTTGGACTCATAGCGAATGCTCGACGTCTTCTGCGAGACGATCGCCACCTCGGCCTTTTCGACGGGGTTCTTGGACGAGTCGACGACGGTCCCGGAAACCTTGCCCTGGTACTGAGGCCAGGCGGAAGCGGCGAGCAGGCAGACCACCAGGGCGACGAACACGGCTTTTCGGGGCATCATGGGCGACTCCTATCGTTGGCCGATGCGTTTCTTCGCCTCCTCCTCCAGGGCCCTGACGGCCGGCTGGTCGGGAGCGAGGGCGAGTGATCTTTGCAGGAGGGGCAGGGCCCTCTCGGGATGACCGAGGGCCATATGGCACTCGGAGGCGAGATTCAGGACGGGGATCTCGGTCGCCCCGGCCATGAGCGTCTCCAGGATCGAAAGCGCGGCCGCCCAATCCTTGAGGCCCGCCTGGTCCAGGGCCATGACCTTGGCCGACTCCCGGTCTCCGCCGCGGTCGTGGACGGCCGTTGCGTGCTCCAGGGATTCTTTGTAGAGACCCAGGCCGTAGAGCGATTTGGCCAGGAGCAGGCGAGCGGACGGGTCGTCGCGGCCCTGAAGGACCTTTTCGAGGATCTCCCGAGACCGGGTGTAATCGCCCTCCAGGAAATATTGCGAGCCGAGGGCCAGGAGATGCTCAGGACCCGGGAACGGGCCGTGCAAACGGGCGTAGACCCAGGGGATGACGGGGAACGGCTCGCCGAGGACGACGAAGTTCTCTTTCTCGGTGAGCAGGCTCCGCCCGTCGGGGGACTTCATGGATACCTCAGCGCGGTAATAGCCGGGTTTGACGTCCTTCAGCGGAGCGGCGCCGGAAACGAGGAGGGTCGCCGCATCGCTCGGGTCGGGGGCGATATCGGTCAACGGAAAGATCCCGGCGCTCTGGTCCGTGTCGAGCGAAATGAGGCTGACGATGAACGAAGGCCGCGCGGAGGGAATGAGCCCGGCCACGTTTCTGGCCTGAACGAAGACCCCGAGCGTCGAGGATGAGGGGAATTCGTTGCGGGCGCCGACGAGGTACTGCTGTCCGCCGAAAACGAAGGCCTTGAGGTTCTTTTCCTGGGTTTCGGGGACGGCGCTCCGGGCGTAGTACAAGAGCGGCTTGCTGAGGCCGGCCCGGGCGGCCGTTTCGGCACTGGGCACGACGACCCTTGTTTCGAACGAAGAGAAGTCCCTGGTCGTCTTGTTTTTCAGAAGAAACAGGGCCCTGTATTCGCCGGGGACGACAGCCAGAAGATCCTGGAAGGCGAAGCGTTGGCGCTCGTGGGCCTTGTACTGGTCGGGGGAGATCCGGAGCGGGATCTCCTCGGTCGATTCATGGACGGTCCTGCCCCGGCCGTCCTCGAGCCTCAGGACGAACTCGAAGCTGGCATAGACGGCGTCCCCCTGGGTGGCGAAATTCATCTTCTCCGGCTCGATCGACCAATGCAGGAAGGCCTGGCCGCCCTCCAGGAACACCCGGACCTGGTAAATGCTCTGGAGGTATCTGTCCGAATAGTCGGTCTCGATGAAGTCCTTGAAGCTCATGTAGGACCGGGCGTAGCTGTCGGAGTACTTCTTTTCCGGAAGACTGCGGACGGAGGCGATGATGGCATCGGAAGAGAACGAAGCGCCCCCCATCGGCGACTCGCCCGGCAGATAGCTCAGGGAAGCGCTGGCCAGCTCCCCGTTGACGCCCTTGATGGCGTTGACGGCTGTCGACCGGTTCACCGACGTCCCGAGGTTGGGGACGACCAGCTTCTCGGGTCCCTCGACGCTCGGCGAATAAAGACGGAAATCTCCGATCCCGTCGGCCTGGTAGAAGATCAGGTAAAAATAGTCCGGCAGTCCGTATTCCTGCTCCCCCTTGTAGAACCAAAGCTCGAGGGGCCAGACCTGCGATTGGGTCGTGTAGAACGTCCGTTCGAGCGGCTTCCCGAGGGTGACGTAGAAGAAGCCCCTGTCGGTCTGGCTGCCCCTCTTCGGCGAGTCATGGCCGAAGTTCTGGTCGGCATAGCGGATCCGCTCCTCGTACTCTTTCCGAAATTCATTCTCGGTCGTATCAGGCAGCGGGTCCCGCGTCCGCCAGAAGAAGCTGACGAACTTGGACCGGTCGGCGTTGGTCTGGAGCTGGGTAAAGACGGAACGCTCGGCCTTGGTCATGATGGGCGAGACGTCCTCGAGCCAGCGCGCCAGATCCGGGGTGATCTTTTCGACGGCGGCCAGGCCGTTCCCGGCGAGCAGAGCCGCGAGGATGACGCCGAGCCAAGTCTTTGTTTTCATAGGGTGTTCTCGTGATCCGAATGACTACGATAGCACACGGCCCGGACCTTTTCAAATGCGGGGGGCGGCCTAAAAAAAACCTTGAATTCGCCCGAAATCTTGGATAAAATCCAAATCGTTGGATGAGTGGGTGCCGAAACGGAATGCTATTCTTCTTATTATCAACATCATCTGCACGTAATCGTCTTGGCATCGAAATTGCTGGTTTCTTCTTCAGCGATCTTGTGAATAGAGCGCTGGATGCTCCTATCGAGGAGGTGAGATCCGGGAAAACCGCAGACCCCCTTACAGTCCACCACAGCATCCTCAAGAATCAATAAAAGGAGGTTCTCATGAAGAACAAGATCCTGACTTTTGGGGCCATTATCCTCCTTCTCGCCCCCATCGCCTTTTCCCAGTCCAAGGAAACTGGCGCTGTCCGGGGCGTCGTGGCCGATGAACAGGGAAATCCCTTGCCCGGCGTCGCCGTGACGCTCTCCAGCGAGAGCCTCATGGGCCTGCGGACTTTCATCACGGACGCCAACGGCGAATACCGCTTCCCCGCCTTGCCGCCCGGCGAATACAAGGTCAAGGCCGAGCTCAATGGCTTCGGGACGGTCGTTCGCGAAAAGATCCGGGTGAACACCACGGCCACCCTGACTCTGGACATCCAGCTGAAGCCGGCGACCGTGTCCGAGGAAGTCACGGTCACCGCCCAGTCCCCGACCGTGGATGTCAAGTCCACGGAGACGGCCTCGGTCACTCTGTCCAATGAGATCCTCAGGAACGTCCCCAATAACCAGTTCACGGCGGAGATCGTCAACCTGGCCCCGGGCGTCAACAACAACGTCGCTTTCGGCGCGTCGCAGGATACGGGAATCGCCTACTCCATGGACGGCGTCAATGTCGCCGACCCCGAGGCCGGCTCGGCCTGGGTTTTCTCGGATTACAACATCATCGAAGAGGCCAAGGTCATGGGCATCGGCCTGCCGGCCGAATACGGCAACTTCACCGGCGTCATCTTCAACCTGGTGACGAAGTCCGGCGGCAACAGCTTCTCGGGCCACTTCGAGTTCGATTTCCAGGGCTACCAGGCCGACTCCAAGTTCTGGCAGGCCAACAACAACCAGGACTACATCGCGGACTTTCCCTCGCTGACCTCGCCGAGCTCGAAGCTCATGGACATCAACGGCCATATCGGCGGGCCCGTCGTCAAGGACAAGCTCTGGTTCTATGTCGGCGGCCAGTTTTATCAGACCAAAGAACGCCCGACGGGCTTCCCCGAGGACGTCCGCTACAATCAGCCACGGATCTTCGCCAAGCTGAGCTCCCAGCTGACGCCGACGCTGAACATGAGCCTCGCCTTCCAGAGGACCAAATACCAGGGCATCAATCGGGACGCAAGCTCCACGGTCCTCCCCATCGCCACGGTCACGCAGAACTCGCCCGACTGGCTCCTGAGCTTCAACCTGACCAAGATCCTCAGCCCGAAGACCTTCTTCGACGTCAAGACCAACTATTTCGAGGGCATCTATTATCTCAACCCCACGGCCGGGTTCGACGCTTACGCCCACTATAGCTACAACCTGGACATGCTCCAGAACAGCTCCGGCTATTTCTACTACGCCGACCGGGCCCGCTTCGGGACCAACGCCAGCCTGACCCACTACGCCGAGAACTTCATCGCCGGCTCCCACGACTTCAAGTTCGGGGCCGAGTTCGAGCGGTCCATGGCCAGGTCCCGCTACGGCTACACCGGCACGGGGGGCGCCCTGGGCGATAACGTCAAGTACAACGACTACGTCGGCTACGGGTACAACCTCGCGGGTGACTCCGTCTATTTTACGGGACCCTACCTGGCCTATCAGTACACCGGCTATGACACGAATACCCGCTACACCCGGCTGGAAGTGTTCGTCCAGGATTCCTGGCAGGTCACAAAAAGGCTGAACTTGAGCCTCGGCCTCCGCTACAGCCAGAACTGGGGCGACGTCAAGGGCGTCGACGGATCCGTCTTCAAGACCCACCGGCTGGCCCCCCGCCTGGGCTTCACGTTCGACATCCTGGGCGACAAGACGACCATCCTCAAGGCCCATTACGGCCAATTCACCGAGGCCATGCTGACCGCCTACCTCGACAGGATGAATCCCAGCGCGAACTTCGGCAACTACACCGGCTACTTGTATGATCCCCTGACCGAATCATGGGACGAGATGTACTCGATCCCCCACAACCCATTCACCATGGCGTCCAATATCAAGCATCCCTACATGACCCAGTTCACGGTCGGGATCGAGCGCGAGCTGTTCAAGAACACCTCCTTGGGCGTGACCTACATCAACCGGAAATGGAACGACCTCATCGGCCGCTACAACCGGGCCGCAGACTATATCACTCAGGAGGTCTTCTCCCCCGATCTCGACCAGACCTTCACCGTTTATGAGCAGACGCTCGAAACGTTGGATCTCAGCGATTTCGTGATCGCCAACATCAAGAAGAACTCCGATTTCCCCTGGGTTCTGGAGCAGCCCTACAGGAAATATGAGGGCATCGAGGTCCTGTTCAACAAGCGCTTCTCCAACCGCTGGCAGCTGCTCGCGTCCTATATCTACGGAAAGGCCTCGGGGACCGTGGACAACAGCTTTGGCAGCGACATCGGCTGGGCCGGGAACATGAACGATCCGAACATGTGGATCAACGCCAAAGGCAACCTCACGAACGACCCGACCCATATGATCAAGCTCCAGGGCACCTACGTCCTGCCCTTCGACATCAGCCTGACCGGCTACTTCTGGGGGATCACGGGCAACTCCTGGACGACGCGGCTCCTGACGGACGCGTTCAACCAGGGCCAGATCACGTTCTTCACGGAAGCCCGAGGCTCCCACCACTATCCCATGCAGAAGATGCTCAACCTGCGCCTCGAGAAGATCTTCACCCTGGCCCAGAAGTACCGCCTCGGCCTGATGTTCGATGTCTTCAACGTCTTCAACGACGACACCATCATGTCCTGGGGGACGCGCATCGGCTTTGACTGGTTCACGGACGGCACCTATCCCTCCACGGACGGGCATAGGCTCCGGAGCATCAGCACCCCGCGGCAGGCGCGCCTCGGCATCCGGTTCATGTTCTAAGCCCGGATCCCACACCGGACGCTCTCGAGGGCGGCGGGCGGTCCCGCCGCCCTTTTTCTTGTCCCGCCGGATTGTTGCGTCCCGGGCTTGACAAGGCCCACTCACTTCTCCCATAATCAGACCACCAATCATGAGATTCCGATCAACGTGGGAGCGGCACCGCCTGATTTGCCGCATGGCGTATGTCCTGAATCCCGGCCTGTAGGGACCCCGAGACAATGCATCCGAAAGCAAAACTAGAATTCTATCGCTTCGAGGAGGTGAAACGAGGCCGCGCAAACCATCACCAGGCTAGGGCCGCAATTCTTTGATGTCATGAAACGGAGGGAAATTTGAAAAAGATCACCGTACCACTTCTCATCCTCCTCCTTGTTTCGTCGCTCTCTTTCTCGCAATCCCGCGAGACGGGAGCCATAACCGGGAAGGTGACTGATGAACAGGGGGCCCCCCTCCCCGGAGTCAACCTGATCTTGAGCGGCGAGAAGCTCATGGGCACTCGCGCGGCGGTCAGCGACGCCAACGGGGACTTCCGCTATCCGGCCCTGCCTCCGGGCACCTACAGCGTGAGGGCCGAGCTGAACGGGTTCGGCACCATCGTTCAGGAAAATATCCGGCTGAACACGACGGCCACGCTGAGCCTGACCCTGGTCCTGAAACCGGCGACGGTGCAGGAGCAGGTCACGGTCGTGGCGCAGGCGCCGACAGTCGACGTCAAGTCGACGGAAACGGCGTCCGTCACGCTCGGCAACGAGATCCTGCGCAACATCCCCAACAGCCAGTTCTCGGCCAACATCGTCATGATGGCGCCCGGCGTCAACGACAACGCCAACGCCTATGGCGCCGGCGGCGAGCGCGGCATCTCCTATCAGATGGACGGCGTCGGCGTGGGCGACCCCGACGCCGGCACGGCCTGGGTCTTCGTCGACTACAACATCATCGAGGAAGCCAAGGTCATGGGCATCGGCCTGCCCGCCGAGTACGGGAACTTCACCGGCGTCATCTTCAACATCGTCACCAAGTCCGGCGGCAACAATTTTTCCGGCCATTTCGAGTCGATGTACCAGGGCTACAAGAAGGGCTTCTGGGGGACGAACAACAATGCCGACTTCAGGACGGACTGGCCGACCATCACGCCTCCCATCGAGAGCCTTTGGGACATCAACGGCCATCTCGGCGGCCCGTTCATCAAGGACAAGCTCTGGTTCTTCGCCGGAGCCCAGTGGTACAACTCCAAGGACTTTCCCACGGGCTTCCCCTTTGCCCAGAACTACAAGCAGCCGCGCTTCTTTTTCAAGCTGAGCTCGCAGCTCTCGGGCAAAACCAACGCCAGCGTCGCGGTGGAATATGACAACTACAATGGGACCTATCGGGGCGCCACGTCGACCACCGATCCTATTGCCACGACCGAGCAGATCGACCCCGAGTACGTCCTCAATTTCAACCTGACCCACATCTTCTCCTCCAAGACCTTCTTCGATGTCAAGGCGGCGTACTTCAATGGCTACTACAACCTCGAGCCGATGAGCGGCGACCGGGACATCAACGGTCACTTCATCAACGAAAATGTCCTTTTCGACCCGCTGTTCACCGGGGGGCCGTCCCTCGCCGACCCCAGGGGCCTCGCACCCCTGCACCGTTATTTCAATACTTACAGCTATGCCGAGCATCCTCGGGACCGCTTCCAGGCCAACGCCAGCATGACGACCTACACCGAGAAGTTCATCAAGGGCAGCCACGACTTCAAGTTCGGCGTCGAGTTCGAGCAGTCCCACTCCCGCAACCTCTACCGCTATACGGGCGCGAACCACTGGTATTACTATGACCAGTGGGACGGCTACTACTACGGGAACTACAGCGCCAACCAGTACGTCGGCTACAATTCCAAGATGAAGCTCGACCGGCTGGAGGGCTTCGCCCAGGACTCCTGGCAGGTCACGAAGCGTTTGAACTTCAGCCTCGGCGTCCGCCTCACCCAGGCCTGGGGCTCGGTCCCCAATCGCGAAGGCTCCCCTTACAACGAACTCCGGGTCGCCCCGAGGCTCGGATTCACCTTCGACCTCCTCGGCGACAAGACCACGATCCTCAAAGGCCACTACGGCGAGTTCACCGACGGGATGTATGCCGGCATGATCGACCGGCTGAACTCGGACTGGTCGGACAAGATCTTTTATTATTGGGACCAGGCCGGCGAGTTCTGGTACGAGTACAATCGGGAGGTCCACGGGACCTGGGTCATCGACCCCGAGCTCAAGCACCCGTTCATGAGGCAATTCACCATCGGCATCGAGCGCGAGCTGTTCAAGGACACTTCGCTCTCGGTCACCTACATCAACCGGACCTACCACAATTTCCAGGGCCAGTGGAACGCCCTGGCGACCTATGCGCCCGTCGAGGCGACCTATGCGGTCTGGGACCCCGCAACGAAGACGATGGTGGACAAGACCTTCACTCTCTACGACCTGACCTCGGGGAGCGACTCCGAATGGCACCTCACGGACCTCGGCGTGATCACGAGCCGGCTCAACGAGCTCTATCCCGGCCTCAACGCCAAGGCCTACCGCAATTATTGGGGCATCGAGGTCCTGTTCAACAAGCGCTTCTCGAACAAGTGGCAGATGCTGGCCTCGTACGTCTACTCCGTGGCGCGGGGGACGATGGGCAACAGCTCCGCCTATCGCGACATCGGCTTCAACAGCTACTACGACCCCAACGTCTGGGTCAACCTCGACGGCCATGTCACCAATGACCCGACCCATATGGTCAAAGTCCAGGCGACCTACGTCCTTCCGCTGGGCCTCTCCTTGAGCGCCTATTTCCATGCCATCACAGGGGAAGCTTATACCCAGACGCGAAGGACGTTCCGGGGCGACTTCAGCCAGGGAAGGATCACCTTCAACGTCGAGCCGTCGGGCACATACCACTATCCCATCGCCAGCTCGCTCGACTTGAGGCTCGAAAAGACGTTCGAGCTGGCCGCCAAATACCGGCTGAGCGCCTTCTTGGACGTCTTCAACATCCTCAACGACGACTCCATCACGAGCTGGGGCAACACCATCGAGTACAATTGGACCGCGGACCCGAGCGCTGTAGATTATACCCCCTCGACCCTGGGGCACCAGCTCTACGGGCTGGTCCTGCCGAGACGGGCCAGATTGGGCGTCCGGTTCATGTTCTAGCACAGAAGCTCCCAGCAGACGCTCCAAGGGGCGGCGGGTCCTCCCGCCGCCCCTTTTTCTTTAGCGGGATTGTGCTAAAATGGGCGGGTTACGATGCGCACGAAGAAACGATCGATCCTGGTCATTGTCGGGGGCATCCTCGTGGCCGCGGCCGCGGGGGCCTATGTCCTCTTCCTGGCCGGACCGCCCAGTTTCGCCCGTCTGCGCGGGGGCCGGGATTTCAACGTCATCGTCATCACCCTGGACACGACCCGGGCCGACCGGCTGCCGTGCTACGGCCGCCAGGATCTCTCGACGCCGACCCTCGACGCCTTCGCCGCCCGTGGCGTGCGGTTCGAGAATTGCTACGCCCAGACGCCCCTGACGCTCCCCTCCCACACGACTCTGATGACCGGGACTCTTCCGCTCTTCCACGGCATCCGCGATAACGGCGGTTTCTTCGTCCCCCAGAAGCTCAAGACCATGGCTGAGCTCTTCAAGGACAGGGGGTACGAGACCGCGGCCTTCATCGCCGCCTACGTCCTCGATTCCAAATGGGGCCTGAACCAGGGTTTCGACACCTACTTCGACAAATTTGACCTGAGCAAGTTCAAGAGGATCTCCCTGGGCACGGTCCAGAGGCCGGCCAACGAGATCCTGGACCAGGCTCTCCCCTGGCTCGAGCAGCGCAAGGACAAGCGGTTCTTCGCCTGGCTCCACCTTTACGACCCGCATTCCCCCTACGAGCCCCCGCCGCCCTACGATAAGCTCTACGCCGACCGGCCCTACCTCGGCGAGATCGCCTTTGCCGACTCCCAGATCGGCCGGCTCCGGAGCTGGCTCGAGTCGAACGGCCTTCTCGAGAAGACCTTCATCGTCTTCGCCGGCGACCACGGCGAGAGCCTGGGCGAGCACGAGGAGCAATCCCACGGCTTCTTCATCTACCAGAGCGCGATCCACGTCCCGCTCATCATCGTCACCCCGTTCCCGAGGCTCCAGGGCGTCGTCTCATCCGAGGTGACCACGTTGTCCGACGTCCTGCCGACCGTCTGCGACATGGCCGGCCTTCCGGTCCCGGCCGAGGTCCAGGGCCGGAGCCTCCTCCCGACTTTCTTCGGCCGTCGGCGCAAGGAGACCCCTCTGGCCTACAGCGAGACCTATTATCCGCGCTTCCACTACGGCTGGTCCGACCTCAAGAGCGTCCAGGACGCCCGCTACAAGCTCATCCTGGCCCCGGTGCCCGAGCTCTACGACATCGTCGCCGACCCTCACGAGGAGAAGAATCTCGTTTACCTCGAGAAGAAGGTCTACGATCGGATGAACGCCGAGGCCGAGGCGTTCATCGTCCGGGCCAGCCGGAACGCGTACGAGACGGACTATTCGAAGATCGACGAGGAGACGCGGCAGAAGCTCTCCGCCCTGGGCTATGTCGGCTCGTTCACCGACCCGGCCAAGCTCAAGGGGAAAAAGCTGGGCAACCCCAGGGAGAAGATCGGCATTTTCAACCGCCTGTCCGAGGCCCGCGAAATGGGGCTGGACGGCAAGGCCGACGAGGCCGTCAAGATCATCCAGGGGATCATCGCCTCCGACCCCGATATCACCGACGCCTATTTCTCCATCGGCAACATCTATTTCCAGGCGCAGAAATACAAGGAGGCCGTCGGCTACTTCGAGCAGGTCCTCGGCCGCAAGCCCGACGACTCCTTCGCGGCCATCAACATCGCCCTGTCCTACGAGGCGATGGGGCGGTTCGATGAGGGGGAGAAGTTCCTTCTCGATTACCTCAAGAAAGGCTTCTCGGACCCCCAACTCTACTTCATGCTCGGCAACATGAACTACATTCAGAAGAATTATGATAAGGCCGCCCCCTATTTCGAGAAGTGTCTCGCCGCCAACGCCGAATCGGCCGCCTCGCACAGCCTTCTGGGCGCGATCGCCATCGTCAAGGACGACCTTCCCGGCGCGGAAGAGCACCTCCGCAAGGCCGCCGAGATCAGTCCGCGGCTCGCCAACCTCCACTTTCTCATGGCCGAACTGGCCGAAAAAGGGGCCAGGACAAGGAGGCCGAAGCCGAGTACCTGAAGGAGCTCGAGATCTCCCCCAAGCATTTCAAAGCCATGTACAACCTGGCCCGCGCCTACCGAATGACCGGGCAGCAAGACAAGGAATACGAGTACCTCAAGAGCTGCCTGGACACGAACCCCGAATTCCCGCTGACCTATTTCTACCTGGCCCGGATCGACCTCAACCGGGGAGAACGCTACAAGGAAGCCATCGATCTCGTCAAGAAGGGGATCGAGCTCAAGCCTGAAAAGTCCGAGCTCCCCTTGGGCTACTTCCTCCTGGCCGACCTCTACAATCGGGTCGGGGAAAACGCGCTGTCGGATGAGAACGCCCGGAAGGGAGAGGCGGCTACGGCCGCCGTCGCGGCGACGACCGCCCGGAAATAGGACGGGACTCAGATCTCGAACTTGCGTTCGAGCGAGGCCTTGCTGCCGTCGGTCGTATTGGTCAGGCGGACGCTCAGCGTGTAGGCGCCGGGCTTCAGGGGAGCGACCGCCTGGGCCAGGAAATCCTGGGCCAGGACTTCTTTCAGGCGCGCCTCCGGAATATCGATGGAGAAGGTCTGAGAGAACGTCCAGGCCTCCGCGCCGGCCTCGTCGAGGACCCTCATGGTCACATCGATGCTCGCCTGAAAGCTCTTGCCGGAGGACTTCAGCCCGATGTTCTTGTGGGGGATGGCCAGCGAGAAGCGCGCCGTCCCGGCTTCCCCGATCTCGATCCGCACCTCGAGTCCGGCGATGCCCGAGGCGGAAGGCGCTTCCCCCGGCTTGGGCATCCGCTCCCGCGGCTGGTTCCATTGGCTCTGGGCCTGCGTGATGACGGCGATCTGCCCGGCGCTCTCCGGGGAGATGTGATAGTCGTCGTTCCAGTACTCGTCAACGAAGAGAATGGTGTAAAGCCCGTACCACCAGATCTCCGTGGGCAGGCCGTAGAACGTGATCCCCCGCGGATAGGTGACGCGGCTGTCCGGGGGGCCGAGCGTGATGTAGACCCGGCCCCGGTCCTGGAGCCAGCCCGGAGAGCCTCCGCCCGAGAAGAGGCGGTTGGCCCGCTCGATCCGGGCGTAATAGTCCGTGCGGTATTCGTTCTCCGGGGTCGCGGGGGTCGGGTCCCGCCTCCTCCAGAAGTCCTCGATGAACGGCTTCCGGGCTTCGGGGCCCAGGGCCAGGAAGGCCCTCCTCTCCTCCGAGGTGATCGTGTAACGGACCTTGGAGATGAAATCGCGGCTCTTGGGATCGAGCTCTTTCAAGCCTCGGGTCGAGGCGCAGGCGGCGGCGACGGTGACGACGCCGGCCAGGAGGAGGGCCGGGCGCAGGCGCCGGATGTTCATCAGTCCCCCTTGATCTTGTCCCGGATCGCGGCCAGCTTCTGCTTCAGTTCGGTCTGGGCCGGATTGAGCTCGAGCGACTTCGTCCAAACGGTGATCGCGCCGGCGAGGTCGCCCGTCTGGACGTAGCAGTCGCCGATCGAGTTGAGCACGACGAGGCTCGTCCCGAAGGAGGTCAGGTAGTCCTTGTAGAAGGCGATGGCTTCGCCGTAGCGGCCGAGGGCCTGGGAGCTCTCGCCGAGATACTGGGCGAACTCGTAATCCTTCTTGTCCCGATAGAACGGGGTGGCCACGTTCCGGACGCCCTCGTAATCCTTGAGGGCGAAGAGGACGCGGCAGAGGTCGAGGGCGAAGGGCGCGGATCCCGGCGCCCGTCGGAAGGCCTCTTCGAGAAGCGGCCTGGCCTTGGCGGAGTCGCCCGTTTGAAAATACTGCATGCCGCGGATGTCGACATAGGAGGGGTCGTTCGCCGGGGGAAGCTGGGCGTAGACGATCGAGGACCGGGCCAGGGACGTGTTGAGGCTGATATAGAACGACGCCTTGGAGGACAGGACCGTCGTCTTGGCGGAATCGAGGAGGTCGACGTTGGCCGTGTAATAATCGGGGGGCAGGTTCGCCAGGGGGAATTCTTCCACGACGCGGAGCGGGTCGGGCGCATCCGCCAGGGACCTGGTGATCGCAGCCACGACCTGGTTATTCCGGACGAGGGTGATCGACAGGCTGCCCTTGGTCTTCAGATCCGGGGTCAGGCCGCCGACCTCGCAGAACAGGGTCAGCGTGTCCTGGACGGTGAAATCGTTCCGCGGCGAGGCGACGATCTGGGTCTCCCCGAAGGTGAAGGGCTTGATCTGCCCCGCGAATGCGGGGTTGCGGACGACCCTGTTGGCCAGGATGGGCGTCGTCAGCGTCAGAGTGTGGGCGGGCGGGATCTTCAGGGCCGCCTCGACGGAGGTGAATTCCTTGGAGACCGTGTTCTTCCAGAGGACGCTGAGCTTGTAATCGCCCTCGATGAGAGGGAAGGCGTCCTGGTAGGACATGCGGCCGTTCCGGAACTTGGCGAACTGATCGTCGTTGAGCTCGAGCGGGATCTGCCTGTCGAACTGGTAGACCGTCCTGCCGGCGGAGTCGGAGACGATGCCGTTGACGTTGAAGACCGTCCGGTACAGGCCCTCGGTGCGCTCGATGCTCAGCCGGGCCGGCTCGATGAGGAAATGGACGAACGCCCGCCCGGCCGCGTCCCGGGTGACCTGGACGAGGGCGTCGTTCTCGATGTAGTTGGCGGTGTACTCGACCTCGACGACGTCCTTGTACTTGAGGAGCTTCTCGGCGTAGGCGTCCTTGACGCTCTCATAGCCCATCTTCGGGATCTTCTGGTTGATCAGGATATCGGACGCGATGGTGGGATTCATGCCCGTGACGTAATCGCCGGGGATGAGGGACATCGCGACGTCGGCCACCGACGGGTCGACGGTCTGCCTGAGCTCGTTCCAGGCCTGGAGGGAGTCCGTCATGTCGCCGTTGTAGAACGGCATGAGCTTCTGGGGTCCGTCCCGGACCGGGGAATAGAGGACATAGTCGCCGGCCCCGTCCTTCTTGAAGAATACGACGTTGAAGGTGTTCGGGAGGCCCGCGCCATTGATGCCGGAATAGAACCAGATTTGGAGCGGGTAAAGGTTGGTCTCGTTCTCGTACCGCGTGATGTCCTTCGGCTCGCCGAGGGTGATGTAGACCCGGCCCATGTCGGACCGCCAGCCGCCGGCCTTCAGGCCGCGGCCGAAGTTCTTGTTGGCATATTCCATGCGGCGGTAATGCTCGTCCTTGAACTTGTTCTCGGGCGTCGTCGGGTCCTCGTCCCGGGCCTTCCAGAAGGCCGTGATGAACATCTCCCTCTCCCGGTCGTTCGTGAGCTGGAGGAAGACGTCTTTTTCCTTGGGCGAGATGATATAAACGACGTCCTCTTCGAGCCAAGTCCGGTAGCGCGGCGTCAGGTCCTTGACCGTCGTCTTCTGCGCGGCGGCCGGGAGCGCGGCGAGGGCCAGAGCGCCGACGAGGATCACGATCGATTTCAGTCTCATGGAGGAGCCCTTTCAGGTCCGGGACGCGACTATCCAGTTTAGCGCGTTTCCGGCCCTTTTTCAAGGCGGCGGGCGACGCTTTCCGACCGCCCCGCGGCCGGCCCGAAAGCGCTTGCATTCGCCCGTCGCTTTTCCTAAACTGAGGACTCCGCCATGAAGTTCCTTGCCGATCTCCACGTTCACTCGAAGTACTCGCGGGCCACGTCGCGGGACATGGTCCTCGACGCCATGGCGCCGTGGGCCAAGGTCAAGGGGATCTCTCTTCTCGCGACCGGCGACTTCACTCATCCGGAGTGGCTGTTCCTGATGAAGGAGAAGCTCGAGCCGATGGGCAACGGCTTCCTCCGGCTCAAGAGCGCGACGACGGCCTTCGACGCCCCGCTGTTCCAGGGCCTGCCGGCCCTGGCGCGTCCGATCTCCTTCATCCTCTCCTCGGAGCTGAGCTTCATCTACTCGAAGGGGGGCAAGGTCCGCAAGGTCCACGTCATGCTGCTGGCTCCGGACTTCGAATCCGTCGAGCGGGTCAACCGCCGCCTCCAGGCGGTCGGCAACCTCGGCTCGGACGGGCGGCCCATCCTGGGGCTCGACGTGAGGCTCTTCTGCCGGATGGTGGCCGAGGCCGCGCCGCGCGCGGTCGTCATCCCCTCCCACATCTGGACGCCCTGGTTCTCGCTCTTCGGCGCGAACTCGGGCTTCGACGCGATCGAAGAGTGCTTCGAGGAAATGACGCCGTCGATCTTCGCCCTGGAGACGGGGCTGTCGTCGGACCCGCCGATGAATCGGCGGCTCTCCGCCCTCGACCGCTTCGCCCTGGTTTCCAATTCCGACGCCCATTCGCCTTCGAAGATCGGCCGCGAGGCCAACGCCTTCGACACGGATTTCAGCTTCCGCGGCCTCATCGACGCGCTGCGGACGAACGACCCGGCGAAGTTCCTCTACACCGTCGAGTTCTTCCCCGAGGAGGGCAAGTACCACTATGACGGGCACCGCAAGTGCGGCGTCGTCAGCGCGCCGCGCGAGAGCATGAAGACGGGCGACCTCTGCCCGAAATGCGGCAAGAAGCTGACGATCGGCGTCCTCCACAGGGTCGAGGAGCTGGCCGACCGCGAGGCCGGCGAGGGGCGGCCGGGAGGCATCCCCTCCAAGAAACTCATCCCGCTCAACGAGATCATCGCCGAGGCCGTGGGCCGGACCCCCGAGAGCCAGGGCGTCTGGGAGCTCTATTTCCGGTTCATCCGCGAGTTCGGGGACGAGCACGCCGTTCTGACCGAGGTCCCCGCGGCCGAGCTGGCGCGCATCTCGCCGGAGAACGTCGCCGAGGCCATCGACCGGATGCGCAAGGGCCAGGTCACGATCCGGCCCGGCCACGACGGGGAGTATGGCGAGATCCGCATCTTCGGCGACGGCCCGCAGGCCGACGCCTCAGCCTCCCAGCTGTCACTCTTTTAATCTCTCGGCCGCATTTGACATCCCCCGGTCCCGAACCTATATTAGAGTCGGTACGCGCCAGCATGCAGATCGAGATGAAGGTCAAGGGTCTCGTCGTGGACCCGATCTCCAAGATGCCGATCGTCGTGCTGGAGAACCCCCGCAACGAGCAGATCCTGCCCATCTGGATCGGGGTTTTCGAGGCCAACGCCATCGCCCTGACCATCGAGAACGTCCCCACCCCCCGGCCGATGACCCACGACCTCCTCAAGAGCTTCCTCGAGAAGCTCGGCATCGCCATCGAGAAGATCGTCGTCAACGACGTCCGGAACAACACCTTTTTCGCCCTCATCCACTGCCGCCGGGCCGAGGAATCGATCGTCATCGATTCCCGTCCCTCCGACGCCATCGCCCTGGCCCTGCGGATGAGCTCGCCCATCTTCGTCGAGGATGAGGTCGTCCGCAAGGCGAACGGCCTCAAGTTCGACGAAAAAGTCGAATCCTCCGAGAAGCTGCGGAAGTGGCTCGAGACGCTGCGGCCGGAGGATTTCGGCAAATATAAGATGTAATTCCTAGGTCCTCAGTCTTAATAGCCCGATCAACCCCGCCAGCCCGAAGAGGATGTTGGCTCCCCAGGCCCCGAGAAAAGGGGGCAGTACGCCGGCGCCGCCGAGGCTCCTGAAGACGGCGAAGGTCCCCCAATAGGCCATGGCGATGGCGACGCTGAGGCCGACGCCCACGAGGGTCCCTTTCCGCCCCATGCGGAAGCCGAACGGGACCGCCAGCAGGGCCATGATCAGGCTGACGAACGGGAGGGCGGTCTTCTGGGCCGCCTCGGCCCGGAGCCGGACGGCGGGAAAGCCCATGGACCGGACCTCGGCCGCGTATCGCCGCAGATCGCCGAGGGTCATCTGCAGCGGCTCCTTGCCGGGCTCTTCGAACACGCCCTTGTCGCCGGTCGCGTCGACCCGGCCGCTCTCGACCCGCACGAACGGCGGACCCGAGGGGGCGGCGAAATCCCTGATCCATCCGTCCCGGTAGACGAGAGCGTCTCCGTCGAAGGAGGCTTTCTCGGCGAAGGTTCTCCGGACGAGGTCCCAGCGGCCGGTGTCGATGTCGAACACCGAGAGCCGGCCGAGGATCGACGTTCCGGGCTCGAAGAAATCGTAATGGTAAACCCGGTCGCCGCTCCCGGCCAGGATCCAGTGACGGTTGAGGTAGCCGGAGCCGCGGGGCGGCTGGTCGTGAAGGACGTCCCAGACCGCTTCGGCCCTGGCGTGCGCGGCCGGCACGACGCGCTCCTGGATGAGGAAGGCCATGAGCCCCGCGGCCGCGGCCAGGACGATCACCGGGAGCGCCGTCCGGTAGGCGCTGACGCCGCTGGCCTTCATGGCCGTGGCTTCGTTCGTCCGGGAAAGAAAGCCGAGCGTGAGGAGGGCGGCCGCCAGAACGGCCGCGGGCAGGATGAAGGCCAGGAACTCGGGCAGCTTGAGTCCGACATAGCCGGCCAGAAGCCCGAGCGGCTTGCCGTGCTCGAGGGCGACATCGAGGCTCTCGAAAAATGTGACCAGCAGGGTCGCGGCGGCCAGGGCCGCCAGAACGAGGGCCAGCAGGGCCAGGAACTTCCGCGAGACGTACCGGTCAAGGAGTCCGGGAAAGCGGATCGACGCCCGGAGAGGCCGGCTGGCACAGCTGTAAGCGGGGAGCGAGGGGGACGCGTCGGGCGCCGACGGGGTCCCCGGGAGGGACGCGGCCTCCGTCCGGCCGGCCCGGCCGCGCGAGCGACGACCCCGCCGGCTCCCCCGACCCAGCCTCGCAAAGAGCCACGCGCCAGCGAAGGCCAGGACGATGTCCGGGCCCCACATGCCGAGGAACGCCGACAGGCGTCCGTCCATGGCCGCCTTTTCCCCGGCTGTGATCAGGGCATAGTAGAGGAGAATGATCACCAGGCCGAGCGAGAATCCGCCCGTGCGGCCGGCCCGACCCGTCATGACGCCGAGCGGCAGGCCGATGAGCGCGAACACGAGGCAGGCGGCCGGGAGGGCGAGCTTCTTGTGGATCTCGATGCGGTGGGCGCGGATCTGCCGGACATTCGGCCGTTCCCCGGGGCCGGCGGCTTCGAGGACCTTGAGGTCGCGGATGAGCTCGCCGAAGTCCTTTTCCCTGACCCGTTTTGCGTTCGAGACCGAGGGGAAGAGCCCTTCGACATCGATCTCTTCCTCGAGACGCTCGAACGTGGTCAGGGTGTCCTCGCCCGGCGCGGCCAGCGGCCCGGAATACACATGCCCGTCGGCGAGCTCCAGGATGGCCCTCCGCTTTTCCGGGAACAGACGGACGGTCCCGGACCGGGCCATGACCAGCCGGGGATTGGACGGATCCTTGCCCATGTAGGCGAAGATGTCGTGCCAGACCCCGTCCCGACCGACGTCCCTGACCAGGAAGACCATGCCGGGCAGGGTCTCGTTGAACACCAGGGGCTCGACGTCGAGCCGGACCCGGGCGATGACCGACTCGGCCATGGTCCGGACCCAGGCGTCATTGGCGTGAGGCGCGATGTCGAGGGCGAGCGGGAGAGTCAGCAGAAACCCGCCCAGCCCGAAAAGGATGAGCGGTCCGGCCATCCGGCGGGGGCCGACGCCGAGCGAGCGGAAGGCGACGATCTCGGAATCGGCCGAGAGCCGGGCCAGCCCGCCGAGGATGCCCATGAGGACGGCCATGGGCAGGGCGAAAACCAGCATGGACGGGATGAGGAGTCCGAGGACGCGGAGGGCCTTGAGGACCGGGACGCCTTTGTCGATGAACAGATCGGCCAGCAGCAGGACCTGGTTCATCAGGAGGACGAACATGACGAGCAGGAGGCCGACGAGAAAGGGCGGGACGATCTCGCGCAGGATGTACCGGTCAATAAGGCGCGGCATCGGGACAGAATATAGCATAAAAAGAGGGGGTCAAACCTACGCGATGCCACTTTTCGAGACTATTAAGATATTTCCCAGAAGTGCGGCTCCGGGTCACTCCGCCGCACTTCTGATGGTCGCTCCTAAGAATCCGCTCCCCGCCGTAGGTTTGACCCCTTCTTAAAAAAAAGCCCCGGGCGGGAGGCCGCCCGGGGCTGGCGATTCACTTCGCGTAAGGCGCGATCAATACATGTCGCCGGGAGGGGTCGGGTACGCGGGCTTCTTGTCCTCTTCGGGCAGCTCGGCGACGAGACCTTCGGTGGTCAGCATCAAGCCGGCGATGGAAGCCGCGTTCTGCAGGGCGATCCGGACGACCTTGGTCGGGTCGAGGATGCCGCCCTTGATCATGTCCTCATACTTCTCGGTCAGGGCGTTGAAGCCCATGTCCTGCTTCATCTCTTTGACCTTCTCGACGACCACGGAGCCTTCGAACCCGGCGTTGGCGGCGATCTGCCGCAGGGGCTCTTCGATGGCCCTCTTGACGATGTTGGCGCCGATCTGCTGGTCGCCTTCGAGCTGAAGCTTGTCGAGCGCCTTCTGGGCGCGGAGCAGGGCCACGCCGCCGCCGGGCACGATGCCCTCCTCGACGGCCGCCTTGGTGGCGTGCATGGCGTCCTCGACGCGGGCCTTTTTCTCCTTGAGCTCGGTCTCGGTGGCCGCGCCGACCTTGATCAGGGCCACGCCGCCGACCATCTTGGCCAGCCGCTCCTGGAGCTTTTCGCGGTCGTAGTCGGAGGTCGTATCTTCGATCTGGACGCGGATCTGCTTGATGCGGGCCTGGACGTCGTTCGCCTTGCCCATGCCCTCGACGATGGTCGTGTTGTCCTTGTCGATGACGACCTTCTTCGCTTCGCCGAGCCAATCGGCGCCGACCTTCTCGAGCTTGACGCCGATCTCTTCGGTAATGACCTGGCCGCCGGTCAGCGTGGCGATATCCTCGAGCATGGCCTTGCGGCGGTCGCCGAAGCCGGGGGCCTTGACGGCGCAGCACATGAAGGTGCCCTTGAGCTTGTTGACGACGAGGGTCGCCAGGGCTTCGCCTTCGACTTCCTCGGCGATGACGAGCAGGGGACGGCCCATGCGGGCGACGTTCTCGAGCAGGGGCAGGAAATCCTTGAGGTTGCTGATCTTCTTCTCGTGGAGGAGGATGAGGGGCTTCTCGAGGACGCACTCCATCCGCTCGGGGTCGGTCACGAAATAGGGCGAAAGGTAGCCGCGGTCGAACTGCATGCCCTCGACCGTCTCCATCGTGGTCTCGAGGCCCTTGGCCTCCTCGACCGTGATGACGCCGTCCTTGCCGACCTTGTCCATGGCCTCGGCGATGATCTTGCCGATCGAGAGGTCGTTGTTGGCCGAGATGGCGCCGACCTGGGCGATCATCTCGCCGCTGACCTCGCGGCTCAGCTTCTTGAGCTCGTCGACGACCGTCTCGACGGCCTTGTCGATGCCCTTCTTGATCACGGTCGGGTTGGCTCCGGCCGTGACGTAGCGCAGGCCCTCGCCGTAGATGGCCTGGGCCAGGACCGTGGCGGTCGTGGTGCCGTCGCCCGCGACGTCGGACGTCTTGGACGCGACTTCCTTGACCAGCTGGGCGCCCATGTTCTCCCAAGGATCCTTGACCTCGATCTCCTTGGCGACGGTGACGCCGTCCTTGGTGCTCAAGGGGGAACCGAATTTCTTGTCAAGGACGATGTTCTTGCCGCGGGGCCCGAGCGTCGCCTTGACGACGTTGCTGAGGGCGTTCACGCCCTTGAGCAGGGCATGACGGGCATCGTCTCCGGATAAAATCTGTTTAGCCATGGTGTCTCCTTACTTCTCGATGACCGCGAGGATCTCTTCCTCGCGGATGATGACGAGCTCGACGCCGTCGATCGTCACTTCCGTGCCGCTGTACTTGCCGATGAGGACATGGTCGCCCTTCTTGACGGCGAGAGCGATGGTCTTCCCCTCATCATTGACCCGCCCCTTGCCGACCTCGATGATCTCGGCCTCCTGGGGCTTTTCCTTGGCCGTGTCCGGGATGATGATCCCGCCCCTCTTGACTTCCTGTTCCTCGAGTCTCTTGAGGAGCACTCGGTCATACAGAGGATGAACTTTCATGAAAACCTCCTGTGGGATACTTGAAATTTAGCAGTCAAAAAACCTGAGTGCTAATAGTATACAAAATGGGCAGGTTTTGTCAAGAGGGGAACCGCACAAATATTAGCAGTCTGATATGTTGACTGCTAATATTTCTTTTTGATCTTGAGGATCTTAGCCCGGTTGTGAAGGGTATTTCGGTGGATGCCAAGGGTCTGGGCCATCTTGGTCCGATTGCCGTCGTGCTTCCGGGACGCCTGTTCGAAAAAGATCTTCTCGAATTCGCGCAGGGCGTCCTTGAGGTTGATCCCCTTTTCGATCATGTCCTTGACGAGCATCTCCATCCGCTGATGGAAGTTGAGATCGCTAGATTTCTTGTCCATGTTTCCCTCCGCTCTCGCGGATCCGCTTGTACGACTCGTTGAACCGGGTTCTGAGATCCCTGGGAACCAGGTTGACCACGGCCCGCGTGACGCCGAGGCAGGCCGGGGCCAGGACGGACGTCTCCAGCGCGGGCTTGGCGATCTCGAACGAGACCAGGGCGAAGACGATGATGCCGCAGATGAGCACGGCCTTGATGAGGCCGAAGACGGCCCCGAAGAGCCGGTTGACGAAGGCCAGCGGGCCGACCATGGCCTTGGTGAAGAGGTGGCCCAGGATCGCCCCGGCGATGAGGACGACGACAAAGATGAGCAGGAAGCCGAGGAAGTTGCTGACGAGCTGGTTCTTGACGAACCTCATGAAGACGGCCGCCGTTTGCCGATAATAGACGACGGCCAGGACGAGCCCGGCGACGACCGCGACCAGGCCGATGACCTGCCGGACGAAGCCCTTGAAGATGCCGACGATCGCCGTCACGACGATGATGGCCAGAAAGACGAAATCGAGCCAGTTCATGCCGCTCCTCCCTTTCTCGCGCGCAGCTTTTCGACCATGCCGTAATCCCCTTCGGCCAAAGCCCCGAAGTGGACGTGGGGCTTGATCCGGCCGTGGAAATCCGAGCCGGCCGTGGCCACGAGGTCGACCTCCGCGGCCAGGTCCTTATAGAAAGCGGTCTGTGCGGGCGTGTGATAGAACGTGTAGACCTCCATGCCGATGAGGCCGTGGGCCTTGAGATCCCGCGCGTCCTCGGCCGTCGTCCGCTGGAAATAGGCGCCGGGATGGGACAGCACCGGGGCTCCGCCGGTCGCCGGGGCTGCGGACAGCACGTCGAGGAGCGCGATGAACTTCTTGGGAACGAAGGCGGGCTTCCCCTCGGCGAAAAAATCCCCGTAGAACATGTAGGGCGCATAGCGCCTGTTCTCGGGCCGGTTATAGAGCTCCAAGGCGGGATTCCCGACGTTCCCGGGGTTCTCGAGGAGGACCTGGGCGATCTTGACCCCGAGCGGCGGCGCCCCGTTGGACTTCGCTTCGATGTCCTCCATGGTCAGGGCGAAGCCGAGGGCCTGGATCCTGGCGACGCGCTCGCGGGTCTCGGCCATCCGGCACTCGGTCTGCCCCTCGATGATCTTCGCCAGGGCCGGGCTCGTCCAGTCGACGAGCGGCAGAAGGAGATGGAATTCGCGTCCGCCGTAGAGTGTCGTCAGCTCGATGCCGGGGATGACTTCGACGCCGGCCCGGCGCCCCTCGTCGATCGCGTCCGGGTAGGCGGCCACGGTGTCGTGGTCGGCGATCGAAAATGCGCGCAGGCCGTGATCTCTGGCGAAACCGACCAGTTCGGCCGGCGAATGGTCCCCGTCGCTGCTCTTATTCGAGTGGACGTGGAGATCGACCCGTCCGCTCATGCCAGGTCGTCGAGTCCGGTCAGGACCTTATAGATTTCCAGGTATTTCTGGGAGGTCTTGGCGACGATCTCCGCCGGAAGCTCGGGCGGAGGGGTGTTCTTGTCCCAGGGGGTCGTCTCGAGATAATCGCGGACGAACTGCTTGTCGAGGCTGGGCTGGGACCGGCCGGGCTCGTACTGGGCCAGGGGCCAGAAGCGCGAGGAGTCGGGAGTGAAGATCTCGTCGATGAGGATGAGGTCGTCGCCGTCGAGGCCGAACTCGAATTTCGTGTCGGCGATGATGACGCCCTTGGAGATCGCGTACAGAGAGGCTTTCTGGTAGAGCTCGAGACTGACCTTGCGGATCTTCCCGGCGAGCCCCGCGCCGATCTCCTTCTGGACGTCCTTGAAACAGATATTGACGTCGTGGCCCTTCTCGGCCTTGGTCGAGGGCGTAAAGATCGGCTCGGCGAGCTGGTCGGATTCCCGGAGACCCTTGGGGATCTTGATGCCGCAGATCTTGCCGGTCGTCTTGTATTCTTTCCACCCGGAGCCGGCCAGATAGCCGCGGACGACGCACTCGACGGGGACGACTTTGGTCTTCTTGACGAGCATCGAGCGCTTGGCCAGGATATCCGCGAACGGGGCCAGAACAGGCGGGAAGTCCTTGATCTCGGTCGCCAGGAGGTGGTTGGGGACGACCAGTCCGACGAAATCGAACCAGTACTTCGACAGCTGCGTCAGGACCTTGCCCTTGTACGGGATGAGCGAGGGCAGCACCCAGTCGAAGGCGGAGATGCGGTCCGTGGCGACGATCAGGAGCTCGTCGCCGACTTCGAAGACGTCGCGGACCTTACCTTTGCGGAAAAGAGGCAGACCGGGAAGTACGATATCGCCGATGGGACGTTCCATAACCTGCTCTCCTTCGTGAACCCAGTAAGGATAGCCAAATCGTTTTTAAAAAGCAAATCAGAGGAGGCCGATAAAATTGTACATCCGCCGGGGATCGGCGGAGTTGCGGCGGTAGGACAGGAGGCGCGGCTCGCAGTGCGTGCAGGTCGGACCGGGGTTGAAGATGTTCGTTTTTTTAAGGCCCAGCTCGCGAAGGAGCCAGGAATTCGCGTCGCGCAGGTCGAGGAGATACCTCCCCTTGAGGTTGGGCACTTGGATCGCGGGAAGACGTCCCCGCTCGGCAAAGACGCTCGCCGGGAATCCGGCGCGCAGGAAGCGGTCCCTGATCTCGGGCCCGACTTCGTAGCAGGCGGGGCCGATGCAGGGACCCAGGGCAGCCAGCATATCCGCGGGCTTCGAGCCATAGGCCTCGCCCATGGCCTTGACGGCCTTCTCCAGGATCCTCTTTTCGGTGCCGCGCCAGCCGCAGTGGACGGCGGCGACAGCCCCGTTCTCCTCGTCGATGAGAAGGGCGGGCAGGCAGTCCGCCGTGCGGATGACGAGGAGAAGCCCAGGGACATTGGTCATCAGGGCATCGCCCTCGAGCTTCTTTTCGGGGGCCTCATCCAGGCGGTGGACGACGTCCGAATGGAGCTGGCGCATGATGACCGCGTGGAGACCTTTCGACGCGGCGAAGGCGAGGAAATCAGCCTCGCTCCACCGGGCGTCGCCGAAGCCATGGACGAGCCCCGGGACGGCGGCGAGGCGCGGCACGGAGAGATAAGGGCACTTGCTTTCGGTCACGGCCTCTCTTTTACCAGAAAGCCCCGGGCGGCTCAAGGCGCCCCGCCCGGATCGGGGGCACGTACCAAAGGTCCATGTCCCTTCATCGGGCGCCGCCTGCGGACGCTTGTCATTTGAGGCCGCTCTTCGTATGATGGGTCCATCATGCCGGTCAAGGAAAGAGCCATGCCCGTTCTCGCCATCGCAGGCCTCCCCATCGTGTTCGCCCTCCTGGCGGGCGTCGCGACGCTCGCGGCCGGATCCGCCGGCCAGACTTCGGGAGAGCGGCCCCGGGCCCGGGAATTCGGCCTCATCGTCGGCGTCCTCACTCCAGGCCCGCTCAACGCCATCACCGATGTCGCCGGGGTCAAGGTCGGGCAGGTCACGCTGCTCGAAGGGAGCGCCGTCCGGACGGGCGTCACGGCCGTTCTCCCCCATGGCGGCAACATCTTCCAGGACAAGGTCCCGGCGGGGATCTCGGTCGCCAATGGCTACGGCAAGCTCACCGGCGTGACCCAGGTCGCAGAGCTCGGCACTCTCGAAACGCCCGTCATCCTGACCAATACCCTGAGCGTCCCGACGGCCGCCGAGGCCGTCATCGATTGGACGCTCGGCCTCCCCGGGAACGAGGGGGTCGCGTCGGTCAACCCGGTCGTCGGCGAGACCAACGACGGCTGGCTCAACGACATCCGCGGCCGGCACGTCGCCAAGGCCCACGTCCTCGAGGCCATCCTGACCGCTTCCGGCGGGCCTGTCGCCGAAGGGGCCGTTGGCGCCGGCACGGGAACGACATGTTTCGACTACAAGGGCGGCATCGGCACGTCCTCGCGCCGCCTGCCGCAGAACCGGGGCGGCTTTACCGTCGGGGTCCTCGTCCAAACGAACTTCGGCGGCGTCCTGACCATCCGCGGCGTTCCCTTCGATCGGAAGGAGGCCGGCGTGGGCGGACCGGCGGCGGCGGGAAACCCGTCCGGCGACGGCTCCTGCATGATCGTCGTGGCCACCGACGCCCCTCTCGACGCCCGTAACCTCGAACGCCTGGCCAAGCGCGCCCTCCTCGGGATCGCCCGCGCCGGCGGATACTTCTCGAACGGCAGCGGCGACTACGCCATCGCCTTCTCGACCGCCGAAGGCGTCCGCGTCGCCAATCGGTCGACGGAGCGGACCCGGACGGTCACGCTGCTCCGGGACGACGCCGTCTCGCCGCTTTTCCAGGCCGCGGCCGAAGCGGCCGAGGAGGCTATCCTCAATTCCCTTTTCAAAGCCGTGAGGACCGAGGGCAAGGACGGGCACGTGGCCGAGCCCCTCCCCCTCGACAGGGTCAAGGCCCTTCTCCGATGAGCCGGAAAAAGCTCAAGACGATCGGCATCCTCGGCGGCATGGGACCGGAAGCGGGGGCCTATCTCCTCGAACGGATCATCCACGAGACGGCCGCGGAGCGCGACCAGGACCATCCCCCGATCATCGTTTACAGTCTGCCTCAGGTCCCGGACAGGACCGAGGCCATCCTTCACGGCGGGCCCAGCCCGGTCCCGGCGATCCGGCGCGGACTCCGGACCCTCGAGAGGGCTGGCGCCGATTTCGCCGTCATGTCGTGCATCTCGGCCCATTATTTCTACTCCCGGATCGCTGCCCGCTCTCCCCTTCCCCTTCTCAGTCTGATCGACGAAACCGTGGCGGCCGTCAAGAAGATGAGGCCCGTCCCCAGGACGATCGGCCTCGTCGCAACCTCGGGGACCGTCCGGTCGGGCATCGTCGCCCGCGCCTTCGAGGCCGCCGGGATCGCGGTCATCGCCCCCTCCGCCCGGGACCAGAGGAGGGTCATGGCCGCGATCTACGGGAAAAAGGGCGTCAAGGCGGGCTTCACCGAGGGCCCGGCCCGAGAGGCCGTCCTCGAGATCGCGGCGGGCCTCGTCCGTCGCGGGGCCCAGGCCATCATGGCCGGCTGCACCGAGGTTCCCCTCGTCCTCAGGGCGGCCGACCTGCCCGTCCCCCTGGTGGAGCCGATGACCATCGCGGCCCGGGCGGCCATCCGCCGCGCCGGCGCTCGACCCAAGCGTTAAGGGACAAATAAATGGGGACGTTTCTGTTTTTCAAAAGAATGCATTAATTTCAAAAACAGAAACGTCCCCATTTTCGAAACGGTCCCCGGTCGCGGGCCCGGTCGCATGCCGGAGGCCAGTAGGCCGGGGCCAGTTGACTTTCCGGGGGGGTTCCGGTATAACTCAGCGGTACTTTTCCCCAAGTGAGGAGGTGAAAGTTTTTGGCTTTTGTACAGCTTGACGAAGGTGAAAATCTCGAATCCGCGCTGCGCCGGTTCAAGAGGAAGGTCCAGCAGGAAGCGATCATCAAGGAGATCAAGAAGCACTCGGTCTACTTCAAGCCCGGCGAGAAGCGCCGCATGAAGGAAGCCCAGGCGCGCAAGCGGATGAGACGGCGCATCAAGAGAGAGCGCGACGTCGAGTATTAAGAACTTTCATCTCTTTTCGGCCATCTATCGCCCCGATCCGACCCCACGGCTCGACCGAAAGGCCGGATCCATTGCGAGAGAGGGGGAGTTACGGAGACCCATAAACCCGCCTGGCTGAAGGTCCGGCTTCCGTCGCACGGCGATTTCTTCCGTGTCGCGGAGATCCTCAAGGCCGGACGCCTGCACACGATCTGCCAGAGCGCCCGCTGTCCGAACATCGGCGAGTGCTGGGAGCGCCGGACGGCCACGTTCCTCATCCTCGGGGACACCTGCACCCGCGACTGCGGCTTCTGCGCCGTGACCAAGGGAACGCCTCTCGCCCCGGACCCGGAAGAGCCTGTCCACGTCGCTGAGGCGGTGGCCTCGCTCGGTCTCGCCTACGCCGTGGTCACGTCCGTGACCCGCGACGACCTCCCCGACGGCGGCGCGGCCCACTTCGCGGCCGTCATCGGGGCCATCCGCGCGAAAAGCCCGGTCACCCGGATCGAGTCGCTCATCCCCGATTTCAAAGGGGACACGGCCGCGCTCGAGGCGGTTCTGGCCGCCCGGCCGGACGTCCTCAACCACAATCTCGAAACGACGGAATCGCTCTACCCGGCCATCCGCCGCCCCCGGGAGAACTACCGCCGCTCGCTCGGTGTCCTGGCCGCGGCCAAGGCGCGGGGCGCCCTGACCAAGTCGGGCCTCATGATCGGGCTCGGCGAGAGCGACGCCGACATCCTGAGGACGCTGGCCGACCTGCGGCAGGCCGGCTGCGACCTGCTGACCGTGGGGCAGTACCTCCAGCCGACGACGTCCCACCCGCCGGTCGCGAAATACTACCCGCCGGACGAGTTCGCCGCCCTCGCGACGGCCGCACGCCGGCTCGGATTCCTGGAGGTCGTCTCCGGACCGCTCGTCCGGAGCTCCTACGAGGCCGGCCGGCTCTTCGAAACGGTGCGGCCCAAGGACGAAGGAACATGCGCTACCTGATCTTCACCGATATCCACGGCAACATGGAGGCCTTCCAGGCGGTCCTCAAGGCCATCCAGAAGAAGAGAATCGACCACTACATCTTTCTCGGCGACCTCGTCGGCTACGGGGCCTCGCCGAACGAGGTCATTCAGAAGATCCTGACCCTCAAGCCCTTGTCCATCATCCGCGGCAACCACGACAAGGCGGTCTCCGGGCTCGATTCCGTCCAGACCTTCAATCCCATCGCCGCCTCGGCCATCTTCTGGACCAAGAAAACGATCGCCCGGAAGCACCTCGATTTCCTGGTCCGCCTGAAGCAGAGCCCCGAGGTCGTCCAGGATTCGATCACCATCTGCCACGGCGCGCCCTTCGACGAGGATTACTACATCTTCGGCGAGTTCGACGCGGCCGAGGCCTTCTCCTACATCCAGACGCCCGTCTGCTTCTTCGGCCACACCCATTTCCCCTTCGTCTACACCGAAAAGGACGGCAACGTCGAGGGCACGTTCCTCGAGGGGAATTCGAACGAGGTCAAGCTCGAGAAGGGCGTGCGCTACCTGGTCAATCCCGGCTCGGTCGGCCAGCCGCGCGACCGCAACCCCCGGGCGGCGTTCGCCATCTACGACTCCGAGGCCCGGACGATCAAGTTCAGCCGCGTCGACTACGACATCGAAGAGGCCAAGCGGAAGATCATCGACGAGAAGCTCCCGCCGGCTCTGGCCGAACGCCTGAGCTTGGGTATCTGAATTCGGGGGACACGTACCCCAGGTACATGTCCCCGATCTCAAGTCACCCGGAAAATGGCCCGGGTGAGGATTGCCTGGGGTTGGCATAACAGTAGACGCAGGCGTGAGGACAGGCCTGTGTGTAACTGCCGATGTCCTTCGAATCCGTGCAGAGGCAAGCCGCCCGCTGGCCGCGGTCCTTGCGCCGCGAGGCCGGCTCGCGCCGCGGGTGGAGCGATTCGAGAAGCGCTCCGTCGATGCAGGCGGACGGCCTGATCCCCGGGATCCCCGCGAGAACAGGCTGCGAGCAGGCGTGAAGGACGAGACCTCGGGCGGCGGAGATGGCCGCGAGTTCGAGCGCCCGTGACCTCTGCTCCGCTTCCGACGGAACGTAAAAAGCGAAGCCGCGGGCCGAGGCCCTGCGGGCGGCCTTCCCGTACCACTGGGCGAAGCTCACCCGGATGTCCCTGATCCCGGCGGCCGCCGCGGCCCCGGTCACTTCGGGAAAGAGGTCCAGATTGGAGCGGATGCGCCCTCGCTCCTCCCAGAAAAGCAGGGGATCGAAGCGGACCGAGACGCGCCGAGGGTCTCCGGCGAGAGCGACCAGCGCCGGCAGCTGGGCGAGCGCCGCGCGATAGTCCGGCACTCCCGGCTCGATGGGCGTCCCGCCCAGCCCCGTGATCGTAAAGTGCAGATAGATCTGGTCATAGGCGGCGAGGAGGTCTTTCAGTCCGTAAGCATTGCCCAGGAGGTTCGAAAAATCCTTCGACCAGAGGACGATCGTATGGACGGCCTCGGGCGAGAGATCGACCGCGTGGACCCCGCCCTTCGGTCCGATGACGCGGGCCTGCCGCTCGCGCAGGGCTTCGGCCAGCCATCGCGGAAAGGAGGCGACGAGGTCGGTGCGCCGCGAGGCGCTGATGACGGTTTTCAGAGGTCTATTCCCGCGGACGGAAAAGCCGGTCGCCGAGCGTCTCCCCGAGGAAGAACTTGAACAGGAAGAAATAGAGGAGGACGAACACGGCGTAGAGCAGGAGCATGGACCCGGACATCGAGCCCAGGATCCCGAACAGGGTCAGGCCCATGGAAGAAGCGGCCAGCCAAAGCGCGACAAGCCAGAAAAGGCCGACGAAAAGGAGATCGAAGGTCTTCGATTTGAGGAAGACCGAGAAGCTGAACGGCGGCCGGGGCGCGGGCTCTTCGACCTCCCCGGCGGCCTCGATCTCGGGGCCGGCCGGTCTCTCCGGCTCCCGCTCCCGGACGGGCAAAAACGGCTCTCGGGCGCGCCCGACCTGGCCTCCGGGAAGAACGACCTCTTCGGGAGTCACATCCTTTATCTCGTCTTCCGTCGTCCCTTCTTCTTCCCGTTCCTCTTCCCCCCCTTCCGCTTCTTCCACTTCTTCCACTTCTTCCAGTTCTTCCGTGCGCCGTTCAAACGGAAGTGGGGCCTGATTGACCTTTTCCGGAAGCCCCATGGTCGAGTCCGACGTCCTCTGCCGCGGGAAGATCTCGACCTCTTCCGTATTCGGCGACCCGGGCTCGCCGCCGCGGATCTTGCGTGTCTCGACAGGCCCGGTATCCTCCGGAAAGACGGGCGCACCCTTCATGGTGCTGGCCCAGGGCGGGAGAGTCCCGGTCGGCGGTTCGGGCGTCTTTTCCGGGGCGGATGCCGCGGGAACAGGCCCGGTTTCGACCTTCTTTTCAGTCATGACCTCGAGGAACTTGTCGATCTTCTCCCGGCTCAAGTCGACGGTCTTGCCGAGGTTCTCGAGCTCCTGGCTGTCGAAAGTGGCCGGGAGCAGCCCCGCCTCGCCGGCTGTCGCGGCCGCATCCGGGGTCTCGCTCCCGGAGGCGTACTCGATATCGGGCTCCGCCGGGGACGGGGGGAGCGCTTCAGGGGTCTTTTCGGCTTCCTCGCCCTCGGCGTCCGCGCCCTTCGATTCTTCCCGCTCGGGCCCCTTCACTTCGACCGTATCCGGCTTTTCGAGGGCCGCGGATCCGTCCTTGCTTTTCGCCTCGGCGGCTTCGATCTCGTCGACCAGGATGACCTCTTCGGTGACATCCTCGTCATCCTCCTCCCCGGCCTCCGCGGCGATGAGCTTGTCGAGAGCCGTCTCCTCGGCCTTCTCGTCGAGCTCCTCTTCACTGTCGATCTCGCTGTCGAGGTCCTTTTTCGCGGCCGGGCGCTTCTCGTTTTCGGGCTCGTCGACCGTGTAGTCCTTCTCCTCGACGTCCGCTTCGATGATCTTTTCGCCCGGGATCTCTTCTTCGATCTCTTCGTCCTCGGTGAAAAGCAGCTGGGTGCCGCAGTTGTTGCAGTACTTGTCGTTCTCGTCGATGATGGCGTGGCAATAAGGACAGCGAGTGATGGCCATTGCCTTTATTATCATAGGGAAAAGGGGCGATGTCAATTGAAATGCGGGGCCCGTTCCCGTAGACTACGAACGGAGGACACGATGCCGCGAACCGCCTTCAGGACCGCGTTGATCACCGGCGCTTCGGCCGGCTTGGGAGCCGAGTACGCGCGCCAGCTCGCCGCGGCGGGGACGGACCTCATCCTTGTCGCCCGGCGCCTGGACCGGCTCGAAGGGCTGGCCAGGGAGCTCGGGTCCAAGCACGGCGTGAGGGTGGAGGCCGTTCAGGCCGACTTGTCGACTCCGGAAGGGCTCGCCGCCGTAGAGGGCCGCATCGCGGCAAGCGCGACCCTCGACCTTCTCGTCAACAACGCCGGATTCGGCGGCCGGACGGGCTTCGTCAAGGGCGAAACGGCCGATCACTTGAACATGGTCCGCGTCCACATCGACGCGACAATCCGGCTGACGAGGGCGGCCCTCCCGGGAATGATCGACCGCGGGCGGGGTGCGGTCATCAACCTGTCCTCCATCGCCGCCTTCTCCGCCTTCTCCGGGGCGATGTACAGCGGCACCAAGGCGTTTCTGGTGATGTTCTCGGAGAACCTCCAGGACGAGGTCAGGCGCAAGGGCATCGTCATCCAGGCCCTTTGCCCGGGAATGACCCATACGGAATTCCATCCGGTCGCCGAGATCGACAAGTCGATCGTTCCGGGATTCCTCTGGATGACGGCCTCGCGGGTCGTCCGCATCTCCCTGCGGCGCGTGGGCCGGGGCGTCGTCTGCGTCCCCGGCTGGAAGAACAAGATCATCGCCTTCCTGATGCGCTGCCCGGCCACCGCGGCCGTCGTCCGGTTCGTCGGACGCACCATGGTCGTCCGCGCCAGGACGGGGGAAAATTGACTTCCCCGTCGGTTTCGAAAAAATGTCGAGGCGTGGGCGATTAACTCAGTAAGCGCCTTTTTCGGCCTTTGAGCCGATCGCGGATCGCCTTCAGGATCTCTCGGTGAGCCGTCCATAATGCACTCGGCTCTCCATGATCACGAACTCCTTATTGGGCGCGACCGCCGAAAAGAGCTTGGCGAACTTTTCGACGCTCGGCACCGACCGGCCCTGCTCGTACCGGGCATAGCTGTTCGGTGACTTCGAGCCGAGTCGCACGGCGACCTCCACCAGGCTCAACCCGGCTTTCTGCCTCATCCGCCGGAGCAACAGGGCCGTGAGGGCGCCTTGATCGGAGGCCCCGATCTCGAAGACTCTTCCCTTCGTCCCGAACACGCGGACCCCGAAACCCTTCTTGTTGACGAGGGATTCGACGGCATCGGCGATCATCTCATACGCCTCCTTCTTGGTATGGCCCTGTGTGGCAATGTCCAGGATGGGTATTTCGATCGCCCAGTACTTCCCGGCTTTGAAGACCTGGCCTACGAATCTCATGACTTGACTCCTTTGGTTGTCCGCAAGATCGCCCTGGCCGTAAATTCGTTGATCTCGACATGCCTCGGGACCGCGACCTCTCGTTCGCCGCAGGCCCAAACGTCGTGACGGCGGCCGCGGCGGACGAGACTCCAGCCGAGGGACCGAAGCCGGTCCTCGAGCTCGCGGCGCTTCATAGAGCCAATATACACGTATGTGTGTAATTGTCAAGCGGACCTTGGCTAACTTCCTCTGATCATCCTCCCCACGGACGGAAGTTGCGGCTCCAATGCCCTTATTGTGAGTTTGACAAGCTTTGGTGTTTCTGTAAAATACCGACTGACGGGCGATTAACTCAGCGGTAGAGTGCTACCTTCACACGGTAGAAGTCAGAGGTTCAAGTCCTCTATCGCCCACACTTCCTCTATCCGAAACGCGGTCCCCCCTTGATTGGACAAGGGGGCAGGGGGATTAATATCTAAGGACAAAGTCTTGGGGGATTGACCCTTGAGATCAGCGCATGCTATTTATTCAACTGAGTTCGGCGCTTTCGCTTTGAAGGAGACATGGCATGAGAGAATTGAAGGTGATCGCTCTGATCATTCTCTGCAGCTCGTCTTTTCTATTTCCCCAGGTGGATCGGAAGCTGAAAAACGATATCCGCAGCACGGGATACATTCATAGTCCGTTGCCGCTTGACACCAGCAAGTCATTCGAGACTTTTGGGCTCACGAAAACGGTGCTGATCTCCGATGTGCTTTGTGACATGGAAGACATGAGCCCATGGTCGCATAGCGGCATCGGGAGTATGTCTCAGACCGCCGAAAGAAGTATCTCCGGGAAGCACAGTCTGAGATTGGTTGCCCCCAGTTATGTCGACGAAATACCCAAATGGGGCCTTGGCCGGGGGACGTCCATGGCCAGCTTCGACGTGGGCGGCAAGAACTGGGAGAACTACAACCGCATCCATCTCTACGTTTATCCGGACTGCGAAGGCGCCCGCACCGTCTATCTGAACCTCTATGTGGAGAATGACGGAAAGATCAAGGTGCCGGACAGATACGGCCGGGAAGGATATCATGAAATGAACCTGATCAACGGCCAATGGAATGAATGCTTTGTCGAGATGTCGGAACTGCCGCGCGACAAGGTCACCAAGATATCCTTGGCCATCGAAGTATTTGGAAAAGAACGCACGATGGGGGATCTCCTGCAATTCGACGTTTCCAATGTGACCTTGCAGGTCGTCGACAAGCCGGAGGCCGTAAGCGGGTGGAAGCCGGCTGAAAACAGGATCATCTTCTCGACCTCGGGGTACCGCCCCGATAGCACGAAATCGGCGATCGTCAACGTCGCCAAGCACGATGGGAAGTTCCAGATCGTGGATGATGCAACCTCTCAGGTCGTCTATGAAGGGGACATCCAGCCGGTCAAGACGAGTATCGGAAGCTTCGAGACGGTTGATTTCACCTCCTATCGACGGCCGGGACACTATCGGATCCGGGTCGGGGACATCACGACGGCGCCGTTCACCATTGACGCGAATCTATGGGACGACTCGGCCTGGCGCGTGCTCAATTTCATGTTCTGCGAGCGCTGCGGCTATCCGGTGCCCGGCAAACACGGGGTTTGCCATACCGATGTGCATGGTGAATACCAGGGGCACATCTATCCCGTGAACGGCGGCTGGCATGATGCGGCCGATATGTCTCAGGGATTCGTGCAGACCGGCGAAATCGCTTTTTCCATGCTTGAAATGGCGAACAGGGCCAAGGAAAAGGGCAACACAGATCTCTATCTGCGTCTGATGGAAGAGGCCCTCTGGGGACTGGATCTGGTCATGAAGACGAGGCTCCAGAACGGGGACCGCTTCCAGGGATGGGGGACAAATCTGTGGACGGATGGCTATATCGGGTCCACAGATGACGAGGGCCGGCACCAGGTGGGAACGGCGAACAGCGCCTTTGCGAATTTCCTGTTGTCAGGCATTGAGGCCTATGCCTCGATGTCGATCGCGAACGATCCGATGCTCAGGGAGAATCTCGGCAAGATCGCGAAGGAAGATTTTGGATTCGCTTCAAAGCGTTTCGATGAGCTGGGATTCAAGGAGATGGGTCCGAGAAGCGGTGGGCACACCGGCATGACGTCCCACAGTCAGTACATGGCGACCATGTCCTGGGCGGCGAGCATGCTCTACAAGCTGACGAATGAGAAACAGTACGCCGACAAGGCGGCCCAGAGCATCAAATATGCGCTTCAGTGTCAGCGAACGGAGCCGCTCAACGATGCCAACAGGACCGCGGGATTCTTCTACCGGGACCTTGACCGGAAATCGATCGTGCACTTCAACCACCAGTCCAGAGATCAGGTCTATATGCAGGCGCTGACGGCCCTTTGTGAGGCCCAACCCCATCACCCCGATTATGCGACGTGGAAGAACGCGATCAGGTTGTTCGGCGGATATTTGAAGACTATCTATCGCTACGTCCAGCCTTATGGCTTGATCCCCAGCGGCGTGTATCAGAAAGATGAGGTCAAGGACAAGGAAAATTTCCTCGCGCAGCAACCGGCGATCAGCGAGGGCACGGATCTTTCCGCCGATTTCAAGGAACAACTCGAAAACGGCGTCAGGCTGGATGAAGAGCATTATCTTCGTCATTTCCCGGTCTGGTTTTCGTTCAAGGGAAACGCGGCCGTCGAGCTCGCGACCGGCAAGGCCGCCGCTCTGTGCGGGAAGTTCCTCAAGGACAAAGAACTGATCAATATCGCCGAACAGCAACTCTTCTGGATCGTCGGCCGAAATCCCTTTGGGCAGTCCTTGATATGGGGAGAAGGCAGCAATTATCCGCAGCTCTACAACGCCCTGCCGGGAGAAATGGTTGGAGCGATTCCTGTCGGCATGGAGTCGCGAGGCAATGAGGATACGCCCTATTGGCCTCAGTTCAATACCGCCACTTATAAGGAAGTGTGGGGATCATCCGCGGGAAAATGGTTTTCCCTGATCTCGGAATTCTGACATTTGGGCGGAAGGGCGGGCCATGACTTTCTTCGCCTTACGTTTTTGCGCTGCTTCCGACACCCGGTTGAAGTCAGAGGTTCAAGTCCTCTATCGCCTACCATTTTCCTACGATGTCATGCCCGGCTTCGGACCGGTGTCAAGGAATCGTGCGCCCTGAGATTCTTGACAAGACCCGCGACCGCGCCTAGACTGGATACATAAGGAACATAAGCCGCATAATCTCGCGAGGGGGGTCGTGAGCATGGGCAAGATCGGAACAGGAAAAGTCAATCAACGCGTAAGAGGGGTCGTGGTCAAAGGCTATCTGCGGCCCGACGGCACGTATTACACCTCCATCCCCAAACAGATCCGCGAGGCGCTCGATCTCAAGGGCGGAGAGCTGTTTCTGCTCAAGGTCAAGCCCCAGGAACGAAAGATCAGCGCCACGATCATCGACATTCCAGGTGAGGACCATGGATAACGCAGCCACGCAGGCCTCCGGCCTGTCCTCGCTCGAAGCCAAGAAGAAACTCGCCGAGTTCGGGCCGAACCGGTTGGCCAAGCCCTACGAGGTCAAGTTCCTGGCCATCGTCAAAGAAGAGGTCACCGAGCCGATGATCCTGCTCCTGCTCGGCGTGGGCACGGTGTACAGCCTCTGGGGCAAGCTCGAGGACGCGCTGACGATCTTTTCGATCATCATCGTGCTGACGTTCGTCGAAGTCTGGAACGAATTCCGGGCGAAGAAGGCCATCGCCTCCCTCTCGCAGCTGGCCGCGCCGAGGACCAAGGTCATCCGGGACGGCGCCGCGACCGAGATCGAAACCGAAGGGGTTGTCCCGGGAGACATCCTGCTCGTCGGTTCCGGGTCGCGCATCGCCGCCGACGCCAGGCTCGTGACCGCCTACAGCCTCCAGGCCGACGAATCGTCCCTGACCGGCGAGTCGCTGCCGGTGGCCAAGGCCCCCGGCGACGAGATCTCCGCCGGGACGCTCGTCGTCGCCGGCGAAGGAAGAGCGGAGGTCACGGCGACAGGCGTCAGGTCGAGGTTCGGCAGGATCTCCGCGCTCGCCCAGACGGTCAAGCCGCCCAAGACCCCGCTCCAGCTGGCCATGAAAGAGCTGGCCATGAAGCTCGTCTGGGTGGCCCTGTTCTTCAGCGCCGCCATCCCCCTGCTCGGCGTCATCAGGGGCCAGAACCTGAGGGAGATGATCCTCACCGGACTGGCCCTGGCCTTCGCTACGATCCCCGAGGAAGGCCCCATCATCATCACGATGATCCTGGGATTGGGCGCGTACAAGCTGTCCAAGAACAACTTCCTGATCAAGAAGATCAAGGCCACGGAAGTGCTCGGCAACGCCACGGTCATCCTGACGGACAAGACGGGAACGCTGACGGAAAACGAGATGTCGGTCGTCGCCGCGTATCCGCCCGGCCGCGAAAAAGACGTCCTGTCCTGCGCCTCC
>CAVULT010000017.1:0-26064 GCA_963742235.1 Candidatus Aminicenantota bacterium | reverse complement strand
GGATCAGACAGACAAGACATGCGCCTAACGATCCTCGGCACCCGCGGCGAGATCGAACAGACCGCGCCCTATCACTCGCGCCACTCGGGCCTCCTCATCGATGAGACGCTCATGGTCGACGTTGGAGAACGCGAGTTCCTCGATCGCGCGCCGCGAGCCGTCCTGATCACGCACCTCCACCCGGACCACGCCTACTTCGTCCGCGCCGGAGAGGAGCGGCCCCCGGCTGGCCTGCCCATCTTCGCCCCGGAAGGCTACAAGGACTACGGGCTGACGGTCCTCGACGAGCCGAGGACGATCGCCGGATACAGCGTTCAACCGGTTCCCTCCCACCACAGCCTCAAGGTCCGCTCCCAGGCGTACATCATCGCCCGAGGTTCGACAAAGATCCTCTACACGGGTGACATGGTCTGGATCGACAAAGAATTTCGGCCTCTTTTCGAAGGACTCGACCTGGTGATCACCGAGGCGAGCTACTTCCGGAAGGGCGGCCTCATCATCAGGGACAAGACGACCGGCCAAATCTACGGGCACACGGGCGTCCCGGACCTCGTCCGTCTCCTCAAGGACTATTGTCGCCGCATCGTGCTCGTCCACTTCGGCGGCTGGTTTTACAAGGACATGGGCCGGGCCCGAGCCGCGATCCGGGAGCTCGGCCGGGGTGACGGGGTCGTCCTCGAGGCCGGCCGCGACAACCAGGTGATCGACGTCTAGGCTCAGTGACCGGGAATCCCCGAAGCGGCGCGGGGCGTCGCGAAGGCGCCGCCGAATCTTGAACCCGCCCAACCCTGGTGTTATAGTCGGACCTGAACCGGACGCGGCCGGACCCCACCGAGGAGGACGATCGACATGACCATGAAACGGCTGAGGACGGACAGCCTGAGCGTGACGCTGACGACAGCGGCTTTATTGACAACCCTGCTGGCCGTGACCGTGGCCTTATTCGCGCTGGCGCAGAGGACGGACAATCTCAAGGGCGCCGGCATTCGCAGCTCGACCTACGGCCGGCCGAACGACCCCGGCCCCGGGTACTGGGCCCGCACCGGCGTCGAGATCGCGGCCAAGTTCCCCGGCGCGAGACCCGAGGCCATCTGGATCGTGAGCCGGTTGAAGGACCGCGGCACCCAGATGTCCTTCCCGGTCCCTCCGGGCGGCGACCCGCTCATCACCGGCATGCCGGAAGACATCAGCGAGCCCGTGCTGGAGCTTTTCGACAAGCTCGGCTACGGCGTCTGGCTCCAGACCGAGCCGGGCTGGGCGCCCGTCGACAAGGCCTTCCATGTGATGCTCGAGCACTACGGCCGGCACAAGTGCGTCATCGGGGTCGGCGTCGACATCGAATGGCACCGCTCCAACAACCCCGATCTCGGCGACCCGGTGACCGACGAGCTGGCCCGGACCTGGCTCGCGGCGGCCCGCTCCCACAACCCCGCCTACCGCATGTTCCTGAAGCACTTCCGCGCGAACGTCATGCCCCCGACCTTCCGCGACGGCATCGTCTTCGTCGACGACAGCCAGATCTTCAAGTCGTCGGGCGAGATGATCGAGGATTTCGCCGCGTGGGGCAAGACCTTCGCCCCGGCGCCCGTCGGGTTCCAGTACGGCTACCGGACCGACAAGCCGTGGTGGGGACAGATGAAGGATCCGGTCAAGGAGATCGGCGACCGCATCCTGGCCGCGACGCCGAACACCGAGATGCTGATCTGGGTGGACTTCTCGGTCCAGGACGTCTTCCCGCCCGACCCGTCCAAGGGTGACCGCGTCCTTCCCAAGAAATAGCCGGGAGAGGCCCATGGACATCAAGGTCGTTCCCATCGACAAGCCCGAGGACATGAACTTCATCCTCGGTCAGGCCCACTTCATCAAGACGGTCGAGGACCTCCACGAGGCCATCGTCACGACGGCGCCGCAGATGAAGTTCGGCATCGCGTTCTGCGAGTCGTCGGGCCTGGCCCTCGTCCGCCACACCGGCAACGACGAGTCGCTGGTCGAGATCGCCAAGAAGAACGCCATGGCCCTCGGGGCCGGGCACGCGTTCCTGATCTTCATGACCGGCGGATTTCCGGTGAATATCCTCAACGCCGTCAAGGCCGTGCCCGAGGTCTGCGGCATCTACTGCGCCACGGCCAACCCGGCCGAGGTCGTCGTGGCCGAGACGGACAAGGGCCGGGCCATCCTCGGGGTCGTCGACGGCGTCCGATCGAAGGGCGTCGAGGGTCCGGACGGCATCGAGTGGCGCAAGGGCTTCCTGCGCAAGATCGGCTATAAGCTCTAGGATCCGGCGCGTGATGACCGGCCGCATCCTGTCTCGAACGATGGTCGCCCTTTTCGGAGCGCTCATGCTTTGCGCCCCGCTCGCGGCCCAGTTCCGCGATGATTTCGACGGGCCGGCCCTGCTCAAGGACCCGGCCGGGGCGAACGGCTGGGGCTTCGTCACGGGAGAGGGACGCGCCGTTATGGACTTCATCCCGGGCCCGGGCTTCGCCACCATCACCGTCGACGCGACCGGGGACAGGCGCAACGTCTGGTGGGCCTTCATCATCCGCCGCGTCTCCGGCTCGCTCGACCTCGGCCTCCTCGCAAAGCCCGGCCACGAGCTCCGGGTCGAGGCCCGCATCCGGACCGACCACGCCCCCCGCCGCGTCAACCTGCATCTCAACACCCAGAAGACGACCGACTTCCACAGCCACCTCATGGAGTACGACCTGGCCGAGCCCGGAACGTGGTATACGATCAGCATGACCACCCGGGGATTCGAAGCCGGGCCGGGCGACACCGTCAACGCCCAGATGGCCCTCATGGATTGGGGCCTCGACCGCTACCGGGTCGACGTCGATTATTTCAAGGTCGATGTCGTCGACGCCGCGAAGACCGGCCCCGACCTGGGCGGGCCCATCCCCTACCATCCCCCGGTCGCCGACCCCGCGTCGTTCTCGGTCCGGATCCCCGTCGCCGCCGACATGACCGTCGATCTCGCCGAACCCGGAATCAATCTCAACGACTGGACGATCACGGACGCGGGCGGGAGGGCCTCCGTCATTTCGGCCGGGGGGACGCGCCTCGCCCTGCTCCGCTGGGACTTCAGCCGGCTCGCCGGACGAACGGTCGCCGGACCGGGCCTCCTCGAGCTCACCACCCGGGCCCTCGCCCTCTCGGCCAAAGACCGGCCCGACTTCGGCCTCCTCCGGGTCGTCGAGATCCTCGGCGGGGAGCCCGGCTGGGACGAGCGGACGGCGACGTGGACGGAGCTTTCAAAAGGCGCGGCGCGCGATATCGTCCTCAACCCGCAGATGATCATCGACTGGCCGGTAACGGCCGGGGATGGGGGCAAAACCTATCTGACCATTCCCGCACAGGTCATCCAGCGGCTCGTCGACGGCCGGACGCTCGGCATCGCCCTGACGCCGCTGGGCTCGATCGAGGCCTCGTTCTATGCCCGCGAAGAGCGCGCCGGCGCAATGACGTCCCGGCTTCTCTTTGACATTAAGGAGAACCAGTCCCCCGCAGGGGGCAGTCCCGACTTCAGCCATTAGGAGGGATGAATGGAAGCAACGGCTCCGGCGAAAACGCGGCTCCTCTCGCTCGACGCCCTGCGCGGCTTCGACATGTTCTGGATCATCGGCGGCGACGCCCTCTTCCGGTCGCTGGCCGAGGTGACCAACTGGGGCTGGGCCCGCGGCTGGGCGGTCCAGCTCGAGCACGTCGAGTGGGCCGGGTTCCATTTCTACGACCTCATCTTCCCCTTGTTCATGTTCATCTCGGGGGTGGCCATCCCGTTCTCCCTCCTGGCCAAGGCCGAGACGGCCGCGGACAAGCGGCCGATCTACCTCAAGCTCATCAAGCGGGCCCTGCTGCTCGTCCTGCTGGGGTTCGTCTATAACCACCTGACCGACCTCCAGTTCGCCACTCAGCGCTACGCCAGCGTCCTCGGCCAGATCGGCCTGGCCTATCTCTTCGCCGCCCTGATCATGCTCAACGTCCGCAGCCTCGGCGGGCGCCTGGCCGCCTTGGCCGGCATCCTCGGCGGCTACGCCGTCGTGCAGCTCCTCATTCCCGTGCCGGGGATCGGCGCCGGCGTCCTGACGCCCGGGGGCTCGATCAACGGCTGGGTCGACCGGCTGCTCCTGCCGGGCCGGCTCTATGACAAGATCTTCGACCCGGAGGGGATCCTGTGCGTCCTCTCGGCCACATCGGTGACGCTCATGGGCGGCCTGGCCGGCCTCGTCCTCAAGTCGGGCAGGCTCGCCGCCTATCGCAAAACCATCATCCTCGCGGCGACCGGGATGGGCCTCACGATCGCGGGCTATCTTCTCGGAGGCTTCTATCCCATCATCAAGAAGGCCTGGACGGCGACCTTCGACATCTACGCGGCCGGCATCTCGTTCATTCTGCTGGCGCTGTTCTATCTCGTCATCGACGTCTGGGGGTTCCGGAAGTGGTCGTTCGCCTTCCGGGTCATCGGCCTGAACTCGATCACGATCTACCTGGGGACGCGGATGATCGACTTCGATGCCACGAGCAAGTTCTGGTTCGGCGGGCTGGCCCGGCTTTCCGGGACGGCCGGGGTCCTGGTCCTCGAAGCGGGCGTGATCGTCGTCGAGTGGCTGGTCCTCTATTTCCTCTACAAGAAGAAGGTCTTCCTGCGCGTCTGATCCGCCCTGCCGCGCCCTGCGGTCTGATCTAGCGCGTCCGCCCGCCCGGCGGCAGGTTCTCCTCGAAGAAGCGGGTGAACATCGTGTAAAGGTGGAGCGTCGTCCCCTGTCCCTCGTAAATGCCGTGCGAACGGTTCGGATAGTCCATCATCCGGAATTGGCGGTTCGCGGCCACGAGCGCGTTGATCAGGAGCTCGAAGCCCTGGTAATGGACGTTGTCGTCCCCGGTGCCATGGACGATGAGCAGCTGCCCCTTCAGGTCCTTGGCGAAGGTGATGGGCGAGCCGTTCTTGTAGCCGTCGGCGTTGTCGGCGGGCAGCCCCATGTAGCGCTCCTGATAGATCGTGTCATAGAGCCGCTGGTCGGGCACCGAAGCCACCGAGAGCCCGGCCTTGTAGAGGCCGGGATAGCGGAACATAGCGTTGAGGGTCATCGACCCGCCTCCGCTCCAGCCCCAGACCCCGACGCGCTCGGCGTCGGCGAAAGGCCACGCGGAGAGGGCCGCCCGGACCGCCGCCGCCTGATCGGCCGAGGCCAGGATGCCGATCTGCCGGTAGATCGATTTGCGCCAGGCGCGGCCGCGGGGCGCCGGCGTGCCGCGGTTGTCGAAGCTCGCGACGATATAGCCCCGCTGGGCCAGCATCAGGTGCCAAAGATAGCCGCTGCCGCCCCATCCGTCCTGGACGGTCTGGCCGGCCGGCTCGCCGTAGACATAGACGATGAGAGGGTACTTCCTGGCCGGGTCGAAGTCGGGCGGCAGGATGCGCCAGCCGTCGACCCGGACGCCGTCGCCGATCTCGAGCTTGAAGAACTCGGCCCGTTTCCGGGCGAGCGCCCCGACCTTGGCCCGGAGCTCCTTGTTGGCCGCGAGCGGCCGGACGGCGTCGCCTTTCGGCAGCCGCACGAGCTCGGTCACCGGGGGCTCGTCAAGAGTCGAGTACGAGTGGAACGCCCAGCGGGCCGAGGGCGAGATATCGAACCTGTGCACGCCGCCCTGCCCGGCGGGCCCGACAAGCTCCGGCTTGCCCTTCCCGTCCATCCGGACGCGATAAAGGAACCGCTTCGTCGCGTCATCGGGCGAAGCCGTGACGTAGAGCCAGCCGCCCTTCTCGTCGACCGCATCGACGCTCAGAACGTCGTAGTCGCCGGGCGTCAGGAGCCTGGCCTCGCCTCCCTCGCGGCCGACCGCATAAGCGTGCTGCCAGCCGTCGCGCTCGCTGAGCCACAACAGGCGCCTGCCGCCGTCGAGCCAGACAAAGTCCTCCATGATCTCGACCCAGGCCTCATCGATATCCGTGAAGATCGTCCGGACCCCGCCCGTCGCCGCGTCCCCGATGAGGACGCTGAGGGTGTTTTGCAGGCGATTGAGATGCTGCAGGACGACCTCGCGCGAGTTCCCGGCCCACTCGAGTCGGGCGAGGTAAGTGTTCGATGGGTCGCCCGGCGTCTTCATCCAGACGACGGGCCCGCCCGCTGCCGGGACGACGCCGGCGCGGACGGCCGAGTTCGGCTGGCCGGGCTTGGGGTGCTTGAAGCTCGTCGTCACCGGATAGAGAGAGTCGGTGTTGTTGATCATGGTGAAGACCGGCACGCGGCTCGTGTCGAACTGCCAGAAGGCGATCGCCGCGCTGTCCGGGCTCCAGCGGAACCCGTCGCGGATGCCGAACTCCTCTTCGTTGACCCAATCGGAGGTGCCGTTGATGACGTCCGGGCCTCCGTCGGCGGTCAGCTGCGTGACCCGGCCCGAGGCCAGGTCCTCCGCGTAGATGTTGTTTTTGACGACGTAGGCGGCCTTCCGGCCGTCGGGGGAGAGCTTGGCGAACATCAAGTTCGAAGCCTCGAAATCGCGGCCGAGCTGCCGGAGGCGGCCGGTGGCCAACTCGTAGGTCCAGAAATCGCCGCGGGTGTTCTGACGCCAGACGCGCTTCGAGTTGGTGAAGACGATAAGCACCTTGCCGTCGGGAGACCAGGCGTAATCCTCGATGGGCAGCGGGTCCGAGGCGCCGGCCGGGACCAGCCTGGCCGCGGAGACCAGGACCGAGCGCCCGCCGGTCGCGGCCAGGTAGAGGACGAGGTCGCGGCCGCCTTTCGCTTCGACGCTCGGCTCGAGCGTCGTGTAGGACGCGCCGTCGCTCATCCAGCGGGCCGGGCCGAAGCGCTCGGCGGCGAATTCACGGCCGACAAAGATGCGCTCGACGGTCAGGACGGGATCGAACGGCCTGTCCGAAGCGGGCTTGTCCTGGGCCGATGCGTGCGCTGCGGCGGCCAATCCGACGGCCAGGGCGAACAGGGCGATGGTCTTCAAGCGTGGCGTCATGGAAACGGACCTCCTCAAGGGTTGTCTCATCGGGCCGTCAGGATATAACTGCGGCCGGGCTCTGTTTTGAACTCGACGAGGCCGGCCTCGGGCGAGGCCGCTCTCAGGATCTTGCCTTCCACGCGGACGGCGACGGGAACGCGGCCCCGGACGCGGCACGGCCCGCCGAGCGTGGACAGGACGGTCGCCTGCCTGAGTCTTCCGCCCGACCACCGCAGGCCGACTTCGAACCCGCCCCGGGCCCTCAGGCCGCGGACTTCCCCCTCGCCCCACGAAGTCGGGAGGGCCGGCAAGATATCGATCTCACCGTCGTGTGACTGGAGCAGCATCTCGGCGATGGCCGCACTGAAACCGAGAGCCCCATCCACTTGGAGGGCGTTGCTGCAGATCGAGAACAGGCTCGCGGTCGTGTACGTCTTCATCGCATACGCGAAGTTGTCCAAGGCCTTGCCGGAGTCGCCGAGGCGGGCCCAGCAGGCCGCTTTCCAGGCGGATGACCAGCCGTTGCCCGGAAGTCCGCGTTGTTCCAGGACGACCCGCGCGGCCTCGGCCAGCCCGGGTGTCCGGCGAGCGGAGATCTCATGGCCCGGGAACAGGCCCCAGAGCCCCGAGATGTGGCGATGGCTCTTCTCCGTCTCGCCCCAGTCCTCGAGCCATTCCTGGAGATTGCCGCGGCGGCCGATCCGCATCGGGGGGAGCTTCGTCTTCGCCTCGAGCACCTTCGTGCGGAAATCCGCGTCGACGCCCAGGATCCTGGCCGCCTCGGCCACCTGACCGAAGAGAGCGTCGAGGATGCGCATGTCGATGGTGGACCCGGCGCAGATCGAGGCCGTCGTCATGAAAGTCGTGGTCTCATCAAAGAACGGCAGCTGGTCGGGCACGGCCGGGAAGTTCTCCGGCGAGGTCGAAGGATTGGTGACGAGCCAGCCGTAAGCCGGGTGGGGGACAAGAAAATCGAGGAAGAACTCGGCGCTGCCCTTCAGGGCGGGATAATTGGCCTTCAGGAAGGCCTTATCGCCCGTGAACAGGTAGTGTTCCCAGAGATGCGTCGCCAGCCAAGCCCCGCCGGTCGTGAAAGTCCCCCAGCTCGGCCCATCCATGGGCGCGGCCACGCGCCAGAGGTCCGTGTTCTGATGGAAGACCCAGCCCCGGGCCCCGTAGTGCTCCCGGGCCACATCGCGCCCCTGATCGGCAAGCTCGCGGATCATCCGGAAGAGCGGCTCGGCGCACTCAGCGAGGTTCCCGACCTCGGCCGGCCAATAATTCATCTCGGTATTGATGTTGGTCGTGTACTTGGAATCCCAGGGCGGATTCATCTTGTCGTTCCAGATGCCCTGGAGGTTGGCCGGCTGGGTCCCCGGCCGGGACGAGGAAATGAGGAGATAGCGGCCGAACTGGAGGACGAGCCCGGCCAAGGCCGGGTCGTTCGTCCCGTCGAAGGCCTTGATCCGCTCGGCGGTCGGCAGGCCTGACGTCGGACCGGACGGCAGCTTGATCTCGACGCGCCGGAAGAGCCGCCGGTGCTCGCGGACATGGGCCTCGAGGAGCGTATCGAAGGGCTTGCCGGACGCGCCGTCGAGGGCCGCGGCGACGCGCGCGGCGGGGTCGCCTGAGACGTCGTTATAGCTGACGAAGCTCGTGGCAGCGGCGATGAGAATGGTCACGGCGTCGGCGCCGGTGACGACGAGCTCGTCCTCGTCGACCTTCATCGCGCCGCCGTCCGCGACCGTCTTGAGCCGGGCCTCGTAGCGCAGTTTCCCAGCGATGCCCATGTAGTCGGCTGACTTCCCCTTGATCACCAGCCCGTCGGGCGGCAGGCCGTCCATGCGGAAATAATCGGTGGCGTAGTTCGAGTGGGCCTCGTTCCTCTCGCCCCTCAGCTGGGCGCGGAAGGAGATCCGACCCGGCGCGTCGGCCGTGAGCCGGATGACGAGGACCTGATCGACCGGGCTCGAGAAGACCCGGCGCGTGTACCGGACGCCGGCCGCGGTGTACGATGTCGTGTCGAGGGCCGTGTCGAGACCGAGCTCATGGCGGTATTCCGCCGCTTGGTCTTTGGAAGGGAAGGACAGGACCAGGTTACCCAGCGCCTGGTATTTCTGCTGTTCGACCGGATAGCCCATGAGCCGGCGGCCGAAAAGGATATGGGCCTGCTTGAACCGGCCGTCGAAGACCATCCGTTGGATCTCCGACAGGATGGCCGCCCCGCCCTTGACGGTCGTGGAGTACGGCCCGCCGGTCCAGTAGGTCTCTTCGTTGAGCTGGATCCTCTCTCCGTCCGTCCCGCCGAAGATCATCGCCCCGAACCGGCCGTTGCCGACGGGGTGAGCGTTCTCCCACGTGTCAGCCGGGCGGGCCGCCCAGACGACCGTCGTCGGGTCCCACGGGGCTTCGGCCCCGGGCAAGGCGCCCGCGAGGTGCGCCCAACCGAGGACCATCCCCAGGAAAACGATGGGACGTACTCCGGCCCGGGCTCGAGAATGCCGGCCGGATCGGACTGCGGTCAGGATCGGGGCCTTCACGTCCGGTTCATTCGGCGGGCTTGGTGATGGCCGGATAGTACCTGCGGACGAAGCCCTCCTGGACCTCGAACGACCAATGGACGTCCCGGATGTGGTTGGCCGCGTCCTGACTTCGGCCCGCCCGCAGGAGATCGATCAGGGCCTGGTGCTCGCCGACGGAATTCTCCTCCCATTCCTTGACGAAGCCCTTGACCCGGGGAAAGTCATAGAGCCGCTTCTTCAGGTTGTTGACCAGCTTGACCAGGCTGGTGTTGCCGCAGAGGTCGAGGAAGGTGCCATGGAAGGCCAGGTTCTTCTCATAATAGAGATCGAAGTCGGCTGCGGCCAGGGCCTCACGCATGCCGTCGTTCAGTCTCTGCATGGCTTCCAAGTCGAACGGCTTCATCCGGTCGAAGGCCTTGAGCAGGGCCATACTCTCGAGCGAGCCGATGATCTCGTAGTAGTTCCGGATGTCCTGTTCCGTCAGGGCATTGACCACGACCATGCGCCGCGGCAGAATGGTGACGAAATCCTCCATTTCGAGCTGGAGCAGAGCGTCGCGGAGGGGGGTCTTGCTGACGCCGAGCGTTTTCGAGGTCTCCTCCATGTCGATGGCCGATCCGGGCAGGATGGCGCCGCTTCTCATTTGCTCGCGGAGGTACTCGTAAACCTGTTCTTTGAGGGACTTGATGTTGAGGATCGGCTTGCGGTCCATGGTCCGATGTCCTTTCATGCCGAGGGGACGCCCGACTAAAGATATTCGACGGCGAGTCTCAAGTCAAATGCCGGTCCGTCCCAGGACCGCCGGGCCATTATCATCCCCCCGGATGTTTGATAGAATGATCGCGAGGAGACACCGATGGACCCGACGACGCCGATCCGCTATGTCACGACCGGGGAGATCCGGAGCGCCCTCGCCATGCCCGACGCCATCCGGGCGGTGGCCGACGCGCTCGTCCAGCTCTCGACCGGCCGGGCCCTCGTCCCGCCGCGGACGAGCCTTGAGATCGCCGGTTTCCGGACGACGGCCCTGATCATGCCGGCGTATCTCCCCGGCTCGAAGCGGATCGGCCTCAAGCTCATCTCGCTCTGCGAGGACAATCCGGCCAAGGGCCTGCCCTTCGCCCAGGCCCTGACCATCGTCATGGACGCCGAACGGGGGACGCCGCTGGCCGTCCTCGAGGCGGGTCATCTCACCGCCGTCCGGACGGGCGCCGCGTCAGGCGCCGCCACGGACGCCCTGGCCCGCCGGGACGCCAGGGTGGCCGCCATTTTCGGCGCCGGCGTCCAGGGCAGGGCGCAGCTTGAGGCCATCGCGGTCGTCCGGCCGCTGCGCAAGGCCTTCGTCGTCGATACCGACCGCCGGGCGGCGGCCGCCTTCGCCGAAGAGATGGGTCGGACGCTTGGCCTCGACGTCGAGCCGGCGGACCCTTCCACGGCCCTCCGCGAGGCCGACATCGTCTCGACAGCGACGACTTCGACGGGGCCGGTGTTCCGCGACGGGGATCTCAAGGCCGGCGTCCACATCAATGCCGTCGGGTCCTACAAGCCTCACGTCCGCGAGGTCCCGGGCGAAACCATCCGCCGAGCCGGCCTGTTCGTCGACGAAAGACGGGGGGCGCTCGAGGAGGCCGGCGACATCATCATTCCCCTGCGCGAAGGCCTCATCGACGAAAGCCACATCCGGGCCGAGATCGGCGAGGTCCTGGCCGGGCTCAAGCCGGGCCGCGGCTCGGACAACGAGATCACCGTCTTCAAATCCGTGGGCAATGCCGTCGAGGACCTGGCGGTGGCCGCCCTGGTCCTCGGCTGAAGGGCGACGATGGAGTTCATCAGCATCCTCAACGACGTCCTCGGGCCGGTCATGCGCGGGCCCTCGAGCTCTCATACGGCGGGGTCGTATCACATCGGCCGGCTCGTCCGCTCCCTGCTCGGAGAGGAGCCGGCGCGGGCCGCGTTCACCTTCGATCCGAACGGCTCCTATGCCGTGACCTACCGTCAGCAGGCCGTCGATCTGGCCCTGACCGCAGGCCTCCTCGGCTGGCCGATCACCGACGGGCGCTTCGCGCGGGCCCTGGCCCTCGCCCCGGGGCTGGGGCTGCGGCCGCGGTTCCGCGTCGCTCCACTTGAAGGGGCCGATCATCCGAACACCGTGGCCATCGAGCTCGCCGGACGAAGCGGCCGGAAGCTCTGTGCGACCGCCCAATCGATCGGCGGCGGGATGGTCTTCGTGACCCGGCTCGACGGCCGGCCGGTGCGCCTCGACGGCAAGTCCCATGCGGTCCTGGTCCTCGTTGAAAACCGGAAGGCCCCGGCGGTCGACACGATCGTCGCCGCCGACGGCCGGACGATGGGCCGGCCCGTCCGCTCGGCCGGACACGACGAAGTGCTATTGTCGTTCCAGAGGACCACGCCCCTCGGACCGGAGGCCCTGACCGCTCTCGCCGGGCTCGAAGGGGTGCGCGGGACCCGGACGGCGCCTCCTCTGTTCTTCATTCAAAAAGGGACGGCCCTCTTCGAGTCCGCCGCGGAGATGGTCGCACTGGCACGTCGGCGGCGCGTTTCGCTGGGCCGGATAGCCCTGGCCTACGAAGCCCGGCTCCTCGGGCTCACCGAAGCGGAAGTCATCGAGGCGATGGGACGCCGCTTGGCCATCATGAGGGCGTCGGTCCGCCACGGCTTGGCCGGCCGCGGGATCGGCCTGAAGCTCCTGGAGCCGACAGCCGGGCGGATCTTCCGCGCCGAGGCGCGCGGGGATCTCCCGGCCGGGGGGATCACCACGAGGGCCGCGGCCAGGGCCATGGCCGCTCTCCATGTCTCCGGAAGCGGAGGCATCGTCTGCGCCGCTCCGACCGGCGGCTCGGCGGGTGTCCTGCCGGGGGTCGTCGTCACGCTCGCCGAGGAGAGACGTCTCAGCGGCGAGGAGACGGTTTTGTCCCTGTTGGCCGCCGGCGCGGTCGGGACCATCGTGGCCCGGCGGGCGACGTTCGCCGCCGAAGTCGCCGGCTGCCAGGTCGAGATCGGCGCCGCGGGGGCCATGGCCGCCGCCGCGGTGGTCGAAGCGGCCGGAGGGAGCGCGGCCCAGGCGGCCGACGCCGCGGCCATCGCCCTTCAGAACACCATGGGCTCGGTCTGCGATCTGGTCCAGGGCCTGTGCGAGATCCCCTGTCACACCCGGAACGCCGCCGCCGCGGCCGCCGCTTTCATCTGCGCCGACCTCGTCTTCGGCGGGTACAAGAACCCCGTTCCGCTCGACGAGACGATCGACGCGTCCTTTTCGTCCGGCCGGATGCTCCCCGTCGAGCTCCGTTGCACGGCAAGGGGCGGCCTGGCGGTCGCGCCCTCCGCCCTAGCCCTTAAGCCGAAAAAAGGTCAATAGAGTCTCTTCCAATCCGGCGGTGTTCCTCGGCTATTTCAAGATTCGGAAGTTCCCGATTGACGCTCATTTCTTCGGCGCAGGCTTATTCGATGCCGGGGCGGGCGGGGCCAGGATGCGCCGCGTGTATTCGGTCTCGACGTTCTCGAAGAAGGCGCCTTCGAACCGTCCCGGCTCGAGCGTCGGGAGCAGGATCTCAATGTCGCAGGGCGCGTCGGGACGGAGGCGCGAGAGGTCGGCATAGTGGCCGATGAAGGTCCGTCCGGGCGAATGCGGGTAAACGCTGTTGTAGCCCTTGAGGACGTCGACCGGCAGGCCGTTGATCTTCAGGCTCACGCCCATGGCCTCCGTGCCCTCGATGATGGGGATGTGGAGGAGCAGCCGCCACGCGCCGAGCCAGGGCGCCCGGAGGTCATCCTCGGTGTACGTCACGGGCCAGGCCTTTTTACGCTCGGCGAGCTGGGCGAAGACGCGGGCGGGGACGGTCACCCGGGCCTTGTAGATCCCGCCCGCGAATCCGGCCGGGACCTTGCCGGCGTTCTGGGACTTCGAGAAGGCGCGGCCGGCGAAGCGCACCGTCGCCGTGATCAGGCCCTGGCCGGTCTTGAACGGGTAGGCGACGCCGTTGACGGTCAGGGCGCGGACGCGCGCCTTCTCGGGAAGGCGGACGAGGATCGGCCGCGACGTTCCCGTTTCAGCGATGACATCGGTCAGCGCCAGCCGCGAGGACGCGAGCGCCACGGCGCCCCGGACGTTGAACAGGATGGGCTCCGTGATCTCGGCGGGAGCGGGGAAGATCTCGTAGACGGCGGCCTCGCGTCCGGGGAGGGACAGCGCGACTTCGCTGCCGTAAGCCCAGAGACCCTCGGACGAGCCGATGAGCCGGCCCTCTTCCGGATAGAGCTCCTTGATCATGAGCTTTTCGCCCTTGACCAGGCCGATCGAGGGGTCGAGCTTGAAGCGCGCCTCCCGGCTCCCGGGGTTGGGATTGAAGAGGAAGACGATGCCGCGGTCCCCGACGACGGCCGCCGTGCCGTCGACGCGGCCGGCCGCCGGCGGCCCGATGATCGGCCTCAGGGCGTGAAGGAAGCGCGCGTTCTCGTCGGTCCAGTCGAGCCACTTGCGGAACCAGGCCTTGTCCTCCTCCGACAGGGCCGCGAACTCCTCGGGATCGCGGGCGGGAATGAAGTTGACGACGTGGTTGAAGGGGGCCGTGCCGATCGACGAGAGGAGCGAATATCTCCAGCCGAGAACGTCCCAATCCCGCGGGCGGAAACGGTCCCGGCGCATAACCTCCCGCTCGTCGTTGCGCTCCGACTGGTGGGTGATGAAGCCGGGCATGATCTCCGGCGGGGTGAAGCGCTCGACCCGATAGACCCAGGCGGCGAACCGCTGCCGGTTGGCCGAGACGCGGTCGGTGTGGAGGTCGGGGAAGGCCTTGAAGCTCTCCGGCTGTTCATCGGTCAGCGTCGGGTGCGGATAGGTCCCGGCCAGCCAGGTCCAGGGGCCGAAGTTCTGGTACTGCTGGCGGCCGTCGATGACGACCTCGAAGGCTTCGCGCCTCAGACCCTCGAGGATGCGCCGGCAGCCGTACCATTGGGCGTATTTGCTCGAAGCCTTGTCCAGGGCGATCCACCAATGGTCGAAGGAATAGCCGGCCGCGCCCGTCGTCTTCATGAAGGACAGGAGCTTGTCCAGCCACCAGTCCTGAAAGGAGCGCCGGCCCGTGTCGGCGCCCGATTTCGCGGCCTCGGCCCCGGCCCAGGCGGTCCACTCGGGATTCTGGAGAAAGGGCAGCGACGGATAGGCGTAGGCCATGAGCTTGAGATTCTTCGAAGCGGCGTAATCGAGCATCGCCTTGAGCCCCGGCGGCACGTCGTCGCGGCGGGGGTCCCACTCCCCTTTCCGGAGCTTCTGGCCGAGGCCGAACCAGAGGACGTTCTCCCAGCCCCAGGAGTCGGCGTTGACGGCGAGGCTCGAGAGCGAGCTGTTGGCCGGCGTGTAGAGGAGGTGGGTGACGCCGAGCTCGGAGGCCCGGTCGATGATCCGCTTGTATTCCTCGACCCCCTCGGACGTTCCGACGTCGATCTGGTAGTCGTTCTCGCACCAGGGTATGTGGACGCGGACGCTCCGCCCGGGATAGTAGAGGAGGAACGAGCGGACGCAGTCGACGAGGGCGTTCCCCTCGTTGATGTCGATCGACGGCGATCCGGCGAGAAGCTTGTCGTAGTCGGGGACGAACGTCCACTCGGGCACCGCCTTGGCCGGGAAGCGCGTGCCCGAAAGCTCGGCCAGGCCGATACAGAGGCGGTCGGAGGCGAAAGGCCCGTAATCCCGGCTCCAGTCCATGTCCGGGGCATACGAGGCGGAGACGGTCGATCCGTCGCGCGTCCAGGTCATGAACGGGTTCTGGAGCATGAAGAAGACGCTCCATGCCGGGACCGAGGAGGAGGAGGAGGAGGAGGAGGAGGAGGAGGAGAAGAAGCGGCAGATGGCGCCGAAGGAGCCGTCCTTGAGCTTCAGCTCCTCGATGACGGGCCGGCCGAGCGTCGTTTCGAGCGGCCTGACATCGTTGACGTGGAAGACGCGCGTTCGGGCCGAGGTCACGATGATCTGTTTGGTCAGGAAGTCCCAGCCGGGCTTGAGCTCATAGATGACATCGAAGGTCATGGGATCGCGGGCGTAGCGGTAAGCGACCCTCGCGGGCGTCGTCTCGATCTCGGCCGGGCCGAGGCTGCCGACGAGAAGGAGCGTGCCGTCGATCGTCAGCGAGGACGGGTCGGCGGAGAAGGCCAGCGACCGGCCCGATTTGGGAGCGCCGATAGAGACGAGCCCCTGGTCGTTGAACTCGGCCCTGATGCGGCCGTTGTCGAGGGCCATTTCCTCGGCGCCGGCGGAGCGAGGAGCGATGAGGGCCAGGGCGGCCAGTCCGAGGAGGAAAGAGATCAGGGCCGGGGGCGGGAGGCGCTTCGGGGTCATGGCTCTTTCTCTTTGAGGGGCGTGCCCCATTATAACCGAAGCGCGTCGAAATTGGCGAAGAAAAGGGGATGCGGGATGACCGGCCGGCCCTGGCCGCGGGATCGCTAATCGACCTTCATGTCGATCTTCTTGGCGGGTCTCACGGCGGCCGCAGTGCGGGGAAGCCAGACGAGCATCTGGCCGGGCCCGCGATTGGCCCAGGCGTAATAGGGCACGGCCACAAACGGTCGGACGGCTTCGACGGTCTTGCCCGCGGCGTCCCTGGAAAGGACGACGGCCGACCCGGTGACGGCCGCGACGCCGTTGAGCAGGTCACGCCGGAGCTCGACGCCGAGCGCGGCGGCGTCGGGGAGGACGAGGTCGAAAACCCGGTTGTCGTTATCGACGCCTTCGATCGCGTAGACGACCGGGCCGCGCTGGATGGCCGCCCGTCCACGGTCGGCGGCCACCGCGTCGTTCGCCAGGACCCGGCGAACGGGCATCGGCAGCTCGAGCTCGACCGTGTCGCCGGCCTTCCAGCCGCGGCGGATGCGGGCGTAGCCGTCGCGGATGTCGAGGGCGACCGGCTCGCCGTTGACCTTCAGGACCGGCTTTTCGCCGGTCGCGTCGAGGAACGTGTAGAGGTCCGTCGGCATGGCCTCGCCCCGGGCCCAGCCGGGGATGCGAAGGGCCAGCTCGAACGGCCCGGGCGCCTCGGGGGCGACCGTCAGCGTGACGTCTCCGTCCCACGGGTAGCGCGTCTCCTGGGTCAGGACGAGGGAGCGGCCGGGGAGCGGGATCGTGCCGGTCCCGGCGATGAAGAGGTTGACGAAGACGACGTCGTCCTTCGTCGCGTACACGTAGCCCGGGAGCGACGGCAGGAAGCGGGTCATGTTCGGCGGACAGCAGGCGACCTCGAACCAGGGGCTGCGCGCATAGCCGCCGCCCGACTCGAGCGGGTTCTGATAGAAGAAGCGGTCGCCGCCGAGCGAAACGCCGGAGAGCAGGCCGTTGTAGAGGACACGCTCGAAAACGTCCATGTACTTCGATTCGCCGTGGAGGAGAAAGAGCCGGTAGTTCCAGAGGGCGTTGCCGATGGCCGCGCACGTTTCCGTATAGGCCTCGGCGTTGGGCAGCTCGTAGGCGTCGCCGAAGGCCTCGGACCCGCCGCGGGCGCCGACGCCCCCGGTCAGATACTGCTTTCGTCCGGCCACGTCGAGCCAGAGCCGGTCGATGGCCGTGACGTACTCGGGGTAGCCGCCGAGGGCGGCGACGTCGGCCATCCCGGAATACATGTACATGGCCCTGACGGCGTGGCCGACGGCCTGGTCCTGTTCGAGGACCGGCTTGTGGTTCTGCATGTACTCGTCGGAATCGTAGACGGCGAAGGGGTCATCGGGGGCGTGCTTCTCGCCGCCGAAGTAGTGGCCGCGCTCGTCGAGGAAGAACTTGGCCAGGTCGAGATAGGCGCGGTTGCCGGTCGCGCGGTAGAGCTTGGACAGGCCGATCTCGATCTCCTGATGGCCGGGGAAGCCGCGGCGCTGGCCGGGGCCGGTGCCGAAGGTGCGGAGGATGAGCGCGGCGTTCTTCTCGGCGATGGCCAGGAAGGTGCGCTTGCCGGTGGCCTGGAAATGGGCCACGGCCGCTTCGTACATGTGGCCGACGTTGTAGAGCTCGTGGCTGACGCGCAGGTTCGACCAGCGCTCGGGCCCGGAGCCGGGGGCGGGATGGGCCGGGTCGCTGGTGCGGGTCGTGAAGAGGTAGCCGTCCGGTTCCTGGGCTTGGGCGATGAGGGCGATGAGGTCGTCGAGGGTCTTGTCGAGGGCGGCGTCGGGGTGGAGGCGGAGAGTGTAGGCGGCGGCCTCCATGGCCTTGTAAACGTCCGAATCGTTGAAGCGCCGGCCCTTGGTGGGTCCGGTCATGAGGCGGGCGGCCTTGCGGAAGTTATCGACGCGGCCGGTCTCTTCGATCATCCGCAGGGCGTAAGGGACGGAAACGGTCCGATTGGTCTCGAGGCGGGGCGCCCAAAAGGCGTCCGTGAGCTCGACCTGGGTGAAGGGAACGGGGCGGATGGGGTAATCGAGGGAGGCGGGCACGGAGGGGACGGAAGAGGCGGAAGCGGCCGGAGCGGCGCCTTTGCCGCGGCAGCCGGGGAGGGCCAGGAGGATCGTCAACGCGACCGGAAGAATGACGGTGACCTTGAGCCGGGAATCGAACGTCGTTCTCATGGAACCTCCAATTATTTAATATACCACAGCACGGACGATTCGATTATAATCGCGGACATGAACGGGCCGTGGCTCATCCTGGTCGGCCTCGCAGCGGGGGTTTTCGCCGGGCTCTTCGGCATCGGCGGGGGCATCATCATCGTGCCGGCGCTCATCCTTCTCGCCGGTTTTCCCCTGGTCAAGGCCACGGGGACGTCGCTTGCGGCCATTCTCCTTCCGGTCGGCATCCTTGGCGTCGTCGCCTATTATCGGGCCAAAGTCATCGACCTGAGGGCGTCGGCCTTCATCGCCGCGGGGTTGCTGACGTCGGTCGTCGTCGGGGCCTGGCTGGCCAACACGCTCCCGGGCGACCTGATGCGCAAGTTCTTCGCGCTGTTCTGCTTCTACGTCAGCTGGAACTTCGTCGACCCGGTGCGGCGCTTCCGGAAGTGGCGGGGGATTGAAGTCGCGGCCAAGCCTGAGCCCGAGGCGGCTCCTCATCCGTCGCCCCTGCCGCTCGTCGGAATCGGCCTTTTGGCCGGGGTGATGGCCGGCATGTTCGGGATCGGCGGCGGCAACGTCATCGTGCCCCTGCTGACGCTGGCCTTGCACTACCCGCCGAAAAGGGCCATCGCCACGTCGCTCGGGGCCATCATGTTTCCGTTCGGCATACCCGGAGCGCTGTATTACTATCGGGCCGGGAACCTCGACCTCGGGGCCGCGGCCTGGATCGCGGGAGGGATCTTCGTCGGGGCCGTCTTCGGCGCTCTCATCACGATCAGCCTGCCGAGCCGGACGGTTAAGCTGCTCTACGGCCTGTTCCTGTTCTTCGTCGCCCTCCGCTTCTTCTTTTAGGGGTTTCTTCTTTTAGGGGTCGGACCACAGCAATAACCTTATTTATCAATTATTTAGGTCGCTTTTTCGGCCTCCAAAAGGCTTAAAACCGGTGTTTTTCGGGGCAAAAACGTCAACTGCGGGGCGGTGCGTGAACTAGTCTTTGATTTTAAAAAGCTTTCCCGTAGCCCTGGCGACCTCTTGACCCCTGCCGTCGACGAGAACGCTATCAGCCAGAACGATCCGCCCCTGGTCCTCGAGAAAACGCCCCTTGAGCACGTAGGTGGCGCCGGTCGAGGCCGGCTTGACGTAGCGCACGGTCATCTCGCCGGTGACGCACTTGAGGCCTCTCGCCCCGGCGGCGTAGATCATGGCTTCGTCGAGGACGGTGGCCACGAGGCCGCCGTGAACGATGCCCGCCCAACCCTGAAAGTGCGTGGCGAAGGTCACTTCCGAGGTGGATTCGCCGCGCGCCGGGTCCATCCGCAGGCGAAGCTTCAGGCCCGAGGGATTTTTCTCGCCGCAGACGAAACAAGTGCGGTCGTCTCGGAATTCGTTATCCATTTGACACTCGGTTTAGCATAATCGCCGCGGGGCCGCAAGACCGGAGTCCGCGATCCGGGGAGCCCGCTCCGCTGCCCCTTGCCCGGAGCCTGCCAATCGACTATAAAAGAGAGGTCCTTCGGTCCGGAGGAGGCACGAAATAAAAAGATCGATCACTCGCCCGACGGGCCAGGAATTCACGTGCCACAGCGAGGGCATTCTGAAAAGACAGAAGGGAGAACCGAAATGACCCTGCCTAACGAGAACGAAACCGTCCTGGCCTTGTTCAAGGAAAGCGACGCCCTGCTCCACGGTCATTTCAAGCTGACCTCGGGCAAGCATTCGGAATGGTATTTCGAGAAGATCCGGCTCATCGAGAAGCCGGCGGCGCTCGAGAAAATCGTCGACCTCCTCGTCGCGAAGATCCGGCGCGAGGTCCCCGATTTCGATTATATCGTCTCCCCCGCCTATGGCGCCATCGCCATCGGCTTCCTGGCCGCGCTCAAGCTGGGCAAGAAGTTCGCCTTCACCCAGCGGGCCGACGAGAAGATGACCATCCGATCGGGTTTCTCCGGGCTCGACGGCTCGCGCGCCGTCATCGTCGAGGACATCCTGACCACGGGCGGCTCCATCCAGGAAGTCATGGCCTGCCTGCGGGAGCACCAGGTCCAGGTCGCCGGGATCTACGTCCTCGTCGATCGGAGCGCCGGCGCCGTCACGATCGAGGGCCAGGCCGTCGGGAGTCTCCTCGCCCTCAAGGTCGAGGCCTATGAGCCGGACGTCTGCCCGCTCTGCGCGAACGGCATGCCCCTCACGAAGCCCGGCGCGTCCGATAAGAAGGTCTGACGTCTCGCGGTCAAAGGAGCCCTCGCCCCTGGACCCGATGTCTCATTTTCGGGCCCGAAAACATCGCTTTTAAGCCATTTTAGATCCTGAAAGTTGCCCTAAGTTATTGATAACCTTCGTTGTTCCTGTGGTCCGACCCCATTACACCTCAGCCGGCTTCTTCTTTTTTCCAAGCTTGTCCGCTATAACGTAGAAGGCCGGGACGACGATCAGGCTCAGGGCTGTCGACAGCACCAGGCCGCCGATGACGGCGATGGCCATGGGCATCCGGATCTCGGAACCCGAGCCGATCCCCAGGGCCGGCGGGATGGCGGCCATCATGGTGGCCGTGGCCGTCATCAGGATCGGCCTCAGCCGGATAGGCCCGGCTTTTTCCATCGCCTCCTTCGCCCCGAAACCCTTGGCCTTGAACGCGTTGGCATAATCGACCAGGATGATGGAGTTCTTCTTGACGATGCCCATCAAGAGCAAGAGGCCGATCATGCTGAAAATGTTGAGCGACTGCCGGGTGACGAGCAGAGCGAAGGCCGCGCCGGCGATCGACAGCGGCAGGATGGTGATGATCGTCACCGGGTCCTTGAACGAGTTGAACTGCGAGGCCAGGATCATGTAGGCGATGGCGATGCCCAGGAACATCGCGAAGAGCAGGCTGCTCATCGAATCGCGGAAGGCCACGCTCGATCCGCCCAGGACGACCCGGTAGCCGACCGGCAGGGTTTTGCCGAGCCCTTCGACGACCCGCAGGGCCTCGGCCTGGGAGTGGCCTGGGGCGACGTTGGCGTAGATCGAGATGGCCCGCTCGCGATCGCGCCGGGTGATGGCCTGGAGGGCCGCCTGCTCGTCAAAGACGACTAGCGACGACAGCGGCACGAGCTCGCCGTTGCGGGCCCGGACGCGCAGCCGCGAGATGTCCTCGGGCCGCGACCGCTGCCCGGCCATGAGCTTGAGCCGGACGTCGAGCCGGCGGCCGCCGGTGCTGTACTTCCCGACCCGGATGCCTCCGACGAGGGCGTTGATGGTCGTGGCGACCTCATCGACGGAAACGCCGACATCGGCGCAGACGGCCCGGTCCGGGCTCACCCGCAGCTCCGGCATTCCGACGCGGTAATCCGAGTCCATGTCGACGACGATTCCGCTGGCCGTCAAGTCGGCCATGACTTTCTGGCTGAGCGGGACGAGCTGGTTCCAATCGGACCCGCGCACCGAGAATTCGACCGGGAAGCCGCGCTGGGCCGTGAACCCTTGTTGAGATGTGTCCTGCATGACGGCCCGGATGCCGGGGATGGCGTTGAGCTCGCGGCGCATGACGGCCGAAAGGCCGGTCTGGTCCAGCTTGCGCTCCTTGGGCGGAACCAGCGTGACGTAGAGCATGCCGGAGTTGATGCTGCTGCCGCCGCCGACGAAGCTGAAGATCTGGGTGACCTCGGGGTGGCTGCGGACCTTGTCCTCGGCCTTGATGATCAGAGCGTCCGTCTCGGTGATGTCGGAGCCGACGGCGGTCATCAGGCGAACCATGATCCGGCTCTGGTCCTGCGAGGGCACGAACTCGCTCGGCAGGATCATGAAAACGACGATGGCCGCCGCGAAGAGGACCGCCGCAAGGCCGAGGATCAGGCCCGGCTTGCGCAGGCCGCCGCGAAGGATCCGAGAGTAGAGACCTTCGAGCCGGCGGAACTCCCGGTCGACGGCCAGGCCGACCTTGTTCCGGCCCTCCCGCGTCGTCTTGAGGAACTGCGAGCACCGGGCCGGGGCCAGGGTGACGGCTTCGATGTAGGACAGCAGGACGCACAGACAGAGGGTGATGCCGAACTGCAGGAAGTACCGCCCGATGATGCCCTTCATGAACACGACGGGGATGAAGATGGCCACGACGGCCAGGGTCGCGGCCAGGGCGGCGAAGGCGATCTCCTTCGTCCCGTTGAGGGCCGCCGGCACGAGGGCCTCGCCGCCCTCGCGATGGCGGAAGATGTTCTCCATGACCATGATGGCGTCGTCGACGACAATGCCGACAGCCAAGGCCAGGGCCAGCAAGGTAAAGGTGTTGAAGGTGAATCCCAGGAAATAGATGATGGCCACCGTGCCGAGGAGCGACATCGGAATGGCCAGGATGACGTTGAGCGTGCTCGACAGCGACCCCAGGAAGAGCCAGCAGACGAAGGCCGTGAGGACGACCGAGAGCAGGAGCTCGAACTGGATCTCGTTGACCGATTGGCGGATGAACTCGGTGCTGTCGTTCGTGATGCCGACCGTCATGTCGTTCGGCAGGGTCTTCATGTAGGCGTCGAGCGTCGCCCGCACCTTCTGGGCCACGGCCACGGCGTTGGCGCCGCGCTGCTTCTTGATGCCGATGCCCTGGGCCGGGCCGCCGTCGACCCGGGCGATGCGGCGGACGTCCTCGAAGCCGTCCTCGACCATGCCCACGTCGCTCAGGTAGATGGGGCTGCCTTCGACCTCGCGGACGACGATCTTGCGCAGGGTGTCGAGGTCGAGCGCCTCGCCGAGGACGCGGACATTGATCTCCCGGCCGGGCGTTTCGAGCCGGCCGGCGGGCAGCTCGACATGCCCACGCTGCAAGGCGCTGATGACGTCGGTGACGGTCAGGCCCTTCTCGTCGAGCCGGGCGGCGTCGAGCCAGATGCGAACGTTCCTCTCCAGGGTGCCCATGAGCGAGATCTCGCCGATGCCCGGGATGGTCTGGAGCTTCTCCTTGAGGCCGTAGCGGACGTAATCGCTGAGGACGCGCTGGGGGTAGGGCCCGCCGAGGCGGACCATCATGATCGGCTGGTCTTCGGGGTTCGATTTGGAGACCGTCGGGGGATCCATGTCCCGGGGCAGGCTGCGCACGGCCTGCGAGACCTTGGCCTGGACATCCTGGAGGGCCAGGTCGACGTCGCGGGAGAGCTCGATCTCGACGGTGATATTGGCCGATCCCATGCGCGAGCTCGAGGTGATGGTCCGAATGCCCTCGATCTGGATCAGGGTCTCCTCGAGCGGCTCGACGACCTCGTTCTCCATGACCTCCGGCGCCGCGCCTTCCCAGGTGGCGGAGACGTTGAGCGTGGGAAAGTCGACGTCCGGGAACTGGCTGATGCCGATCCGGCCGCCGGCGACGACGCCGAAGACGATCGTCGCGGCCATGAGCATCCAGGCCAGGACGGGTTTGTTGACGCAGGCTTCGGTAAGGTTCATGGGGCGATCCTTTATTTCTTGACCGGCGGGGCGCCCACCTCAGCCGGCTTGCCCGACGCGGCCGGAGCGGCCTCCGCCGGGGCGCCGATGCGGACAGTCACGCCGTCCGAGAGGGCCTCGGAGCCGCGGACGACGAGCATCTCGCCGCCCTTGAGGCCGGAGAGGACCTCGACCCGGCCGTCGGCCGAGCGCATACCGAGGGTCAGGATGCGCTCGACGGCCTTGTCGCCTTCGACGATATAGGCGATGAAGCCGCGCTCGCTCGGGCGGACCGCCCCGACCGGGATGACCGGGGCTTCTCCCGGGGATGACACGGGGACGGTGATCTCGGCGAATGAGCCGGGCCGGAGGCTCCGGTCGGTCGGGTCGGCGATGTTCGCCGTGATGTCGACAAGGCGCGACGTGGCGTCGGCCGATTCGGCCACGTGGACGACTTTGGCCGTGAACTCGCGGCCGTCCTCCCGGACACGGAAAGTGGCCTGCTGGCCCGGCTTGATCCGGGCGGCGTCGCGATCGGGGACCCGGAACCTGAGGAGAAGCGGATCGCGGCGGATGAGCGTCGCCAGGACGGTGCCGGTCTCGACATACTGGCCGGTTTGCACGGTCCGGGTCTGGATGATGCCCGAGATCGGGGCCTTGACGAAGGCGTCGCTGAGATTGAGCTTGGCTTGGTTGAGGGCCGAGCGGGTCTGGGCGACCTCGGAGGCCGCCGTGAGGACCTTGGTCCGCCAGGTCTCGACCTCCTCACCCGGGATGAGGCCGGGGTTCTGGGTGGTGACTGTCTCCCTGCGCTTGAGCCCGGCCTCGGCGTCGGCCTTGGCGGCCAGAGACTTTTCGTAAGCGGCCTGGGCCGATTCGACGGCCAGCCGGTAGCGCTCCGTCTCGATCTCGACCAGGACCTGGCCGGCCGCGGCATACTCCCCTTCGGCGAAGCGCACGCGGTCGACGGCGCCCGCGACCCGGGCCGTAACCTGGACCTTCTCGAAGGCTTCGACCGATCCGACCGCCGAAACTGTGTAGACGAGGGAACGGACGGGGACCTTTTCCACGTCGACGGGGAACTGCATCCGTCCCTGCGCTCGTTTGGCGGAGGGCGATCCGGCGCCGCTCTTCTTGCAGGCGCCGGCAAAAACGACGAACGCCGCGGCGGCGGCGATGACCATGAGCTTCCGGTTCTTCAAGCTGATCACGTGCGTGGCTCCTTCCCGAAGGGATCGAGTCCCAGGGCGGCTTCCAGGTTGAGGAAGGCGACGCCCAGACCATAGCGTTCCTGGACAAAGGCGACCTCGGCCTCGAAGAGGCTGACGATGGCGTCGGCGACTTGGAGGGCGGAGGCCAGGCCCTGGCGGTAGAGTTCGGTCGTCTCGGTGGCATTCTTCCTGGCGACATCCTGGGCCACGGAGGCCTGTTTGAGAGAGGCGCGTTGATTGGCCAGGGAGACGAGAGCTTGCCGGACCTCGACGTCGACGCGGCGGGTGGCCGCCTGGAGGTCGAGGTCGGCCAATTTGGCCAAGGCCTTCTGCTCTCTCCGCTGGCCGAACCGGGTCAGACCGTCGAAGAGGGTCCAATTCAGCGTCGCTCCGGCGGTCCAGTTCCAATTCCGGTTATTGAAGCTGGGCTCGTTGGTGATGCTGTAACGGTAGCTGGCGACGAGGGTCGGCAGCCAGTCGAGCATGGGCACCTTGGCCAGGGCGTGCTGGGCCGAGGCCAGATAGCGGAGCGACCCGACGTCGAGCCGGCGGGCCAGCGCTTCCTCCACAAGGGCCTCGGTGTTCGCGGCCTCGGCCGAGGCGGCTTCGATCAGGAATTCGGGCACGACGAGCCGGCCGCGCACGGAGTCCGGCGCATCGAGGAGATATCCGAGCTGCAGGGTGCTCGTCTCGACCTGTCCCTGGACCTGGGTGACGCCGACCTCGGCTGTCGCATACTCGAGTTCGGCCCGGGTGACGTCGTTGATGGAGGTGAGACCGGCCGCGAAGCGGGCCTTGGCCGCCTCGAGGCTCTGCTTGGCGAAAGCGAAGCGCCGGGCCGACGCCTCCTGGACCTGGGACGTGCCGAGGGTCGACAGAAAGGCCTGGCTGACTTCGAAGGCCAGCTGCCGCCGGCTTTCGGCTGCGGCCGCCAGCGCGGAGTTCCTCTGGGACCTCACGGCCGAAAGGCCGACCATGCTGGACGCGTCGAACAGAGTCAGGTTGAGGGCCAGGTTTTCGGCGAGGGCGTTGAACCGCGATATGACGACTTCGGTGTCGCCGACGACCCGGCGAACCTCGTAAGCCCGGCGGGTGTAGCCGCTCGTCGAGGTGATCGAAGGGAGGAAGAAGGATCGCGCCTGGGCCACGCGCGCGTTGGCGGCGTTGACGTCCTCCTGCGTGGCCAGGGCCCTCTCGTTCCTCTCCAGGGCCAGCTTGACGGCCTCGTCGAGGGTCAGCGGCCGGTCCTGGGCGGCGAGCAAGGGAGCCAGAAGAAAGGTCAGACCGAGAGACGCCGCGGCGAAGCGTCTCGCCCGGCCCGGTCGCGGATTCTCTGCCATCGTCGCGTCTCCTGAAACACGGGGCCATTCGGAGGCCCCGAACGGGGTTTTAAACAGACTACTATACCATAAGGTCTTTTGACGCCGAAGCGGGCGCATTCTTCCCTGAAA